>DASUUC010000080.1:0-42829 GCA_036374335.1 Acidimicrobiia bacterium
TGGTCAGAACAGACTCTTGGTGGCGCCGCCATCAACCGAGATGGCCACGCCCTGGATGTGTCGCGCCTCAGGGGTGCATAGAAAGACGGCGAGCGCCGCCACGTCTTCCGGCAACCCCAAACGCCGGATCCCTTGACGTTGCACGGCGGCGGCGAGAACGGCTTCCGCGGTCTCTCCGGTCCGGGCGGCCTGATCGGCCATCATCTCGTCGAGACGCTCGGTACGGGTCTGGCCGGGGTGGACGATGTTGACGTTGACATCATCGTTCAGACCGAGTCCCGCCAAGGCCTTTCCGAAGTTGGCCAGGGCGGCGTTGACCGCGCCGCCGATGGCGAAGTTTGGATTAGGGGTGCGGGCCATACCTCCAACGATGTGCACCACCGAGCCGTGGGCCGCGACCAGTTGGGGCCAGAACAGGCGCGACAGTCGTACGGCGCCGAAGAACTTGAGGTCGAACCCTTCCTGCCAGAGCTCATCGGGCAGGTCGAGGAATGGGCCGCTTTTTGTCGCTCCGGCGCAGTTGACCAGGATGTCGATGCGGTCGAACTCGGCGGTGGCCGCAGTGTGAAGAGACTCGCATCCGGGGAGTGTCGCCAGATCGGCCGATACCGGGAGGATGCGACGCCCGGTTTCCCCCGAGATCTCTGCGGCCGTGGCTTCGAGCGTCTCCATGTTGCGAGCGCATATGACGACGTCCGCACCCTCATCCGCCAGAGCTCGGGTGATCGCCTTGCCGATGCCACGGCTGCCGCCGGAAACCACTGCTACCTGGTCTTTCAGTTTCACAATCCTCCTGTCTGACGACGTGGCGGGCAGGTTAGGTCAGGTGGCGAAGTCGGGGGTGCCGTGGGGCTCCACCGCCGAGCGGAAACTGGAAACGAGTTCCTCGAGAGACATGAGCTCAGGCACCGAAACCGAGCGGGCGAATTGCCAGAGAAGGAACGGGTTGGCTCCCATGGCATAGAGCGCGCCGAAGTCGAGCGTCTCCAGGGCCTGGCGCTCCTCTGGAGTCAGAGTCCCTCCGGAGGGGTAGGGAGGCTCGGGTTCAAGAGCAGCACGCTCCCAGTCGTGGAGGAAGGTGGTCGGGTCACGCTTGAACGACGCCATGTTGGAGTTGCTCTTGTCTATCTCCCACATCGCCTTGTTGACCATGTAACGACTCACAGTTCCCACCAGAAGAAAGGGAGAGCGCCGAAGCGGGACTCTGGGCCGGCGGCAACGTTGGCTGGCTGTGATCCTGCCGCGGCCAGACAGGTGACGAAGTTGAGGAATTGATAGGTCTCGTTCCCTGCCGAGGTGAGTCGATCGAACGAAGAGCCCGACACGGCGGCATCCAGGTCTCCGTGGCTCATCCACGATATCGCCATGCGGTCGAACTCTTTGTCGGGACTGACACCCAGGAACTGACGGGGTCCACCCAGCTCGAAGGCGAGATGGCCACTCCCGACCACGAGAACTCTGTCGGCGCCAGGGGCCGAGGCGATGGCGGACGCGAGATGTTCGCCGAGTTGGGCGAACCGGACCGCCGACGGTATTGGGGGCGAGTTGGCGTTGGTGAACACCGGGACGACGGGGACGTCCAGTTCAGGAGTGAGGAAGAGAAGGGGGACGACGAAGGAATGGTCCAGCCACGGCTCGTCGGAGAAAGCAAAGTCGAATGATGCAGACAGAGCTCGCTCGAGCAGGTGACGGGCCAATCCTGGGTGGCCCTCGATGGTGGTCCTGGATAGACCGAAGCTCCGCTCTTCGCTGGGATGCACCGCCCTGATCCGGGGCGCCTTGCCGATCATGAACGCGGGCATGTTGGCGGTCACGAGCATGTGGAGATGATCAGAGGCCACGAGGACAATGGCGTCGGGAGCCAGCCTGGCCACCCGATCCCGGAAGGAGGCGAGAAGCTCAGCGGTGCTCTCGAGATCTTGGGGCGTCCCATTACGCAGGGTGGACCACATCAGTGGATTGTGGGTGAGGCCGGCCACTCCTACCAGATGTGCCATCGTGGCGAACTTACCCGGTGGGCCCTCTGGGCGTGGGGATATGATCCGTGGGTGCCGGATTGCCGATCCCATTTGACATCTCACCGGGTGAGTGAGCCATGTTCTCCTCGGCCAAAGAACAAGGGATAGGTTGGTGTCGTGAAGATCAGGTCGATGGACATCTTCCCCATCAGGCTTCGTCTCCAGACCCCGATTTCCATGTCGAGTGGCGTCATCGCCTCAACCGGAAACGTTCTGATCAGGCTCACTTCCGATGACAGGACCCAGGGATGGGGTGAGGGAGTGGAGGCTCACGCACTCACCGGTCAGACCCAGGCCGACATCGTGTCGGATCTCGAAGCTCTCCGGGGCCTCGTCATCGGCTGCGATCCACGCCAGATCAACGAGATCTGGACCCGAATCAAAGCCGCTCGGCCCTCAGCATCCACTGCGCTCGGAGCAATTGACATAGCCGTGCACGATCTCGTCGGGAAGATCTACGGCCTCCCGATTCACGCGCTCATCGGTGGCGCCGTCAGAGACCGTATACCTGCACTCACGCTGGTGGGGAGTGGAGACATCGACGCCGACCTCCTGCGATTGAAAGAAAAGCGCGACCTGGGCTTTTCGTGGTTCAAGCTCAAGATCGGCATGGCTCCGCGCGATATCGAGTGGCGCACGATCGAACAGGCGATCGATCTGGTCGGAGCGGACGGCGTCATCTGCGCCGACGCCAACGAGGCCTGGGACGAGGAGACGGCCCAGAGATTCCTGGAGGGTCTCGAGGGCATGCCGGTCAGGTACCTGGAACAGCCGGTGCCTCGCCAGGACAGGGCTGGGTTGCTGCGAGTCGCCGAGCGCTCCCCGATCCCGATATGTGCCGATGAGAGCGCCACGGATCTGGCCTCCGTGAAGGAGTTCGCGGGTACATCCATCGGCGGCGTGAGCCTCAAACTGATCAAACATGGTGGCGTCACCGGCGTAATGCGTGGCGGGGCAATCTGTTCCGCCGGTGGCCTGGGCGTCAACCTGGCCGGGAAGGTCATCGAGTCGAGTATTTCGGCGGCTGCCAACCTGCATTGCGCCGCTGCTCTGGAACACATCGACTTCGGGTGCTCGCCGGCGAACCTTGGTGCGATAGCTGATGTGTCCGCCAGCCCAATCAACGTCGATCGTGGGGAGTTCTCTGTTCCCGACGGGCCGGGTTTGGGGATTGAGGTCGACGAGGCTCTCGTCAGACAGCTGGCGGGCTGACCGGAAGAGCGCCGGCGGACCCTGGTTAGCGTCTGTCGAGATGACACAGAACCTTCTTCCTGAACTCCTTCTCCCCGACGCCTCATCCTGGCGGGCATGGCTCGAAGCAAATCACGAGACATCGCCGGGAGCTCACCTGGTCCTTCACAAGTCGGGTGGTGATGTGACCACACTCACCTACGACGCAGCCGTCGAGGAGGCATTGTGCTTCGGCTGGATCGACGGCTTGGCCAGTCGCCGAGACGAGGGAAGCTGGCGGGTACGAATGACGCCGCGCCGACCGCGCAGCAATTGGTCGGAAAGCAACGTCAGCAGGGTCGAGCGTCTCCGACGCGACGGTCGAATGCACGAGTCCGGGCACGCTGCCGTCGAAGCGGCCAAAGCGGATGGTCGCTGGCCGGGGAAGTGACCGCTGCACGGGTCACTTCATTTCAGGCCATCTCGCCGATTCCGATGTTGGCGACGATCAGGACGATGGCGATGAGGAGGCCGGTTCGCACAGTGCGGTTGGCCAGCTCAGGGTCACCTCTCCGGGCGCGGCCGACGAAGGCATGGAGGACACCGAGAGCGGCCAATCCCAGGATCGGGTGCAGCCAGCCTCGCAGAAAACCGAGGCTCCATCCCGAGTTGGAGAGCCAGATCACGATGCCGAGGGCGACCTGGATGTCGACCGCCACCACGGTCAGTCGGTAGACGGTCTCCGCGGTCGATTCCATCATCGGCGTGCGGAAGGCGAACACCAACGACACGACGACCGCGACCAGCACCACGTATTGCCACCAAACATGGGCGTTGAGGAAGAACTCGCTCATGGGCGTACCGTATTCGAACGGCTTCGATCGCTCTAATCACGCGAGAAAGGGAAGGGACCAGCGTCCCTCCCCTTTCCGACCCCTGACTCCGCCTGCCTCTAAGCCGCGATCGCTGCTCCGAGGACTGCCTGCCCGAAGTAGATGAGGAATGCAACAGTAACCACCCACATCAGCGGATGGACCTGGGCCGCCTTTCCCCTGACCACCTTGATCACTGTGTACATCACGAACCCGGCGCCGATTCCAACCGTGATGCTGAAGGTGAGGGGCATCAGCACGAAGGCGAGAAGGGCAGGGAAACCCTCTTCGAAGTCGTCGAAGTCGATGCCCTTGATCAGACCTGCCATCAAGAACCCGACGAGGATGAGCACGGGCGCCGTCGCCTGCGCCGGCACGATCCCGGCCAACGGTGACAAGAAGATCGCCAGCAGGAAGAGAATTCCGACCACAACCGAGGTGAGCCCCGTCCTTCCCCCTTCGGCGACGCCGGCGGAGCTCTCGATGTAGCTGGTGTTGGAGCTGACGCCGGCGGCGCCTCCGGCGGCCGCACCAATCGAATCGACGAACAGCAGCTTGCCGATGCCGGGGATGTTCTCGTCCTCATCCGTTAGGCCGGCCTGCTCGACGATCGCAGTCGCAGTGCCCATGGTGTCGAAGAAGTCGGTCAGCATGAAGCTGAAGATGGTCAGCGCCGCCGCCACGAAACCCAGGGTCGAGAAGACATTGCCCAGATCAAACGCACCCAGTGTGTCGAAGCTCGGCGTCGCCGTCAGCGTCTCCGGGATCGATGCCACGTCCCACAGCAACGCCACCACCGTCGTAGCGAGGATGCTGATGATCAGCGCCCCGGGCACCTTGCGGGCATAGAGCAACACCGTGATCAACAGCCCAATCAGGGTCACCCATGCACCGTTGGTGTCAGGGAACACGAACTGGACGATCGGCTCGCCAGGGGCGATCAAGCCCCCTTGCTCGAACCCGATGAAGAGGATGAAGAGGCCGATCCCCACACCAATGGCTCGCTTCAAGGAAAGCGGTACCGCGTTCATGATCGCCTCACGGAGACCCACGAGGACCAGGGCGGCGACGATGAGACCTTCGAGAACGATGACACCCATCGCCCCTTCCGGTGTCAGCCCGTCACCCAGCACGAGCCCGAACGCCACCGCGGCGTTGATTCCGAGACCCGCGGCCATCGCTATTGGATAGTTGGCGACAACACCCATGAGGATCGTCAGCAGGCCGGCGACCAGGGCGGTGGCCGCACCCACGGCCGCAGGGTCGAGGCCGGTCTCGCCGAGAATCGCCGGGTTGACGAAGATGATGTAGGCCATCACCAGGAAGGTGGTCACCCCTGCCCTGATCTCGGTGCCGACAGAGGTTCCCCGCTCCGTCAACTTGAAGTACGTGTCGAGACCCGAGCCACCACCACCTGATGGCGGTGCCGGGGCACGCTCCTGCGTGTCTGTCATTTGAGCTCCTCCTGCCGGAGGACACCATCAGCTCCGGCTTGCTCAAAATAGACCCTCGACAACTAGCCATGTCGCCCGAAGAGGGGTTTTTGAGCCGGGCTCCACGGTGGCTCGCATAGCATCGTTGCATGCCAACAGCGCTGCTCCGCGAAGTCGCCTCGACCTTCGACCGCGCCATTGTCTCCGATGCCGGACGTCGCCCGGATGTCGACCTCGCCCGTGAGCAGCACCATCGCTATGCCCAAGCCCTGATCGGTGCCGGCTACGACGTCGAAGTGATCGCCGCCGACCATGCTCATCCCGACTGCGTGTTCATCGAGGACACCGCCGTCATCATTGGATCAACCGCTGTGATCGCTCGTCCCGGGGCGAGCGAAAGACGAGGAGAAGGTGGCCCGGTGGTGACCATGCTCGAGACCAGGTTTCCCATCGCGCGCATCGAAGCACCAGGAACACTCGACGGTGGCGACGTGATGGTCCTGGGTCGAACCGTCTTTGTCGGCAGATCGAAACGAACCAACGACTCGGGAGTCGCGCAATTGGCGGAAGTCTCCAGGTCTGAGGCTCTGACGTTCACCGCGGTGCCCGTCCACGAAGTGCTTCACCTCAAGTCAGCGGTGCTGCCAGTCGCAGACGCCACGATCGTGGTCACCCCTGGAACGGTCGACGAGTCGCTCCTCTCCGACTTGCAGATACTCCACGAAGCCAAACATGAGCGTCATCGATTCAGCGCTCTTAGATTGGCATCCGGCGAGGCGCTGGTGACCGCCAACGCACCGGACACTGCCCACATGGTTGCCGACCTCGGTATAGCCGTTACTCCGTTGGACATCTCCGAGGTTCAGGCAGCGGATGGCGGGCTGACCTGCATGTCGATCCTCATCGAGGACTGAGGCTCACACCAGAGCACGAACCACCCAATAGACGGTCATCCCGATGACCAGTGTGAGTATGTGGTTGCGGGTCTTGTAAGTAACGGCTCCTCCGACCGCGAGGGCAGCGACTTCCGGGATGCCGATGGCGACAGACCCGCTCTCATCGATGAGCAGAGCGATGATCAGAGAACCGAGCACCGCCGGAGCCACGAACTGGAGGGCGACCAGCACCGAATTGGGGATCTTCTTCCTCGCCAGGGCGAGGATGAAGATCGACCGACTCAGATAGGTGCCGACGCCGACGACGAATGTGGCGAAAAAGGCGGTCATGGTCGCATGCGCTCCATCACGGTCCCGATGACGATCCCGGCCAATGCTCCCACCAGAAGGCCGGTGCGGTTGGGCAGGCCGGCGAACAGATAGGTGACGCCGGCGCCCACCAGGGCGGCGACCAGCTTGGACGACTTGTCGATGCCAAGGACGAGTAGGCCGATGAAGAGGAGAGGAACGGCGAATCCCAGGTTCCACTCCTCGGGAACGACAGGTCCGATGGCGATCCCCAGGGCGGTGGTGGTCTGCCACAGCGTCCAGAAGGTAGCTCCGGCGGCGAGATAGTAGGTGCGGAACACGTCGGGATCGCTTTCCGCCTCGATCACGGTCAGGGCGAACATCTGGTCGATGAGCACATACGGGCCGATCCACCGGAACCAGGGAGGCTGCTGCTGAAATATGGGCGCCATCGCAGCCGAATACATGAGATGTCTCGCATTGACCACGAGAGCCGCGGTGATGGCGGCCAACACCGCGGCTCTGGAGCCCAGTAGCGACACGAGTGTGAGTTGGGCGGCGCCGCCAAAGATCAGCCACGAGCCGGACCATCCGGAGAAGAGATTGATGTCCGCCTCGACGATGGCGAGACCGATGACCAGGGCAAAGGGCACCGCCGGCACAAACAGAGGTAGAGCGTCGGTGATGCCTCGTCTCACGGTTGCTCGATCCACAGACATGAGCCGGACACCATAGCGTAATGAGCAATTAGGCTAACACCCATTACGTACAGACCTCTACAAACCAGTTCTCGGGTTCCTCACGTCGAGGGATGACTGGTTGGTGTCGAGTAAGCGGGAGGCCAGGGGTGCTGAGGGCGTGCCGGATGCTCCGCGAGAAGCGTTCCCTATCCCACCGACGGACCAACATCGATCTTCACCGCTTCCAAGGCGATCTCGACCATGTCGGTAAAGGTCTTCTCCCGCTCCTCCGACGAGGTTGCCTCACCGGTGCGGATGTGATCCGACACCGTGCAGATGGTCAGAGCCCGCGCCCCATGCTCGGCGGCCACCCCGTAGAGGCCGGCGGCTTCCATCTCGACGGCAAGCACTCCCATCGCCTCCATGCGGTTGAACGCCTCCGGGTCGGGGTTGTAGAAGAGGTCTGCCGAGTGGACGTTGCCGACTTTCACCTCGATGCCTTTCCTCGAGGCAGCTTCGGCGGCGGCTCTCAGCAGCCAGAAGTCGGCAACTGCTGCGAAGTCAAGACCCCCGTAACGAGTTCGATTCACCAGCGAGTCGGTGCATGCTCCGATGGCCAGGATGACGTCGCGCATTGCGACCTTCTCGGTGACGGCTCCGCATGACCCAACCCTGATCAGCCGCTCGACGTTGTACTCGTTGACGAGCTCGGTGGCGTAAATCGTAGCCGACGGTATCCCCATGCCCGTCCCCATGACTGATATGGGGACGCCCTCGTAGTCCCCTGTGTACCCCAGCATGTTGCGTACCTCGTTGACCTGGGTCACGTCTTCGAGGAAGTTCTCGGCGATGTATCGGGCGCGGAGGGGGTCGCCGGGGAGCAGGATCGAAGGGGCGAATTCGCCCTCTTCGGCGGAGATGTGAGGAGTGGGCATGTGGCTCGCTTCTGTAGAAATCGGTTGTGCCGCAACCTATCGAAACGATCACCATCCCCACGAACCGGGAAGGGTTATCGTCGACCGCCCATGTTCCATGAGACCGACCGGAGTGCCATCAGCGAGCTGCTCAGACAGGCCGGCGCCGACAAGCTTCCCGGCCACATGGGCTTGGAGCTGATCGAAATCGCTGAGAGAGCGGCGCGGATGCGCTGTGAGATCCAGCCGTACCACCTTGCCCCGAATGGGTACCTGCACGCCGGAGCTGTGATCACGCTTGCCGATACCGCCGCCGGCTACGGATGTGTCGGGAACTTCCCAGAGGGAGCCACCGGATTCACGACGATCGAGCTGAAGACGAACTTCACCGGAACTCTCCTGGAAGGCACGATGCTGGCCGAAGCCGAGATGATCCACGGCGGGCGGACCACGCAGGTCTGGGATGTCGAAGTGAGCGACGAGTCGACGGGGAGGAAGCTCGCCCTGTTCCGCGCCACGCAAATGATCCTGTATCGGCGAGACTGATGCCGGTTTAGTCTCGGCTCATGACCGACACCTACGATTTCATCATCAAGCTCCGCGCGATCCGCGACTACAAGCCCGAGCCGCTCGGCAACGAGGATCTCGGAGCGATACTCGAGGCTGGTCGCTGGACGGGAAGCTCCAAGAACCGCCAATCATGGTCCTTCATCGCTGTGACCGACCCGAAACGCCTGCAAGGATTGGCTGAGCATGGAGACTTCACCCAGCCTGTTCGCGACTCGGCGGCCACCATCGTCCTGGTCAAAGAGCCCGGCGGAAACATGTTCGACATCGGCCGAGCGGCGCAGAACATGATGCTCGCCGCGAAGGCAATCGGGGTGGCCTCATGCCCCATCACCCTCCACCGGGAGAAGGACGCCGCCGCCTATCTCGGCCTGGCAGACGGGGCGGTGGCCAGGTACGCCGTTGCTCTCGGCCATCCGGCCGCTGATGCCAAACCGCGCAACTTCGGTGGACGCAGGCCGGCTTCCGACGTCGTCAAGCTCGACGCCGGATGATGGGCGGCTTCGGCTACCACGCCGACATCATCGAGCGTTTCCCGGGCGTGCGGGGCTCTGTCATCCACGCCACCGCCTTGGTCAATGGGACGTCTTCGCCGGAATTGCGCAGTGCCTACGAGGCTGAGCAGAACAAGGTTGTGGGACAGATCGGCGACACACCCTTGTCTGCCATTCCCAGCCTGGAAGCGTGGCGGCGCACCTTCAGCAGCTTCGGGGTCAAGCCGACCCAGTACCGCAATGCGGCCGAGGCGTTACTGCGCAGACTGACCAAACATGGAGACGTCCCCTCGATCAACAGCCTGGTCGACATGGCCAACATGGTCAGCATCCGTTATCGCCTCCCCGTGGCGGTATGCGACCAACGGGCTGTGACCGGTGTGACCACGGTTCGTTTTGCCACCGGTAACGAGCGATTCACCGATATCGGTAGCGGGGAGACAACGACTCCCGAGCCAGGTGAGGTCGTTTTCGTCGACGATGAGCTGCTGGCAAGTGCACGACGCTGGTGTTGGCGTCAAGGCGCCGAAAGCGCGGCAGGGCCCCAGACCGAGGAGGCGATCTTCACCATCGAGGCCCAGCACAAAGAGGGGGAACGGGACGTGAGCAGGGCCACGAACGACTTGCTGGAGCATCTATCCGTCTATCAACCACAGGCGCAGGTGACCCACGGCTTGCTCTCCCTCGACTCCCCATGGTTCCAGTTTGGGTCGGACTGAATCGCTTGGGGGCTTGTCCCTGCCGAGCACTAGCGTCACCCGACGATGACTGAATCCCTCGTACAGGCGCGCGGTCTCACCAAGAGGTTCGGCGACTTCACTGCCGTCGACGCCATCGACTTCGACATTCAAAAAGGTGAAGCCTTTGGCTTTCTCGGGCCCAACGGCGCCGGCAAGACCTCGACGATGAAAATGATCACCACGGTGAGCCCGATCACGGAGGGCAAGCTCACCGTCTTCGGGATCGACCCCAACGTAAACGGGCGCGCCATTCGTCAGCGGATTGGTGTGGTTCCCCAGGAGGACAATCTCGACCTCGAGCTCACCGTCGCCGAGAACCTCTACATCTACGGGCGCTATCACGATATGAAGAAGTCGGAGATCAACCCTCGCATCGACGAGCTCCTCGCCTTCGCCCAGCTCACCGAGCGCAAGGATTCCGAGGTCGAGCCATTGTCGGGAGGGATGAAGCGCCGACTCACCATCGCCCGCGCCCTCATCAACAGCCCCGACCTGATCATCCTCGATGAGCCCACCACCGGTCTCGATCCCCAGGCCCGCCACTTGCTCTGGGACCGGCTCTACCGGTTGAAGCAGGAGGGGGCAACCCTGATCATCACCACGCACTACATGGATGAGGCGGAACAACTCTGCGACCGTCTCGTCGTGATGGACCAGGGCAAGATCGCCGCCGAAGGCTCACCCCGCCAGCTCATCCAACGCTATGCCCCTCGTGAGGTGGTCGAGCTTCGCTTCGACGGGGGTCACAAAGACGAAGCAGTGCTCGAGATGGAGGGCCTCGCCCAACGGTCGGAGATTCTTGCCGACCGGGTGTTGCTGTACACCGACGACGCCGACGCCACCCAGCAAGGTCTCCACACGAGAGGCATCAACCCCGAGCAGGTGCTGGTTCGCCGTTCCACACTGGAGGACGTCTTCCTGCGTCTCACCGGGCGGGGTCTGATCGACTGATGACGTCGACCACCCTGAGCAGGTCGCTGCGTTACGCCGAGTCCGAAGTCATCGCCTATCGTCGCACCTGGCGGGGAACCGTCATCACGTCATTCGTGAACCCCGTGTTCTTTCTGGCGGCCATGGGCGCCGGCCTGGGAACATTGGTCGACGACGGCACCGGTCGAACTCTCTCCATCTCTTATCTCGCCTTCGTGGCCAGTGGCCTGATGGCGGCCAATGCCATGCAGAACGGGGCCGGGGACGGCTCGTTTCCGGTGATGGCCGGGATCATTTGGCGGAAGAACTTCCACGGGACGATCACCACCCCGTTGGGGCCTGCCGACATCATCTGGGGACGTCTCATCTGGGGAGTCGGCCGGCTCACCTTCGTACTTCTGGTCTTCGCCGTCATCGCGTTCCTCTTTGGGGCGCTGGACATCGGCCCGGCGTTGGCCGCGATCCCCCCGGCGGTGCTCACCGGGATCGCATTCACCACAACGATCACTGCGTGGACCCTCACCCAGAAAGATGGTCGGAGCTTGTCGACGTTGTTCCGGTTCCTCATCGTCCCCCTCTTCTTGTTCTCCGGCACGTTCTTCCCCATCAGCCAGCTCCCTGGCTGGCTGGAGCCGGTGGCCTACCTAACCCCCCTCTTCCACGGCGTGGAACTGGTGCGTAAGTTCGCCCTTCCCGGTGTGGACGAGTCCATCATCACGTCGATTCCGGCCTGGTTGCACTTCGCCTATCTGCTGGTCATGGCGATCGTCGGGCTCTACTTCTCGATTCGCCTGCTCGACAAGCGGGTCCGGCAATGAGTGTGCAGGCACCGTCACGTCTCACTCCGATCGGGAAGGTCACACCTTTCCGCGCCCAACGTATTTGGGAGAAGAACTATCTCGCCTATAGGCGCCTGTGGAAGGTGGTCTTCAGCGGGTTCTTCGAGCCTGTCTTCTACCTGTTCGCGGTCGGTATCGGGGTCGGCGCTCTCGTCGGGGATGTGACCTTGCCCAATGGCCAACCGGTCCCTTATGCCGCCTTCGTCGCCCCGGCCATGATGGCGGCCTCGGCCATGAACGGCGCCGTCATCGAGACCACGTTCAACATCTTCTTCAAGCTGCAGTTCGGAAAGGTCTACGAGGGCATCCTCACTACTCCCATGCAGCCCATGGACATCGCCATCGGCGAGATCGGCTGGGCATTGCTGCGCGGCCTCCTCTACTCGACCGCTTTCGTCGCCGTCATGTGGGCCATGGGCATGACCGAGTCATGGCTGGCAGTGTTCGCCATCCCGGCGGCGACACTCGTCGGATTCGCCTTCGGCGCAGCCGGCCTGGCTGCGGCCACGTGGATGAAGTCGTGGCAGGACTTCGACCTGGTAACCCTGGTCACGATGCCCCTCTTCTTGTTCTCGGGCACGTTCTACCCGCTCGACGTCTATCCGCCGCTGCTCCAGTTCGTCGCCAAGTTGTCCCCTCTGTACCACGGAACCGGGTTGTTGCGTGGGTTCACCCTCGGAATCGTCGACTGGTCGATGCTCGGCCATGCCGTGTTCCTGGCGGTGATGGGGATGATCGGCGCAGGAGTCGCCGCCCGCCGTCTCGACGGGATGTTGCGCAAGTAGTCGAGCGTGAACAGCTGACGCCGATATCCGGGTGCCCTGCTCACGCTCATAACATCTAGGTGGTGGCTCTCACCATGGGATCCCTTCAAGTCGACCCACCGGTCGTGCTCGCCCCTATGGCGGGAGTCACCAACGCGCCTTTCCGACGACTGTGCAGGGAGTTTGGTGCCGGCCTATACGTCTCCGAGATGATTGGCGCCCGCGGACTCGTGGAGCGGAACGAGAAGACGCTGGCACTGTCCCGGTTCGATTCAGACGAGGTGCCCCGCTCGATCCAGCTCTACGGCACCGACCCGATATCACTCGGCGAGGCGGTCTCGCTACTCGTCAACGAGCAGGGTGTCGACCACATCGACATGAACTTCGGCTGCCCTATGGGAAAGGTGACCCGGCACGGGGGCGGCGCCGCACTCCCATGGAAGTCCGAGTTGTTCCAATCGATCGTGAGAGCGGCCGTGTCCAACGCCGGAGACGTGCCGGTGACGGTCAAGTTCCGGAAGGGCATCGACGATGACCATCTCACCTATCTCCAGACCGGGCGAATCGCCGAGGAGGAGGGTGCCACCGCAATCGCCCTCCATGCCCGCACCGCCCACCAGCTCTACTCCGGCGAGGCCGACTGGGGTGCCGTCCGGCGCCTCAAAGAAGAGGTGCTGTCGATTCCGGTTCTGGGCAACGGCGACATCTGGACCGCCGAGGATGCGGTATCCATCATGGATTCGACCGGGTGCGATGGTGTAGTGGTGGGACGAGGCTGTCTGGGGCGACCCTGGCTGTTCCGGGATCTCGCCGACGTCTTCGCCGGACGTGTCCCACAAGACCCACCCAATCTCGGAGAAGTCGGTCGGATAATGACCCGCCACGCCCAACTCCTCGTCGATCACTTCGGGAACCCGTTCGGGATCAACCTCTTCCGCAAGCACCCACCCTGGTATCTCAAGGGGTTTCCGGTGGGGCCGCTGTTGCGAGACGCATTCTCCAGGGTCTCCTCAGTCGATGAGCTCGGCGACCTCGTCGGCAAGCTGGACGCCGACATCCCCTTCCCCGAGGAGGCGCATCGCATGGTGCGTGGCCACAGCCACGGTCCCCGAACGGTCCGCCTTCCGCTTGGTTTTCTCGCAGACCGTGACGGGCACAGTCTGGGACGGGAGGCCGAACAGGTCGTCAGCGGCGGCTGAGCCTCAAGTCGGTCAGCGCGTGGCGTATCCCGCCACCGCGGTGAGCAGGAGGTGGGCCATGACATCGAGGGTCTGATGATCGACGTCTGTGGCGGGATCGACTTCGACGAAGTCCAGCGCGGTCACCGAGGGATGCGCCGCGCACAGGGCCACGCCTTGTGAAAGCTGCCTCACGGTCAACCCCCCCGGTCGTGCCCCGGGACAGGCTGGAGCGAAGGCACGGTCGAGAACGTCCAGGTCGACGTCCACGTAGATCTTGTGACAGAACGCGCTGAGCTGGCTGAGCGCGACATCCACGGCGGTCTTCATCCCGATCCGTTCCACCTGCTCGGCGGTGACTACCGTGATCCCCACCTCATCGCAGTAGTTGCGGTAGTGCGCGGAGTTGGCAAAAGAGTGAATGCCCACCTGCACCACGTTCCCCCCCGGCAATCCGTGTTCCTCGATCAACCCACGAATCGGCGTGCCGTTGGTGGGACCGTCCCTCAGAGTCCGGACATCGTGATGTGCATCGAAGGTGATCAAGCCAACCCCGGAGAGATCTTCTGCCTCCACCGCCACCAGTGGTCTGGTGATCGCATTGTCGCCGCCGAGGAACAACTTCAACCTGGCGTCCGGAAGGGCCCCGGCCAGCTTCATGACCTCAGTGATCATCGGCGCCATATCCATCTCCGACACGGCCCAATTGCCCATGTCACGGACCCGGACCGAGCCGAAGTGGACACCGAGCTCGCCGTGGAAGGTGGAGAAACGATCGAGCCGGTGACGAACCTCCAGCGGTGCCAGATCGGCGCGCGATGACCCGATACTCGCCCGCGACGACGGCACTCCGACGACGAGCAGTTCCGGTTCGGCATGCTCCCCGGCGAGCCAGCGCCCGGCCTTGGGCCAGCCGGGATCAAGAGTCATCGAGCATCGGAAGGTCGACGCCCCGGTCCCGTGCCACCTGTTGAGCCCTGGAGTAACCGGCATCGGCGTGACGCATCACACCAGTCCCGGGGTCGTTGGTGAGCACCCTCTCCACCCGGAAGGCAGCCTGATCGGTGCCATCGGCCACCACCTGGGCTCCGGCGTGGATCGAGTTGCCGATGCCGACGCCGCCACCATGATGAACCGCCACCCACGCTGCCCCCGACGAGACGTTGAGCATGGCATTGAGAATCGGCCAGTCGGCCACGGCGTCCGACCCATCCGCCATCGCCTCTGTCTCCCGGAATGGGGAGGCCACCGACCCGGAGTCGAGATGATCACGCCCGATCACCACCGGTGCCGAGAGCTCGCCCGAAGCAACCATCTCGTTGAATCGCAACCCGGCAAGGTGACGCTCCCCGTACGAGAGCCAACAGATCCGCGCCGGTAAACCCTGGTAGTGAACCTTCTCCCCGGCCAACTCGAGCCATCGCAGCAACGGTTGGTTGTCTGGGAACAGCTCGATCAGGGCACGATCAGTGGCCTCGATATCGGCCGGATCGCCGCTGAGGGCGACCCATCGGAACGGCCCGGAGCCTTCCGCGAACAAATCGCGGATATACGCCGGCACGAACCCGGGGTACGCAAATGCGTCGGCGAAACCGGCAGTCTGCGCCTCACCCCTCAGGTTGTTCCCATAGTCGAACACCTCCGCGCCCTCCTTCGAGAATCCGACCATCGCCTCACACTGCCTCGCCATCGACTCCCGCGCCGCTTTGATATAGGTGTCCGGGTCTTCCTCGCGAAGCGAGGCAGCCTCGTCCAGGCTGTAACCCGACGGTATGTAGCCATAGAGGGGGTCATGAGCCGAGGTCTGGTCGGTGACGATGTCGACGTCCAACCCCATGCGAAGGAGCTCGGGGAACAAGACGGCGGCATTGCCCCGAAGTCCGATCGACAACGCCTTCTTCGCCGCCTTGGCGGTCGTCGCCATCTCGATGGCATGCTCGACGGAGCTCGCCTCGACATCGAGGTATCCGGTCTCGATCCGTCGCTGGATGTGTTGCGGATCGACCTCGACACAGATCGCCACCCCACCATTCATGGTGATGGCGAGGGGTTGTGCCCCACCCATTCCCCCCAGGCCACCGGTGAGCGTCAGAGTCCCGGCGAGGGTGCCTCCAAAACGCTTCTCGGCGATGGCAACAAAGGTCTGAAAGGTGCCCTGAAGGATCCCCTGGGTGCCAATGTAGATCCAGGAGCCGGCGGTCATTTGCCCATACATCATCAGTCCCTTGGCTTCCAGCTCCCAGAAGTGATCGAGGGTGGCCCACCGGGGCACCAGGAGGCTGTTGGCGATCAGGACCCGCGGCGCCAGGTCGTGTGTCTTGAAAACCCCCACCGGCTTTCCTGACTGGACGAGAAGTGTCTCGTCGTTCTCCAATCGTTGCAGGGTCCGGACGATGGCATGGAGCGACTCGACGTTGCGGGCGGCTTTTCCTCTGCCGCCGTACACGACGAGGTTCTCGGGATCCTCGGCGACCTCGGGATCGAGGTTGTTCAACAAACAGCGCAGGGCGCCTTCCTGAAGCCATCCCTTTGTGTTGAGATCCGGTCCTCGCGGCGCGTGCAGCGGGAATTTCAGGTCGAGCATGTGGCGCTGAGCCTAGATCTCGACCGGGCGGGGATGCTTCAGTTGACGACCACGGGATTGGGCTGGCCCGACTCGGCGACCTCGACCAGGTTGTCGAGAAACCGCACCCACGCCGGCGTGATGACTGCGATCATCGGGTCCTCATCGTCGAAGCCCCGGTGAGTGAACAAGAACGAGGTCTCGTAGTCACCGCCTTCACTCAAGTCGAAGCGGATCGTCGTCCCCTTCCACCATGGCGGGCTCTCCGGGACATGCCACTCGACCACCCCATCGGAGGCCGCGGTCACCTGGAGGTCGAACACGACGTCCGTGGTCGGGAAGCGGGCGTGGAAGATGTCTCCCGCATCGCCCGCCGCGCCTGTCACCGAATCGGTCCACCACCCGGAGATTCCCTCGACATTGGTCAGCCATCCCATCAGCTCAGAGGGCGAGCACCTCGCTTCGAATCTCGCCTGAACCGCATAGTCGCCCATTAGATCTCCTCTCAAACTATTTTAGTCTTCGCTAATTTAACTGACAGTCAACGCTATTTCAAATCACACTAAAATGGCACCTAGAATCTCGGGGATGGACGGCTTACAGGTCATCGCCGAGTCTCACCGGCGACGGATCCTCAACCTGGTCTGGGACGACGAGATGGCTGCCGGCGACATCGCCCGACAGTTCGACATCACCTTCGGAGCCGTCTCCCAGCATCTTGCAGTGCTCAGGGAAGCCGGGTTCGTCGACGTCAGGCCCGAAGGCAATCGGCGCCTCTACCAGGCAAACAAGACGGCCCTCGGCCCTCTCCGCACCGTCCTCGAGGCTATGTGGACCACCACTCTCGACGATCTCGCCGCGGCGGTCGAAAAGGACCAGTCGTGACCCGGCCGATTGTGGTCACCCGCCACGTCGAGGCACCACCGGAGACCGTTTACTCATATCTCACCGAATCGGCCAAATGGTCACTCTGGCAAGGAGAAGAGGCAACCATCGAAGCTCGACCTGGCGGGATCTTCGTGATGAAGATGCCCAATGGCGCAACCGCCCGCGGCGAATTCGTCGAGTTGGTGCCAGGCGAAAGAGTGGTCTTCACCTGGGGATGGGTCGACCATCCCGGTGTGCCACCAGGCTCATCCACTGTCGAGATAGAGATCGCCCTCACCGAAAGCGGCTCCCTGGTGACTCTCACTCACCATGACCTTCCGGCTGATGAGGCAGCGATCCACACCGTCGGATGGAACCACTACCTACCCCGTCTCGCCACGATCGCCGAGGGCGGTGAGGTGGAGCCAGATCCTGGACCCCCGGGCCAGGCCTGAGATCTCAGAAGTCGGTCTGGGAGACGTTCTGCAGACGAACCTGGCCCTGGGCGACCAGTTTTTTGTCACTCTCCCGGGTGACGTCCACCTGCCATAGCTGTTGGGTGCGACCGCGATGAATCGGGGTGGCCCGGCCCAGAAGCACGCCGTCTGTGGTGGCTTTGAGGAAGTCGGTCTTGTTGCTGAGACCCACCGCTCCGGCCATCCCCTGTTCCATTGCCCACAGGGCCGCTCCCGTCGAGGCGAGGGTCTCGATGAGCGTGCAGTAGACCCCACCGTGCACGACGCCGTAAGGCTGATGGTGGTCGGGAACGATCTCGACACGTCCCTCGCAATGGTCGCCTGAAGCATCGGTCAGTTCGATGCCTGTGAGGGTGACGTAGGTTGGTCGCGAGGTGAACGGGTTCTCCATCAGACGCCGCAACCCGTGTCCAGGACCGAGACGGGACCGAGATCATCGTTCACATAGTCCCAAATGGTCAGGGTGAATCCCTCGAAGAACGCCGAGCCCGTTATCAGCTCCATCTTCCCGTCGTTGTTGAGATCGGCCACCCCACCGAACGAATGTGCGCCCGCGAAGGTGTCCTCCTCGTCCTGGGCAACGGTTTCATGGATGACCGCGGTCTGCACCTTTCCCTGAACGACTTTGCGCATGAAGGCGATCGAGTAGTCACCGGGCTCCATGAGGAAATTGGCTGGCACGTCTTCGGCTACTACGAGAACCTCGTTGACACCATCGCCTTCCAGGTCGGTGCGGAAGAGTTGCTTGATCACCGGGCTGGCCACATCCAGGCCCCTGCCGGAGAGGAGGTCCGCGGCGAATCCCGCATAGCTTCCGTCATCGGCGATCTCCTCGAAGAGGTAAGGCTGCAGTGTCCAGGGAGCCGAGATCGCCACGCCCAGCGGCCCCGGGAAATCACCAAGCAGTCCGGGGTCGTCAAGCTCCACTCCGATGAGCCCGAGTGGCTCGCACACAACCGTCTGCGGACCGCCGGTGGTCATCGCAAGCTCGTCGAGCCTGACCGTCTGGTAGTCCTCCCCGCCCGCCACCGGTAGCTCGCCGGCTGCCTCGGCATCGACCCACTCACTCCCGTTCCACCAACCCAAGGCGCCAAAACTCGCGGTGATCAGAGGCTCGCCCGCCCATGTTCCCTCGAGTCCGGCGGTTGTCGTAGTCGACGGGACAGATGTCGTGGTAGTGGTGGGGGCGAGAGTGGTCGTGGTGGAGGCCGACGACTCGGTGTTGGTCACCGATTCGGTGGTCGTAGTGCCGGTCGGCGCCGTGGTCGATGTCGTCGAGTCGGCTGTCTCCGAAGGGGAGCACGCTGAACCCAACAGAATCACGGCAACCAGCAATCTGCGCATAGCGTCACAAGTTAGACGGAGTGGCTCCGGTTGAAGTGGTGGAGACTGGTCCCCGCCTGTGAAAGGAGACGGGGCAGCAGATGAATCGGAAGACCGATCACCGTGAATGGGCTGCCCGCCACCGACTCGACAAATACCCCGCCCCTGCCCTGCAGTGCGTAAGAGCCCGCCTTGTCCATCGGCTCGCCGGAATCCACGTAGTCAGCGATCTCCTCGTCGGTCATCGCCATCATCCTCACCTCGGTGATGTCGATCAGTGAACGGACCCCGTCTCCCCATGCGACGGCCAGGCCCGTGAAGACGTCGTGTACGTCTGCCTGAAGTCGACGGAGCATCGACGTGGCTTCGGCGGGATGGGCCGGTTTGCCCAGGATTTGCCCTTCGTGGACGACAGCGGTGTCGGCGGCAATCACCACCGACTGCTCATCGACCACTGAAAGCGCTTTGTCCCTAGCGAGACGTTCCACGTATTCACCCGCTCCTTCGCCTGGCCGGCGCGACTCATCCACATGAGGGGGATGAACCTCGTAGATGAGCCCCAGTTGATCCAACAGGGCGGCGCGGCGGGGGGATCCCGAGGCAAGAAGCAGCCTCACGTCAGTATGCCCAGCCTGATGACATGCCTGGGGTGGCGCAGCACTGCCAACTCCATGACCGGATTGACGGGGAACAACACGGCGTTTGCCGGCGCACCAACCTCGAAGGAGGCCGAACGACCGGTGGAGGTGAAAGCAGCGGTCGACACTGCGGCCACGACCTGGGTGTTGGAGAGCCCGTATGCACCCAGCCGCACCGCCTCCGCTGCAACATCGGCGGGTGATCCCACCAGATCGGTGCCTGCGAGGACGTGCACTCCGGCTTCGACTGCCTGCGGAAGGAGCCGGGCGATTCGCTGCAGACCTTCGCTGAAGAGTCTCCCTCCGCTGGATTCTTCCCCGAGTTGGGCGAGAGTCGTCTCGCAGCGGAGGACGGTGGGCACCCACATGCCACCCCGTTCTCCAAGAGGATCGAGATCCGACTCGTCGAGGAACAGACCGTGCTCGATGGAATGGACACCAGCAGCCACCGCCATGGAAGGAACTTCGGGAGCCATCGTGTGGATGGCGATCCTCGACCCGACACCGTTTGCCAATGCAACGGCAGATCGCAGTTGGGATTCGTCGAAGTTGGCCACCGGCCCGATCCCGCGACGTGGCCAATCGCCTATCAATTTGACCCAGCCAACTCCTCGTTTGGCCTCGGCGAGGACGGCATCACCCAAGCCGGCTTCATCCACTTCAACGGCGAAACCCGGGTAGTGGCCACCGACGTTCGCGATGATCCGGGCTGCCGCCTCGATCTCAGGCCGCTTGCTCTCGGGAACGGCTTCGATCACCTGAATCGTCGTGTCGTCGGTCCAACCTTTGTCGAGTACGAGCGTCACGCCTGCCTGCAATGACGCCCGGGCACGTTCGATGGCCTCGGTGAGATTGCCCGGCTGGTAATCGAGCTCGGCGGCGGCCAGATGGGCGTGGGCATCAGCCAGACCGGGCAGAGCCCAGAGACCCTCACCGATCGTGGACTCCGCGTCACCGATCGGCTCGGCCCATTGCCCATCGATGATGTCCCGGGTCACAGCGTCGCCGTCCGGCGACCGGAGGAGGGTGCGAAAACTCACGTATGGGACGCTAATTGCCGAC
This sequence comes from Acidimicrobiia bacterium, assembly GCA_036374335.1. Lineage (GTDB taxonomy): Bacteria > Actinomycetota > Acidimicrobiia > Spongiisociales > ZC4RG35 > JANQRA01. Next base: position 20,713 of record DASUUC010000080.1, read on the forward strand.
CATTGCTCATAATGGCCTCAGTGAAACGTCTCGTCGTATCCGTCTTCGTCGTCGTCTCCGCGTGCTCTGCCCCGGCCGCGGTGACCACCGTCTCTTCCCCTCTCCCGGGTACCCAGCCACCTCCTCCGGTGAGCACCACCCTCGATCCGCTGGAGGTGGAAGTCCAGGATTGCAGCTCGCCGCCGGTGACTTTCAGCCCGCTCTGTGAGATCTACGAGTTGCTGCAGACCTGGTACGTCGATGCCCCCGTCGACGCAGAGGCTCTGGCGGACGTTGCCATGCGCGGTCTCCAGGACTTCACCACCACTGAAACCGAGGAACCGCCGAGGACTTTGTTCTGCGCGATACCCGACGAGGCGTTCTCCGGTCTTTGCGATGTGTTGGCCTCCATGGTCACCGAGTCGCAGGTGCCTGTCGGGCCGGCGGTCGAAGCGGCGATGACCCACATGATCGACCTGGGTCTGGGTCCCTTCACCTACTACTTGCCTCCGGACCAAGCCGGCTCCGTCCGGATCAACGGAATCGTCGGTGGGATCGGTGTCGTGCTCGATGCCCGCGACGCCGCCGGATCGAAGTGCACTCAGATCACTGCGGCCTGCCCCCTGGAGATCGCGGTCGTACTCGAGGACAACCCCGGGGCGACGGCCGGACTGACCGTCGGCGACATCATCACCGCGGTCGACGGCGAGCCCGTCGATGGCAAGGGCTTCACCGCGATCGTCTCCCTGATCGCGGGTGAAGAATCGGGGCCGGTCATGCTGACCGTCCGCCGTGGCGACTCCCATCTCGACTTCGAAATCGAACGAGCCGAGTTGGTGATTCCCACCGTCGAGGCAGCGATTCCTCGTTCGGACGTGGGCTATATCAAGATCCCCGACTTCGAGTTCGACGTCCCCGATCTGGTCGCCGACGCCCTCGCCGATATCAGCGCGGAAAACCCGTCGACGCTCATCGTCGACCTGAGAGACAATCCCGGCGGCTATGTCGATGCCATAGTCGACGTCGCCGACCAGTTCATCAACGGGGGCACCGTCATGGTCAGCGAAGCCGGTGATGAGCGCCTGGAGTACGAGGCGACCCCCGGCGGCGTGGCAACGAGCCAACGCCTCGTGGTCCTCGTCAACCAGGGCACAGCATCGGCTGCCGAGATTCTCGCAGGTGCCTTGCGCGACCGTCGCGGCGCCCCGCTGGTGGGAACGGGCACGTTCGGTAAAGACACCGTGCAGATACCCTTCGATTTGCGCAACGGTGGCGAGTTCTATGTGGCGGTCGCCCGGTGGTCCACCCCCGATGGCGACACCGCCGGAAACGGGGGGCTGACACCCGACCGGGAAGTCGACTGGCCAACAGGAGCCACCACCGAGGAAATCGTCGAAATTGCGCTGGAAGCAGCTTCGTGAGCACACAGAAGATCATCCCTGCCCTCATCGCCATCGCCCTGCTCCTCGGAGCATGCACCGCCTCGGGAGACGCGGACACGTCGACTTCGGTGGCCGGCGTGGAGACCACCACGACTGCGGCCACCGGTGACACCACCAGCTCGACCGACAGCATCCCCGAGTCCACCACCGCGCCGAACAGACGTCCTCTCGAGTTGGTCGACTGCGACGATCCCGAAGACGACGTTGTCATCGTCTGTGAGGCCTACGACCTGATCAATGAGCAATACGTCGACCCCGTTGACGACGATGCACTCGCTGATGCGGCGGCGCTGGCGCTGGCCACCCTCGATGGCAATGACTCTGATGACCTCCTCGTTTGCGCCACACCTAGCGAAGTCTTCGTCTCGATGTGCAACACCGCCGCCGACGCGGCCGATGACACCACCGAAGCCGCAGAGGTGATCGTCGCCGGCTTCGCCACCTACGCCCTCGATCCCAACTCGGCATACCTCGACGCAAACGCCCTCGACCTCCTCCAAGAGGAGCAACAAGGGCAGATCGAAGGGATCGGAGCCCTCGTCTCACCCGAGGACGAGACCATCCCCGGAGACGACAAGCAGTGTGGCGTGGTGTCGGAGACATGCCAGATCCTCATCGTCTCCACGATCTCGGGCGCCCCAGCAGAAGACGCCGGTCTCGAGCGCAACGATGTTCTGGTTGCCGTGGACGGCGAGCCCATACTCGGCTGGACCGTCGACGAAGTCACGGCAGCCGTGCGGGGGCCGGCTGGATCTGAAGTGACCCTCTCGCTGGAGCGGGGCGGGGAACCATTCGATGTGACCATCACTCGAGCTGCGGTGGTCATCCCGGTGGTGGAAGCCGAGACCATCGACAACGTCGGGTATGTGAGGCTCACCAGCTTCACCGGGACCGCCAGCTCCCAATTCGAGACCGCGGTGGTGGACCGTCTCGCCGACGGTGTCGACGAGCTCGTCATCGATCTGAGAAACAATCCCGGGGGGTTCCTCACGACCGCGATCGATGTCACTTCGATCTTCCTCGACGACGGGGATGTCGTCACCACCGAAGGCCCCGACGACTCCACGACCTACCCGGTCAACGGTGACGCCATCGTGCCCGACGACATGACTGTCTACCTGGTGGTGAACAAGGGCAGCGCTTCGGCATCCGAGGTCCTGGCCGCCACGCTCCAAGAGCGCGATGCTGCCGTCGTGGTCGGGGAGAACACCTTTGGCAAGAACACCGTCCAGCAGCGGTTCAACCTCTCCAACGGGGGCGCACTGAAGCTGACCATCGCCCGCTGGCTGACTCCGGGTGGCCACGATTTCGGCGGGGGCGGCGTCACACCCGATGTGTCTCTCGACGTCACCGACCTCACCGCGGAGGAGTTGGTGGCGGCCGTCACCGGTACCGGCTAGCCCGCCGACTCGTTTCCAGACGCCCTACCTCCCATATATGGGAGCCACAGCATTAGGAACGCGTCAGTCGAGGCCGGGGTAACCGATGCCGGTGTTGGCGTGGCAGTCGTAGCCGTGGGGGTTCTTGCCAAGGTACTGCTGGTGGTAGTCCTCGGCGAAGTAGTAGTCACCCAGCGGCTCGATCTCGGTGGTGATCTCACCGAACCCGTTCTCGGTGAGCACCGACTGGTAGATGTCCTTGGAACGCTTGGCCGCGTCGAGTTGGTGATCAGTTGTGGTGTAGATCGCCGACCGGTACTGAGTGCCGAGGTCGTTTCCCTGCCGGTATCCCTGGGTGGGGTCGTGGGTCTCCCAGAAGACGCGGAGAAGATCGTCGTATGAGATCTCCTCGGGCCTGTAAACGACCATCACCACCTCGGCGTGGCCGGTTCGCCCCGTGCAGACCTCCTCGTAGGTCGGATTCGGGGTGACGCCTCCGGCGTACCCGGCTGACGTGGTGTAAACGCCGGGAAGCTTCCAGAAGCGGCGCTCCGCCCCCCAGAAACAGCCCATCCCGAAAACTGCGACCTCGGTTTCCTCAGGGAAAGGGGCCTGCAGGGGGCTCCCGTTCACGAAGTGGGCCTCGGGTACGGGCACCGGCTGACTGCGTCCCGGCAGCGCTTCTCCCGCCCCCGGCAAGTCTCTGCTCCTTTTTCCAAACATCGCCACCCTCCTGGTGTCGCTACCCAACGGTCACATCGTCAAAACGGCCTCGAGCTCCATCTCGACCATCCATCGGGGATCGAGAAGACCATTGACTACAACCATGGTGGAGGCCGGTCTTATTTCCCCGAAGACCTCGCCGTGGGCCTCGCCCACCTCGTCGGCGTGCCGTGCGTCGGTGATGTACATCCTCGTCCTCACGACCTGAGTCGGATTCCCTCCCGCCTCGGCTAGCGCCCCGGTCATGATCTCGAGACATCGTCGCGCCTGCGTCCTGGGATCGGGGTCGACCTCGCCGTCGGGCCAGATCGGGGCCGTCCCGGCAACGAGAACCCTGTCCCCCACCCGGACCGCCCTGCTGAAGCCATATCTGGGCTCGAAGGGTGACCCGGAAGAAATATTCGCGCGCGCCATGACCGAACCTTATGCGAACCCAGGGTTGTAGACACCGCTCAGCGAAGTCGGGAACCCTGGGTTTCACCGATCCCACTTCTCCACAGACCGTCGATTTGGTTAGCCTTTTCCACCCCGATGCGGTTCGTTCGCCTTCTTCCGGCACTACTCGTACTCTCCCTGTTGGCCTCGCTGGTCGTCACAGGACTGCCTTCCGCGCTCGCCCAGTCCACCGACGAAACCGACGAAGCCGTGGACGAGGCTCGGGAGAGGTCCGAAACGGCCTCGGGCCTCGTCGACGAGGCGGTGGCCAACCGCAACGAGATCGAACGTGAGTTGGCGGAATCCATCAGCCGTTTGAATGAGTTGACTGCCCAGCTCTCCGAGGTGGGTGCGGATATCGACCGCATCGCCACCCAGGCTGGTTATGCCGACGTCGAGTTGGCCGGGATCCGAGCGGACATCGAGCACCAGGCTGTCGATGCGTACATGACCGTTGTCGCCTCCCCGGGAGTCTCTTTGGTGAACAGCGCCACGGTGGAACGTGCACTCGTTGCCGGATCCGTGGTTGAAGACGTAGTGGCCGACAGCCGGGTGACGGTGTCGGAGCTACTCACCAAACGCAACGACCTCGAATCGCTTCAGGAACATTTCCTCGCCGATCAAGAGGAGTACCGGCAACTGCAAGAGGCGGTCGACGCCGAAGTGGCCCACTACACGGCACTCTTCGAGCAGGCCGACTCACAGGTCGCCGCGGCAATCCGCGACGCCGAAGCCGCGGACCGTGCCTTTCGATCTGCGCTCAGCGCGGTAGAGGTCGCCAGAGCGAAGGAAGCGGAGCGAGAGCGCCAGGAGCGGCGAGCATCCGTCGACCCGCCGACCACGACAACGACTATCGGCACCTCGAGCCCCACCACCACCGCGCCACCGGACTCGACTACCACCGAAGCCTCACCTTCGACGACTTCGGCTGGCGGCAGAGGCCCATGGGACCATCCCCCCGAAGTCGAGCAGTGGCGGTCATTGGTCCAGCAGTTCTTCCCTTCCAACCGGGTAGAAGAGGCGCTGCGCATCATCGACTGCGAGTCAAACGGCGATGCCGAGGCCGTCAACCCGTACACTGGAGCCGCGGGGCTCTTCCAATTCCTCCCCTCCACGTGGGCTTCGACATCGCCGCAAGCCGGGTATGGAGGCTCCAGTGCCCTCGATCCGGAGGCGAACGTCGCCACCGCTGCATGGCTAGCCGGCTACTACCAGGGCTTGGGATATGACTACTGGCACCCCTGGAACTGCAGGAGGACGCTCGACTGAGTCGCGGGCGGGGCTAGACCGTCGCAGCCTCGGCGTGTGCCACCAACAACGAGCGATCGGTTGATCCAGCCACCGCGGCGGTGGTCGAACCCAGAACCAGGCGCTTGATCCCGCTGCGGCCCCTTGCCCCCATGACCACGAGGTCGGGCCGGGTCTTTTCGATCTCCTCGATGATGACGTTCGTCGGCCGACCCCGCCTGGTGACAGTTTCGAGCACGGCTCTCGTAACCGACAGCAATTTCGATGCGTCGGTGACCGCCTTCTCGACATCGGTCCGTCCGTCGTCGATCGCCACGATGCGGACCACCATTCCATCGAGCCAGGGAAGACTGGCCAATGTGTTGGTGGCGCGTGCCGCGTGAGGCGATCCGTCGGCGGCGAGCAACACCTGCTTGACGGGTTCAGGCTGGCGGGCGATGACCAGAGGCGACGCCGGCTCCCTCAGCAGCCAATCGGCGGTGCTGCCCAGACGGAGTGCCTTCAGCCACCCCTCGGCGTGTGGTCCGACCGCGACCAGATCCCATGTCCTGGCGATCAGGGCGACACGGGGATCGATTTCGGCACGGAGATGTTCGACCGCCACAAATCCTCTGTCGATCGGCTGTCTGGGGTTCTCGGGATCCCAGGGATGCAGCCTTGCCTCGTAGGGCTCCACCGGATGGAGATCAGCGGGGGGATCAGCTGTGACGACCTCGAGTCGCCACCCGTCCCAACGCTGGCTGACGATCCACTCCCAGCATCTGTCGGCTCCGGCTGACCTGTCATCTCCAAAGGCAAGGACGTGGGTCATTCCGGAGCACCGCCGGAGTCGTCGTCGGGGGGAACTCTGACGGAGGAATCGCCGTCCCCACCTAGGGGTGGCTCAGCTTCGCGGCTCTCGGCCCGGAGCGAGGCCCAGATGGTCACCGTGAGAACGACTGCAATGACCGTGAGACTGAGCCACGTGGGCATGTGATAGATCTCGGTGAGGAGCATCTTGACGCCCACGAAAGCGAGAATCACGCCGAGACCGGCATTCAGATAGCGAAAGCGGCCCTGCATCCCTGCCAGAAGGAAGTACAGGGCGCGCAAGCCGAGGATGGCGAAGGCATTGGAGGAGAAGACGATGAACTCCTCGTGGGACACGGCGAGGATCGCAGGAATCGAGTCGACCGCAAACACCACGTCGGTCGTTTCCACGAGGATGAGGACGGCGAACAGAGGCGTGGCTAGCAGCCGGCCGTGTTTTCTCGTGAAGAGCTTCTGACCATCCAGCTCCGCTGTGGACGGGATCACCCTCTGGACGATCTTGAGGACCGGGTTGTCCTCGGGATGAACCTCGGTCCCGTCGTGCTTGTAGATCCGCCAGGCGGTGATGAGCAAGAAAGCCCCGAAGACATAGATGACCCAGTCGAATGTCTCCAACAGCCTCACCCCGGCATAGATGAAGATGCCCCGGAGCACCAGGGCTCCAAAGATCCCCCAGAACAGCACTCTGAACTGGTATTTCCGCGGCACGGCGAAGTAGCTGAAAATCACGGCCCACACGAAGACGTTGTCGACCGAGAGGCTCTTCTCGATCAGATACCCGGCGAGGTACTCGCCCGAGGCCTGGCCACCCTGCCACCAAAACATCACACCGGTGAAAGCGAGACCGATGCTGATCCACACCGCCGACTCGATGGCGGCTTCCTTGATGGAGATCTCGTGCGGGGTGCGGTGGACCAGAAGCAGGTCGACCACGAGCATGATGGTTATCGCGGCCAGGAGCGAGATCCAAACCCAAAGGGGGACATCAAAGCTCGCGAATCTGGCGCCCGGGCTTTCGGCGGCGGCTAGAAGGAGGTTCACTTCGTTCGGCAATGATATGACAGGCCGACCGACTCGCAATTCGCCGCCATGTCAAACCCCTTCAAATCTGTCGATGCCGCGCCTTATGTTCGTCATACAGGCAAAGGAGAGAGTCATGCCAACCAGATACTTCACTCGGGCCGTGTTCGAGTTTCTCGAGGAACTCGCCCTGAACAACAACCAGCCATGGTGGGAGGAGAACAAGGAGCGTTACATCAAACACATTCGCGAGCCCGCCCTCGACTTCGTCACCGACTTCGGTGCAAGGCTCGAGGAGATCTCACCGCACTTCGTGGCCGACGCCAGGGTCAGTGGCGGCTCGCTCATGCGGCCGTACCGGGACATGAGGTTTGTCAAAGGAGAGCCATACAAGGAGAACGTCGGTATCCATTTCCGACACGAGCAGGGGCGAGATGTTCACGCTCCCGGCTTCTATCTCCACATCGAGCCCGGCCAGAACTTCGCCGGAGTCGGACTCTGGAGCCCGGAGACCAAGGTCGCCCGCGCCATCCGGCAGTTGATCAACGACGATCCCGACGCTTGGGGTAAAGCGGCCCACTCAGACTCGTTCACCGCGACATGGGAGATCGGCAACCATGCCGAAGACCGTCTCAAACGCGTCCCGAAGGAGTTGGATCCCGACCACCCATACCCGGAGGACCTGCGCCTGAAAAGCTTCACCGCGGGGGCCAGACTGACCCAGAAGACGGTGACGTCGGCTGACTTCGCCGACGAGTTGCTCACGATGTATTCATCAGCGGGCTCGTACGCCCGATTTCTGTGCACGGCAATCGGAGTACCGTTCTAGGCGGCGGGCACAAGAGTTCGCTACTGGACGGCTGCATGCGCACCCTCTATTTTGTACCCAATAACTGACGGGGGGAATTACAGGTTTGCCGATTTACGACGGTGTCGTGACTCTCGATGAGAGCGAAGTGCCGGTAATGGTCGAGCTCGGCGACGACCACGTTCGGCTGTCGGCGTCGGGCACAGAGATCGGGGAGTGGCCCTCGGACGAATGCCGCATCGCCCATGTGACCGACTCCATCTACAGCATCACCGCCGAGGACGAGACTCTTCAGTTCGTCCCCAATCAGCCGAGTTTGTTTGCGGCGGCGGTCGACGGAAACGGCCCAAACCCAGCTCCCGCGGGGCGTGCACCGGCTGAGGCCGAGCGGGAGGCCACGGCCACGGGGCAGCGCGAGGCGCCGCCACCGAAACCACTGACCATGGGCCTGTTCTATGCGCTGTGTCTGGCCACGGCCGCACTGGCCGTGTGGTCGCTGGTCAGCCTGATCTTCTGAGAGCTCAATTCCCCGGTAGCTCCATCCAGCCGCTGACCCGGTCCAGAAGGTACTCACTCACCTCGCGTGCACTGTCCAGCACCTCACAAAGCTGCTCGCGTCCCATCAGGATGTCGACCAGGCTGACCTGGCTTTTCCCGGTGAGCTGCAACCTTCGCTCGGGAGGGCCCATGACATCACCATACGAGTCGACAGCCGACACCTCTACGGGCAGGTCCATTCCCCCGAGTCCGGCGAGGTCGGTAGCCAGCACCAGGAGGTCGGGCGGATCGTGGAGCGGGGGGACGGCCCAGTTGAAGTAGAGGTCCAAGAAGAACTCGTCGGGGGGCTCGGTGAAGTCCGACATCTCTTCTAGCTGGGAGCGGAGTGAGAGCAGGACATTCGGATCGACGTCCAGGGCCACATGAAGGTCGATCGGCCCTCCGCACCCTGCCTCGGGATGCACATCCACCTCCCAGGATTGGCGCAGCGAGTAGGTCTCCACGAAATGACGCTCGTCATGGACATGGAAACCATGGTCCGTGGCATGTTCTTTGAAGTCGGCGATGAAGCCGGGGATATCTATCGCCATCGTTCTCCGAGGTTATTGGGTCTGCAGACAATCGGCGAAGAGGTCAGAGCCTTCTCCGCCACCCGACGAACAATCCACCGAGAAAAGCGAATAGCGCGGCGAGTGGCAGTGAGCGCTCCGGCTCTGACACCACCACTTCCGGGGCTCGGGCTTGGGCCGCTCTCAACTTCGGCGGCATCACATCGCCCATTGCCAGGTAGTCGTTGTAGACCTTGGTCACCTCGGCTCCGAAGAAGAACACCGTAGACAACACGAAGGCGAGAAGCAGGATCACGAATATCGAAGCGGCGACTTGGGGAGCGGATGTGTCTCGATCCCACGAGAAGTACAGACCAACCCCGTAGGCCGCACCGAGGAACGCAACCGAGGTGAAGAACGACCCCCACCAGACAGCGCGCCATCGCACCTTGACCACACTCATCGTCTGGAAAAAGAGACCCAGGATCACCGGCAAGAGGACCACCGAAACCATGGGAGTCAGCCATCCGATCACCTCATGGAGGTACCCCCAGTTCGACGGCAGGATCTCGTCGCCGAAGAAACGCCAGGCGGCGTTCATACCCCACACTGCGATGAGGGCAATGCCGATCCCGAGGACCCAGAGAAAGCCGAGAGTCCGCTTCCGGACAAATCCCATCACTCCCTCGATCCTCTCACCGGGGACGTGAAAGATGTCAATGAGGTCGCTCTGCAGCTCTATGAACAGGCTGGAGGCGGTCCAGAAGAGCAGGGCTATTCCGAGTACGGCCGCGGTGTCACCGGAGATCTGAACTGATGTGAGGAACGTCTCCAATGCGTCCCGCAGGTCCTGCCCGGCGACCCTTTCCACGCCGGAGAGGAGTTGGGTTTCGGCCTCGCTGCCCAGGGCGAATCCGGCTACCCAAACGGCGAGCAGGAAGAGGGGGGCAGTAGCGAACATGGCCCGGTAGGCCACCGCAGCCGCCATCCGGCCCACCTTGTCGTTGCCGAACTCTTTGCCGGCGGCGAAGAAAATGTCGTAGGTCAGCTTGAGATTCGACTTGGCCTTTTCCCACATCCAACCTCAGGCTATCCGGCCATACTGTGCTCTTAGATGAGCCACCCGTTCGAACCACCCCTGGAGACGATGGAGGCCAAGGTCTCCGAGAAATGGCCGAAAGGAGAATTCGTCTACGAGCCGAAATGGGACGGGTTCCGCTCGCTGTCATGGTCGAGACCCGACATCCGTCTCGACTCCCGGAACAAGCGACCTCTCCTCCGTTACTTCCCCGAGCTAGAGCCGGCCCTACAACAGCTTCCCGATGGGACAGTCGTGGACGGTGAGATCGTGGTGGTGTTCGATGGCGCCACCGACTTCGACACCCTCCAGCAGCGAATCCACCCCGCGGAGTCGCGCATCAAGATGCTCTCGGAGAAGACGCCGGCCGAGTTGGTGGCCTTCGATTTGCTGGCTGATCGGAGCGAGGACATCCGAGAGAGGCCCTTCTCGGAGAGACGTCAGCGCCTCGTCGAGCTCATGGGGAACCTGGAGTTTCCCTGGCATCTGACCCCGCAGACCGGTGATGAAGAAACCGCCCGAGCATGGTTCCACGAGTTCGAGCCAGCCGGGTGCGACGGGATCATCGCCAAGAACCCCGGGCTCGCCTATCAGCATGGCAAGCGGGCGATGATCAAGATCAAGCACCGGCGGACCATCGACGTCGTCGTGGGCGGGTTCCGGGAGCACAAGGATGGGGGGAAGATCGGGTCACTGCTGCTCGGGCTGTACAACGACGATGGCGACTTCCACTTCATAGGCCACTGCTCCGGCTTCCCCGATGTCGACCGGGTGGAGATCTTCGAGCGGTTCGTCGCCCTTCAGGCAGATGGGAGCTTCGACGAGGCAGCCCGGGCTCCTGGTGGGGTCAGCCGCTGGTCGGCGGGCAAGGACAACACCTGGAACCCGGTCAAATCCGGAGTGGTGATAGAGGTGAGCTACGACCAGCTGGAGGGTGACCGCTTCCGCCACGCTTCCCGCTTCCACCGCTGGCGACCGGACAAAGACCCGTCGCAGTGCACCATGGATCAACTGGAACGTCCCGAAGGCCCCGGATTTCGCGAGGTCGTGGAAGGCTAGAAACGTTCTGTGTCAGTTTTGGGCCCCTATAGGTCCCCAAATTGACACAGAAGCGATAAGACCAAGGGTTTGGTGGGGCGATCCCTGATTTCGTAGTCACCCGCGGCATGCCAGACTCTCGGCGATGGGTCAGGACAATGTTGTTGAGATCGCGGGCCTGACCCACGACTACGGCGAGGTGGTCGCCCTGCGCGACCTCACCCTCCAGATCCCTCCAGGGGTCACCGGGTTGGTTGGCGCCAACGGCGCCGGTAAGACGACGATGCTTCGGCTGATTCTGGGGCTGCTCCACCCAACGGCGGGTGCCATGACCGTCATGGGTCATGATCCTCAGATCGAGCCTCTGGATGTGCGCGCCCGACTCGGCTACATGCCCGAAGGGAACTGTCTGCCCAGGGATCAAACCGCCGCCGACTTCGTCGCCTACACGGCACAGCTCGCCGGCATCCCTCACCGGGAAGCGAGACGACGGTCGTCAGAGACGCTCTACCTCGTCGGCCTCGAAGAGGAGCGGTTTCGCTTCCTCGGCGACTTCTCCACCGGCATGCAGCAACGGGTGAAACTGGCGCAAGCCATCGTTCACGATCCGGATCTCCTCCTTCTCGACGAGCCGGCGTCGGGTCTCGATCCTGCGGGCAGAACGCAGATGCTCCAGCTGATCCGTCGGCTCGGCGAATTCGCCATCAACGTCATCGTCAGCTCCCACGTTCTCACCGACATCGAAGACACTTGCTCGTGGGTGGTCATGCTCGACGCGGGCAATCTGCTCCGTTCCGGTCCCATCCAGGGATTCGAACAACGAATGACCGTCCAGGTCGAAGTGGTGACAGAAGCCCCCCAGGTTGCAGAGCGCCTCACCAAGCGCGGTTTGGAGGTGGCGGTGAACGGTCACCGACTCGTGGTCGGTCCCGGCGACCAAACCTTGGAACGAGCCATCCTCGAAGAGATCGCGGCGGCCGAGGCCGGCCTGGTTCGCATGGTCCGGGGATCGGCCTCGCTCGAAGATCTGTTCTTGCTGCCCGCCGAGGAGGTGGGACTGTGACCGATCAGGTGATCTACGACCGTGGGTATCGCACATACGAAGGTGAGCGCACCGGGCCTTCGGGCGCCAGGAAAGCCGTCTACAAGGACGGAATCCGGCGGATCCTCGGCCTCGGGCGAAAGGCGCGAGACAAGGTGTACCCATGGCTGATGATCGCCATAGCCCTGGCGATGGCCGCCATCGTCATCGGGGTCCATTGGCTCATCGGCGATTTGGCCGAGTCACTCTCCGAGGGTGTTCCGTCCTACGGAGAGCTTTTCGATCTGTACAGCTGGATCGGCCTCCTCTTCATTGCTTTTGCCGGGCCGTGGCTGCTGATACCCGACCGTACCCGGGGAGTCCTCTCCGTTTACTTCTCGCGACCGCTCACCGTCGACGGCTACCTCGTGTCCAAAGTCGGTGCATTCGCAACGGTGGTCGGAGCCATCTATCTGGTTCCGCAGATCGTGCTCCACATCGGCCTCGGGCTGATCTCAGACGACGGATTCCTCACCTACATCGGTGACAACCTCGACGTTCTGTGGAAGGTCCCCGTCACAACCCTGGCGTTCGTCGGGATGCATGGAGCTCTAGCTCTGTTGCTCTCGGCAGTCATCGCCCGCCCCGGCATTGCGTCTGCCGCCTTTCTCGGGGTGCTCATCCCGGGCCGGTTCATCGCCGCCCAGATATCCGAGGCTTCATTTGCAGGGGCGCGCTGGACCTCACTCTTCGCCTTCGATCACCTCCCCCGGGTCATTCGCGATGCGCTGTTTCGTGACACAGTCACCTACCCGGCCGAAGCGGCCGGTTTCGGAGGGTGGACCGCAGCCGCCGTCATCGGGGCAGCCGTGGTGATCTCCGCTGTCCTCGTGCGGGCCCGATATCGGAGACTGGCATGAACACGGTCGAGGTCAGCGAGCTCTCCAAATGGTTCGGCCCCAAAGTGGCGGTCAGCGAGGTCACCATCGGGTTTGGTCCGGGCGTCACCGGCCTGCTCGGCCCCAACGGCGCTGGCAAGACCACGCTGATGCGTGTCATCGCCGGACTCCAGGTGCCCTCACAGGGGATGGTCTCCGTGATGGGCCGGGACCCCCGGGTCGATCCCTCTATCTACCGCTCGATGACCCTCGTCCCTGAGGACGAGGCCATCTACGAGCACCTTACCGGCCGTCAGTTCATCGAGCTGTCAGCACGCCTCGCCGGTATCGCTGATCCGAAGGATCGGGCCCGGGAGGTCCTGGAGATCGTGGGATTGACCGACGCCGCCGATCGGGCCTTGGGGGGATACTCGAAAGGTATGCGGCAAAGGGCCAAGGTGGCCTCCGCTCTGGTCCCTGATCCGGAGGTGCTACTCCTGGATGAGCCGCTGAACGGAGCTGACCCGGTGCAGCGCGCCCAGCTCATCAGACTCTTCAAGGAATTGGGAGCGGCCGGGCGAACCGTCATCGTCTCGTCTCACGTCCTGCGAGAGGTCGAACGCATGGCCGATAGGGTCATCGCCATGGTGGACGGCCGTCTCGCAGCAGTCGGCAGTGTGGCCACGATCCGTGCGGCGATGACCGACAAGCCCCGACAGGTTTTCGTTGAGTGCTCCAATCCCCGGGCGCTCGCCTCCGAGCTCATCGGAACGTCCAATGTGCTGGGTGTCCAGGTCAACGATGGACTTCTCATGATCGAAGCGGCCGACGCCAGGGAAGTGGCGATGCAGCTTCCCCGACTCGCCGTCGCTCATGACATTTCGATATCGAGGGTGGAACCCGCTGACGAGTCCCTCGAGTCGGTGTTCCGTTATCTCGTGGAGGGTCGCTGATGGTCCTCACCATGCATCTCTACAGGAGGCTCATGCAGCGATCCCGCGTGTATTGGCTGATTCTCCTCGCCTCAATGCCGGGTCTGATCTTCGGCATAGCCGGGATCGACCTCGCTCCCGACGATCTGTCGGAAGCGTTCATTGGGATCATGCTCTCCGTCGGATTCACCTACGCAATAGCAGCCCTCATCCTCACCGTGTCGACGCTGCGGGATGAGCGTGACGCCGGCACCCTCCCCTATCTCTATATGCGACCCATCCCACGGTGGTCGTTCGCGCTCTCTTCACTTCTCGCCGGGATCTTCGCCGCAGGCACCATCGCCGTGGGAGGCTGGGTGGCCACGGTCCTGGCCGGATTGATCCATGGGGCCGATATGGCCGTCGTCATCCCCGGCGCTGCCTTGCTGCTGGCCGCCGCCGTGGGCTATGCGGCCATCTTCGTGCCTGTGGGCTATCTGTTCTCCAGGTCGGTTCTCGTCGGCCTCGGCTATCTGATCCTCGTCGAGCTGGCTCTGTCGGGTCTGGTCTCGGGGCTGGCCCAACTCTCCATCTGGCGGATCGCGGCCTCGATCTATGTCGATCTCGTCGACACCACCGGGCTTCCGATCGACGAGGCTCTGGGAGCGGTGGCGCCCGGCATCGGTGGCGGGTTGGCCAAGCTGGGGGTTGTCCTGGTGCTTGGCCTTGGCGTCCTCACCTGGGCCCTGCAGAAACGGGACGCTCTCTAGTCGCGTTCCTAATGCTCTGGCTCCCATATATGGGAGCCAGAGCGTCTGGAAAGACCCCGGGTCGAACCCGGGGTCTTTCATGCCCGAACGAAACGTTGTAGCTCCCACATATGGGAGCTACAGCATTAGGAAACGGGTTCAGTACTCGTCGTCGGCGCGGCGCTGTTTGGATGGTTGCACCCGAGGTGGCTCGCCGGGCATCTTGGGATAATGGGGGGGCCAGGGGGCATCCCCGATTCCGTTCTCCTCGTCACGGAGCACCCACTCCATGAGCGAGTCGATCCGGCCGGCCGCCTCATCGATGCCTGCGGTCAGGTCACCCACTGCAGCCCATCGCTCGGCATACGATCCCAGGGGGAAATCCTCGATCGCGATGTCGGACAATTCGTCCCAGGTGAAGGGTGCGGACACGAAACCGGTGGGCCGCACCCCGTAGGCCGAAGACACGGTCTTGTCCCTGGCGTTCTGGTTGTAGTCGACGAAGACACCGTGTCGCTCCTCCTTCCACCAGCTGGTGGTGACCAGGCCGTCCATCCTCCGTTCCAGCTCGCGGGCGAAGGCGAGCACGGCCCGACGAGTCTGGAAGAAGTCCCACAGCGGTTCGATACGGACGTAGACATGAATGCCGCGGCTGCCGGAGGTCTTGGGCCAGCCGGCCAAACCAACCTCGTCCAGCAGATCCTTCGCCCCCGCCACCGCCTCCTTCACCATGTCGAACCCGAAACCGTCCGTGGGATCGAAGTCGAACCGCAACTCGTCAGGGTGATCGATGTCGTCGGCGCGCACCGGCCATGGGTGAAAGTCGAGACATCCCAGTTGGACCAGCCGGATCACGTCGCCTTGGGACACGGGCACGTTCATGCGGCCGGGGCGTTGCGAGGGAAATCTGATCTGCACAGTCTCAAAAGGGGTGTTCTTGGAGGCCCTCTTGTGATAGATCGGCTCGATCGTGACGTCTTTCATGTAACGCTTCAGCATGGTGGGACGGCGCGTGATCCCACGGGCGGCCCCTTCGGCGACGAGGACGAAGTGATCGACGACATCGAGCTTGGTCCATCCCTGTTCGGGGAACACGACACGGTCGGGTGAGGAGATCCGAATCTCCTCACCATTCACTTCCACGGTGATCCCGTCAGCCATCGTTGCGTAACGTTGCGACCCTCATCCAAGCCCGCACATTAGGAGAAGAGTGACCGAGCCGATCGAGAACCCAAATACCGAGGAGATCGCCGAATGGCAGCGCCGCTTCGCCTCTCGTGCCTTCAATGAGACGTGGACGCTCCTCGACGCCGAGGACTTGGCTCGGGAGGACGAAGAGCAGATGCTCGCCTCGACGTTCGCCCAGCGTTATCACTGGCATGCCGTGGGGACAGAACGCAATCAGGCTATCGCCGACTGGCAGGTGTCCCGGGTGGCCGCGGTGCTCGGGTACGCAGACCTGGCGCGACGATTTGGGGAGAGGTCGCTCGAGATCGCCATCGAGTACTCACTCGACCCCTTCGTGAAAGGATTCGCTCACGA
Source organism: Acidimicrobiia bacterium (assembly GCA_036374335.1). Lineage (GTDB taxonomy): Bacteria > Actinomycetota > Acidimicrobiia > Spongiisociales > ZC4RG35 > JANQRA01. Next base: position 36,820 of record DASUUC010000080.1, read on the forward strand.
GGCAATCGCACGTGCCGCGGCGATAGTCGACGACATCGACACATTCACCGAGCACCTGGAACTGGCACGCGCCACGCTTGCCGAAATCGAGGACGACCAAGACCGAGAGGTCCTCGAAGCCGACCTCGCGGAGATGAGCGAGCAATGAGTGCGACAACAGCGCTGAGGGCGACCACCGAGCTCGGCAAGAAGGAGACCGAAGAGATGACCTCGATGAAGGCGGCCGTCTACCCGAACCTGTCCCCCGCGGCCCGGGAATGGGGCCCCACGGGAGTGGGAGTGTTCGTGAGAATTGAAGGTCTGCTCGTCTCTCATACCGGCATCGTCATCAGGGACAGATCGGTCAACGGGACATCGGCCACCATCGGTGGCATCAGCGGTGTGGCAACCCCACCCGGCCCATCGCGGCAAGGGATACGCCCCGCTGGGGATGGCGCAGGCGCTCGATTTCATGCTGGGGCGCAACGTCGACTTCGCCCCTTCTGGTCTGCCGGGATGAGCTCGTCGATTACTACTCCAAGCTGGGCCGGCATCGTTTCACCGGGCAACTCCTCGAGACCCAATACGTCCGACCGAGGTCTTCACCTTCAACGAGGTGATGGTCGGAGACCTCAACTCGCCGGCGCCGATCAAGGGGGCGATCGACCTGAAAGGACCCGCCTGGTAGACGGCTACTTGTAGAAGGGAAGGTGCTTCAGCAGCTTGAGCAACGGACCGAGCATTCTCTGATACCTCGGGTAGCCGAGCCCGCCGGGAGGAGCGAAGGCGGGGCCCAACTTCTGGACCGCCACGGTTTGCGATTCGGTGTACTTGAGTATCCCTTCCGAGCCGTGACGACGGCCCATCCCTGACAGCTTCATGCCACCCATTGGAGCGTCGTATGAGGACCACACCGCGGCGTATCCGTCGTTGACCCCCACCGTCCCCGCCTCCAAACGGGAGGCGATTTCGACCCCTCTCCGGGTGTCCTCGGTCCAGACACTGAAGTTCAAGCCGAGATGTGAGTCGTTGGCACCATCGATGGCATCCTCGAGCTTGGCGAACCCGTAGATGGAGACGACAGGGCCAAACGTCTCGTCACGGCAGAGCAACATGTCGTCGTCGACATCAGTGAGCACGGTGGGCTCGTAGAACAGCGGTCCCACGTCAGGTCTCGGCTTGCCACCGGTGAGCAGGGTGGCTCCTTTGCCAATCGCGTCTTCGACATGGAAGTGCACGCTGTCCAGGTGATCCCGCGTGATCATCGAGGAGAGAGCGGACGAGAAGTCGAACTCCGCGGTGATCACGAGATTCCGGGTGTGCTCGACGAATCGGTCGGTGAACTCGGCGCGAATCGACTCGTCGACATAGACCCGCTCCATGGAAATGCAGAGCTGGCCACCGTTGGCGTAGACGGCACGGGAGATGCCGGGAATGGTCTTGTCGAGGTCGGCGTCGGCGAGGACGATCGCCGCGTTCTTGCCCCCGAGCTCCATCGACGAACCGACGAGCCGGTTCGCAGCCTGGGTGGCCACTTGGCGGCCGACCTCGGTGGAGCCGGTGAACACCACGAAATCGACCGCGTCGACGATCCTCGGGCCGATGTCCTTTCCGTGCCCGGAGATCACCTGAAGGACACCTTCCGGCAACCCGGCCTCGGCCAGGAGGGAGGCGCCGTAGAGCATCGAGAATGGCGTCTTCTCGTCGGGTTTGCCGACGACGGTGTTCCCGGCGAGCAGGGCGGGGATGACGTCCGAGATGGCGAGTGTGAATGGGAAGTTCCAAGGGCTGATGCTCCCGACCACGCCATGAGGATGCCGGTACTCGTAGGCAGTGGTCATGCCCGGCATTGACACCGCCCGTCGCCTTCGCTTCAACAGAGCCGGCCCTGTCTTCATGTAATAGCGGGTGGTGGCAACCGTGTCATAGACCTCTTCGAACGCGGGGATCCGGGCTTTTCCCGCCTCGAGCTGCAGGATGTCCATGGCCGTGTCGGCCCGCTCGACCAGGAGATCGTGGAACCGGGAGAGAATTCGTGCCCGCTCCCGGACCGGTGTCCGGGCCCAAGAGCGTTGCACGGCTCGCGCTCTGGCGACGGCGCCGGCCACATCATCGGTGGTCGCCTCGGGCACCCGACCGAGTTCGGTCTCAGTGAAAGGTGCAAGGACACTGATCTTTGGTCGATCAGCCGGAACCGGGACCATTGCGGCCAACTCGTCGAAAAGACCCTCAGCCACGTTGGGGGCTCGAGCAACCGGCTTAGTGGTCACCATGTCCCAACCTTAGGGCACTTTCGGTTGGGCAGAGCCTCGTGAGTCGTGACCGTCTGGGCTGCCTACCTCGAGATGACTCTCTTCAGGAAGTCGATCGTTTTTCCCCAGGCCAACTCGAATGCTTCCGGGTCGAAGGTCTCCCCGTCAGGCTCACAGAATCCATGTTTGGTTCCCGGGTAGGTGACCAACTCGAGGGAAAGCGACTCGAGACGCATCGTTGCCTCCATGAAAGCCGCCTCGTCGTCCGTGATGTACTCGTCCTCCTCGGCGAAATGGATGAGATACGACGCCTGCGATCCGGCGAAGTCGATCTGTTGGGTGCCATAGAAGGAGACGACCGCCCCCACCAGATCGGCCAGCCGCACCGATGCCCACAAGCCCAGTGAACCCCCCATACCGAAACCCACGATCCCGATTGGTCCCTCCTTTGACTGGTCGGAGAGAAGACGCGTCGACGAAAGGACCAGTGAAGCGAGCCGGTCCGGGTCGGCCTCACCAAGACGATCGATCCCCTCCTTCTCGGTCTCCGGCAACCCCCCGAAGTTGATGTCCGGCGCCAGCACGGTGAACCCGTCGTCGGCGAGACCGTCGCAAAGACCCTTCACCGACGAAGTCAACCCCCACAGCGAGTGAAGGACGAGGACACCCGGTCCCTTGCCCTGCTCTGATTGCACGAAGTAGGCGAGGTCGCGAACCACTCGACCTAACCTAGGCGAGGCCTACCCTGCCCGGATGACTTCGGCTGTCGAGCCGCTCAAGTACCCGCATTTCAGATGGCTGTGGGCTGGAAACGTGTTTTCCGCCTCCGGTACGTTCGTGCAATCGGTAGCCGGGTCGTGGCTGATGTGGGAACTGACAGCATCGAGCACTTGGGTTGGCCTGATCGTGGCGTCCGCGACGCTTCCACTCCTCTTCTTTTCCCTTTCTGCCGGAGCGCTGGCCGACCGTTTCGACCGGGCCAAGCTCATGCTCATCGCCCAGACGGTCATGGGCGGCTCCGCCGCGGCCATGGCCATCCTCACGTTCCTCGATCTGATGACGCCGGGCCTCCTCCTCACCCTCGGTTTGGTGATTGGAACCGGCCTGGCCCTGAACCTCCCGGCCTGGCAGGCCCTGGTCCCCGATCTCGTACCCCGTGGACTGGTGGCGTCGGCAGTCGCCCTCAACTCGGCGGCCTTCAACGCCGCCCGCGCCATCGGTCCTGCTTTGGGTGGCTTCCTGGTGGCGGCCTACGGGGCGGAGGCCGGCTTCGGCTTCAACGCCCTCTCTTACGTGGCGATCATCATCGCCCTGATCGTCATCGGTCCGAATCTGATGGCCTCAGCCCGGGAACGGCCCCAGTCGATGCGGTCGGCGATATCCACCGGAATCCGGTTCGCCAGATTCACCCCGGCCTTCCGCAATCTAATGATCCTGGTGGCCGTGTTTGCTCTGAGCTCTGCGGTGGTCCAGGCAGTGCTGCCGGTCCACACTGCCCACCTGGGCGGCGGACCGGTCGCCTTTGGAGTGCTATACGGGGCGATGGGAGCTGGAGCGCTCACGGGAGTCATTGTCCGTCCCCGCATCAGTTCCTGGATCAGCGGGTCGTGGGTGCCTCATACGATGATGCTCTTTGGAGGCGCCGGCATCCTGCTCGGGCTGGCCCAGTCGGTTTGGGTGGGCGGGGTGGCCATGTTCCTCGCGGGCATGTTCTGGCTCCTCACACTCGTTACGCTCAACGCCACAGCCCAGCTCATGTCTCCGGGGTGGATCAGAGGTCGGGCCATGTCGATATACACGCTCGCCTTCGCCGGAGTCCTCCCGATCGGATCGATCGCATCGGGTCTGGTGGCAGACCAGATCGGCACTCCGGGCTCGCTCATGGTGTTCTCGGCCGGTGCGATTGCCATCGGGCTCATCGCCCCCAGGTTGGGAGTGCCCCACATCGACGACATCGCCACACCGGAGTTCACCGAGAGCGTCGATGCGAACCCGCCCCACGACGACGAGACGTTCGAAGGAGGGCCGGTGATCGTCCTCAACACGTGGCAGATCGACGAATCCGATTTCACAGAGTTCACGAATGTGATGAACGAGGTCCGCCTCGTCCGGCTCAGCACCGGCGCCTACCGATGGCGGCTCTTCCGCCACACATCCGACCCGACGCGGCTCACCGAGCTCATGGTGTTGCAGAGCTGGGAAGACCACCTCGCCCAACACCACAGGATCGACGACGCCGCGGCCACCTTGCTGCGTCGGGCACGTTCATTCGACAGGGATGAAGGCCCGATCACTCGCCACCTGATCGCAGTCGACGTCCAGGACCCGCCCAACTTCGCCGATCTGGTGGCCACCCACGACGAGCTGCACCAGACCGACGGTTCCATCCCGCGAAGCGATCAGGAGTCTTGAGCGAAACTCATCTCGCGCCGGAACTTCTTCCAATCCGACGCCTTGGTCGACCACAGCACATCGGTGGCGATGGTGGCGACACCGAAAGCCGCCAATGCCCAGGCGACCCAGGCAGGGAGGTCCGCCGCGACAGCGGCGCCGATGAGCAGGAACGGGATGGCCTTGGTGACGATGGCACCCGAGGCGTGCATCCATGCCCGTTTCGCGGCCTTGGTGCGGAGATAGGTGGCGTAGTCCACCTTCACCCCGGGCTGGGGCTGGCTGATCTTTCCGACAAACCAGTAGCTGAACCGGATCCCCAGAGTCGATCCCACGACGAGGTGGGCCAGCGCATGTGTGGAGGCGATGAGGACCCCGAATCCAATGAGGAAGGCGACGATGGCCGGCCCACCGTCGAGGGCGTATGCCCACCAGACCAAAGCCAGACCGACCAGGGTGGCCACCCCCGCGAGTACCGTTCCCACTCCCAACGGGATGACCAACAAAGCCCAATCCCGATGGGCGCGTTCGTCTATGGCGGCGATGCGATCGGCATAGCGGTCGGCGAGCTCGGGTTGGCCTTTCACCGTCGACACCGCCCGCCAGAACCCGGTCCCGGAGAGACCCTCACCGGCGTCGACCGCTCGCTCGGCCCGGGTCAGACTCTCCTCGATCGCGGGTGATGTCACGGCCACAAATATAGGTACCGTGCAACCCGATGACCTCCTGGGGGGTTCTTTCGGGTGATGGATGATCTCGCGAACGCCCTGGCCACCGATCTGGACACGACATTCCCGACGGTGGTCGAGACCATGGGCAGACAACTGTTCTGGGGTCTCCGACGCATATGTGGAGACCATCAAGAAGCGGAGGACCTGACTCAAGAGACCTTCATCAGGGCCTACCGGGCCCTCGACGGCTACGAACCGGAGCGGATCAAAGCAATGGACCTGCGCCCCTGGCTGTGGACCATCGCCATGAATCTGGGGCGAAACCACCTGCGTGATCGATCGCGACGCCCGGTGTGGGTCGATACGGACGTCGACCCCACCGAAACCGACCCCGAGCCGATGGACGAGGTGGCATGGGATCGCCGTCTCTCGTCTTTGAACACCCATCAGCGGACAGCCGTGGTCCTTCGCCACGTGATTGGCATGGGCACAACCGAGATCGCGGAGATAACCGGAAGACCGGAAGGAACCGTCAAGGCCGACGTTCACCGCGGCCTCACCAGACTTCGCGAGGAAATGGAGAGAGAATCATGAGTATCGAAAGACAGCTCGAGTCACTGGCCCGCGACGAGATGCCGATCGGAGTGACGGAAGGAGTGGCCCTCGGCACCGGTCTGGCACACGGCTACGACTTCTACGAATCGGCGATCGGTCGGG
>DASUUC010000081.1:0-71465 GCA_036374335.1 Acidimicrobiia bacterium
GAACCAGGTCCATTGTGCACACATGCGCGCTCAGCGCGCCTCACGGCCCACTCGATCGTCGAGGGGCGCCACTCCCCTGTCCCGCAGCTCGACGCCCCTCCCCTTCCGCACCAGAACGGACACGGCCGAGGCCGCATCGACAGCCTCGTCGAGGGTGGCGAAGTAGCCGAAACACGCCGACCCGGAACCGGTGAGACACACCGTGGTACCCCACAGCGAACCGACATCGACCATGAAATCACCGAGACGCGGCTCGAGGTCCAGCGCCGCCGGCAGCAGGTCGTTGCGCATTGGCATCCCGCCCCGAAGCGACGGGGGTAGCCCATCGTCCGGTACCGCCGTTCCTTCCGGTCCTTCCAGCCCATCCCAACGTTGGTAGACGTCCTTGGTGACCAGTCCGAAATCGGGGACGGCGACTGCGACTGCAAAATCCTGCAAAGGGTGGAGCGATTCGACCTGCTCCCCACGACCTCTCATCATGAGGGTCCCTCCGGTGAGAAACAGGGCAACGTCCGCCCCGACACGAGGAGCAACATCGGTCAGCACTGATCGCGCCAGACCGGCATGCTCAGCGGCACCGAGCAAGGCTGCAGCGGCATCCGAGCTGCCTCCACCGAGTCCGGCGGCAACCGGGATCTCCTTCATCAGCCTCATCGCCAGAGGTGGCACCTCACTGACTTTGCGCAGTTCGGAGACCGCTCGCTCGACGAGGTTGTCCTCGATGTCCGACTCGAGGACATCGTTGCCTCCTTCGCCCCGCTCCACCTCGAGCAGGTCGCTCCACTCAATGGTTTGGACCAAGGACTGGAGAGGGTGATATCCGTCACTGTTTGGCGGAGAAACCAGCAGGGAGAGGTTGAGTTTCGCCGGGGCGAGATAGGTCGTCACGACACTTCCGCCAATCGCAGGTATTCGACGGGCGACAGATCCTCCGCTCGACTCGTTGGTGGGATCCCTGCAGTCTCCAGCGAGCCGGTTGGATCATCCAAGACGGCGGCGAGCGAGCGACGCAGCATCTTTCGACGTTGCCCGAACCCGGCTCGAGCCAATTCGATGGCACGCTCCGCTTCGGGCGGAGCAGAGACCCGATCCATCTCGACTACCGCCGACTCCACGCCGGGTGGCGGATAGAAGACTTGCGGGGGCACGGTGAAGACGACGGCCGCCTCGGAGTGAATCCCCGCCACCACCGAAGGGAGCCCGTATTCAGCGCTCCCCGGTTGCGCCACGAATCGCTCCGCTACCTCCCTCTGCACCATCACGACGAACCGGTCGATCTTGGGGGCATGACGCAATGCCTCCAGAACCACAGGTGTGCCCACGTTGTAGGGAAGGTTGGCCACCATCGCCCATCCATCGCCGTCGAGGACGGAGTCAAAGTCCACACTCGTCACGTCGGCAAAGCGCAGATCCACGTCGAGACCGGAGGTGACCTCGGCCAATACCGGTCGCAAACCCTCGTCGATCTCATAGGCGACGACCCGTGCACCCGAAGCAGCGAGGGCGCGGGTGAGGGTGCCGGTGCCCGCACCCACTTCCACCACCTTGCTGTCTGGGCTCACCCCCGCGAGGGCCACGATCTTCCTGGTGATGTTGGCGTCGGCGAGAAAGTGCTGTCCGAGCCGGTGAATCGGCGCCAGCCCGTGTCGTTCCAGCAGTGCGGCGATCTCGGAGCGGGTCTGTGCGGTCACTTGCCGAAGACACTGGCCGCATTGGCGCTGGTGACCGAGCCAACGTCGTCGACCGACATATCCCACACCTCGGCGAGCGCGGCACCGACCAAGGAAACATACGCCGGCTCGTTCGGCTCACCCCGATGTGGGGGTGGTGTCAAATAAGGCGTGTCGGTCTCGACCAAGGCGCGCTCTGGCGGTACCAATTCGGCGCCGAGGCGAATGGTCTCGCCGGTGGCGAAGGCAACCGGGCCTGCAAAGGAGAACGTCACACCCAGGTCGAGGAACCGCCTGGTCCATCGCCTGCCTCCGGTCCAACAATGCAGGATCGTCTGTGGGCCGACTTCGGTCTCCTCGACGATGCGGTGGACGGCTGAAAAAGCATCCCGACAGTGCACGATGATCGGTTTGTCCAGTTCGAGGGCGATGGCGATGTGGTCCCGAAAGGACGACTCCTGATCCTCGGCTGGAGCGAGATTGCGGTAGAAGTCGAGCCCGGTCTCGCCGATCGCCGACACTGCCGGAGCCATGTCCTCGATCGCTGCACTCTGACCCGGCCACATAGACGCCTCATGGGGGTGCAACCCGGCGGTGGCCAACACCTGTCCGGGGAATTCCCGCGACAACGACAGTGACGCATCCGAGCTCTCGGCGTCGATGCCCGGGACCACCACCCAGTCGACATCGGAGGCGCGCTCGAGAAGCGCGGCGGGCGGTCTCCCGTCGAGCTGCAAGTGGCAGTGGGTGTCCACCCAGGGCATCACATTGACGGTACCCGGCACTCGCCGGGTTCCGATCGGTAGGCTCCGACGCCGTGGACTCTGGGATCGCTCGCAAGATCGATGACCTCGGCCGGATCGTCATCCCGGCCGAGACCCGCCGCATGTTCAACATCCGCGAGGGCGACCATCTCTACATCGCCGTTGAGGGAGGCAACATCGTGCTGCGCAAGATGACCGACTCCTGCACGTTCTGTGGAAGTGACGATCAGGTGTCGCAGTTCAAGGGCAAGGGCATCTGCTCCTCCTGCCGCTCTCAACTGGAGTCTTGATCCTCGAGAAGTGTCTCATAGATGATGCGGCGAGAGACGCCGGTCTCGTCTGAGGCCAGCTTCGCGGCGTCGCTGACCGTCGACCCTTCGGCAACGAGAAAGCGTGCCCTCGCGATCGCCTGTGGCTGTGATGGTGGCTCCAGATCCGTAGGCTCCAGCACCAACGTCACCTCTCCCTTCACCGGTTCGGACCAGAGCTCGGTAGCCCGCTGAAGCGAACCAACCCAGGACTCCTCGTGGAGCTTGGTCAGCTCCCTCATCACTGCCACCTCACGGGTGCTGCCGCAGGCTGCACAGAGATCGGCGAGATCCTTGGGGAGCCGATTCGGGCTGGCGAAGAGAACCACCGTGCGATTCTCCTGCCCGATCTCTTCGAGACGCTGGGCGCGCTCGCCCCCACGGCGGGGTAGGAATCCCTCGAAGACGAAGCGGTCGCCCCCAAAGCCGGACAACGCCAATGCAGTGGTCACGGCTGACGGCCCCGGTATGACGCTGACCGGATAGCCGGCCTTTCTCACCGCGCGCACAGCAGAGGCACCCGGATCCGACACCGTCGGCATCCCGGCGTCGGATACCAGCACCACGGTCTTACCGGCGGCGATCTCGCCAACCAACCGTTGGGTGCGGCTTTCCTCATTGCCTGCGAACAGCGAAACCACCCTGACGCTGATTGAGAGATGGCTGAGAAGCTTGGCGGTTCTCCGGGTGTCCTCGGCGAACACGACATCGGCGCTGGCGAGGACACTGCGCATCCGTTCGGAGATATCACCGAGATTCCCGATGGGTGTGGCGCAAACGAGCAGACTTCCGCTGGCCACGAGGCCTCAGTCAAGCCCGGCGGTGGCTCTGATCGACTCGCCGACGGTTTTCTCGTTGGCGGCGATGAAATACAGCGTGCCGTCGAGCTGCTCCACCCAGACAAAGTTCTCTTCGGGAAAGTTCTGGTTGGCGAAACCGAGAAGGGCCTGCTCGAGCTCATCGACGTCGGCCTGAGTATCGCCGCTGTAGGCGATGAGAATTGCGGCGTTCTCGCCGTCGAACCACTGGTGGTAGGAGTCACCACCCCAGCCATCGACGGCCGTTGCGACGCTTCGAGCTCCATCACCCTGATTGAGGAGGATTCGGAACCCTTGCTCGCCCCAAACCGAAGTCCGTTCCAACTCGTACCCGCCCACGTCCACCGCGGGGAGGGTGACGTCGAGGGGGAGGTCACGTTGGTAGTCGTCGGGGGTGATCACCTGCTCAGTCGATGCCGGCAGGCCGGGCATGAGCCTGTAGGCCTCATTGACGTCGCCCCAGGCGCCGCCGTCGATGTAGAGGTCCTGGGCAAAGGCGAGACCGGAGTCATAGGGGAACAACAACGACTCGGTGAGGAACCTCGGGGCGGCGTCGAGAGCGGCGGTGTCGATCTCGAGTGATTCGGCCAAGAACTCGCCGATCTCTCTCTGGCCGAGGCTCTGAACCCAAAGGACCTCGGCGAGGGTGGCGTCGCCCTCGATGAGTGCCTGGTATGCGGTCGCCTCGTCGAGGCGCTCCTCGTCGATCATCGCCTGGAAGGTGTCGTTGAACCCGAAATGCTGATCGGTGATGGCATGGACCAGCTCGTGGACCAAAGTTCCCTGCTGCAACAGCGAGAATCCGTCTTCCCTGGCGGGCACAACGATCTCGCCGGTGTCACCGTCGTAGTACCCCGCCACCTGCTCCCCATACAGATCGAGAACGATTTGTTCGAAATCGGCGGCCTCGTTGAGGAGTCCCAGCATCTTGTAGAGCGCCTCATCGGCGGGAAAGTCTTCGGCCTCCTCCTCGATGTCCTCACGAACCAAGGCTTCGAGTTCGTCCTCGGTGACGATTGTGATCACCGGCGGGTCGAGGAACGGCAATTCACGGATCTCCTGGGCGACCCCAATCAGATCCTCGAGTTGGGCTCTCACCTCGTCGGAAACGCCCTCCAGACCGGATAGATCGGGCTCGGTGACGGGCGGTGCCTCGGCAGTTGTCGTGGTGACGTCACGTTCGGTTGTCGTGGTCTCTTCTTCGACCGTGGTCACAGTGGTCGAGGGTGTGCCATCTTCGGAGGTGGTCGTTGACGGGTCGGCATTTCCCGTGCAGGCGACGACAACGACCAGCAGCAGCGTCAAGATCGGAGAGAGACGACGGGACATCGTGATCAGGTTATCGGCGCGCCCGGACTAGACCTTATGACCGGTGATCCCCGTTCCTAATGCTGTGGCTCCCATATATGGGAGTCACCGCGTCCCAAAAGGAGTCTCACCCCAGGCCCGCTCGGCGGTCGAGACGACCAGCCCCAGCTTCGCCCATTGCTCGTCCTCGGTGATGGCGTTGCCCTCCATGGTGCTGGCGAATCCGCACTGGGGGCTGAGGCAGAGCTGATCGGCGGAGACATACCCGGAGGCATCCTCGATACGGCTCAACAGGTCGTCCTGGGATTCCAGCTCCGGGGTCTTCGACGTGACCAGGCCGAGCACCACCGTCTTGTCGGCAGGGACAAACCGCAGGGGGGCGAAATCGCCTGACCTCTCATCGTCATATTCGAGGAAGTAGGCATCGACGTCGAGCTCGTTGAACAGCACCTCGGCCACCGGCTCGTAGCCGCCGGAGGCGAAGAAGGTGGACTTGTAGTTCCCCCGGCAAAGATGAACCGCCGTGGTCATGTCGTCGGGCGCGTCGCGCAGCGCCGAGTTGATCAGGGCGGCGTAGGTCCTGGGCAGCTCGTCAGGATCATCGCCACGATCGATCGCCCCCTGCCGCATCTTGGGATCGCAGAGATAAGCCAGGTTGGTGTCGTCCAACTGGAGGTAGCGACAGCCTGCCTCGTAGAGATGCGCGACCTCGTCGCGGTATGCCTGTGCCAAGTCCTCGAAGAACAGATCGAGGTCGGGATACGACTCGATGTCGATGCCGGCTCTGCCTCCACGAAAGTGCGCCATCGTCGGGGACGGGATGCACACCTTGGGGAAATGATCGGTATGTGACGCGACGAACTCAAAGTCGGCCACCTGGATGTCGTGCAAATGGGCCAATTTGCCGGTGACGGTGATCTTGGGCGGTGCCATGCCGACCCGACCCTCGGCATCGGAGCTGGAGGCGATCATCCCCGTCACAGTCACCCCATCGAGCTGCTCGAGGAAATCGAGGTGAAACCAGGCTCGGCGGAACTCGCCATCGGTGACGGCCTCGATGCCTGTGGCCTCTAGCCTGGGGATCATCGCGGCGATGGCCTTGTCCTCGACCTCGCGCAATTCCTCCCTCGACATCTCCCCGCCGGCCACTTTCGTCCTGGCCTCGAAGATCTCCTGAGGTCGCAAGAGGGATCCGACGTGATCGGCGCGAAACGGCGGGTTTAGCTTCGCTTCTGACACTTGTGCTCCTGACGTTGGCCGCCCGAATTTACACGTGTGGGTCTCGTTGGCCACGATCGTCGGATGGGTTTCGATCCGTCGCGAAGTGCAAGACGGCGAGAAGGACGGAGACCAGGAAAAGCCCGGGCGCCAGCGCTTCCACCCCGAGGACAGCGGCGACGAGACCCAGAGCCCAGGGCACCCCGGCGGCACCGATGTTGGCTGCCGCCAGCTGAAAGCCGATCGACCGCGTGGAGCGAAGCCGGCCAATACGCGCCGGGGTCAGGACGACCAGGGTCGGGAACACCGACGCAAACCCGAGGCCGGCAACGGGAAGCCCGATGACACCGAGCCCGAGGGGGTCGATCCAGAGCAGGGCGACTCCGAGGAGGGCGACGACCATGCTCCGCCTGAGAGAAAGTGATGGGTTGAGTCTGTCACCGATGATCCCGAACCCGAGCCTGCCCACCGTCAGACCGCCCCAATAGATGGCGACCCAAGTGCCCGCGGCGGCTGTGGCCATGCCCCGCCCCTCCGTGAGAAGGGTGAAGGCCCACTGACCCGTGGCCACCTCCACCCCGGTGTACAGAAAGAAGAGAACCATCATCACCCATACCTGACCACGCCGGGACACGACGGGCCTGTCCCGGCTGACGTCGGGCTCAGCGCCGGTCCACCGGGAACGGCGAGCCCAGATGGCGCCGACAACAAGGACCTGGGTTGCCGCCATCGCGGCATACCCGCTTCTCCAGGCGCCTGTGGAGACCAGGCTCAGGGTGATGACCAGGGGCCCTAGGGTGGCTCCTAGGCCATAGCAGGCGTGGAGGAGGTTGATCGAGGCAACGTCGAATACGAGAGCGGCGTGGGCATTCATCCCGGTGTCGATCAGTCCACCCCCCAGACCGAGGCAGACCGCGGACACAGCCACCATCACCCACTCGGGAGACAGCGCGATGCCCGTGAGACCTACGAAGAGGAGTCCTCCCCCCATCCCGAGAAGTACCCCGGTTCCGAGTCGTGGGTGGAGCCACCCGTACCCGGCGCTGGCGCTCAGATAGCCGATGCTGCCGGAGGCGAGGAGCAGGCCGAGGTCCGGGATATCACGGGTAAACACCGCTCTGATCGAGGGCCACGCCACTCCCAGAGCACCGTCGACCAGACCCAGCATGATGAAAGCCGCCAGGGCGACTGCGAGAGCACGCAGCGAAGGACGGGGGAACCTGGCTCTGTTCACCTGGGCACTATGGCGCAGCCGACGACGATCAGACAACGGCGCGGTCCGATCAGGCGAAGGGTGGAGCGGTAGGTTCGCCCGATGGAGAACATCTACGCAACCGATTGGGACAGCCACGAGGACCATCCCGGATTCGAATGGGATCGCATTCGGTTGGCCCGTCGGCTGGGCGGTCAGATGCTCGGGGCGAGCATCTTCGTCATCGGCCCCGGACAGAAGTCATTCCCGTACCACTTCCACCACTCCAACGAGGAGATGCTGATCGTGCTCGATGGCTCGATCACGGTCCGCACCCCGGAGGGTGACGAGCTGGCCAGCCGCGGTGATGCGATGATCTTCCGAAAGGGGCCTGAGGGTGCCCACCAGATGATCAACAGCTCAGATTCTGAGGCTCGCATCCTGATGATCTCGACGATGGTGGAGCCCGAGATCGCCGAGTATCCCGACACCGGGAAGATAGGGGTGTTCGCGGGCAGGGCCCCGGGCGGCACCTGTGAGGCAAGTCTTTGGAAGTTTCTGGACGGCTCGGCCGAGGTTGGTTACTTCGACGGGGAGTGATGGTTATGAGACGGCCTGGCTCCCGTATCTGGGAGCCACAGCACGATGGCCCGCCGCTCGCCCCCTCCAAGCGACAGACCACCAAGAACGCCTATGTCGAAATCTGTGTCGGCCGTTCGTATAGGGGGTAACGAGAGGCCTGGGTAGGTTCCCGGGACCGCAAGCGAAGGAGACATGAAATGTCGCAGTATCTGATGTCCGTCTACTACGTCGAGGGCGAAGAGGCACCGGCGGACGAAGTCATTCAAGAGATGTATGCCGACGTCGACGCACTGAACAAGAAAATGCAGGACGCCGGAGTCTGGGTCTTCGGAGGTGGTCTTCACACCCCGGACACCGCTACCGTGGTTCGATCCGACGATGGTGAGGTCCTCACCACGGATGGCCCCTTCCCCGAGGCCAAAGAGCAGATTGGTGGGTTCTGGATCATCGAGGCCGAGAACCTGGACGCGGCTCTCGACTGGGCGTCACAGGCAACTGTGGCCTGCCGCGGACCGGTGGAGATCCGGCCTTTCCAGGACGAGCCCGAGGCCTGACCTCCAGAAGTGGCCGATGACCGCGAGATCGCCGAGATCTTCAAGCATGAGTCCGGCCGAGCCGTCGCCACCCTGGTCCGCCGCTTCGGTGACATCGACATCGCCGAAGAGGCGGTCCAGGAGGCATTTGTCGAAGCGGTCCGACGCTGGCCCAACACGGGGGTTCCTCCGAGCCCTGCCGGGTGGATCATCACCACTGCGAAAAACCGAGCCATCGATCGTCTCCGCCGGGAGGGTCTTCGTGAAGACCGGCAGAGCGAGGCGTTTCGCCTCCTCGACCGAGATGAGCCAGATGAGATCGAGATCGTGGATGACGACCAACTGAGGCTAATCTTCACCTGCTGTCACCCTGCTCTTGCCGCCAACGCTCAAGTGGCACTGACGCTGAGACTCATCGCAGGACTGCAGACCGACGAGATCGCTCGGGCGTTCCTCGTGTCCGAGACCACGATGGCGCAGCGGCTCGTCCGAGCGAAGCGCAAGATCAAGGCCGCCAACATCCCTTACCGGATCCCTGGTGACGCCGAGCTTCCCAACCGGTTGAAGCCGGTTCTCGCGGTGATCTACCTCGTGTACAACGAAGGTCATCTCGCCACCTCGGGCGACCAGCTGATCCGTCATGACGTCGCCGACGAGGCAGTGAGGCTCGCCCGTTTGCTCGCGGACTTGATGCCCGACGAGCCCGAGGTGATCGGTCTGCTCGCTCTGATGGTCCTGACCGAGTCACGCCGGAGGGCACGCACCGGCCCGAATGGCGAGTTGATCCGACTCCCCGATCAGGACCGGGCACTTTGGGACCAAGCTCAGATCGAGGAGGGTCAAGACTTGGTGCGAGCTTGCCTACGCCGCAACCGGCCAGGGCCATATCAGTTACAGGCAGCTATCGCCGCAGTCCATTCAGATGCCCGAAGGGCAGAGGAGACGGACTGGAGCCAGATCTTGACCTTGTACGACCAGCTCCTCGGATTCACATCATCACCGATAGTGAAGCTGAACCGATCCATCGCGCTTGCCGAGACCGGCGAGGTCACGTCGGCGCTCGCGGCGATCGACCGACTCGATCTCGGCGGCTACTACCTATTGCACGCGGCCCGGGGCGATCTACTGGAGAGGTTGGGTCGCGTCGAGGAAGCCGCCCAGGCCTATGGCGCAGCGTCAGCTCTCACCGCGAACGCGACCGAGCAGGAGCATCTCCGCAAGTCTCAGCAGCGTGCCCTTGGGTTGACCGAGTAGCCGGGGTCACGTGACAGAATCGGGTGGTTGCCGGACATGAACACCTCAGTGGGATCTGAGGGCAGACGCCAGAAATTCAATGCCATCGCCGACGAGGTCTTCGAGCCTCTGCAGCGGTATCTACGGAGGCGCGCCGGCACCAGCGACGCCGAGGATGCACTGAGCGAAGTGATGTTGGCCATATGGCGGCGTGTCGACGACGCACCATCGGATCGTCCACTCCCCTGGTGTTATGGCATCGCCCGACGAATCCTGGCGAATCAGCGTCGGAGCCAGAGCCGACATTTCCGTCTAATCCAACGCATCGAAGCAGAGCCTCGTTTCTCAACGTTCCCCGACCCCGCCGAAGCCGGGCCGGATCCTGAATTAGCCGCTGCACTGGCCTCTCTAAGAGACCAAGACCAGGAGGTGCTCCGTCTCTGGGCATGGGAGCAACTCGAGCCCAGAGAGATAGCCATCGCGATGGATGTTTCAGTCAATGCCGCCACTCTGCGACTGGCGCGCGCCAAGAAAAGGCTGGCGAGTCACATGTCGAGACAGAATCGCTCCGATGCCGGACACATCACGGTTGAAGGCACCCAGGAGAGCCGATGAGTGACGAGCTGAGAGAACGACTGGCCCGATCCGATCCGATGCACTCCGGTGTGCCCACCGAGCCGACGACTACGGAGTCGTCCCGAGGGCTATTGGAGACAATCATGAGCACACCAACCAAACAGCCGGCCGAGCGCCCGGCAGAGAAGTCCCGGCGTGGCTGGACCGTCGCAGTTGCCGCGGTCGCCGCGCTGGTTCTCGCCGTCGGCGGCGGCCTTTCCCTGGTAGGAGGGGAAGATGTGTCACCCCTCGAGCTGAACGCACAAGGTGAGAACCTCATGGCCAGTTGCATCATGTTCTCACCGGATGAGCTGAGCAGGGTCGCCGAGATCGCCTTCGAAGGCACCGCCACCGCGGTCGAGGGCGACGTGGTCACTCTCACCGTGGACACCTGGTACCGGGGTGACGGAGCCACAGAGGTCGTGTTGCGAGCACCACAGGGAATGGAGGCCTTGATCGGAGGCATCCCATTCGAGGTTGGTGGCCAGTACCTCATAAGCGCCCAAGATGGGAATGTGAACTACTGCGGTTTCAGCGGCCCGGCGACATCGGAATTGCGAGAGGGCTTCGAAGCGGCATTCGCCCAGGGTTGACCCCCCGCCAACCACCTGGAAGTCAGGGTTCGACACCACCTCAGCGGTGGTCGGCGACCCTGACTTCGGGTTCCCCCCCGACTCCACCACCCCATTCGCCAGGCCGGGTACCAAGGCAAACCAGTGCCCCACTATCCCACCATCCGCTCCAGGAGAGAGATGTCGAGGTGCTCCTCGACGGCATCGGCGCGCAGATCGAACATCGTCTCCAACAACACCGGTTCCGGACGGTGACCGGTCAACGCTGCAACCCCCACTCGCGCATTGTTCGACATGTTCTGCACTCTGAAAGGGTGGCATTCACTCCCTGCCTGCCAATCCAGGGGATAATGGCGGTGACCAGCAGAGTCTGCCGGCATCTGACGTGCAACCAAGGACCACTATCAAGGGGCGGCTTTCGCTGCTCACAGAGCCAACCTATTCCCATCGATGTCCCAACCCACTCCACGATCCAATCGAGTAGACCCTTTTGGAGATCTTCACGCTGTCCATGAACGCGGGATGTTCACGGGGAATCGGGGATGCCTCGTCGATGAGACCGGACGCACGGTTCGTCACCACCGGGGCCAACCCTGGATCACATGTGTCACCTCGTACCGAGGTTGGAAGTCTCCCCTCGACCAACCGGGCCATTGGACACCTCTTTTCTTTCTCGACGACGCGGTGGCCCTGGCGGCGGGACACCGACCTTGCGGGTTGTGCCGTCGCGATGACTACCGGTCCTATCGCCACGCGGTGCAACGGGGTTCAGGGAGAGGCGCGCCACCGTCAGCCATAGAACTCAACCGGATGCTGGCTTCCGAACGCCTGAACCGGGGCCGTGGCCTTCGCCGAGCCGCCGATCGAAAGACATGGACGGCCGACATGTCTCAGATGCCGGACGGAGCTGTGATCCTGGTGGGAGGCCGCCACCCGGCACTGGTGGCAGGGAATCACCTGTTTTTATTCGGATTCGGAGGCTGGAAACTCCTCCACGAGCGCCCGGCCCGAGGGAGGGTTGTCGTTCTGACTCCCCCCACGTCGGTGATGGCTCTCAGCTGCGGCTATACCCCGAGGTTGCACCCCAGCTGTCAGGTTGACCTGTGAGGTTCAGGTCCGTCGAGTTGCCGAGGACCCGGGCAGTCCACTGCAAAGAGGCGGGGTTGCCAAACAGAAATCCCTGACCGAAGTGTCATTTCGTCCCGCTCAACGGGTGGATCTGCACGATCAACGCTCACTGACGGCCCCCCGGCGGTGAAAGTAGGCCGCCCGGGACGCATCTCACTCTCTGGAAGAGCACCTGGACCATCGCCCGCTCCGATGTGACGAAGGGCCCTATTTGCCCACGCCTTCATCCGATCCAATCGACATAAAGGAGAATCGATGTCAGCTACAGGGATCCATGTCTCGCCTGATCTGAGGAGGGCGGGAAGGCGATTCGGCTATGGCGTCGCCATCGCGATCAACGTCGCCATGCTCATCGTGGTCCAGTACATCCTCGACTGGGGCAGGCTGGCATTCCTAACCGATGAGTTCGCCGATGTGGTCCCCTGGATCAGCCTCGGGTTGGTCGCCACAATCGTGGCGAACCTCGTCTATCAGTTCAACGACACACGAATCGTGAAGTCGACCGGCCAGATCCTGACCAACCTGATCAGCATTTTCGTGACCTACCAGGTCTATCTGGTGTTCCCGTTCGACTTCTCCGGCTCGACCTTCAATTGGGAGGTCATTTTCAGGATTCTCCTGGTCTTGGCCATGGTCGGAGCCGGGATAGGTGTGCTCGTGGAAGCGGTAAAGCTCGCGTCCAGCGAGTTTCAACAAGAAAGGAGGTGACGAATGCCGACAGCAACCAATTCGGTGCAAAGCGAAGTGCAGACCGATACCCAAGTCGATAGACGGCTCTACCGCAGTAACACTCAGCGAGTCATCGCAGGCGTCTGCGGCGGGCTCGGCGAGTACTTCGCCCTAGACCCGGTCTGGTTCCGCATCGGATTCGTCGTGCTGGCTCTCGGGGGAGGATCGGGAATCCTGATCTACCTGGTGATGTGGCTGGTGATCCAGCCCGCGCCGAATGGCCATGTTTCCCAGCCCCCGGGGCAAGGGGCACCCACCGGTGCCGCTGTAGTCGGCGCCGTGCTCATGATCGTGGGCACCATCGCACTGGCCAACACAATTGCGCCGTGGATGGGGCAGTACATCTGGCCAGTCGTCTTTGTCTTGGTCGGTCTGGCCCTAGTAATGGGAGGTCTCAATCGTGACAATCACTGACAGACCACCGATCGAACAAGAGAACGTCGAACAACCAGCGAGACGTCGCGTTTCAACACCCCAAATCGTCGGAGGCGGGGTCTTGGTCCTCATAGGCTTCCTTTGGCTGCTGGAGAGGACCGGGGCCATCGACATAAGTGTCACCGCCGTCCTCGCACTGGGAACGATGGTCATCGGGATCTCACTGATGTTGCTGGCCAACGAAGGGGCTCACGGCGGGCTCATCGTGTTCGGAACCATCCTGGCGCTCATCACGCTGATGACCGCAGCCGCCCCGTTCGAGGGCTTCCAGGGTGGTGTCGGGGAACGCGTCATCGAGGTGTCGTCAGTCGACGACATCCGGGCCGACTACAACCTCGCGATGGGCACCTTGACCATCGATCTTCGTGAGATCGATGACCTCGGGGCCGCTACTCCCCTGACCGCAAGTGTTGGCATGGGCGAGCTGGTGATCCGTGTCCCAGAGGGCACCGAGGTTCGAGTGGACGCCAATGTCGGGGCCGGCGAATTGGAGATCCTGGGAAGGACCACCGAGGGGGTCGGGATCGACGAGACCTATCAATCGCCTGGCTTCGGGCAGAGCTCCGAGAGCCTGTCACTGGAGCTTCAGGCCTTCACGGGAAGAGTGGAGGTGACGGATGACTGATCGATTCCATGCCGGGACATTCCTGTGGGGTGTCGTGCTGACCTTGACCGGAGCGGCACTCGCTTCGGTGGGTTTCGGGTGGTGGGACATCTCGTCTATCGATCTGCGATATGTCGCTCCGGTATTCGTGATCCTGGTCGGGGCAGTGATCCTCCTCGGCGCGCTGACGCCGGGACGCAACGGGGGGTCGCCGGTCGACAAGACCGAATAGACAGTCAACAAAACCGAGGAGGCCCGGGTCTTGAGGTCCGGGCCTCCTCACAAATACCACTGGAGGTGGGATGAATGACGAATGAGACACCCGACAGAAGCCGCATCCTCGTGTCAGCGGGATCCAAACATGGCTCGACCGCGGAGATCGCCGAGAGGATTGCTGCGGTCCTCACCGATCGAGGCCATGACGTCGATATCGCGGCCCCCGAACATGTCACCGACTTGTCGAGCTATGAGGCGGTCGTGCTGGGAAGCGCCGTTTACGCGGGCCATTGGGTGGCCAGCGCGAAAGAGCTGGCCGATCGCATCGCCGAGCAGAGCACCCATCCGGAGACCTGGATCTTCTCCAGCGGACCGGTGGGCGAACCGCCCAAGCCGGAAGAGGATCCGGTCGACGTGGTACCTATATTGGAAGCCACAACGGCCCGTGATCATCGCGTGTTCTCAGGCAAGATCGACAAGTCGAAGCTGAGCTTCGGGGAGAAGGCGATCCTCGTCGCCGTGCGTGCTCCCGAAGGCGACTTTCGTGACTGGAACGAGATCGAGTCGTGGGCGAACGAGATCGCCGACCAACTGGTTGGAGAAATGAGCAGACAATGAACTCGGAGCAAGAGAAGACAACGAAACAGTGGATCAGCGACGCCGAGGAGGCGTTGAACCGCACCGGCGACGCCTTGAAGACGGCTTGGAACGAGACCAAGGAAGCCCGCATGGCGACTCTGGAGGCTGCCCGCGAAGCGGCGTCCCGACTGGGCAAGGCGATAGATGAGGGCATCGAGGCCGCCCGGAAGAGTTGGGATACATCTCAGAGCCAGGAACCGGCGGACAAGACGTCGGCCGAGGCCCCGAGCACGACAGAGGACCCAGATAAGGAAGAGTGACTGATGAGGCAACACCCCCCAACGCCGCAACATGAGCTGGAGGAAGCTGCCGAAGGAACGGAGTTCTTCCGAACGCCAGGGAGCGACCTTCAGGTCGAAGACGCCAGAGACCAAGCTGCGGCTGCGGGATGGCTGCCCCCTGATGTGGTGTATGACTGGCCGTCGGTGGACACCCATCGGCAGGTGACCATTCGCCGCCAAGACCTCTACAACGCCATGCGAGGGCTCGAGGCAAGCGCCGCCCGGGCCACCGGCCAGGACGATTGGGCCGACGAAGTCCGCAGTGCCTTGACCGTCCTCGAATCGACTCTGCAGCGTCATGTCACGGAGATAGAGGGGCCCAACGGCCTTTTCGCCGAAGTGATCGACCGCGCCCCGCATCTCGAGCCTGACGTCGACAGGCTCCGCAAAGAGCATCGAGATCTGGCGATCGCTTGCGACAATGCCTTGGAGATCGTGAGCTCAGGCGACGTGGACACCGACGTGGTGCGTCGCAAGGTGCTGAGCATGTTGGGTCGTCTCGCCATCCACCGTCAGCGCGGATCGGAGCTGCTCTTCGACGCCTACAACGTGGATCTGGCTGCGGCGGACTGATCGCCCAGCCAGGACGCCAGGAACTCCTCGACGCTTCCAAGCCGAACACCTGTGCCCGAAGCGACGATATAGCCGTCGGGTCGCACCAGTGCGTAGCGATAGATTGGCTATTGGACGCGCAGCCCAACGGAGGAGTTTGGAACGACCGGCTAGGGGGAAAGAAGCGGGACCTTCGGCCCTGGCCAAGGATGGGCAGTCGCCCATAGCGTCGTAAGTGTTTGATGAACCTTTGGGGGTTTGATGAGAAGACTCGAGCAGAGCAACGGTCAGGGGCCGAAGCCCCTTCCGGTACTGGCCCGGCCGACGGCAAGGGCAGCTTTCGTGAGCACCTACCCGCCTGCAGTGTGTGGCTTGGCCAGCTTCACCGAGTCCCTCTGTGAGGCCATTGCTCTCAATCGAGGAAGTAGAGACGGAATCGACGTAGTCGAGTTGGTCGAGGATCCACGCATCCCGCACAACGAGCGCCCTGAGGTCATAGCCCGTCTCGATCCGGCCGATCCTCTCTCCATCCGGAAGACGGCGGACCGTATTGACAGACATGACGTGGTGGTCCTTCAACATGAGTACGGGATCTGGGGCCCCGACATGGGACGGGCCGTGGTCGAGTTCGCCGACGCACTCGAGATCGGCCTGATCACCACGCTCCACACCTTGCTGCCACAACCCAGCGTCGTTCAAGAGGAGATCATCAAACGTCTCTCCGATCGATCCACGTTCACCGTGGTTCAGACTCAGATCGCAAAAGACTTGCTCGCTCGCAGGTACCGGGTCGACCCCCGCTCGATCGTGGTGATCCCTCACGGCACCGGCCGATCGCTTCGCTCCGTGGCTCATGCCCGAAGCACACTCGCTCGCCACGGTTCGCCGAACCTGCTGACCTGGGGTCTGATCGGGCCGGGCAAAGGGCTGGAGTGGTCGTTGCAGGCGGTTGGCCTGCTCAAGGACTCGTACCCGGATATTCGCTACACGATCGCGGGTCGGACTCACCCGAAGGTGCTGGCCAGAGAAGGTGAGGCGTACCGGGATCGTTTGCTTGAAATCGTCTCGATCCTGGGTTTGGAGGACCACGTCGAATTCATGGACGACTACCTCTCGCAGGACATGTTGGACGACCTCCTCCGTGACGCCACCATCGCGGTGCTTCCCTACGACTCCACCGATCAAATGGTGTCCGGGGTGCTGGTGGAGGCCGTTTCCGCCACGGTGCCGGTTGTGGCGACATCGTTTCCGCACGCGATCGAGTTGTCGAGGTCGGGAGGAGCGCTGGCGGTGCCACATCGCAGTCCCGATGCCCTGACCCGCGCCATCGAGAGCCTCCTCGACTCCGGGACGGCTCTCGCGGACATGGCTCGAGCGCAGAGCCGGATCGCCCTTGGGCTGGAATGGGGCCACGTCGCTCATAAGTACGACCGGCTCATCAATGCCGTGGTGAGGACAAGCTCACTGACCAGCCATGTCCCTACCGCTTCCTGACTACGGGTATCTGCTCGGTCTCATAGATGACACCGGCATATTCGAGCACTCCCGGTATGGCGTTCCCCGCCGCGAACATGGCTACACGGTCGACGATGCCTCCCGAGGCCTGGTCATTCTGTGTGACGCGCCGGATGTCGCGCCAATCAGGGCCGCGACACGAACGCTCCTCGCCTTCACCCTCGACTCGCTGACACCAGAGGGGTGGTTTCGCAACCGTCTCTCGTTCGACCGCCAATGGGCCCACGAGCCCCGAACCGACGACACGCAGGGACGCGCCATCTGGGCTCTCTGCGTGGCGGCGACCAAGGCGCATCGCCCCGAGTTGAGAGAGGCGGCCGTCTCCGCCCTGGCCGAGATTCCACCTCTGGAAACAGAGCACGTGCGACCACTGGCGTATGCCGCACTTGGAGCGGCCGCGCTGCGGGGGCCAGATAGTGACGCATTGGCATTGCGTCTCGCCAGACCGATTGTTGATCGACTCCGGGCCATGTCTGGTCTTTGGCCTGAGCCGAGACTCAGGTATGCGAACGGAAGAATCCCGGCGGCGATGCTGGCTGCCGGCTCCGTGTGCAACGACAGCGACCTCGTCGAGCGCGGCTTGCAGACCCTCTCCTGGTTGGTGACCGCCGAGAGTCTCGACGGTCATTTCTCGTTCACACCGGTGGGCGGCTGGTCGCCTGGGGATTCCAGACCCGGTTTCGACCAACAACCGATCGAAGCAGCTGCGATGAGCGACGCATGTGAGCGGGCATGGGTGATCACGGGGGAGGACCACTGGAAACAATCGGTGCTCCGTTGTGGTGCGTGGCTTCTGGGAGCCAATGACAGTGGAGTGCCTCTGTACGACCCGAGCAGCGGCGCTACCGCCGACGGGTTGATGCGCGATGGGGCGAATGGCAACCGGGGTGCCGAGTCCACCATCTCGGGATTGGAAGTGCTGCAGGCTTGCTCACGTGTAGTGACCGAGCCGACGGCTCACCGCCACCCCAGAGGGGAAATGCAGCACCAGCGTTGACGCGGACCGCGATGCTCGGCCCAATCACCCACCCGACCCGTCATTGGCCGGCGCAGGGGTGCTCTGGCAGAGCTCATCGAAGATGGAGTCACTGGATTCCTTGTGAACGACGTGGCCGGGGTACTGACCGCATTTGAGAACTTGGACGATCTCGACCGTGCCGAATGTCGGCAGGAGGTGGTGGCCCGCTGCAGCATTCCCGCCATGACCGGTGGCTACATCGATGCGTACCAGCGCGTGCTCGATCGCTGAGTGTTAGCCCTATGTGAGCTCTCGCAGGAGCTCTGTGACCGAGACGGTCATCACACGAACGCCCTCATCCGCGAATCCGTAAGGAACCACCAACCAGTCCTCGTGGATCATTCCTCCACACGAGTAGACGACGTTGGGGACGTACCCGTTGCGCTCGTCTTCAGCCGGCTCGAGCAGTGGCGAGTCCAACCGTCCGATCAGCCGGGACGGGTCGTCCAGATCGAGCAGAAACGCTCCCAGCGAATAGCGACGCATCGGCCCTACACCGTGGATGAGCACGAGCCACCCCTCGCTTGTCTCCAGGGGGGGACCACATGCGCCGATTTGCACGGCTTCCCAACCGCGGGTGGGCGACGAGATCAACTCGGCGGAGTTCCAGACCCGTACCTGATCACTCCGGAGCAAATGCAGATTCTCCTGGTCATATCGACCGAGAGCGAGATACATCCCGTCGACGCGACGGGGAAACAGCGCAATGCCTTTGTTGTAGGCGCTGGTCCCGTTCATGGTGGCGAAACGAAAAGTGAGGAAGTCTTCGGTTTCGATGAGCTGAGGGAGGATGGTGAAACCGTCGTAAGCGGTGTACGTCGCGTAATAAGTGACGCTCCCATCGTCCTCTACGAAGCGGACGAACCGGGCGTCCTCGATCCCGTGACTCTCAGCCGGGCTGGAGGGGATCAGTATCCGCTCGCTCATCGAGACTTCCTTGCCGTAGCTCAGCTCATAGTTCGAAGCAGCCAACCAGTGGGTCAGCTTTCTCGTCTCGAAGACACCCGCGGCCGAAAACTCTCCCCGATCGAGGATGCCCAATGCAGAATCGAGCTGGTCAGAGTCGAATCGGTCGGGCAGACGCTGCATAACCGTCTCGACGAGAGCGGGATCGGCGCCGAGGGCCAGCAACTTGTCGCTAAAGAAGGCCTTTTCGTACAAAGGCGAACGACGTTCACCGAGGTTCAGAAAAGGGCTGGGATCGTCGACCGTCACACAGCCGTCGCCATCCACGTTGCCGGTGCGAAACTCCACCGACGAGATATGACCCTCGCCGATCGCCCTGAGACTCATGATGAACTGACCGTCGGAGTCCTCCGGTGACCGCACGATGCTTGGATTGCACACGGCCGCTGCCTCAGGAGCGTACTCCTGAGTGAAATATGCACCGAGAAGTTGGCGGCGGTCTCCGCGTGCCACATCGAGGGCCGGGACAATATCCGTTGCCCAATCGGCATTTCTCGACCAGACCGCGCTCAAGTCGGAATGTCGGGTCTCGAATGACGCCCGGGTATCGGCCAAGAGCTTCTCGGCCTCAATTTCTTCCAGCGCCAACACGCGACTGCCGATCAGCTCCACCCGGGTGGGTCCGCCGGCGAATGCGGTCTCACCAGGAAGAAAAGGCCTGGCGACCACTCGATGGGGATCAGGCCTGATCTCGATGTCGCAACGTCTGACTGTCACCATCTCGACCTGATGATGGTCGTCGAATCGGGCAAATCGCGGTATCTCACGATGTAATAACACTCAGCGGGCGGTCACCCAGTCGACGGTGGAGCAGCGAGGCGTACCGACGCGCCGTCTCCTCTACGCCGAGCTCCCGGCTCATCGACGCTGCAGCCCGAGACGCACTCAGATACTCGTGGTCATCGGTCAACAACGTCTTCAGGGCCGCGGTCATGGCGTCGGGGTCATCGTGGTCAACCGTCAACCCGGCCCCCGAGGCCAGCATCTCGATCGCAGCTGGAAACGCGGTGGCCACGACCGGACGCCCGGTCGACACTGCCTCGGCCAGAATCCGCGAGGAGACCCGCTCGCGTGAGTCGTAGACGACAGCGATCACGTCGCTTCTTGCGATCTCTTTCTCCATTGCTTTCCTGGAGTGGAGTATCGGCACGATCTCGAGCTGATCCTGAACACCCAATCTCTCGGCTTCTTCGACGAGAGCCGCTCGGTACATCGCCCCTTCCTGCTGTGTCCACCCGGGATCCGTGACCCCAATCAACCGATATCGGGGCTTGGGTTCGAGATCCCCGAGTTGGGCGAGGGAGCGAATGACTCGCTCGGCACCCATCCCCGGGGCCAGGTACCCCCAGCTGAGTATCTGTCGACGGACCCTTGCACCGGGCTGCACCGATTGCCACGGAGATCCGGGCGGTATCACATCGATCTCAACGGAGTCTTCTGTAATGCTTGACAACTGGCGACGTGCCGTCTCCGACGGGACAACCACGGCCTGAGCCCTCATGACGGCGCCCGCCAAGAAGAGGGTGTCGTCCGGTTCGACGGAGCCCACGTCATCGACAGCCAACACCACTGGAACCTCCAATTCCGAGAGTAGCTCGTCGATGAGCTGGATCGGCACATGTCGGTCGATCTGCACCACAGCGATGTCACAACGATTCGCCCTGCCCGCAGCGATACGAGGGCACATTGCCCAGTGGGCGTTGACGTCCATCACGACGGGACGACCAGCTTTCGCAGAGGCTTCGCCTGGGAGGACCAGCCGGACCACTTCGAGGGCGAACCCGCGTTGAGCCAGCTGGCGCGACAAATCCAGAGCGGCCATGGCCGAGCCTGATTCGCTCGGGGGGAACCGGGTGATCATGGCCACCCGCGGGATGTGATCGGGATGCGTGAGGTCGATGACTGTTCTCATATATCCGGTTTACCCCCCGCGCCCTCGCGAGCCACGTGGGAAGTTCGTGGCCGGCTCGTCATTGAGGGTCGACCCCGCAATAGCCTCGACGCGAGCAACAAAGGCGGCGGCTTCGCTCCGCCGCGCCATACCCAACTTCGTCAACACGCTCGACACATAGTTCTTGACGGTCTTTTCAGCCAAGCCCATCCGGTCGGCGATCTCACAATTCGTCAAACCTTCTGCCAGGTGAGAGGATAATGCCCTCTCTTGGGGTGAGAGAGGCGAGAGGAGCGGCGCCGGCTCTTGATTCCGACCGCGCTGGTCGAAGAGCATCTCTCCTGCCATCACCTTTCGGAGGTCATCGACGATCTCGGATGCCCGTGCTCTCTTGAGCACATATCCGGAGGCGCCAGCCGCCATGGCGGCTGCCAGGGCCACCTCATCGGCGTACGAAGTGAGAATCAGCACCTTCATATCCGGGAAGTGCCTCCTGATCTCGTGGCAAGCCGAGATCCCGGAACGGTCGGGAAGGCGAACGTCCATCACAACCAGGTCCGGACGGTCGATCTCGGCTCGACGTACGGCCTCTCCTGCAGTGCCGGCTTCGCCCACGACCACCAGGTCGTCCTCGAGCTCAATCAGTGTCTTGAGCCCCGAGCGAACGACCTGGTGATCGTCCACCAAGAGGATCCGCATCGACCTCGTCGATTTCTCTTGACGAGCGGCCATGGTGCTTCCCCTACTTCAGCAACCGACCGCCGTCGACCACTATGAGCTCGCCGGTCACGTAGCCCGCCGCCGGCGAAGCGAGGAAGAGAGCGACCTTTGCGATGTCGTCAGGCTCACCCATGCGACCCAATGGGATCGAGGCGGTGAATCGTTCCGTCATCGCCCGCATTTCCTCTTCGCTCATCCCGCTTCCCTGCAATGGAGCGGCTGTTCCCTCGGTGGTGATCCCACCGGGAGCTATGGCATTGACGGTTATGCCGTGCTGCGCCACCTCGAGGGCAAACGCCTTCGTGAACATGAGCACGCCGCCCTTCGAAGAGCCGTACGCGGCGAGACCGATCATCGAGGGATGCAACGCGTCAATCGATGCGATGTTGACGATCGCGCCACCTGTGCCCTGTTCGATCATCCGCTGTGCAACTGATTTCGAGGCAAATGCCAGCCCGGTGAGATTGACATCCAGGACCCGCTGCCAGGACTCCCGGCTTTGGTCGAGCAGTGGCGTCATCGGATATATGCCCGCGTTGTTGACGAGGATGTCCACGGAACCGAAGTTCGCCACACACTCGTCAACGAGCTTCTGTCCTGCCTCCGCTGCGGAGACGTCGACACCCAGTGAGACCGACTTGCCCGGGCCATCCAGTTCGGCCACCCGTTGCGCGGCCAGGTGGCCATCGAGATCCGCGATCAGCACGTTGGCTCCGGCGTCGACATAACGACGGACGATGCCGAAGCCGATGCCCATGGCTCCGCCGGTGACGATTGCCGTCTTCCCGGCGATCTCAAATGGGCTGGTGCCCATCACAACCTCCTTGTGTTGCTTGCGTCGAGTGTGACGCTCGGGCCCCTCACCCGGTAGGGGCGAAGGTCATGAGGGGATCAGGCAAAGGACCCCCGAAACGGAAGCCGATTCAGTTGAGAGAAGTCTGGATCGAGTCGAGGAAGCGCTTGACCGCTGTCTCCACGGCGCGGTGGTTGTCCCCCGCATCCCCTTCGCCATCAGGAGAATAGGAGGCCCGCAGGGTCAATTGAGTGTGATCATTGTCGATCGGCTGGACGCTCAGGTCACCCTTGAGACCCATAAACAGACCAGGTGCATCCCAGGTGATCAGAACCGAGAAACCCTTGCCCAGAGGTCTATTGGGACCCACATGAAAGCTGTCTCCTCCGTCCTCGGGAAGGGAACGCAAGCCGGAGAGGGCCCAGGCGGCACGTTCTCGAAGCCGGCCATCGTCCACTCCTATACGCCGGGCCCAAGTCTCGGAGTTACCGACGAGATGAACGAAGTAGTATGCATACAGCATCACGAGTAATTCGACTCCGTCGCCGGTGGCGTTGGTAGGGCCATACGGCACGTTCCGCCCTGGATAGCATGGCCACGGGGCGTCTTTTCACTCTTATGGCCGATTCACGGACGAGTCTCGAGGAGATGGTCCAGCATGGACTCCTGGACGCAATTGCCGACGGTCTCCTGGTCTGTGACTCGGCGGGCACAATCGTCGCCCTCAACCGGCGCATCGTGGAGATATCAGGACATCGGGCCAGCGACTTGATTGGCCAGTCGGTGGAACTGCTGGTTCCTGCATCGAGCCGGGATCAGCATGAGCGACATCGCGCCGGATTCGCCAGATCGGGAAGCCCGACCCGTCCGATGGGGACCGGGCAGGACACGCGCCTGCTCACCAAAGGCGGCAGCACTGTTCCCGTCGATATCGCCTTGTCCCCATTGACCATCGACTCCCGTTCCTTCGTGGTGGCAGCGATCCGCGATGCGACCGCGCGGATCCGTAAGGAGCAGTCCCTCCTAGCCGTGACGGCGGTCACTGATGCAATTCTCAAAGGCTGGCCCGCCCGCGATATTCACCTACTCGTGTGCGAACAGGCAGTCGAATTCGCGAATGCTTCCCTCGCCTTCGTCGCTGTTCGAGACGAGGATGGCGTGGACTATGTGGTCGAAGCAGCTGCGGGTCCTGGCGGAACAGGACTGCAAGGCCTTGTTCTCAGGGACCGGTTCTGGGACGGTGCCAACGAAATAGAGACCCGACGCATCGTGGCCGGCACGTTCAAGCACCTCAGGCAGAGCGTTGATCGTCCGCTTGGGCCGATAGCCGTCTTCCCCCTCCCAGAGGGCCAACGACTCGGCTTTCTCGTTATCGCCCGCGAGGGGGATCAGCCCGCCATCGGGGAGGAGAGTCTCGATGCTCTGGATACCTTCGCTTCCCAGGCCGGACTGGCGTTTGCCTATGGACGGCGTCTCCGCGCCCTGGCCGTTGCCGGTGACCGCGATCGAATCGCCCGCGACCTCCACGACCTGATCATCCAGCGGCTCTTTGGTGCCGGGCTGTCTCTGCAGGTCGCGGCACAGATCTTTGGTGACCCCGATCTGTCGCACCGACTCCAGGAGGTGATGGCCAGTCTGGACGCGGCCATCGCCGAGTTGCGAAGAAGCATCTTCGACCTGGAGCGCAAAGATCGGCCGGGATTCGCCGAGCGCGTTCGCACTGCCGTAGAAGAGGTCCTGGCCGACCAACAGATCGAGTCAAGGGTGAGAGTGGAGGACGCTTCCCCACCACCGCACGAGGACAAGGTGGCCCATCTTCTCGCCACACTCAGAGAAGCGCTGACCAACACGAGACGCCACGCGTCAGCCTCAAACGTGGAAGTCACCGTCGCTATCGGGACCGATCTCATTCTTAGGGTGCGCGACGACGGCACAGGGATTCGGGACGACGCGGTCATGGGACACGGCCTATCCAACATGGCGAAACGAGCCTGGCAACTCGGTGGTGATCTCGAGGTGACCAACTCATGCCGAGGAGGGCTCCAACTGGAATGGCGGGTTCCTCTCTGAGCCTCGGCAAGAGTGCGCACGGTCAGGCTGATTGAGACAGATCGGCTTCTTTCAGTCGATTCCGGCTGAGGATCGACATCACTTCCTCGTCACTGGTCGCTACGAAATCGACATAGACCTGCCCGACTGCATGGAGCGAAGGAGGTGTTTCCAGAACAACCACGGCGTCAGCGATCCGCTGCAGGACTTCGATGGTGTCCTGAGGCGCGACTGGCGCTGCCACGATCACAAGCTTGGCGCCCAGGTCACGCGCCACCCTGATCGCCGCGGTGGCGGTCGATCCCGTGGCGATCCCGTCGTCGACGATGACAACGACTCGACCCGAGATGTCAATGCGAGCCTGGGCGATCCGGAAACGCGCTGCTCTTCTCCTCAGCTCGAGACTCTCCTGATCGATGACCCGCGCCAGCTGGGTGGCGGTCACACCCGCCTCAGCCACGACTCGCCAATCGACGAAACGAACGCCGCCTTCACCGATTGCCCCCATTGCGTATTCCGGATGGCAGGGAACTCCCAGCTTGCGGACCACGATGACGTCCAGCGGGGCGTCCAAGATACGGGCCACCTCTGCCGCTACCGGGACACCACCACGAGGAAGACCCAATATGACGGGTCTCTCGACCTCGAGCTCAGTAAGCCTCTGGCCGAGACACCGTCCCGCTTCGATGCGATCATCGAACATGATGCATCCTTCCGATTCCATGTTCGGCGGATGACCCTCGTCTGCCTAGAGGCAAGAGTCACAAATCGGCTAGCGAATCCCGACGCGGTGGCGGTCGCGGAGTTCCCTCTTGTGTCGTTGGTTTCGGGCGACGACGATTCCCAGCACCGGCCCACTCACGAGGGCAGCGAGCCAGAGAGCACCGGCGAGGACGCTGTGAGCGAAGATCTCCCCGATGCCGGCCTCATATCCACTGGGTACGCCCCAGTAGATCGCGATGTTCCAGGCGACGATCGCCCCGACGATTCCCCCGACCACACCACCGGCGATGATGTCGACGACCCAGGGTCGCCATTCGATCCCGGTCACTCCTGTTCACCCTCCACCTTGGGCGCCTTCACGACGAGGACGTCACACTCCGCGAGATGGATGGCTCGGTGGCTCGTGCTGCCCAGGATCAGAGAGGCCAGGTCACCACGGCCCCGGGTTCCGACGACGAGAAGCGACGCCGCAACATCGGAGGCGTATCTCACCAGGGTGTCAGGAGGGTATCCCTCGAGATCAACCCTCTCGATCCTGAGGTCGGAAGCGTCGATCGCGTCTGTCACTCCCGCCCACACCGACTCACGCTGCGCTCTGGCGACTTCATCCCAGTTGATCGCCGCCTCGGTGTACACGATGGGCATATACGTCACATGAACGATGTGGAGGTCGGTTCCCCTCCACCGTGCCTGCTCCAGTCCCCTGTCGACCACCAACCTGGAAACCGGCGAGTCATCGATTCCGGCGACTACGGGCATTTCGACAATCCTTTCTCTGCCTCCCGTAAGCATCACAGATGATCGATTCCTTTGGCACGGCCCGAAGTCCCAGGTTGCGCGGACTAACGGCCCAAGTCGGAATGTGGACGCAGCTCCTTCCCGGCATTGCGCCGAAGCGACCACAGGAGAGCCAATAGTGCCAATCGTCCCTACCGGAGCCCTGCGGGACCGAAGACGATGACCAAAGAAGGAGCCATACGAAGGGAAGCCATGCCGGTAGGCATCTCGATCCATCTCGAGGACGAGGTGGATTCCACCTGTGCCCTGGCTTACGCCACGACCCGGGTACCCCAAACCCATCCCGATGGCAGGGTGGCCGAGATCATCCGTCAACTCGGTCGAGGAGGACCATACGACAGCATGACCGATGTGGCAGTAATCGAAGCCGGGCGGTTGGTGGGCCTCATCGCCATAGAACATCTCCTCTCCGCGTCACCTGACACGCCCGCGTCGGAGATCATGGACGTGGCCCCACCAGTGATCGCGCCGGGGGTTGACCGGAAATCGGCTGCAGTCAAAGCAGCGAGCCACGAGGAAAGCAGTCTCGGAGTCGTCGACGCCCACGGCATCTTCCTCGGGCTCATCCCATCACATCGCATGCTCAGTGTCCTCCTCGACGAACATCCTGAAGACATGGCCCGGGTCAGCGGTTACCTGCACGAGAACTAGTCGGCTCGATCAGCCAGTGGAGGAGCCTCTGGTTGAGTCCACCTGAAACCGAATTCAACTGGGGGCTGGCGCCTAGCTCCCTTGCGGCCTCCCACGATGGGGACTTCTTCCCCTAGCTCGGGGACCACATCATCCATATCGTCGAACCATGATGGCCTGGGAGATTGACCGAATAAGCCGATCCAGGCTTGGCCACATCAAGGTGATTGCCCCCTTCCTGCCGGCTATCCTCCTGGTTGCCTGGCCACTGGTGCGATGGCTTTTCTGACGGAGTCACACGATGGGAACCGCAGGAGACTTGGAACGCTGGGTGGAGGCCGGGCTGATCGACCGTAAGACGGCCGGGGCCATCCAAACCTACGAGTCGCAACGCTCGGGATCCGCCTCGATCGGACGCGGCATGGAGGCGATCGCCTATCTCGGTGCCGTGCTCGTCCTGATCGCACTTGGGGTCCTCGCCGCTGAGTTCTGGGATCGATTGGTGCCCTGGGGCCGCTTCGCCCTCGGCTTAGCAGTCACCCTGATCCTCCTCCTCGTCGGGCTGGTCTTCGCCCGGGCCGAAGAGCCCGCTGTCGAGCGAGCGCAGATGTTCGCCTGGTTCCTGACCGTTCCTGCTGCAGCCCTTACCGCCTATGTGGTAGTCGGCGAGCTGGCCGATGCCGACGATCCCGATACCTTTGTCTGGGTTTCCCTGATCTCGTTGGCCGCCGCCTTTGCTCTCTGGTGGATGCGGCACTCGGCCCTGCAGACGATCGCCATGGGAGCTGCCTCGGGTGTGTCAGTCGTTGCCTTGGTATCACTCTCGGATAGCCCTCCAGACTGGGCATATGGCCTCTCGCTGGCCGGCTTGGGTATGGTCTGGCTGCTACTGACGTGGGGCGGCCTCCTTCGACCCGCCCGCACCAGCTACGTAGTCGCGGCAGTCGGGATGTTGTGCGTCGGGCTCCCGGATGCAAGCGAGCCGCCCTGGCCCTTCCTGGGACTCGCGGCAGGACTTGCCCTCATGGCGCTGTCGGTTCCGCTCAATCACGCTGTCCTGTTGGGGATGGGTGTAGCGGGTCTCTTCGTGTACATACCAATAACGGTCTTCGAGGTATTCGGGGAGACCCTCGGCGTACCAGTGGCCCTCTTGATCACCGGGTTGATCCTCCTCGGAGTAGTGGTGGTGACGGCGCGTCTGCGGAAGAGATCATGAGAAGCCGGATTGTCGCCGTCCTGGCCTCGGCGACTGTGATCGGGACAGTCATTTCGATCATCCTCGTGTCGCTGGTCCCACTCCCCGACTTCCCTCCGCTCCGACCCGGGACCTATTCGACATCGATTGCATCCTTCGGCTAGTTCGCTCACGTGGGTCGTGCCACAGTCACAGAACTGAGCTTGCGAGCCCGAACAGGAGCGGATCGACGACATCAGTGGAGCGATACGGGCATCGAGATAACCGCATATCTGAACCAGCCAACTACGAGAGTCATCGACCCCGCCACCGGTGAGCCAGTCGAAACCCGAACCGGCGACCGTCATCGCCACCCCTCCCGAAATGCGAGAGAGCCTCGTCGTCGACCGACTCGACTATGACCGGATCGTCGTTTACGACGAACAGGGTGGCGAGCTGCTGGCTCTCGATGGCCTCCAGCGATACTGGGTGCAAGCAGCCATCCTCAGCCCCGATGGGCGCCTCGTCGCCACCGCCGATTCCCAGAGCCGTCTCGCGATCTTCGATCGGGCCAGCCTGGGCCGTATCTGGTGAGCGAGAACGTTCGGTCCTGGCGATATCCTGTCTGGGAGGAATGAATGACAAGGCGCTCTTGGCGGTGTCTCCGATCTCAGCACGGATGACGAACATCACAGATCTCGACCAGCCTGCCTCGCCGAACGGCAAGGAGGTGCTGGTTCCCGCCACCAGGGCGAAATGGCGCACTTGGCTGACCAGAAATGCGAGCAGGCAAGATGGCCTTTGGGTCGTGTATCGGAAGAAGTCGAGCTCGATCGAGGGACCGATGTACGACGACCTCGTCGAGGAGGCACTCTGCTTTGGATGGATCGACAGCCAGGTCCGGCGCGTCGACGACAACCGAAGAATTCAATGGTTCTCACCACGTCGGAAAGGGAGCGTGTGGTCGCCCCTCAACAAGAGGAGAATCGAGCAGTTGGTTTCCAACGGGCTGATGACCGAGGCGGGCCAGAGAGCGATAGACCTGGCCATCGCCGACGGTTCGTGGTCGCAGACCGATGACATAGACGCGCTCGAGGTGCCCCCGGATCTGGAAAGTGCCTTCGTGGCCGCACCCGAGGCAAGGGCCGCATATGAATCATCTCCCGAGTCGGCCAGGAAGCAGTACCTGTGGTGGATCCACAATGCAAAGAGGGCGCAGACCCGCTCCACTCGAATTCGAGAGTTGATCCGCATGCTCTCAGGAG
Organism: Acidimicrobiia bacterium; assembly: GCA_036374335.1. GTDB lineage: Bacteria > Actinomycetota > Acidimicrobiia > Spongiisociales > ZC4RG35 > JANQRA01. The sequence continues at coordinate 28,940 of DASUUC010000081.1, forward strand.
GCGCGTGAGCGTCGGCGGCTGAGCGACGTCACCGGTCGGGTCAACGGGGCCACGGTCCCCGCAGGGTGGATCGGAGACGGGCTAGTTGGCCGCCGATTTCTTGCCGGGTTTGGGCTCGACGATGATATCCGGTCCGGGATAGACAAGGCTCTCGTGGCCATCAGGCCACCGCACGTAATAAGGCGGTTGGCCGTGGTCGCCACGCACCTCGAGAATCTCCGCGTGCCTCGCAGGGTCGCCAACACGGTGCCCCGAGACCTTCAGATGATCACCTGGTTTGGCATGCATCGTTCACCTCCAGACTCTTCTGGTCATACCCAATGAATAGTCCAAAGTCGCTTGGTTTCGTAGGGCACAAAGGCCCTTCCGATTCGGACCCGGCTTGCGACGAGAAGACATCCGACGTTGCGGGCGGGGTGTAATCCCACAAAAGGGTCCGGCCTGTCCTCGCCCAAAGTGACTTTCGCCCCTGGAATCGATTGCAGCAGACAGACCAAGCTAGAGACAGGAGGTCGTCATGGCCGAGAGCTACATACTCTTCGACATCCCGGGATCTGAAGAGCCGATCGATCGCGGCTTTCTCGAGAGCCTCGGACAGAGCGTCTTGGTCTGTCACGGGCCTGAGCACGGGCAGCTGTGCCCGATCCTGGCCGGGAAGCACTGCCCGCTCGCCGAAGGCGCACATGGGATAGTCTTTGAGTTCGATCTCGACCGGCCCCAGCACCGCGCCATCCTCAGGAAGTACCGGGAAGTGCTGCGCAGCGATTTGCCGATCAGGGTGGTGACAACCAGGGAGCAGGCAATCCAGCACGCTGATCTGCTAAGAGGTCTCCGGATCGTGTATCACCGCCCGGTGGCCGGTGACCTAGACGCTCTGGCATCAGAAGTCGAGGCTTCCGACAGTTTGTCTGACTCGTGAGCACAGAGTTCGGCCGCAGCTGAAGGGTCGTCCGCGTATGACCTTGGCCAACGTCTCCCGGGCCTCCCGGAGCCTGCCATTCGTGGATACGCACATCTCATCAAGTGTGAGCCACGACGGCGGTAGCCTTGGACATATGCGACGCGTCGAGACCGTTCGGGACGTGTTCGGAACCCGTATGAGTCAGTTGTCAGTCCGCCACACGGTGATTTGTCTGTCGAGGATGCCCTCAAGTTGAGGGACGGAACCTCGGTGGTCGATGCCGTCCTGGGACTGATCGAGGAACGTTCCAGTGAACGGGGCGAGCTGATCCGTTTCGCGCAAAGCTACCTCCGCCGACTGCCGGGATACTTGTCGGCGTCGGCAGAGGATCTGTATGACGAGGTCGTCGGTCTCTATGAATTCATCGAGGTGCGATCGGAGACGATTGCTGTCAGGGCATTCAATCCACCCTCAGGCAACGGGGAAGCGCCTGGGACCGTGATCGAGGTCGACGTCGACGACAGGCCGTTTCTCGTCGACTCTATTGGCAACGAGCTGTTGGCCCACGGGCTCGATGTCGCCAGGGTCCTCCATCCTGTGATTGGCGTACGACGCGACGAAGCGGGCCGACTCATGGAAATCCGACCGGCGCGTGCCTCGGACGAGCGAGAGTCCGTGCAGCACTGGGTGTTGGACCGTCGTCTCTTCGAGGCCGACCTACCGGCGCTGGAGGGCGCCTTACGCCGAGTCCTCTTCGACGTGAGAGCGGCGGTCCGCGACTTCGATGCCATGTTGGGCGTCCTGCCGAGGATGATCGATTTCGTCCGCCGTGGCGCGGGTCACTATCCGACTGCGGACATCGACGAATCGATCGCATTCCTGAACTGGCTCCGGGAGGACAACTTCGTCTTCCTCGGGTACCGCGAGCACGAGTTGATAAACACGCCAGAAGGCCGCTCCATCCAAATCGTGGACGGTTCGGCCCTGGGGATCCTCAGCGAGCCGGGCCGATCGAAGCGTGAGAAACCCACTCCGCTGTCGTCGTTGTCGCCCCAACTCGCTGCGAGGTACGAGAGCGGTGACCTCCTGGTCATCTCGAAGACCAATCGTCTGTCGACGGTGCACCGGCGGGCTCGAATGGACTACGTCGGTGTTCGCATCGTGGACTCCACTGGCCAGACGGTGGGGGAGGCGCGTCTGCTCGGCCTGTTCACGTCGAAGGCGTACATGGAGCGATCATCACGCACGCCGGTTCTCCGTAAGAAGCTCCGTGAGTTGTCCGCTGCGGAGGATCTGATCGAAGCGTCACATGACCACAAGGCGATAGTCTCACTGTTCGAGAGCTTCCCGAAGGACGATCTCTTCGCTGTCCCCGTCGAAGACCTGCGAGCGCTGTTGATGGGGTTACTCGCTGGTGGTGAGCGTGCCAATGTGAAGTTCTTCGTGCGGCGAGACTTGCTCGATCGCACTGCGCGTCTGCTGGTGGCCATACCCTCCGACCGCTACGCGACCTCGCTCGCAAAGGATCTCGAGGAATTGTTCCTCGATCGATTCAACGGGGAATCGGTGGACTTCAACCTCAGCCTCGAGGCCGATGAGATGGCTCATCTCCATTTCAAGGTCTGGGTCGACGAAGGGGCGGTGCCGGATGTGGCATTCGACGAGCTCGAGGCCGAGGTCAGGGCAATCACCCGTTCATGGTCCGAGAAGGTCGAGGATGTGCTCTCACGGCGGCACGGTGCCGGCAGGGCCCGGAAGATGATCCACAGTTGGGCATCGCGCTTCCCCGACCATTACAGGGCATCCACCGAGCTGAGCGTCGCAGCCGGTGACATAGAGAGGCTCGAAGAGATGGCATACGAGGGCCGTCCGTTCTTTGTCGGGCTCCAAAACGAGTCGGAGGGAGCCGAGCTTCTGACCCGTGTCGCTCTCTACGGACGCGGGAAGCGTCCTCTCTCCGAGCTGATCCCTGCTCTGGAAGACATGAACTTACGGGTAGTCGAGGAGGTGCCTACAAGGCTCTCGGGGGCCGAAGACCTGTTTGTGCACGATTTCGGTGTGCTCGGCCCGGACCATCGCCCGGTCGATCTCGAGCGGTCTGCGAAACGAGTGTCGGAGGCTCTAAGCGCAGTCTGGGGTGGGGAGGCCGAGACCGATTCGCTCAATCGCCTGATCGTGGTCAGCCGCCTCGATCATTCACAGGTGGCGACTCTCCGTGCATATCGCACTTATTGGCGGAGAGTGAGACCATCGTTCACGGTCGGCTACGTCAACGAGACCCTCGTGACCTACGCTGATATCGCCGAGCGCTTGGTTCATCTCTTCGAAATGCGCTTCAAACCCGGTGCCGACGACACCGGGTTCGAGGCCGCTCGCTATGAGCTGCTGGGCATGCTGGACGATGTGCCGTCGTTGGATCAGGACCGGATTCTGCGTGGTTTCCTCGCCCTGATCGAGGCCACGGTCCGGACTAACGCGTATCGACCCGGCCGCGGCGCTCTGTCCCTCAAACTGCGCTCTTCGCTCGTACCGGATATGCCGGCACCGCGGCCCTACGCGGAGGTCTTCGTGTTGGGGAGCGAGGTGGAAGGAGTGCATCTCCGCGCCGGCCCCGTGGCCAGGGGCGGGATCCGATGGTCTGATCGTCGTGAGGACTATCGCACCGAGGTTCTCGGACTGCTCAAGGCACAGGTCACCAAGAATTCGGTGATCGTCCCCACCGGTGCCAAGGGAGGCTTCGTTCTCCGCCAACCGCCCAACGATCCCGGCGAGCTGAGTCAGGCGGTGGTTTCCGCGTACTCGACGTTCATCAGAGGACTCCTCGACGTCACCGACAACCTGATGGACGGTGAAGTGGAGCATCCGGAAGGGGTCCGGATCCACGACGAGGATGACCCCTATCTGGTCGTCGCTGCCGACAAAGGGACGGCTACGTTCTCCGACACCGCCAATGAGATCGCCAGGGAGTACGGGTACTGGCTCGACGACGCCTTCGCCTCAGGCGGCTCCGCTGGATACGACCACAAGGTGCTTGGCATCACCGCCCGTGGCGCCTGGAAGTCTCTGGAGCGACACCTACTCGAACTCGGCATCGATCCCCATCGCGACCCATTCACCACTGTCGGGATCGGCGACATGTCAGGTGATGTCTTCGGGAACGGGCTGTTGGGGTCCGACACCATCAAGCTGGTGGCCGCGTTCGATCATCGTCACATCTTCGTAGACCCGGATCCGGATCCGGCCGAGTCATACCGCGAGCGGCGACGTCTCTTCGAGCTGCCCGGCTCGAGCTGGGCCGACTACGACGAAGAGCGTATCTCAACGGGTGGGGGTGTTTTCTCCCGCGCCGCCAAGAAGATCTCGCTCTCGTCTCGAGCTCGGGCCGCCCTCGGTACGGAAGCCGAGACGGTGACACCTGCCGAATTGATCCGGGTCATCCTCTGCGCCCCCGTGGATGTTCTCTGGAACGGCGGAGTCGGCACATACGTAAAGGCGACTGACGAGTCGGATGAGGCCGTGGAGGACAAGACGAACGATTCTGTGAGGGTCAACGCTTCGGAGCTCCGGTGCCGGGTCGTCGTCGAAGGAGGCAACCTGGGTCTGACTCAGCGCGGGCGCATCGAGTACGCCATGGCGGGCGGCAGGGTGAATACCGACTTCATCGACAACTCGGGAGGCGTCAACTGCTCGGATCGGGAGGTCAACCTGAAGATCCTCACCGGCCTCGCTCGACGCCGCGGCTTGGTGGAGCGCGCGGAACGCGATGCGTTGCTCGGGCTCGTGGCCGACGATGTCGTCGATCGGATCCTCCGCGACAGCTTCGAGCAAGCGCAGCGTTTGGCTCTGGAGGAGGGCACTTCGGTCTACCGCATGGACTCCTACGAGCAGCTCATGGCAAATCTCGAGGAAGCCGACCTCCTGGAACGTGAACTGGAGGGTCTGCCCACCACCGAGGAGCTGATCGAACGCTCCCGCGCCGGCAAGGGAATGACCCGACCCGAAATCGGTGTGATCCTCGCCTACTCCAAGCGCAGCCTCGCAGATTCACTACTGGCCTCCGACATCTCTGACGCGAGCAGCCTCGCCGAGAACGTCGTCGCCTACTTCCCAGATGAGATCACATCGCGGTTCGGAGACCTGATACCGGAACATCCACTCCTGCATCAGCTCGCCGCAACCATTGTCGCCAACAAGGTCGTCGATATGCAGGGATCCACCTTCGTCTCCCAGCTATCGGCGCGTACCGGCGCAACGCCTCTCCAGATCGTGAAGGCCCATCGCATTGCTCACGAGGTATCAGGTGGTGGAGCCCTGCGGAGGGAGATCGAAGAGCTATTCGGATCGGTCGACCCGCAGGTGTGGACAGAGGCGATCAACGCCAACGACAAGCTGATGGCCAGCCTCACCCGATCCTATCTGAGGATTTCCGGCGATCTGGAAGCGGAGAGGGTCAAGACTCTCATTCGTGAGTTCTCGTTCCTGCAGGATTCGGCACCGTCACTGGGACCACCGAAATGGGTGAGTGATCGAGAAGAGCGGGCGGCCCGGTTCGCCTTGGCCGGGTTCCCCCGCCCCATGGCTCTGCGCCTCGCCATCCTGGCAGATCTCGTGCATGCACCGGGGATCTTCGAGGTCGCCGAGGGATCCGGACGATCGGTGACTGAGGTTGGCCGGGTGTTCTTCCTGGTGGGTCAGGCAGTTCAGCTCGACAACCTGGCACGACTGCTGAGCATGTCCACCACCAGTGACCCCTGGCGGCGGTGGGCACGACAGACCATCGAAGACGACATGATCGGAGTGCAGCGGCGCCTCGCCGAGCGTGTGCTGGGCGAGGCGGGCGACGATGACTCGGGCGATGATGCCGTCGACTCGTTCTTGGCTTCACGTGCTCACGGCCTGAAACGTGTTCTGCGGCTCACCAAGTCGCTGGCGACCGATCAGGACCTCGCGTTCTTCATGGTGGTCGTCCGCCAAATCGACGCGTTGGCGCAACGAAACCCCGGGTGAGGTCGAGGGTGGCTCGGATTCATTGCCAGGGGAAATCGCAGGTCGTTGAAGGGCAGCATCGCGATGCTGCCCCTCAGCGAGATAGGCGATTGACCTTCAGGTCTTCTTGGAGCCCACCGGTATCTTCTGTGGCTCCGCCGGTTCGGTCTCCTTGGGAAGAGTCACCTTCACGGTGAGGACTCCCTTGGCGTAGTCCGCTGCGATCTTGTCGGCGGTCACACCCTCGGGGACGGGAACCCGTCTCACGAACTTCCCGTATCTCCTCTCGTGCATGTAACGATCGTCCTCAGAGATCTCCTTGTCCTCCGACTTCTCACCTTTGATGGTGAGATAGTCGTCATCGAGGGTGATTTCGACATCCTTGTCCGGGTCGATCCCGGGCAGCTCTGCCGAGACGATGAGCTCACCGTTCTCACGTTCGACGTCTATCGACGGGTGGAACGGGAAATCACCCTTCTCACTCAAGAAGCGAGGAAAACGGAACAACGAATCGAACTCTTTCTCGAAGTCGATGAGAGGTCTCCACAACTCCAGCTTCACAACACTCACCTCCCTTCCCGGGCCTGTCCTCTCATGGCCGGCCGCGGCCCGTCTCGGCCGGGGGTCTACTTCCATTGTCAGAGTGCGGTTGACTTCCCGATAGGGCCGTTATTCCTTTTTGTCCCTGTCGGACTGTCGGACCCAGGTCGGGGCTTTGACCGGGGCTATAGCCATCGCCGGCGGGTACGTTCGACTGACTGACGAAGGGATCGTCGTATTCGCCGCGGGCAAGGAACATGTGGCGGAGATCGATGAGATCGGTGGATCGAGTTGGAAAAGCCCTTTGCCAGACCCCGTCGACACCACTAATGACCTTCTCCTCTAGTCAGCAGGGGCGTCCTCCAGGTATCCAAGGGGAAAGGAGGTGACGTGGTGCCAGCAGAACGAGTCCGCAGTTACTTGATGGAGCATGGTGTTGGCTACGAGACACACACCCACCCGGAGGCGTACACCATCAGCGAAGTCGCAGAGGCCGGTCATGTTGCCGGGAAGGAGATGGCAAAGGTGGTGATGCTGAGGACCGAGGAAGGGCTGACGATGGCAGTGGTCCCTGGCGACAAGATGGTCGACCTGGAGAAGGTGGCCACGGTCCTCAGGGCAGATGATGTGCGGCTTGCTGAGGAGAATGAGTTCGCCCAGTCGTTCCCCGATTGTGAGACAGGAGCCGAACCACCGTTCGGAGCCCTTTACAACGTGCCGACTTTGGTCGATCATGGCTTGAACAGACCCAGGATCACCTTCACCGCCGGGACTCATACAGAGACCATCACCATTGGACTAGACGACTACCTGAAGCTGACGCATCCCATGCGGGCCGATCTCGTCATCGGGAGCTGAACGGCTCGACCGCGCCCACCGCCGACGCCCAGAATCAGTCCTCGTCGAGCTCAGACCAGTCCTCCCACTCGGGCAGTTCGGATCGATCCGGGGTCTCGACAACGAGGTCCTCCGTGTCGGACAGTTCGTCGACATAACTGATCCGCACGATGAGGGCGTCCTCAGAATCGCCGATGTCGAGGGTCATATAGCCGGACAGATCGAATCGGTCCCCTTCGAAATCGAAGGCCCACACGGCCACGATCGGCTCCGGGCCGAGATCTCCACGAGTCATCAGGAGCGTGGGATTCCGCATGAATAGGTCGCTGAAACCGTCGACGACCCCCTCCCGGGAGGTCTCACCCAGGAAATCGGCTTCGGCGTCCGACGCCAGAAGGTCACTCAACCCGTCGAGATCGCGCCCGTTGACCAAGTCGACGAATTCATCGAGCACATTGTCCAGGTCGGCATTGTCGATCATCCGGGCCTCGACGTCGGGAGCGACTCCGTCCAGGGGCTCACCCTGCTCGGTCTCGTCGCGAACATCGATCTGGTCGGTGTCATAGTCGATGTCGGGCTCCTGCTCACTTGCGGCCTGCGGCTGGTCGTCTGTCGCTTCGTATTCTTCTCCGTGCATGTTCGTATCCCTCTGGTCCACTTTGAGACCTCTACGCCTTTCCATCGGATGCGGTTGTCCGAAGCATCCACGCCGTCTTCTCGTGGATCTCGATTCGCTCGGTGGCGAGGTCGGCCGTGGCCACATCCCCGGCGGACTCGGCGACGGACGCTAGAGCTCGGGCGGTACGGATGACGGTCTCATGACCTTCGACCGGTCGGCGCACCGTGTCGAGTGCCTGCTCAGGCCGCCCGTCCTCGGGTATCGACGTGAGATCGGCCATCTCGGCGTAGCTGCCGGGCGCCGGATGACCCAGGGCTCTTGTTCGTTCCGCTATCCCGTCGACGGCGTCACGCATCTCGAGATACTCCTCCTCGAACATCAAGTGGAGCGATCTGAACATGGGCCCGGTGACGTTCCAGTGATAGCCATGGGTCTTCAGGTACAGGGTGTAGGTATCGGCGAGCACCCGGGACAGCTGGTCAGCTGCGTCTCTACGGGCTCCCGCCTCGATTCCGGTGTTGGTCTCCATCTCTCTTCCTTTCCGCTTGGCCAGCGCACCGCGCGGCACCAGGTCATGAGACCGGCTTCGTCACCGGCCGGCCACCGTGACGCCTCAGGATCCTTTGCGCATCGTCGGGATGGCCATGCTGATCGACGACCACCATCACCTCGCCCTCTCGGAGCCGGATCCGCTCCCAGTCCCACATGTCTTCTGCGGTCGCATCCTCGGACTTGAGACCGAGATACCCCTCCCAGACACCTCCTGCCTGCGCACCGGTCGCAGCCCCGGCAGGCAGAATGCCGCCCACTCCCAGGGACCCTAGCCCGGGGACTATGAGGGCAAGCAAGGTCATACCGGCGATGGCACCTACCGGGGCACCGACGGCGACACCCATTTCCAGCTTGTGGGTCATCTCCGCCTCGACGTCCTCCTCGAACACGATGTCCCCCGGCTCGTGCATGGCCACCCCGAGATGCTCATCCGCCAATCCCGAGCGCCGCAGATCTTCGACAGCGGCCTCGGCCTCGGAACGATCCCCGAACACCCCTCCCATTCTCGGGGTGTGGGCCTCGCTGGCATTTCCCAGCCGCGTCATGTGCCCCCTCACCCATCACGCGCCGATCCGCCGGTGAAGATCGACAGCCATCCAGGCGGTCGGCGCCAGAATCGCAGCCATCTGCTCGGGGTCGAGGTCTTCGACTCTGTCACGGATCGCATCGACGCCGATGTGAGCGCAGTCGCCGACCAATGAGGTGAGCTCACAGACTCTGACGTGACTCTGAGCCACCTGATAGACCATCTCGCGAAGCGTTTCCTAATCGAAATCCCCGAAAGACTTCTCGATTTCTTGGGGCGTGGTGCCGGTCATCGAGCCCTCCTTCCGACTCCCCGCGAGCATCCATGTCTCGGGCAAACGACGCCAGAGGCTTCCGTCCCTATCGACCGGGTGATTGGACGTCGGGACTACCCGATCGACCCAGCAGGCTGCGCAGGTCCCATCCTGGCGCAGTGGGAACTTTGGCCCTATCGAAATCCAAGTCACCCCCATAGGGTCGCAACCAGGAGGTGTGAAGATGAGTTGTGGCTCGCATTGGCACCACGGACCATGGTGCGGCCCGCCGCCTTGGTGGTACGAGCAGACCGCAATCGGCCCCCCTTTGCCGAGACGACGACGTGGCCGCCAACAGCTCGAGGATCATTTGGCCTATCTGGAAGATGAGTTGAGGCGGGTCAGAGAGGAGCTGGCCGAATCCAAGTCGACCGACTGAGGGGCCGATTCAGTCGGCTGGAAGCTCTCGTCCCTCCGTCACGTCAACAGGGTCGATGCGAGGAGTACGGCGAGTCCTAGCCCGAACGCGGCTGACTGCTCCATCTTGTCGCGGGTCACGAGAACGAGGTCGGCGGGCACTCTGTACCTGTCAGTGGCGGTGATCTGGGGTATCAGGTCGGCAGCCGCGATGTAAACGAAGTTGCCCGCGGCGAACGGAACCAGAAACGCCACGTCGAACTGGTTGGAGACGGCGTAAGCAACGAGACCGCCCACCAGGAACGTGAGAGCCGAGGCGAAGTTGTATGCCAGGGCTTTGCGCGGGTTCCATCCGCTGTGCACCAGGATCCCAAAATCGCCCAACTCCTGAGGTACCTCATGCGCCGCTGCAACCATCCAGGTGACGACCCCAAGTCGGATATCCACGACAAAGGCTCCCCCTACGGCCAAACCACCGATGAGATTGTGGACGCCGTCAGCCAGCAGGATCAGATAGCCGAGAGGCTCGTGGCCTCCCGTAACCCGATGGCAATGATGCCATCGCAGCCACTGCTCCAACACGAAGAATGCGGCAAACCCCCTGCGAACGACACGAAGACGGGTAGACGATTGCCCAGCACCGCGATGGATTCGGGCAACATATGGAAGAGAGCCCCACCAAAGAGGGCCCCTGCGGCGAACGCGACCAGCGGGATCACGATGCGCTTCAGCGTTGCCTCCGGTAGAACCAGGGTGACACTTCCAACGAGAGCCAGGGCACTCATCCCCAGCCCCGCCAGAACGACCCAGGTCAATGTCGACAACTCAGGACCTCACTCCAGGCGTCAGTCGTCGATGCTTCGGCACGGTGCCGAGTCTTGGTCACCGGGAGACGAGCTTGTCCACGAGGTAACCGACCGCCCCGTCGATGGTGAGGAACCTGGCAACATCCCGTTGCGGGATGTCGAGACCCGTCTTCTCGCTGATCCCGATCATCCAGGTCAGAAAGTCCATCGAGTCGAGATCGAGCTGCTCGGTCAGGTCCAGGCTGTCGTCGACATCGTCGCGATCGACCTCCGGAGCGATGTCGGCGAGTACGTCGAAGATCAGGTCACGTGCTTGTTCGGGGCTCATAGTCCCTCCGGTTGCTGGAGAAGTCGATCGAGTGCTGTGAGGAAGAGACCGCCGGTGTGGCCGTCGGTTACGCGGTGATCAGCGGCGAGAGTGGCGTGGACGACGGAGTGGACCGCCGGCTTGCCTTCGACAGCAACCACCTCCTCGACGATCTTGCCGAATCCCACCATGGCGACCTGGGGTGGGATGATCACCGGGAATGCCGTGTCCACCCCACGATCGCCGAGATTGGTGACGGTGATGGTCGGATCGGACATCTCGGACCCTCTCAATCGCCAGGAACGGGCCCGGGTCACCAGGTCACGCAGATGCTCCATCAGCTCGCCCAACTCCAGAGTGTCCGCATCATGGATGGCCGGGGCGACCAATCCGCCTTCACGCAAGGAGATGGCCACCCCCAAGTGGACGGGCTCCGAGGGCCGGAAGCCCTCATCGAGCCAATGACCGTTGAGACCAGGGACGTCTCGGACTGCCCGGGCGGTCGCCTTCAGAAGGAGGACCGTCGGCAGAACCCGCTTGGTGATGGGCAACTCCGAGTTCACGTCTTCGAGCCAGGTGAGGGCTCGATCCATATCGATCCGGGTCGCCAGGTAGTAGTGCGGGATCTCCCGCTTCGATCGGCTCATCGAGCGCGTGATCGCCTTGCGCATGGCGGCCACTTTGTCCTCCGGCACGGTGACTGCCGCTCCGACACTCTCCACGTCGGCCTCGACGATCATCCCATCCGCCCGTGAGGCGGTTACCGACTCCAGGTCGACGCCGAGCTCATCCGCCCGGGCTCTGGCCAAGGGTGATGCCTTGGCTCGGCCTTTCCCAAGCGGTCGCTCCTCGACCCGTGGTGCCGATTTGCGCGCTGCTCTCCGCACGTCCTCTCTGGTGACGAAGCCATTCGCTCCAGTTCCGGTGATCTTCTCGATGTCGACACCAAGGGTGAGGGCGAGATGACGGATCGGAGGAGGAGGCTGTGTCGGGAAACGGGGAGGCCTTTGCTCAGGCGGAGCGGACGGCAGCCGCGGCTCGGACGGTCGGGGGACTACCTCCATCTCATCGACGCTGATCCGGGCGAGAGGAGTGCCCACCGATAGCTTCTCGGGGCCCGGACGTCGCAACAACTCCTCGATCACGCCATCGTGCCAGCACTCGATCTCGATGATGCCCTTGTCGGTCTCAACCTCGGCGATGATCTGTCCATACTCGACATGGTCGCCGGGCTCGACCAGCCAGGCCACCAGCATCGCCTCGTCCATGTCAGCTCCCAGCGAGGGAAGCACGAAGTCGATCATCGTCCCACCAGCCTCCTCGCTGCAGCCACGATCGTCGGCACCTGGGGAAGCGCGGCTTGCTCCATGTGGCGGGCATAGGGGATCGGCACCTCGGCGGTGCAGACCCGCTCGATCGGCGCATCGAGCTCCCAGACCGCCTCTTCGGCGATGATGGCCGCGATCTCCGCGGAAATGCCACCGGTCTTCCATCCCTCGTCGACGATGACCACCCGGTGCGTGCTGGACACAGTCCGCAATATGGCTTCCTTGTCCAGCGGTCGGAGCACCCTCAGGTCGAGCACTTCGGCCGAGATCCCAAGCTCATCCAGCTCACGAGCAGCATCGATTGCCTTGGGCAGGCTTCCCCCGTAGGTGACAACGCTGATGTCCTGCCCGACCCGGCGAATCTGGGCGGTCGTGATGTCGACGGAGCCGTCCACCTCGGGGAGCTCGCCCTGCAGGTTGTACAGACCGACGTGCTCGAAGATGATCACCGGATCGGGATCATCGAGGGCAGGGGCGAGCATCCCACGGGCATCCTCGATCGTTCCCGGGGCGAGCACCCTCAATCCCGGGACGTGGGCGTACCACCCCTCCAGCGAGTGTGAGTGCTGCGCTGCCAATTGACGACCGGCGCCCGTCGCCATCCTGATGACCACGGGTACGTTGAATTGGCCGCCAGACATGTGCTGGTAGACGGCTGCGGTGTTTACGACCTGATCCAGGGCGAGGAGGGAGAAATTGACGGTCATGACCTCGACGATGGGGCGCATCCCACCGAGAGCGGCTCCGATCCCGGCGCCCACAAACGCAGATTCGGAGAGAGGTGTGTCGCGAACCCGCTCCGGTCCGAACTCCTCCAGCATTCCCTTGGACACCGCATAGCAGCCGCCATACCGACCAACATCTTCTCCCATCAAGAACACCCGGTCGTCCCGTCGCATCGCCTCGGACATGGCCTCGCGGATCGCCTCCCGGTAGGTGATGGTCTCCGGCGGGGCAATGACATCGCTCATGGCGCCACCTCCGAATACACGAACCGGGTCAGACTTTCGACCGGCTCCCAGGTCCCGGCATCGGCGAGCGCAACCGCCCTGTCGACCTCCTCATGAACCCGATCTTCGATCTCACCCCACGCCTCATCATCGAGCACTCCCTCGCCGATCAATCTCTCCCGGAACTGCTCTATCGGGTCGCGGTGCTTCCACTCCTCAACCTCATCCCTGGCGCGATACAACTCGGGATCGAACATGGAATGCGCCCTGAAGCGATAGGTGCGCAGCTCGAGGAAGTGGGGTCCGCCCCCGGCTCGCACCGACTCCGCAGCCTTCCTTGCCGCCTCTGCCACAGCCTCGACGTCCATTCCGTCGACCTCCCAGGCCGGCATCTCGTAGCTGGCAGCCTTCAGGGTCAGTTGGGTCTGGGACTCGGACCGCTCGAGTGCCGTACCCATCGCATAGAGATTGTTCTCACAGCAGAAGAGAACGGGGAGATCCCACAGGGCGGCGAGATTCATCGACTCATGAAACTCACCTTCGGCAACGGCTCCCTCTCCAAAGAAGACAGCGGTCACCCGCGGTCGATGACTCAGCTTGTCGGCGAGAGCCAAACCTACCGCCAAGGGAAGGCCTCCGCCGACGATGGCGTTTCCCCCGTAGAACCGGGTGGACGCGTCGAAGAGGTGCATCGATCCTCCCCGGCCCCGACTACATCCTTCGACCTTCCCGAACATCTCGGCCATGATCAACCCAGGGTCCAACCCTCTGGCCAGTGCGTGGCCATGCTCCCGGTAGGTGGCCACGATGGCATCGTCGGGCTCCAGCACCTCCATGACGCCTGTGGCTACGGCCTCCTCCCCGATATAGAGATGCAGAAAACCCCTGATCTTCTCGGCTTGGTAGAGCTGAGCGCATCTCTCCTCAAAGCGTCTGATGCGCAGCATCTGTTCCAGAAGATGGAGCCGGTGTTCGTTATCGGTCATTGGGTCTCCTCACCTTCGAGCGTCGAGGTGTCGCCGGTCGGCAGACCCAACTCCCAGGCTTTGAGCAGTCGACGCATGATCTTTCCGGAGCGAGTGTGGGGCAGGTCCTGACAGAGCTCTATGTCCCGCGGAGCCACCGAGGCGCCGAGCTTGACCCGGCCCCAGGCGATCAACTCTTTCCGCAGCTCCTCCGACCAGGCGTAGCCGGCATTGAGGGCGACGAAGGCCTTGACCACCTCTCCGGCGACGGGATCCGGCTTGCCGATGACCCCCGCCTCGGCGACTGCCTCGTGCTCGATGAGCGCCGACTCCACCTCGAAGGGGCCAATGAGGTGTCCGGCGGACTTGATCACGTCGTCGCCCCGGCCCACGAACCAAAAGTACCCGTCCTGGTCCCGCTCGGCGAGGTCACCCGTCTTATACCAGCCGCCGACGAAACTCTTGGCGTATCTCTCCTCCATCCCCAGATAGGAGCGGAACATCGACGGCCATCCGGGTCTGAGTGCCAGCTCGCCTTCGGTGAGAGGAGTCGTCTCCTCTTCGGCGGTGCCGTCCGGGTTGAGCCGGACCTCTCCCTGACTGTCCCGTCGCAGGATGGTTGCCGCAACCCCAGGGAGAGGCCGGCCCATGGAGCCGGGGCGAATCGGCTCGCCGATGTAGTTGGCGATCATGATTCCCCCGGTCTCGGTCTGCCACCAGTTGTCGTGGATCGGCAGACCGAGTGCCCGTTCCCCCCAGACAACTGCCTCGGGATTCAATGGCTCACCCACACTCGCCACGAAGCGGAGCGAGGATAGGTCGTACTTCTCGGCCACCGACTCGCCGGCCATCATCAGCATTCGGATGGCCGTTGGTGCGGTGTACCAGACGGTCACTCTCTGATCCTGGATGGTCTGGTACCAGCGGTCGGGGTCGAAGTCGCCTTCGTCGACGAGGGATGTCACTCCGTGAGACAGCGGAGCGATGATCCCATAGGACATGCCGGTCACCCATCCCGGGTCGGCGGTGCACCAGTAGATGTCGGCCCGATGGAGGTCCAAGGCGTACAAAGCCGACACGTAGTGATGAAGGACCGCTCGATGGACGTGGACCGCACCTTTGGGGGCACCGGTGGTGCCACTGGTGAAATGGAGCAGTGCCATGTCCTCGCCGTCCATCGCCTCGGGTGGGGTCGCGGGATCACCGTCTTTCAACAAGTCGTCGAACGACACCGTGCCCGGCACCGGTGAACCGACAACGATGACGTGTTCCAGGTTGGGCAGCCTGTCGCGAATTCCCGCCACCTTCCTCTTGTAGAGCGGCTCGCTCGTCACCAGGACCTTTCCTTCGCCCATGGCGAGCCGGGTCTCGATCGGCTCGGGACCGAACGCCGAGAAGAGCGGAGCTGCCACGCTGCCGTTCTTCAACGTCCCCAGAGCGGCCACGTAGAGCTCGGGGATCCTCGTCGAAAGAATGAAGACACGATCACCCTTTTCCACCCCGAGACCCCGTAGTCCGGAGGCGAATCTCGAAGTCTGCTCGGCCAACTCGGCGTAGGTGTACTCCCTGGCGTCGCCCTTTCTCCCCAGCCAATGGATGGCCACCCGGTCTCCCCCATCTCCCATGTGACGGTCGATTGCCTCATGAGCGATATTCCATCCTCCACCGGGTAAGCGATCCAAGTACCGCTCCGTCTCCTGCCAGCTGAATTGCCTGTATGCCTCTCCATACGATTCGAGATTGGGCCGCAGCGGGAAGGGTCCCGGCTTCTCGATCACCGGATACTGGGTCTCCATGCGGCCGACGGTGCCAGATGGGGAGATGCTGTCACTAGGGGCAAAATGCCTCAGTTATGCCCGAAGGTCCCAAATACAGCCGGACCCCCTGCGAGAACGGGACCAAGGCCTCTGGTAGTCGACATTCTGCTCACCGATGATCGAGACATGGACACCCTCATCATCGAAACCAGGGCACTGGGGACCCGTCCCACGGCGGTTGTCAGCGCCGACCTCGACGTGGAAGAGCTCAAGACTTGGCTGGGGGAAGCTTTTCACACGGTGGCGGATCATCTCAGGGCCACTGGAAATGCTCCAACAGGCCTGCCTTTCGCTCGCTACCACCGACTTGGTGAAGATCGCTTCCATGTGGAGGCCGGCTTTCCGGTGGCACGGCTGCTCGAAGTGGACAACGGTGTGAAAGGATCGAGCCTGCCCGCCGGCGACGTTGCCGTGACTACCCACATGGGTCCTTATGACGACCTGGAGGCGACATATGAAGCCCTTGCCAAATGGCTCGAGTCCAGGGATGCCATCCCAGTCGGCGACGCCTGGGAGATTTACTTCAGCGGACCGTATGAGCCACCCAGCCAGTGGCGAACGGATATCTACCAGCCCTACAAAGGGGTCTGACCCCGATTTTCATTCGTTATCGAACCGAGTCTGAACTGTTGGTGGGTGCGCTCCGGTCGGCGATCAGACCGGACCGATGGTGGGGTCACACGCACCCGGTTGGGGCCGTGTGGCGATTACGACTGGGTCAGAGCCTCGGTGATCGGCATGACCAGGGCGATCGCCATGAGCGCGACATGAAGAATGAGGCCGATCCAGCCGCGGCTCTGTCCCAATCGCACAGCCCGCAGGCCGTGATATGCCCCGACACCGACGGTGCGGCCAACACCACAGCGAGAGGTACCACCTGCCAGAGCGGCCAGGACTCTGACAAAAGCCAGTTCGCCAGCACGAATCCGACAACGATGCTGAGCGGAGCCCACCCAAGGAACCTGATCGAGGTGCGTGCGGCGCGCTCACCTTCGCTCGAAACTGGGGAACGTCTCCCCGTGACCGTCACGCTTCCTCCTTGGAATACAACTTCCTGGAACCGTACGTGTGCCAGTCGGGCCCGATCAGAGGAGAAAGACCTCTTGCTTGGTCCCCCTCAGTCTCACGAGCGCGACTTGCCGTCGGTCGTAGCCAACCGATGCAAAGTCCCTGATCGTCGGGACCAACGCCTCTGGCGAATAGGCTCCGGCGCGCCGGATCATCCCGGTATGAGACGCTTTTCCCGCGTGTTGGTCCCGATAGCTGCATTGACATTGGTGCTGTCAGCATGCGCCTCGGAAACCGGCGATACCACCACCACGACAGCCGAGGTGATCACCACTTCTGTCCCCACGACCAGCACCACGCAACCACCCACCACAACGACCCAGCCGCCCACTACGACTACGACTATCCCTGCGCAAGCGGGGGCGGTTGTCTACTTCCTCCTCGAGGAGTTGGAAGAGGACGCGGCCGGACCTTTCCTCGTCCCGGTGTATCGGGATGTGTCCTCTGGGGAGGATCCGGCACAGCAGGCCGTCGACCTCCTTCTGGAAGGACCCACCGACGACGAGATGGCGGGGCTACCCGCCATCTCCACCGCGATCCCCGACGGCACCGAATCCCTGGGCGGCTCGGTAGACGACGGTGTAGCCACGGTCAACCTGAGCGACGAGTTCGACGACGGCGGGGGGTCCTTTTCGATGTTCGCCCGGCTCGCCCAGGTCGTTTACACCGTGACCCGCGTCGAGGGCGTGGACGCGGTCGAATTTCAGATCGAGGGGGAACCCGTCACGGTCTTCTCCTCCGAGGGGATCGAGCTCGACGGTGCGCAGGATCGCACGGACTACTACGACCTCTTGCCTCCGATCTTCCTCGACACGCCAGCTTGGGGTGAGCCAGTCACCAGCCCGATCCACGTGAGTGGGCTGAGCAACGTGTTCGAGGCAGTGTCCCAGGTGATGCTCACAGACGACGATGGCGAAACCCTCTTCGAGGAAACGGTGATGGCCAGTTGCGGCACCGGGTGCTGGGGTGAGTGGGAAACTGATATCACGTACACGATCGACAGAGATCAGTTTGGTGCCCTCATCGTCTGGGAGTTCTCGGCGGAAGATGGCAGTCGCATCCACGTCCGGGAATACCCGGTCCAACTGCGCTGACGGGAGAAGACATCATGGAACACGCACCCGTCTACGTGAGATGGTTCGAGGATCTCGGCATCGAGGATGTCGCCGATGTGGGGGGCAAGAACGCTTCACTGGGTGAGCTGTACCGCGAATTGACACCGTTGGGGGTGAAGACCGCCAACGGCTTCGCCGTTACCGCGGGCGCGTATCGAGAAACCCTCACCGCGGCAGGAGCCTGGGAAGAGCTCAGAACGGTCCTGGACGGGCTGGACAAAACGGATGTCTCCGATCTGGCCAGACGTGCCCGGCGGGCCAGAGAGATCGTCTACGAGGCACCTCTGCCCGTAGCGGTCCGGGACCAGATCGTTGCCGCGCACGGCCGGCTCGAGACAGAGTACGGACCGGAACTCAGCGTTGCCATCCGCTCATCGGCAACCGCCGAAGATCTCCCTACTGCGAGCTTCGCCGGTCAGCACGAGACCTTCCTGAACGTCCAGGGGTCAGAACGGGTCCTGGAGGCGTGCCGTCGTTGCTTCTCCTCGCTGTTCACCGACCGTGCCATTTCCTATCGGATCGACAAGGGCTTCGACCATCTCAGCATCGGGCTCTCGGTCGGCGTCATGAAGATGGTGCGATCCGATTTGGCCAGCAGCGGGGTGATGTTCACCCTCGACACCGAGTCCGGTTTTCGCGACGTTGTCTTCATCACCGGAGCGTACGGCCTCGGCGAGAACGTCGTCCAAGGGGCAGTGGATCCCGACGAGTTCTACGTCCACAAGCCGACGTATGAGCAAGGGTTTCGGGCCGTGCTGCGGCGCAAACTGGGCCGCAAGCAGATCCGGATGGTATACGCCCAGGGCCGAGGCGGTCAGACGACTTCCAACGTGCCCACACCGGAGTTCGACCGCGAGCGATACTGCCTGACCGACGCCGAAGTACTCACCCTGGGCGGGTACGGAATAGCGGTGGAACGGCACTACAGCCAGCGAGCCGGTCACCCCATGCCGATGGACATCGAATGGGCCAAGGACGGTTTGGACGGCCAGCTCTACCTGGTCCAAGCCCGGCCGGAGACGGTCGCCTCCCAGCAGGTGTCCACGAGACTGCGTGAGTATCGGGTTCACCCGGAGACTGATCCACTCGTACAGGGTCGTGCGGTCGGCAGTTCGGTCTCAATCGGCCCGGCGCATGTCGTCAGGTCGACTGCCGAGCTGTCGCGGTTCCGCCCGGGCGAGGTCTTGGTTGCCGACACCACCACACCCGACTGGGAACCCGTCATGAAGAATGCCGCTGCCATCGTGACCAATCGCGGAGGACGGACCTGTCACGCTGCGATCGTTGCCCGGGAGTTGGGCATAGCCGCCGTGGTAGGAGCCGGAGGGGCGACAGAGATCCTGACAGGCGGGGCAACGGTGAGTGTCTCCTGTGCCCAAGGCGACGTCGGGTCTGTCTATCCCGGCGAGATACCGATGGAGATCATCGAGGTTGACTATGCCGAGATCCCGGAAACCAGAACCGAAGTGATGGTCAACCTGGGCAACCCGGACCTGGCATTCGGAGCGTCCTCCCTTCCGGTAGACGGCGTCGGCTTGGCCAGAATGGAGTTCATCATCTCCGAGTCGATACGGGCGCATCCCATGGCACTGATCGACCCGCATTCTGTAAAGGATCCTGAGGAACGCGCATCGATTCTGGCCATGATCAAGGGGTATGAGAGCGGGGCCGACTACTTCATCGAGCGGCTCTCCGAGGGTGTGGGCACCATCGCCGCCGCCTTCTACCCAAGGCCGGTCATCGTTCGTATGTCGGACTTCAAGACCAACGAGTACGCCAGCCTCATCGGAGGCCGGGGCTTTGAGCCCGAAGAGGCCAATCCAATGCTGGGATTCAGGGGGGCGTCGCGTTACGCCCATCCAGCCTATCGAGAAGGGTTCGCCCTCGAATGTGCGGCCATGAAGCGCGCCCGCGACCGCATGGGTCTGACCAACATCAAGCTGATGATCCCGTTCTGCCGTCGGGTCGAAGAGGGAGAGCGGGTGCTCGAAGTCATGGCCGAGAATGGTCTCCACCGCGGCGAAAACGGTCTCGAGGTGTACGTGATGTGCGAAATACCGAACAACGTCGTCCAGGTAGATGCGTTTTCGCGCATCTTCGATGGGTTCTCGATCGGATCCAACGACCTGACACAGCTCGTCCTGGGGGTCGACCGGGACTCCGAGCTCGTCGCGTTCGATTTCGACGAGCGGGACGAGGGCGTGGTCGAGATGCTGCGGCAAGCCATCGAGGGGGCCCATCGCAACCGCAGACACATAGGAATCTGTGGCCAGGGGCCATCCGATTTTCCCGATCTGGCGACGCGTCTGGTTGAGTTCGGCATCGACTCGATGAGCCTCAACCCGGACACTGTCATCCACACCCGACAGACAGTCGCCAACGCGGAGGCTCGAGTCGGGACCGGGGCGGTGCCGGTCGGCCGGTGAGCTCGAAGGACGTCCTCTCCTATCCGAGGGGTGGACTGACCTCAGAAGCGGCCCAACGTCGCCTCGAGGCCCACGGTCCCAACCGTCTCCCCGAGTCTCGTGGCCCCGGTGTGGTGCGTCAGCTGCTCGCCCAACTCTTCCACTTCTTCGCTCTACTCCTCTGGATTGGCGGTGGTCTGGCATTCGTGGCCGACCTCCCAGAGCTGGGCGTAGCCATCTTCGGAGTGATCATCCTGAACGGGCTATTCGCCTTCGTCCAAGAGCACCGAGCCGAGAAGGCCGGGGACCGCCTCCGCGAGATCGTCCCCCGTCGCACCACGGTGATCCGCGACGGCCAGCAGCGTGAGATCGACTCCGAGGATCTCGTGCCCGGGGACCTCGTCGTGTTGGCTGGAGGAGACCGAGTGAGCGGGGACATGACCACGTTGGAAGCCCACTCCCTCAAGATCGATGAGTCGATCCTCACCGGGGAGAGCGTCACGGTCGAGAAAGCCTGCGGCGATGCCTTGTACTCGGGGACTTTCATCGTTGAGGGCGAAGGTCGGGCTTTCGTCGAGACGACCGGTTCGGCAACCCGGCTCGCATCGGTGGCGGCTCTCACCACGCAGGTACGTCGGCCGGTCACACCACTGGCTCGTGAGATTCGCCGCCTGGTCCGCACAACCGCATTGATCGCGATCGGCGTGGGGCTGGCTTTCGTGGCCACGAGCACGCTCATCGGTATGGACCTCCGATCGGGGCTTGTGTTCGGCGTGGGGGTGATGGTGGCGCTTGTTCCCGAAGCGCTCCTGCCGACGGTGACTCTTTCTCTCGCCATCGCGGCACAGCGGATGGCGGCTCATCATGCACTCGTGCGCCGGCTCGAGGCGGTGGAGACGCTCGGCTCGACCACGTTTCTGTGCACCGACAAGACGGGTACGCTCACCCAGAATCGGATGTCAGTTGTCGAAGTGTGGACACCCTTTGGCTCCGCAACCGTCCACGGAACCGGTTACGAGCCGGAGGCAGACGTGACATCTCCGTCGACGGATGTGACGATTCGACTCAAAGAGATTGCCGTGGCGGCGCGTCGCTGCTCCAACGGACGCGTCGCTCTCCAGGACGCGATCTGGGTCGCAGTAGGCGATCCGATGGAAGCCGCTCTCGACGCCTATGCCCGCAGGGTCGGGGTGGTGATCGAAGACGAAGTGCCCGATCACCCGGAAGTGGCCCGTTACCCGTTCGACTCTCGCCGGCGCCGCATGTCCGTGATGACCACAACCCGTTTGTATGTGAAGGGAGCTCCGGATGCCGTGTTCCCGGTCTGCTCGAATGCGTCCCAGGCTGCCTTTCGGGCGGTCGAGGCTCTCTCCGCTCGAGGTCTGAGAGTGCTCGCCGTGGCCACCGGCGCAGGTTCGGAACACCCGGTTTCGGATGCGACCGCCATGGAGCATGATCTCGAGTTGCTTGGTTTGATCGGTCTCGAAGATCCGCCCCGTCCTTCGGCCGCTGCATCCGTGGCTGCCTGCCGGTCGGCAGGGGTCAAGATCGCCCTCGTGACAGGCGACCACCCGTCGACGGCCAAGGCAATCGCCGATGAGGTGGGGATCTATCTCCCGGGAGCTCCAGTGCTCATCGGGTCGAAGCTGCCCCGGGACGACGAGCTTCTCGCCGCCCAGGTCGACCGCGATGGAGCCGTGGTCAGCCGGGTCACCCCCGAGGACAAACTTCGAATCGCCCGGGCTCTCCAAAGTCGGGGGCATGTCGTGGCGATGACTGGCGATGGAGTCAACGACGGTCCCGCCCTGCGGGAGGCGGATATCGGTGTAGCGATGGGAAGGAGCGGAACAGACGTCGCTCGCGAGGCGGCCGATCTGGTGCTTCTCGACGACGATCTGGCCACCATCGTCACCGCTATCGGCCAGGGCCGGGCCACATTCGCCAATGCCCGGAGATTCCTCACGTATCACCTGACCGACAACGTGGCTGAGATCACCCCATTCCTGGTTTGGGCGTTGTCCGGAGGCCGGGTACCGCTGGCTCTCGGCGTTCTCCAGATACTCGCCCTCGATCTGGGGACGGACACGCTGTCAGCCACAGCTCTCGGGGCGGAGCCCGCCCATCACCAAGTTTGGGAGGAGCCTCCGAGTGCCGGGCGCCTCCTCGACCGCAAAGTGGCGTTTCGTGCCTTCGGTCTATTGGGACCGATCGAGGCCCTTACCGAGATGGCCGCCTTCTTCGCCGTCTTCTTTGCCGTTGGCTGGCGTCCGGGCGAGAGCTTCCCGGCCAATGCTGTGGCTGCGGCCTCCGGTGCTGCGTTCGCCACGGTGGTATTGGCGCAGACAGCAAACGCTTTCGCCTGCCGCAGCGCCACCCGCCCGGCATGGCGAATTCCCCTGTTCAGCAATCGGCTACTCATTGGTGCCGCCCTCGTGGAACTGACCATCGCGGCACTCTTCCTCCTGATGCCGTCGGTGGCCACTCTGCTCGGGCACCAAGCACCCTCGGGGACAGGATGGACGGTGGCACTTGCCGCTATTCCCCTGCTGCTCATCGTCGATGGGCTCCACAAGACGATACGACGCCGATGGCGGCCGCAACTCAGAACGGGAGACGGAGAGCCGACCAAATGAAGAGCCCGATGAATGAGTTCCTACGCCGGTATCAACCGGATCAGGTTCTACGGTTCCGAGTCTCCTATGGTCTCAGTCTCAACCAGGGAGTCACCTGGTTCCCGTGCTCACACTTCGGGCTCTTCGAGATCCAAACATATACACCTCCGGCGCCGATGTCTAGAGCCAAAAGACCCTACGAAGCCCTCAATCGAACAGGTGAGGGCTTTTGGCTCTAGGCAACCCTTGGGCCCGCGGAGACAATCCGGAGAGAAAGGATCGAGCATGAAGAAAGTCTTGTTGGCAATCGATGGATCCGACCACTCCAATCGCGCGGCGCGAGTGGCAGGAGAACTGTCCGCGGGTTTGGACGTCCCGGTTGATGTGATCAACGTCGTCTCCGACACTTCTCTGGTCACCGCCGGGCCCATTCACGAGTACGCGCGCATCGAGAAGATCACCATCAGTCAACGGGAACTGCTCCAGGCCTTGGGCGCAGACCTGGTCGTGCAGGCTGGCAACGTGGTGCGCGAGGCCGGGGGACAGGTAGAAGCCACCGATGTCCTGATCGGGGCGCCCGCCCACGAAATCGTTCGTTACGCCGAGACGCACGATGCAGACTGCATAGTCATGGGCCGCCGGGGCTTGGGCGATGTCGGTGGGTTGTTCATGGGAAGCATCTCCCACAAGGTGGGCCACCTCACGGGGCGCACGCTGGTGACCGCCGAATAGGCAGACGCCTGTCCGCTGCGGGCTCAATCACTCTCGCACACCGGGTTGTTCGGATCTTTCCGATTCGCCGTTCCGTGGCCCGACGAACACGGGAATGCCATAGCCACCCACCAATCGCGCGGTGACACTTCCGAACACCCTCTCCGAGACCCCGTGACCCCGGGCGCCAACGACGATCAGCTCCGCATTGGTCTCTCTTGCGTGTTCCACAAGGGCCCGATCCGGACGCCCATAGAGCACACGTGTTTCCGGCTTCTGATATTGGATCGCCTCAGCTGCGTCACTCAGATCGGATAAGGCTTGTTCCCGGACCTCCGATCCGGTGTATTCCCCGCCGGAGTCATAGTCGACGACCTTGGCAAGCGTGAGACTCGTCACCCGGTCTCCGAAGAGGCTCAGGGCGGCGATCACCGCGGCGATGGCCTCGGGTGATCCGTCTACGCCCGCCAGTATGTCCAGACGTCCCGGGTGTGGCATCGGAGCCGGCTCCTCGTGCTCGATGGGATGAAAGCGCGCTCTCTCGACAGCCAGCGGAATCGCAAGCAGTCCGAGGACACATCCCAGTGCGAGCCAGATCCAGAAATCATGCCCCCGCCGCCGCATGACGACTGCGATGATCAGCCCCGCCACGAGCCACGTCAAACCCGCAATAACAAGGCCATCCGCGATGCTCATGTCACTCCTTCTATGCTCTGCCCTGAAGTAGAGCAAGGTCCGCCGTCGGCGAGAAGGGCCATTCGTCCTGACCAAGGCATCCCAGGGGCTCTCTCTGATACGCAGAACCGGGGCTCTCCGTCGGGAGAGTCCCGGCCCTGTAATCAGCTGTCAGATGATCAGGATCACAGCGAATGTGATGGCGGCGCCAAGGGCGGCCAACGCAAGCACCGTGGGAACGACCACTCGGGTCGAGTAGTCCTGATCCTCGACATATGCCATCCGAGCGAATAGCCCGAATGCGGCACTGAGCAGGAGGCCGGCTGCGATGAACATGCCGAAGTACCAACCCTCGACAAGCCCACCGAGGAACCAATCGGTCGGCACGTAGTACATCCACGCGCCAACCCCTGCCGCCAGCACACCAACAATCCCGAGAGTCCACTCAGTGATCTGGGACCGCCGTGTCGGCATCCGGGTGACCTCCGTCATTGGCCTCTCACGAAGAGCTGTCACGAAGATCACCTCCTTTCCTGGAAGACCCAATGGCCCTCCAACCGCGATCATCTGCAATGAGAGATGATGCGGCTAGAGGCTTTCGACCGTATCGCAAATGCCTTCTGGTCAGGTCAAACCGGTGATGAGGAGATACGCAGAGATAAAGATCACAATCAGCGCGGCGCCCGACACCCGATCATGGATTCCTCTCTGCGCCAACACCAAGACCGCGATGCCGACTGCCGCTGCGGCAAGAAGCGAGCCCATCACTGCTATGCCGGCAGAGACGACTATCGGTGCTACCAGCGGTCCAATCCCGAGAGAAAGGGTTGCATCGACAAAACTGGAGCCAATCGCGTCCCCCACGGCCAGATCCCACTGCCGCCGCCTCACCGCGCTGATCTCAACGACCAGCTCGGGCAGCGAAGTCCCCAGGGACGCCAGTACGAAAGCCACCAAATACTCAGGAAGAAACCAGATCAGCGACAACTCAGTGAGCGCTTGAATGGCGGTCGTGGCCCCTAGTCCGACGAGAATCAGACCGGCAAATGCTGGGGGCAGGTGGCGACCTGACCGCGGTTCTCGCTGCTCGACGCGCTCGGTCGCCCTGTCCGGTTGACCCCGCCAAATCGCGACCGTTCCAATGGCCCACCCTCCTATCAGAATGCCGGCGTCGACACGACTGACTTCGCCGTCAGCCATCAGGGCAGCTCCAATCAGCAAAGCGCCTACGGTGGCGATCCCCGCTCTTCCCAGACGTCTTCGTGCAAGGGGAAAGGACCCGGTGATGAAGGGGAGGAGACCCAGGATCAAGGTTGCCTGCACGGTCGCCGAACCGATCGAATCGCCGATGTTGATATCACCGTGACCGGTAACCGAGGCCACCAACGAGTTGGCGATCTCCGGTAGGTCGGTCCCGATCGAGACGAGAGTGATTCCAATGACAAACGGTGGGATGCGGGTGCCCGCGGCGAACGCGGTCAGATGACCTACCGCCCACCTGCTGGACATGACCGCCACCAGCAGGCCTGTCAACAACACCACTACCCAGAGGACCACCACGATCTACGCCCACAGAGGGTGACCGGGCTCCCGACCTGGTCCAAGACCCGATCATAACCTCAGTTCAGGAGCCGGCCCCGAGCGCTTGATGGTCGAAGAACTGGACGATTGTCTTCGTGCCGTCTTCGTGTTCGACGTTGATGGACTTGACTACACCGGCCTCGTCCTCGACCCAGAACCTGATCGGATTGTGGATCTCATGGCGGAAAACGACTTCCACTTTCTGTCCGCGGGCACCCACGGAAAGCTCTAGGACCTTCTCCTCTTCGTCGTAGATGAGGGCATGCCATGGGAGCCGCTCCACCTGGATCTGGTCTCCGATCTCCTCATTGAGGACTTCGATGGTGACATCCTTCGTCCCGGGCTCAGGGAGCCGGTGGGCGAATTCTCCTATCGACTCGATCGGCAATTGTGTAGTTGGGGGCATGGATCCTCCTTCGTTCGCCTGGGGACAAACATGGCAAGCCACGATGACTCGTGCCAGAGGCAAAGGTCCCCAAGCTGTTTCGTTCGCGCATCCGCGCTCACTCATTGGCAAACAGGGCGGGGGCCACACGGGAGGCGACTACGACGATCAGGAACCCCACTACGGCCAATCCGACGGAAAGCATCCACTGCCATGCGGTCAAGGGAACGGTTGAGAAGAACTCGTTCCCGATGGGAGTTGCCACGACCAAGCCTTGAAGTATGACAGAGAGCACGATGGCCCCGTGGAGCAGTCGGTTCCGGGTGAAGCCGTCCCTCCATCCGGATTCGGACACCCGAAGACCGTATATGTAGGCCAGCTGAACAAGCACGAGGGTGGTGAAGCCGACGGTGCGGGTCGCCTCCCACTCCAGCTCCCGGTCAACTCCCCAAGCGTATGCAATCAGCACCACGCCGGCGAGCAGCGAGCCACGAATCAGAATGGCCAAGTGGCTACTGCGATCGAGAAGCGACCGGCGCCGGCTCGGAGGTCTCGCCATCACGAGGTGATCGGGTGGATCGAAGCCGAGGGTCACCGCGGGCAGCCCATCGGTTATGAGGTTCACCCAGAGGATCTGGGTCGCCAGCAGAGGATCACCGAGAGCGCTATAGATCAAGAAGCCAATGAACACCACGATGATCTCGCTGACGTTTGCCGCCAACAGGAAGGCGATCACCAGCCGGATGTTGGCGAATATGGTCCGCCCGCCACGGACAGCAGCGACGATGGTGGCGAAGTTGTCATCAGCGAGGACGATGTCGGAGGCATCCCGGGCCACATCGGTCCCTGACCCCATGGCAACACCGATATCAGATATGCGCAGAGCCGGGGCGTCGTTGACCCCATCACCGGTCATGGCGACGATCTCACCTTCTCCCTGCCAGGCGCGGACGATCCTGACCTTGTCGCTCGGATCAACTCGGGCATAGGTGCCGATTTGATTCACGTTCGCCTGATAGGTGTCGTCGTCCATGGACTGCAGCTCTCGCCCGCTGAGGACCTCACGGCCACCGAGCAGATTCAGATCATCGGCTATGGCGCGGGCGGTGACCACATGGTCGCCGGTGATCATGATGACCTTCACGCCGGCCCCGACTGCCTCCTCGATCGAAGCCTTGGCCTCATCCCGAATCTGGTCGCTGATTCCGACGAGGACCAGGAGTATCAGCTCATCGTCCACCTCGGACAACTCCGAGGGCACCGAGTCCAGCCTGCGATAGGCAAGGGTCAGGGTGCGCAAGCCCTGGGCCGCCATCTCCTCCGCCGCGGCCAGCCACTCCCTGCCGACGTCTTCATCGAGTTCCTCAACCCCGTCCTCGGTCTCCACGCGTTTGCAGTCGGGGACAACCGCCTCAGGAGCCCCTTTGACTATCACGAGATACCCATCGTCGCCCCGATGGAGGGTCGTCATCCGCTTTCGAGCCGACTCGAATGGGATCTCGTCGACTCGGGGCCACTCCTTGCGCAGCGCCGCCGGGTCGATGAGCTGACGGGCGGAACGCAACAGGCCGATCTCGGTGGGATCACCACTCCAACCGCCGTCGTCGCCTCTCGCGTCATTGCACAGAATCGCCAATTCGGCGAAACGACGCATTCGAGGGTCATTGGCGGCCGCAACGAGATCGAAAATCCGTTTCCCGTCGAACTCGACCATCTGGACCCACATTTCGTTGCGGGTGAGAGTCCCCGTCTTGTCGGTGCAGATCACGGTGACCGCGCCCAGTGCTTCGACCGCGGGGAGACGCCGAACGATGGCGTTGCGTCTCGCCATGCGCTGGACACCGAGCCCGAGAGTGACCCCGACCACTGCAGGGAGACCTTCGGGGATGGCGGCAACGGCCAGAGCCACGGCGAGCAGGAACATCGATTCGAGTGGTCTCCCCTGAGCCAACCCGACCCCGAACACCACCACGGCCACTGCTCCGGCGAGGACTCCGAGACGACGACCCACGTGACTCAGCTCCCGCTCCAGTGGCGTGGGTGGCTCCTCTTCCCGGAGCATCCCAGCGATCTTTCCGATCTCGGTGGCTGGGCCGGTGGAGGTCACCAGAGCACGGGCCCTGCCGGCGACGGCCACGGTGCCGGCAAAGATCATCGAGGACCGATCGCCGATCCCGACGTCTCTGGCTACCGGCTCGGTCGTCTTCTCGACGGGCGTGGACTCACCGGTGAGCTCGGATTCGTCGACTTGCAGCCGCGAGATCGACACGAGTCGTGCATCGGCGAACACCCGATCCCCGGTCTCGATGATGATCAGGTCGCCGGGGACGATCTCTTCAGTCGCAACCTGGCTCTCCTCGCCGCCACGGATGACCTTCCCCACCGGCGATGTCATCTGGCGGAGACCTGCGGCGGCGTCTGCGGCTTTGGCCTCTTGGACGAATCCGATTGCTGCATTGACCATGACAATGGCGACGATCACCAGAGCTTCGAGCCAGTCACCGAGCAGCACGCCACTGATCAGGGCGGCGACGATGAGGATCAGAACCAGGACGTCGGTGAACTGCCTTGCCAGAAGATCCCAACGAGTCGGACCGGTGTCCTCCTCTATCCGGTTTGGTCCCACCTCGTCCAGTCGACGCGCAGCCTCTGCCTCGCCGATGCCGTTTTCCTGGTCGACTCCCAACTCGGTGGCGACGTCATCGACCGATATGGCATGAGGCGACGACGACATCTGCAGCTGGGTATCAGGACCTGGGTTGGAGTCGGGCACCGCACTCAGTCAAGTCTCTAGGAAGGGACGATGGAAACTCCCGAGCGCGGTTCCGGGCCCTGGCGCGCCTATGCAAGCTGGCCGGCCAATCGCAGATAGGCCCGGTACGAACAATGAGCGAGATCCCAAACAGACCGATTGCCATTGGATCGGGACGACAGCCAGAGGCGGTCTCGCCGAGGCAGTTCTTGCCGTACGAGTGACAATGGATATGTGGCCTCCTTGCTCTGAGCGCTGAACCTCCTGACCGTGAACCCAGGGGTTTGAGGAGGATTCTCCAGAGCAAAAGGCGGCCACAGACGGCAAAGGTCCAAGGTCGAGGCCATCGAGTCAGAAGTCGACACCCTGCCCGAGCAACATCTCGCCCGTCGCTCCGATCGGTATTTTCACGACATCGTCCCCAGGGAACGCGGTGAGGAGTTTCAAAGACAAACCCTGAGATGTCTCCCAGGTAAACCATCTCCGGAGAATGCCAAGACCTCGATCGTCCTCGATCTATCGGCCGAGGACGATCTGCCCTAATACACCCGCTCGAGGATGACCACAAGGGGCGACGATCAACGGGACCAACCGACCCTTGACGACCCAACCGAGATCTTCGCCCACACCGCCACTCGGGAGCTGGCCACCAGAGTGAGCCACCGCAAGGCGGGAGATCAAAGACGATCCTGCCGCCCCGCCCCGATCCTGCGCAAGGCAGATCTTCGAGAAGCGGGTCGGCATCAGCTACGCCTGAGATCAGCTCTCGGACTCGTCGCGCTCCCGGCGTTCTTGATCTTCTCGACGTTCACGCTCATGACGCTCGTGTGACTCCTTGCGCTCTCGCTCGTAGCGCTCGGCGTCCTCTTTGCGTTCCCGCTCGTGTCTCTCCGCTCTCTTGCTGTCCGATTCCATATTCATCTCCGATGGGTGTGGCCGCTCGCGCACAACCGAGCAGATATCGAAGACCACCTTATCCCGACGACAATGCTCTGACTGACCGTTTGGAGTCGAGGCGCTCCCCAATGATCGGTTGACCGCGACCGTCGGTTAGACTTATCCTCGGTGCGGTCACGACCGCCCCACGCCTTGCTTGCTTCTTTCGTTCCGTCGGGACGTCGCAGTAGGACCTTCACCATGAAGGTCGTGCTTGCCAGGTGTCTACGAATAACGACGGTACAAGCTCAAAGGAGCAGCAATGTCCACCAACCTCTTTGTCGGCAATCTCACGTTTGCCATTACCAATGGCGAACTCGAAGCCATGTTCGCCCCATTCGGCGAGGTGACCCGAGCCCAGGTCATCACCGATCGTGACACAGGAAGGTCACGAGGCTTCGGATTTGTCGAGATGTCGTCGAGCGAGTCCGCCGAGAAGGCGATCTCCTCCCTCGACGGCAAGGACTTCTCCGGACGTCAGATCAAAGTCAACGTCGCCAAGCCGAGGTCCGGCTGACCCGGGGAGACGTCGCCGAACCACTCGAGCTTGGCCGTGGCTAGGCGCGGCCGTGAGGCTGCCCTGAAACGGGCCAGGGAGAAGGCGCGCCAGGACAAGAAGGAAGCCAAGCGGGAACGGGCCCTCAGCCGGAAGTCGGACGCTGAAGACGACGAACCCATACCTGAGACGGAGCTCATGGAGGAGTTCGCTCGACTGAGCCAGCTCCACGACGAGAACCGAATCACGACGGGCGAGTACGAGAAAGAACGTCAGCGCATCTTCTCAGAGCTTGGGATCGACACAGAGTCCTGACGGTCCAAGACTTGAAGTTACTTCAGGTCAAATCTCCGTCCCGGCCACATGAGCCAGAGCCAGCAATTGGATGATCGCGGTTGGCCGGACGGATCGATCGTCCGGCCGAGCATCGGAGTTTGGATCAGCCTCGAGTTCAGACTCCGACGTCTCTTCGGTTGAAGGCGACCGTAGCGATCGCAACGAACGCCAGAGATACCGCAGCGAGCAGGAGGGTCTTGGGTAAATCGATGCCATCGCGTAGCGTTGCCGTGCCGGCGAACCAGTAGAACGGGGAGAAGTCCTGCAGCCAGGCGAGCTCCTCGATCTGCGGTGCCAAACCGTTGGCCAGATAGGTGGCTACCGCAACCACGGCTGAGACGCCGACGACGAGTCCCCTCTTGCCCACGAAGCCGCCAACGAGAAGGGCCAACGTCCCGAACACTGCACCAAGAAGAGCGAGATTGAGCGAGGCGACCGCGATGTTGCCGATCGGAAGCTCGATATCGACGGGGCCCCGGATGGCCACGATCGATATGAAGACCGCAAGGCCGCCCACCAATGTTGCGATGACAAGCGCCACGGCACGCTGGAGCACCACACGCGACCGGGTGACCGGTTGGGCGATGAGCAGCTCCAGATGACCTGCCTCCTCATTGCCGGCGATGGCTTTGGCCCCGAACGCTATCGCCATGATGATCACGAGGACAGGGCCGAGAATTCCGTAGACGGTCGAGCCCAGATACCCATGAGCAGTGCTGATCTCATCCCATCCGAACGCTTCCGCCAGGCCTGCCGGCAGGTTGTCGATGAGCTCTGCATACTCCGGCGTGGACGCGAAGGGATAGAACCCGCCGTAGACGACCGCAACGGCGACGAAACCGATCGCCCATCCCAGCAGCGAGCGCCGCTGGTCCCAAAGTGTCTTTGTCCAAATGTCAGCCAACATGAGCTTCTTCTCCGGTGTAGTAGTGAAAGAACAGGGTCTCGAGATCGGGCTCTTCGGAGATGAAGTCGATCACCTGATGACGTGCCGCCGCCTTGATCAAGGTGTCGGCCTCGCCGATGAGACGGCAGCGCAACACCTCTCCGTCGACCATGAGATCGGACACGCCCTCGATCGACTCGAACTCGGTGGCGGTGACCGGGGCTCCAAACGAGACCCTTACCTCGCGCATCGCTCGTGACCTCAGCGCATCGACGTCGTCGATGGCGATGAGCCGTCCCTGGCGGATGATCCCGGCCCGGTCGGCCACCTGTTGGATCTCATTGAGAATGTGTGATGACATGAACAGGGTCTGTCCTTTGGCGCGCGCCTCGGTAGCCATGCTGAGGAATTCACGAGTCATCAGCGGATCGAGTCCGCTGGTCGGTTCGTCGAGGATGAGCAGCTCCGGCTCGTGCATGAAGGCCTGGACCAGGCCGACTTTCTGGCGGTTGCCTTTGGACAGACTGCCGATCTTCGCTCTCAGATCGAGGTCGAGACGTTCGGCCAGGCCGTCGACTGCTGTGTCCGGCAAGCCACCACGCAGATTGCCCAGAAACGTGAGAAACTCCCGGGAGGTCTGCCGCCCGTCCACGATGAAGTCGCCGGGCAGGTAGCCGATACGGCTCCGCAGCTCAGCCCCTTGTGTCCTCGGGTCGAGACCCAGCACCTCGGCACGGCCCGAATTCGGTCTGATGATGTCCAGAAGAAGGCGGATGGTCGTGGTCTTCCCGGCCCCGTTTGGGCCGAGAAAGCCGAAGATCTCCCCATCCCGGACTTCGAGGTCGAGGTGGTCGAGGGCTTTCACATCTCCGTAGCTCTTCGAGAGCGACTCGGTGAGAATGGCTTCAGCCATTGGTTTGTCCCTTTCTTGTGTTCTCGATGGCGACATCGAGTGCGTGGCGCATCGCCTCTGCCTGACCCGGCGCGAACATCGACCCTGAGAAGAGCTCCAGAGTGGCCCGGGAGACCCTCATCACCCACTCCGCACTGAGCAGATCCTCGCCAAGGGCACGGCTCAGATGGTCCTGCATGACGAGGGCTCCCATCTGCATGGCGAGTTGCACCGCGCAACGGGCACGCAGATCGCTGCTCGGCTCCATGGCCCCATGCTCCTCCCCCAGCTTGGAGAGACGGATGGACTCTTCCACCAGATCATCTCGCGAGGAAACCTCTCCAGAGCGGCATTTCGGATCCGGGCCATGGCGGTGAGGTCGGCGTCCGTCGCTGTACGCATGTTCAGTATCCTATATCACCGTTCAATTACCGGCAAGGAGAGTTTTCGACTCTGGACGAGACACATTGGCCGCACCAAAGTGACTCGATGGCCAAATGTGTCGCCCTACCGCGTGGGATTGGTCCGTCGAGCCCGGCCATGCGCAACGAGAACCTGCGACGAGTGGTCGAGGATCTTGCCTACGAAGGCGTCGAGTCCGTGATCTCGAGTGGCAACGTGGCCTTCGAGACCGAGCGCGACGACCTGAAAGAGATCGAGGTCGAGATGGAGAGGGCCTGGCCAGAACAGCTCGGTTACCAGCGCGACCATCATCAGGAGCGGTGAACAACTGGAGAAGCTGGTGGTGGCCAACCCCTACGGCGACCTGGCGCACGGACCCGGCTCGTATCTGCTGGTGACGTTCTTCAAGAACCCCACCGCTGTGAGTTTCGCGTTCCCGTACCAACCGCGGGACAAGCCATACCGGCTTCACGCCATGGTCGACAACACCCTGTTCATGCATTGACACCACAGGCAAGACACCCGATCTGATGTTCTGGCTGGAAAGGCAATAATGCAAGGAGGTCTCGTCACGTGGAAAACGGCCAATCGGCCGTTGGCGAGAATGTGACCGGGTCCGACCAATGATCAATCGGTGCCGCTCAGGATCCGGCAAATCCCCTCCGACGGGAACTCGTTTGGATCGAAGTCAGCCGCTTCACCGCTAGACCGGCCAGATCTCTTCTCGACCGCCGCAGGTCCGACGACGGTAGGGCCGCAGTCGCGGTAGCCGAAAGGAGTTCGGTCGGGCTCCGGCAACACTCCAGCGTCGTCACAAAAGCGGATCGCCGAAGTGGCCACTCCGACCTGTCGAGCCACTTCTCCTATCTGCATATGGTGCTCAGGCCTCACTCAACACGGGTTCGGGAATGCGGACCCCGATGCCAGTCTCCCGACTTCTCTGCGAGAGCCAGGTCATTGTCGTTATGGTCGCTGCCAGCACGATCACCCCCACCCACTGGGTGAGGGTCAGAACGGTGTCGAAGACGATGTAGTTGAGACCGACCGCTGACAGCGGGAATGCCAGTTCGGCGAGGGTGGCGGCAGATGCAGGGGTCGACCTCAAACCTTGGTAGTAGAGGAGCAACGCCACCAGGCCGGGCACGAATGCAAGCAACACCACCCCACCCATGTCGCCGAGGGAGACCGCGGAGAGCATCGAGTCGTCGGGCAGAGTCACGAGAACGACTCCGAGTACCGGGAGAGCCACCGCGAATCGCAACGCGGTCAGGGCGGTGAATGAGATCTTCGACATGAGATGACGGCCCAGGACTGTCCCCAGGCCCCAGAACACGGCCGCCCCGAGCGCCAGCAGCGCCGGGGTCAACGCGGACACCGACACCGTCGACGGGTCGGCGAAGGCAACCAGGTAGGCCCCGGCCAGCCCCCCAACCAGGAACCAGGCGAATCGCGGCAAGAGACGCTCGCCGAGGATCAGAGCTGCCGCGCCGATCGCGATGAGAGGCTGTACCTTCTGCAACAGCAGGGGTGTTGTGGGGTCTCCGTAGCGGAATGCGGCCGTGAACATCACCGTAGCCAGGGCGGACGCGCCGGCGCCAATTGCCAGCACGGCGATCCAGTCGCCCCGCTGCAGCTGTCGGTACTGGTCTCGTGACCGCCACAGCACCGGAGCGGTCAACGCCACCAAGACGACATGCTCGAGGAAGACGAGTGTCGTTGCAGGTAACTCCAACGCAAGGCCTCGTCTGAATATGGCATCGGTCCCCCACAACGCGGCGCCCAGAGCCACCAGGGCGATGCCGCCCGACAAGGTCGGTTTCCGTTTTGTCATCGACTCATTCGTCGAATGCATGGGTACGTTCAACTTCGCCCGGCCCATTCTCATTCCGTGTCGATGCGCCCAACACAGGCCGACGGTCGATCACCCCTGAGGGTGGTCTCCAACCACACCGTCGGGTGACGACGGTCGACACATAGCTCCTTACGTTCGGAGATGTTCACGTCAAGGAGCCAGCAAGTGTCATATCCCCCCGCATTCGCCAACGATCTCCGACCCGTTCGCCGTCCGGCACCTACCCTGTATGCAGGCGCCATCCTCTGGCTCTTCTCCGCAGCAGTCCACGCCGGCGTCCTGGTATTAGACGGCTGGCAGTGGTCGGGCTCGGTCTCATTCCGCAAGCCCCTCGTCTTCTCTATCTCGATTGCACTTCTGCTCGCCACCGTGGGTTGGGTGATCGATCGGCTTCCGGATCGCCCCCGGCTGGCGAGTGCCCTGGCCTGGACGTTTCTCGTCTCTTCCTCGATCGAGGTCGGGTTGATCGCCATGCAGACCTGGCGGGGCCGCCTCATTTCAATGTCTTCGAAGCAGGCGACGCGGTCGTCTTCGCCGCCATGGGAGCATCGGTCGCGGTGATGTCTCTGTGTCTCATCGGAACCCTGATCTGGTCGTCGATCGAGCGTCCCCGGGACCCCCTGGTGAGATTTGCTCGGGCCGTGCCGCTTTCGGCGAGCTCGATCGGGTCCTCGCAGTCTTGCGTCGCGACGAGGTCGACCCAGATCTCGACCCCGCACCCGATGTGGAGGACCTCGAGAACCTCGCAAGAGTCTTCTCCGAGGCCGGGCTGACGGTCGATGTGAGCCTCTCCGGGGCATCACAAGTTCCGGCCAGCGTGAGTCTGGCCGCCTACAGGATCATTCAGGAGGCCCTGACCAACAGTCTGAGGCACAGCGGGGCCCGTCGTGCGGCGGTCGACGTGGCCATGGGCGATGGCAGACTCGTGCTGACCATTTCCGATGACGGCGAGGGAGATCCACAGGCCCTCGCGCCAGGGAGAGGGATCGTGGGGATGAGGGAACGGGCGAGTGTCCACGGCGGGGTAATCACCCTGGGCCGGTCCCAAACCGGAGGTATCGAGGTACAGGCTGACTTGAAATGGGAGCCGACCCGGTGATCAGGGTTCTGCTCGTCGACGACGACCACCTGATGCGGGCGGGGTTGACGATGATCATCGAACAGGCCGACGACCTGGTTGTCGTCAATCAGGCGGAGGATGGCGGCAGGCTGTTTCGCTGGCACGGAGGGAACGTCCCGACGTGGTCCTGATGGACGTGAGGATTCCGCTCCTCGACGGAATCGAGGCAACGCGGGAGATCACGTCCCTGCCCGGTCCGCCCCGGGTCCTGATCCTCACCACATTCGAGCTGGACGAGTACGTCTTCAACGCTCTCCAAGCCGGTGCATCCGGATTCTTGCTGAAGCGGACCCCTCCGGAGCAACTCATCGAAGGGATCAGGACTGTTGCGTCCGGAGATGCGCTTCTCTCCCCTCCGGTGACCAAACGACTCATCGCCGAATTCGCCAACCGCCCCGAGCGCGCGGTCGATCCCAGGTTGGCGGAGCTCACCGACCGGGAGCGTGAGGTGCTGGTCGAGATGGCCAAGGGTCTCTCCAACGAAGAGCTCGCCGAGACCTTGTTCATCTCGGAGAACACCGTGAAGACCCACGTCAAGCGAGTGCTGACCAAACTGGATGTAAGGGATCGGGTCAATGCCGTGGTGATGACGTACCAGGGCGGGCTGATGGACGACTGAGCCGATCTGGGTCTATGCAGTCGCCGGGGCTACGTCGCAGCACGAATCCGAAGCGGGCGACCACCTAGCACCACCCCATTGAGCGACTCGATGGCTCCGTTTGGCCGGTGTTCGATGATGTCGACGAACCCGAATCCCTTGGAGCGCCCGGTCTTCGCCTGCGTGCTGACGGTTGCTCGCTCGACCGTCCCGTACTCGGCAAAGAGCTCCTCGAGATCTTCGCTTGTGGTCTTCCAGGGGAGATTCCCCACGAAAATGCTTCTGCTCCCGGCGTTGCGATGTGTGTCGACCCGTCGGCGGCGGTCCTGTTTGCCACTGGCTCGATCTCTGTGAGCTGCTGAGCCTCTGATTCGATGTCCTGCCGTCTCCAGCAAGTCGATGCGTGGTGTCTCGATGGGAGCCGACAGCTTCAAGTCGCGGAGGAGCTTGCGTACCGCGCCATCCTGTCCATCCGCCACCAGGGTGACGACCACACCGGTCGCACCCGCTCTTGCAGTCCTACCGGAACGGTGAAGGTAGTCCTTGTGGTCGGCGGCCAGATCGAATTGAACAATTGCGGCCACATCCTCGACGTGGATCCCCCGAGCCGCCACGTCGGTGGCGACGAGGACTTGGGCCCTACCCGTCGTGAACGCCCCTAGAGCACGAGTCCGCTGGCTTTGCGACCGACCGCCGTGCATTGCGACCGCAGAAACATCTTCTCGACCCAGCTGTTTCATCAGACGATCGGCTCCGTGCCTGGTCCTGGTGAAGACGATGGTCCGACCCAACGCTCTCACGAGACGCGCCGTCTCAGCCGCCCGATCCGATCGGGCGACACGCCAGAAGTGATGGAGCACGTCGAGTTCCTGGGAGTCTCTGGCCTTGGCATCGACCCGCACCGGATCTCTCTGATAACCCTTGCTCAGGGCTGCGACCTCGCCGTCCAATGTGGCCGAGAACAGGAGCGTCTGACGGTCGGCACTGGTCTCGTCGAGGATTCTCCGCACCGCAGGCAGAAAGCCCATGTCGGCCATACGGTCGGCTTCGTCGATCACGACGAATGTGGCGTCCCCCAAGGCGACCGACCGGCGCTCGCTGAGGTCTTCGAGCCTTCCCGGTGTGGCCACCAAAACGTCCACTCCTTTTCGCAACGCGCTCAGTTGAGGGCCGTATGCCACTCCCCCATACACCGCGGCTACCCGCCGGTCGACGGCTCGGGCGAGGGGGTCGAGGTCTCTTCTGATCTGCTCGGCTAGCTCCCGGGTTGGGGCCAAGACGAGAGCTGCGGGCCGGTTTCGCTCGGCCTTGGCGACGAGGGACAGGAGGGGGAGACCGAACGCGAGGGTCTTACCGGATCCAGTTGGCGCACTCCCCTGGATGTCTCTCCCGGCCAGAGCCGGAGGTATGGCAGCAGCCTGCACCGGAAAAGGGCTAGATACACCGAGACGGGTGAGGGATCGCACCAATGGCTCGGGCAGGGCGAGATCACCGAATGTGTTGGACATGTTTCTTTCTCTCTGAGGGCAGGTAGGCCGGACAGTCTCGAGACAGACGCCCGCCATTGGGGCGATAACTCGAGACTCGGCGGAAAGAGGTAGTTCAACCGGGCGGGGACATGGCCGTTGACCATCGGGAAAGCGACCGTCCGCTGACCTCCACCCGATGCGGCTCACGCCAAGCTAGCAGCCGGTCTCATCTACCCACCATCGCGTCCCCTCTCGTCACGCAGCGGTCAATCTGAGTCGGTTGGAGACAACCGGGCGAGCAGACCCCCCGCTGTTGCCGTCTCGGCCGCTCCGGCAAACACGTGCACTCCGAGATAGGCAGACAGGCTCCCGGTTATCTGGAGCAGTGAGCAGGACCGACCCGGCAATGAGCGGTTCAACTGCTGTCGTCCGGGCGGTGGAAAACCCCACGGCGGCAGCCTCGAGCCTCGACCCAGATCCGTTCTCACTGACCATGAGATCCTCCTGGCTCGCGCGACTCGAGCTACCAATCGGAGAGCACCGTCCGCCCCGCCAAAGGGTTTCGCTTACCAGCCTGCTTCTCCTGTAATGTGTGAAGTGGGGCGGCTGCTAGTGGGCCGATGTCGTCTCGACGTGTAGTGCTGGGTAACCAGCTCAGCACCAAGGGAGGCCAATGTCCGGACGACCATATTCAGGGGCCCGAACCAGATCGAGAGTCCTCGGCAAACTGGCCGGGGCATCGATCGTGACGTTCCTTCTGGCGACGGCAGCATCTGCAGCCATCTCGCCGATCAGCCCCGATAGCGGAACCGTGGAGCCGAAGGAGTCGGTATCGGCATCGTTCACCGTGGTGGATTCAGCGACGAGTTGTTTCGCAGCTGAGGTTCCTCGGTATTTCTCCGTGACCTTCGACGGTTTGGGGCTCGAGCCCCTTCCGATCGATTGCGCGCACGAGGGAACCGAAATCACCATGACTGTCGAAGCCGGGGCCAAGGCGCTTCCCGGTGACTACCAGGTCACCATCACGGAGACTGCGCTCGGTGGTGGGTTGCTCGACACTTACGAGTGGCCGTTTACGGTCCCCGCACCCCCGGCGACGACAACAACCATCCCGGCGACCACGACAACGACCATACCGACGACCACGACGACAGAGACCCCTACGACGACTTCTGCTGGGGCCACGACGACCACAACGACTCAATCTGCCACGACAACCGACCCGGGCAGTCCGACGACCACTGTCCCGGGTATCACCACGAACATCACTGACCCCGCCGGAGCCGGGGGTCCGACCGGCGCCGGCCCCACCACCACCGCGGCCGCCACCGGCACTCCGGATACGGCGAGCTCGACCATCGGTACCACCACGGCAACCAGCCGAGGTGGCGATACCTCTGGTGCAGACGGAGCTACGGGGTCCGCTACGCCGACCGACGACCAGGATGACCAGGATGTCTTGGCGGCCGGCTCCACGGAGGACAACCTCCCATATGACAGATATCCCGACAGGCTGAGTGACGACGCCCCCGAAGTCCTGTCGCGGACAGTGCTGACTGATCAACTCAGAAATCAGATCTCCCGCGCCTTCCCCGTGACGATCGCTGACGCGGTTCTCTCCCCGGTGCTGATCGCCGAATATCTGCTGCGGTCACTGCTGGAGAGCGCGCTGGGTCTGCTGATTCCCATCCTCATTGCGACGCTCCTTGGGTTGTGGATGGTCTGGCGAATGAGAGAGGAGGTCGAAGATGACGAGCTGGCGTTATCGAGACAGTCGATGGGCTGAGCGTCTCAATGCTCCCGTGGATTGGAACTCCAGGATCGCCCTCGTAGCCGTCCTGGCGGCGATCTTCGTCATCGTGGGCGCCGCGGTGATCATCGCACGCGGGGATTCTGCCGAGGAGATCGCCGAAGATGCTCACATCCTGATTTGGTCTGAGTCGGTTGCCTCGGCTACGGCCACGGTGCGGGCTGAGGTTCGGGAGGGATTGGTAGTGGGACAGTCGGCATCCGCCGGTGTATTGGACGACGAAGCGCCGGCTGAGTCTGCGGCGAGGATCAGAGAGGCCATCGCGGTGTTGGAGGATCGGGTCAACCTCCTTTCAGAAATCGCCCAGACGAGTGGAATAAGAGACACGGCCAACGTGGCGGGCGCACAGGCGGGTGCTGTGGCAGATGCCATCGAGGCCGGGAACGTCGCCGAGGCGCTGACAACCGCCGGAGACCAACTCAGTCCCACATTCGAGGAGTTGTTGGCGAGAGCCAACGCGGTGAGTCAGGAATCCGCCGAGGACATTGCGGCCGTCAACGCTGGTCTGGGAACGGTGACCACCGCGGCTCGGTTCGTGGCCGCTCTGCTCATCCCAGCCTTGGCAGTCTTCCTCTTCTACCGTGCCCTGAGACGAAGCCAGAAGCTGTCGCTACTCCGGACCGAGCTCGCACGCGAACGTGAGTTGCGGCGAAACAAAGACGCGTTCGTGGCTGCTGCGTCTCATCACGTGAGAACGCCGTTGTCAGCAGTCGTCGGGCTGACCGAGCTCTTGCGTGACTCCGGCGATTTCAGCCCAGCAGTCAGAGAAGAAGTCATCGGGCTGATCGCAACGGAGGTGGAGGAAACGTCCAACGTGGTCGACGACCTGTTCGCAGCAGCCCGATACGAGGTGGGTGACTTCGAGCTGGCCGAGGAAAGGCTCGAGGTGAGAGACGTGATCGATGCGGTCACCGGTGATTGGGCGGACACGCAGCGGACAAAACTGACCGTCCGGGGCAATGCGGTGGTCCAAGGTGATGAGCGTTGGCTAGGTCACGCGATCCGAAACCTGCTTCGAACTGCTTCCTCATCCGGGGGCGAGGACGTCGAAGTCGCCATAGATTTGGCAGATAACCAGGTCCAGATCGACATTTCCGACAACGGTGCGGCGATCCCGGCAGAGGAAAACGATCGCATCTCCGAGCTGTACTACTCCCACAGCGAGGTGGATGGGCTGACTCCGTCGCTCGGGCTGGGGCTCGCGGTGGCTCGCCGCATCGTCAAGGCCAGCGGAGGTGACCTTCGCTACAAGAGGCTCGAGGGCGAGAACGTCTTCAAGATGACCCTTCCTGGCCACAAGTCTCACGTGCTACCCAGAGATACCTTCAACCGGGTCATCGACCCCGCCGCGGGAATGCCCACCGGGGAGGCAATCGAACGGGTCATCGCCGATGGAGGGCCGCGGGTTGAGTACCAGTCCATCG
Source organism: Acidimicrobiia bacterium (assembly GCA_036374335.1). Lineage (GTDB taxonomy): Bacteria > Actinomycetota > Acidimicrobiia > Spongiisociales > ZC4RG35 > JANQRA01. The sequence goes on from DASUUC010000081.1 coordinate 70,269, forward strand.
TGGCCCTGTCACCGGGCCGCCCCGGTGACATCGAGGTGGTCGGCTATGAGGCATTGGCTCGGCTCGATTCGCACACTGCGATCGATTGGTTCGTCGCTGCCTCGAGACTGGGGCTACAGGTCGATCTCGAACTGGCCTGCATCCAGGCCGCAATCGAAGGGTTCCACCCCATGGTGGAGGAGGCATTCTTGGCGGTGAATGTCTCGGACGAGACTCTCCACGCCTCACAGCTCGCACACGTGTTTGCGGACACACCCCCGGGCCGCCTCGTCCTGGAACTCTCCGATACCGCGCCGATTGCCAGCTATCAGAAAACGAGAGAAGCTCTGAGAGAGCTGAGGGCGACTGGGATTCGGGTGGCTATCGACCACGTCGGGTCCGGCAGACTCGATCTGGAGCATCTGGCACGCCTCGAGGCTCAGATCATCAAGATCGACATGTCGCTGGTCAGGGCGGCCAACGGCTCCTCACGCATCCGAGGGCTGATCAAAGCGACGGTCGCGATGGCGGAAGAGCTCGGAGCCTTCGTCGTGGCCGTCGGCGTGGAAACGGACGACGAGCACGACACACTCACCAGTCTTGGAGTGCAGTTCGGGCAAGGGAATCTCTACGCCCCTCCTGCAAAGCTCGCCCCAACCGCGACCCAGCAGGCGTGCTGACCGCCACCGGATCCCGCCATCGCTCGGGCAGCAACATCTTTCCGAGCGGTGGTGCCTGGCTAGGCTCGGCGATCTCGTGCTCCCTCCCGATCGAGTCCTGGTCACCATCGGCACGCCGTGTTCGGTGTCGGCCGTCGGTTCCACGGAGACGTTTCTCGCCAAGGCTGTGGCGGCACCCGATTTCATCGCCTATGCCGCCTTCGACGCGGGGATCGTCGATCTCGAGACTGACCGCAACGGCTCAATCCGAGCTCGGTGGGCAGGGACATCAGACGAGGCGACGAGCGAGGAGATCGAGAGGCGCCACGGTGAGGCGGTGCGCGCCGGCCTCGGGATTCGCCAGATCGGAGAGCTCAGCGCTCAGGGCGAAGCGGTGGTCAGCGACATCGCCGCCAGCCTTCCTCACGACATGGCCGAAGGTGGTCTGCGCCGCCTGGCCGGGCTTGGCTACGACGAGGTGCGCGGGTCGGACTTGCGCAACATGCACGGGCTCTTCGACGACGACCCTCGACTCGGCCCCTCCCTGCAATCCCAGCTG
>DASUUC010000082.1:0-15040 GCA_036374335.1 Acidimicrobiia bacterium
CATGGCCCTGCACTCCTCGACGCATGCGGAGAGATAGAGCAGCTGCGGGTCCTCGACCTGGGCTGCGGACAGGGCTGGTTCAGCCGCCAGCTGGCCCGGCGGGGTGCCCGGGTGGTCGGAGTCGACCTTTCTCCGGCCATGCTGGCCCACGCCCGTCGCCACGAGGAAGAGGAGCCTCTGGGCATCGAATACGTGGAGATGGACGCCGCCCAGGTCCACCGGAGTTTGGCACCGGCCACCTTCGAGTTGGTGACCGCCTGCATGTCGATCCAGGACATGGGGGATCCGCACGAAGCGATCGAGGCCGTGGGTCAGATTCTCCCGATAGGCGGCCGCTTGGTCTTTTCGGTGCCTCATCCCTTCAGCGAGATGGCCTACCGGGAGTGGGAGAGGGACGAGGAGGGGAACAAGCTGGCGCTCAAGGTCGATAGGTACTTCGAGAGCGGCACCGGGACCCTGCAATGGGACATGCCGCGGCTCCGCTACTCCTGGGAGACCCCGAGGTGGCGTCTCAGTCTCTCCGAATGGAGCGCTGTGGTTCGGGGAGCAGGGTTAGTCATCGTGGGGTTGCGCGAGCCCCGGCCGACTGCCGAGCAGGTGGCCCGCCGCCCCGAACTTGACGACTGCCGGAGGCTTCCATACTTCCTTGTCATTGAGGGTCGGAAGTTGGCAACAACTCACTAGCGCCGATCAACAATTCTGGGCGAATAACGAGCACTTCGAGAGGTACCCGGGATCGGCACATCGGCGTGTGGTTCATGGTGCCTGGGCTGTGAACCACACCATTTGCGTTGGACAAGCATGAGAGATCGACGATGACGTCTGAGCATCAAGGTCGTCGAGGCTGGCTCCACGTCCGCCAAGGGAGATCTCTGGCTCTTCACCGGCTTTCACCCTGGCGATGAGTTCTTCCGCTTGGTTCAGTTGTTCGTGGTCCCAAACCACCACTGCGTCGCCGACGTAGAGGCAGTCATTTCGGATCTCTGCGGCACCAACGTGTAAGTCTTCGCTTCCTTCGAGTGAGTCTTGTTGGAATATCCAGACATCGTTGAGTTGAGCGGACTCGATCATCGGCTCCGGCGGGATAGCTGTGTCCGAGCCGCATGACACCAAGAACAACATGACAAAACTCACGAGCAGCGGATGCTTTAGACCTCTGGGGGTGAGACCCCTTACGAGGCCTACGTGGGAGAAGCGCATTCCAATATTCTGGGCATATAACGAGCATTTTGGGAAGGTGCGCGAGAACGGCACTTACCTCTCGCTCGGCGATCAGGGCCCTCGAGTGGGACACGCCACGGGCTCGTCATGCTCCCATCACCAAGTAGGTGCGATCAGGGCCAAAGATCGACAACGTTCCCTTCACTGTCGTAGGCCGTGAGTTGGAAGGAGTCTCCGTCTTGCAGGCTGGTGTCGAAGACTGCGACATTGCCAACAGGGCGCTGCCACATCACTTGATCGCGGTTGACAATGAGCGCCACGGCGGCCGTTTCGGGCGGAACTGCCCACATCAGTGCCGAATCAACTGGCGCATCCTCGCCTGTTGTGAAAGTGGGGCCGGTTCCGGGTTCTAGCGGGATGAGACCGCCGGGCATGTCGACGGTGTCCTCGATCTTTTCTCCGCCACAGCTGGCACCACTGCCCTCGGCCGTCAGACAGCGCTCCTGCAGTCGACCCAGTTCCGGGTCATCCATCTCTGAGTGGACGATAAGAGCCAGTCTTCCCTCAGGGGTCTCGCCAAGGACCGTGACCCGGATGATCTGACCGTCAGGACGCCGCGCCTGCTGCAGGATCCGATCGATGTTGGTGACTGGAGTCAGCGGTGCCTCCTCGCCCAGCTCACTGGTGTCGAACTCCACAGGCGGCGATTCAGCTCCGGCGACGATGGGTGGCGAAGTCCCAATAAGTCGCTCCCCGTCGGCGAGATAAATGTCGGTGGCGTCGGTGTTGCTCAAGAGCACGGTTCCCACGACCAAGACAAGGATCCCCAAACCGAGGCCCGCTTGTCGTCTGCGGCGTCTCGCTCGGGCCTTGCTCTTGATCCGGTCGATCGGGCTTGGTTCGGCTCCGGGCACTGAACTCGCAGCCGAGTCGAGGTTGATACGAATTCGATCGTCGAGCGTCACGACAGGACCTCCCTGAGAGTCGATAGGGCCCGGTTCACACGGCTCTTCACGGTTCCAAGTGGAATCCCAAACGCTTCCGCAGTGTCCTTTTCGGACATGTCAAACAGAAACCTCGCGACAACAACATCACGCTGATGCACCGGAAGACCCCTCACTGCATCAACTCGACGAGGTCGGAGAAGAACGACGCAAACGATGCTCGCTCTGTGGCGATCGTGGCTCTCCACCAGGCTGGCCTCCGCCGAGTCGGAGCCGAGGATCATGTGGCGGTGCTGCGGATGCTGGCGAGACGACACAAGCAGCTGGCCAGTCTGACAACCCAGGCCGCTGGGAGACTCCATGCAGTCTTGGCAGCGCTTCTGCCTGGGGGAATGAGCGGAGAGCTCTCATCGGCCAAAGCGTCGCAGATGCTGCGGAGGATCCGACCCAAGACCATGGTGGAAACCGAAAGGAAACGGATAGCCCACCAGCATCTCACCGAAGTGAGGAGACTGGAGAAGGAGAAGAAGACATCCGTAGAGCGTCTAGCGGTGGCAGTGGAAGCCTCCGGGACAGGCCTCACCGGCATATACGGTGTCGGCCCTGTCGTCGCCGGCCTGATCATCGGATACACCGGTGATGTCACCCGGTTCCCCACCAGACACCACTACGCCGCCTACAACGGGACCGCACCAATCGAGATGTCTTCCGGTGGCAAGAAGCGGCACCGGCTCAACCCGAGAGGCAACCGAATGCTCAACCATGCGCTGCATCTGATCGCCATCGTCCAACTCCGCCATCCCAACACCCTGGGCCGGATGTTCTACGAGCGGAAACTCGCGCAAGGGAAGACGAAAAAGGAAGCGATCCGCTCGTTGAAACGACGACTGTCCGACGTCGTCTACCGCCAGCTCAACGCCGACCAGCCCGGATAGGGCTCGGGGGGCAAACAGGAACGTCTCTGTCGCTTGCGTGACCGGATTCCATCCTGATCACCGGCTCTTCAGCGCAGCCACCCCGAGCCGTTCCTAACCCTACGCCACCACCCGGCACAGCCGGGACGCTCCACCGCGTCCAAAAACACCCCTTGACAAACAAACAGGCATCGTTCTGGGACTTCCGAGACAATGTGCGTTACTGCAACAGAATTGTTGTTCGGCGTTGGTGCTGATGAGCGACCTCGACGGGGTTCATGATGAGCCGAATACGAGCAACCGCACCTGACACGCCTAAGTACCTTCGATTCGCCCACCTCTCCGGCTACATGCACGCAGCCGTATCTTGTTCGGGTTGGTGAGGGTCTGACCGCCGCCGAGGGTCACATCTAACTCTCAACTGGCAGGTCGTAAGATGCCGATGCATAGCCGCAGCAAGACGAGCTCCCGTACTCACCCCACAGGCGGAGGACTTTCCCCGCTGGTATCAGGACGTCGTCAACAAGGCCGAACTGGCAGACAACGGGCCGGTCCGGGGCACGATGGTCATCCGACCCTACGGATATGGCCTCTGGGAGCGGATGCAAGCCGAGATGGACAGGCGGATCAAGCTTGCGGGGGCGGAGAACGCCTACTTCCCACTGTTCATCCCCCAGAGTTACCTCACCAGAGAATCCGAGCACGTCGAGGGGTTCAGTCCCGAGCTGGCGGTCGTAACCCACGGCGGGGGCAAGGAACTCGAGGAGGCCTTGGTGGTCCGGCCCACGAGTGAGACGGTTATCGGCGAGTTCATGGCCAAGTGGATCCAGAGCTACCGTGACCTGCCCCTGTTGCTGAACCAGTGGGCCAACGTCGTTCGTTGGGAGCTGCGGCCCCGCGTGTTCCTGCGCACGAGCGAGTTCCTGTGGCAGGAGGGCCACACGGCTCACGCCACCCGCGAGGACGCTGCTGCGTATGCGGCCAAGATCCTCCACGAGGTCTACGCCGACTTCATGGTCAATGTGCTGGCCATCCCCCTCCACCTCGGCATCAAGCCAAGCTACGACCGCTTCGCTGGCGCCGTCAACACCTTGGCCTGCGAAGCGATGATGCGCGACGGCAAGGCGCTGCAGATGGGTACCAGCCACGAACTAGGCCAGAACTTCGCGAAAGCGTTCGACATCCTTTACGTGGACGGCGACAACAACCAGCAACACGCTTGGACCACCAGTTGGGGTGCCTCCACCCGAATGGTCGGCGGGTTGATCATGGCTCACGGCGACGACAACGGCTTGCGCATTCCGCCCGCGCTCGCCCACATCCAGGCCGTCGTCATCGTGGTTCGGGAGGGCGGCGAGGTCGACAACGCAGCCAGGAAGATCGTGGCGGACATCGGCAACCACGGCGTCAAGGTTCGCCTCGACGGCCAGACCGTTACTCCGCTGGGTCGCCGGATCACGGACTGGGAGCTCAAGGGCGTGCCGGTCCGAATCGAAGTCGGTCCCCGTGAGTTGGAGAAGAACGAGGTCACCGTCGTCCGCCGGGACACGGGCGAGAAACATAGGGTCAGCGTTGACGGCGCCTCCGCCGCTGTGGCCAAGCTCATGGACCAAATCCAGGACGACATGCTCGCCGCCGCTACCGAGTTCCGAGACACCAACACCGCCGCTGCCACCACCATCGACGAGGTGCTCGACGCCTCCGCCACCGGCTTCGCCAGAGTGCCCTGGAGCGTAGTCGCCGGCGAAGATGCGAAAGCCGCCCTGGTCGACAAGGCTGTCACCATCCGCTGCATTCAACGCGCCGACGGCACCATCCCCGACAACGAGAATGAACCCGACCTAGTCGCCTACTGCGCCCGCAGCTACTGACACACAGATCACCCACCACCCGGAGCGATATCGAGCGCCTCCAAGCGAGAGATATCCGGCACTATGCGCTACTGAATACGAACGCGAAGGCTGCTACAGAATGGGGTTCGATTTACCGTGTCCCCTCTGTTCGCTCTCGCAGTTGATAGACAGCAGCTCACCAAGCCGCTCCCTCTTAGGACTGTCCTTTTGTCAACACCGGGCACCCGGCGTTGACCGCTCTGGTCAGTTCGAAGGCCTCCATGCGTCAGCTGACCTGACGGGAACGAGATACTTCTGATACCTCGGGCAGAACCAAGCGCCGGCGTGCCGTTCTGCTTGGGCCGAACGCCTCTGGGTATGACGAGAGCCCGATCGCACCCCTGGCTCGGATGGAGTCTGATAGCCCCTCGTTGACTACTGGAAGGCAGTGAGCATGAGGTATGGTTGTCAACAGATGCTGACAAGGAGGTCTCGGCTGTGGCTACCGAGCGCCAGATCAGGAGGGCCATCCGGCAGCCAGGTCTCGATGGGTTGACGGTGCTTTGCCGAGAGTCTTGGCGTATCGAGAAGGCCCTCTATGAGGCAGTGATGAATGCTCGGGAGGCGGGTTACACCTGGCAGCAAATCGGCCATTCCATCGGGATGAGCAAACAGGGGGCGTGGCGGCGATTCAACCGCGGTCCTCTCGCGAGTCGGGATAGGTCGCCATCGAAGGGTTGAGGGCGCACGTCTACCTCCCACAGCTAACGCGCGCGGGCGGGTTCATCCGCCCATAGCCAGCAATCGGCGCTAGCTCCGGATCCAGTAGCTCGAAAGGCTTTACGCCACGGCGAGCTCGACGGCAAACGGGAGGCCGGTCACCTCTGCGACGCGGCGCTTCAGTGAATCATCTGACCGCACGGGTGGCGCCGACACCACCGCGCTCCTGAGGAGGGAGCGCACAGTCGTGCCGCTACGCGCCTATCGGCGAGAGGATCGTTATCAAGCGATAATTGGCGATCTGCGCCAACTTCCGACACACCTACGTCGACCTGGGCTGGGTCGGCCCTTCTGGTTCCGCACGGGCTAAAGGTCACCGCCCTCCGGCGAAGACTTCGCGCGTAGTCTCGATCCAATGCCGATCGGTCTCGACCACACCATCCTCGAAGTTCACGATCTCACCGAGTCACTCAGCTTCTATCGCGACGTCGTCGGCCTCGAGTACAAAGGTAAGGATAAACCGTTCGAAGGGTTGCTCATCACTCCGGACCTTGCACTCGAGCTCTATGACGAGTGGCCCGTGGAGGGGTCGCGTCACCTCGCATTCGCGATGGACCGAGCCACCTTCGAAGCCACCTTCGAGCGTGTTCGCAACGCCGGCATCGCATACGGTGACGGTCCGAGCCAGACCGAGAATATGAGAGGGCCCGGTCCGTCCTCTGGGGTGCACGGGCCTACCGATTCGGTCTACTTCAAGGATCCCAACGGCCACATCCTCGAAATCCTGACCTACGACCGAGTCCCGCAGGCCTAGATCGGAGCATCCACTCATGAACGGGGCTCAGTCGCAGCCAGGACGCAGACGTCTCGTCTGCGTGCTCTACCCGATCGAGCCGCGGTCGTTTTGAGCCGGACTGAGCGCTGCGACCTTCGCTTCTGGGCCGTGTAGATTCGGCCAGCTGGCTTGGTCCGAACACGAAGGAGATACATGGTGCCAATCAAGGTAATAGTTGAACTCGAAGCCAAACCCGGCGGTCGAGCAGAACTCAAGAGTCTCATGGAACGGATCGTGGCGGAACAAGGGTCCAGCCAAAACGGCTTCCTCGGCAGTACCCGATACGAGGCGCTCGACAATCCCGACCTGTTGATCGAGATCGCAGACTGGGAATCAGCGGATGCCCGGACGGCACATATGCAGGAGAGCGTGGCGACAGGCGTATACGAACCCGTGATGGACATGCTGGCAACACCCATTCGGGCCACAGTCATTAGAGAGCTGTCCTGATCGCGATGTCACCTCATCCACTCATTACCGGCAATCCACATCGTGCCCGTACATAGCGCATAGGTGCCGCTATGCGCTAGCGGGTCCGCATGGCGTTAGCAGCGCAGAATTGTTGATCGGCGCTGTCGGACTGGGTCATGTCCGCGGGAACGACGCCAATGATCATCGAACTTCTGGCCGCCGTTGGGATAGATTGCCAAGGACTCCGCCATTCTGTAATCCTTTCGGGTCAGACCCGTCGGACGCGAAGAGAAGCGTTTGGTAGCCTTGCCTCTCGTACGACGACAGGCATTTGTGACCGGTCACGACTCTGCAAACAAATTAGCCGGGGTCAGCATCTCCGGACCCGAGCAAGCTGAAGCCATCATCATGCTTCACGGTGCTATGGGAAACAGGCACATGTGGGAGGGAGTGATCCACCATCTAAATGACAGCTTCCGCTGCATTTCGGTAGATCTTCCCGGACACGGCGACCTGATCGACCATGAGTTCACGACCGATTCAGCAACCGGCCGGATCGGCCAGACCCTCGACGTCCTCAACGAGGACAGGGCGGCTCTGGTCGGTCTATCTCTGGGCGGATACATCGCCCAGGCATACACGACAGAGCACCCAGATCGCGTCAGCGGTCTAGTCATCTGCGGTGCCACAATGCCCTTCACCGGTTCCGCCGGGTTCATGTTCCGACTTACCGGCTACCTCATTCCCCTCTTCTCCGGCAGGGCAGTACGAGGTTTCACTGATCACCTCAAATCCGATGTTGACCCCGAAATAGCCACCGCAATCCTCAAAGGAGGCCTCTCCCCAACGGGAGGAGCTCAGAGTTTCCGAGAACTAGCCGGGACCGATCATGCGCACGGAATGGTGGGCTTCTCCGGTCCGATTCTCATCGCCAACGGTGAGAGAGACGCTCAGAATCGAAAAGCAGAACAGCGATTCCGAGACCTATTCCCACAAGCCGAGATCGTCACCATTTCTGATGCATCCCACGCCCCGCCCGTAGAACAGCCCGAGTCCTTTGCCGGAGCCGTGCGCCGACTCATGGCTCTGACGGCCGACGAGTAAATACCTCAGGGGTCGAATGCATTGTTGTCCATACCACATAACTGGGTCACGTCGTCGCCAACACCAAGCCTTCTTCGATCCCAATCGACCGACTCCCCAAAATACTCACAGCGCATATCGCGCGTACGCGCTCCACGAAATCGGCAGAAACACCCGTCCGGGAACCGGCATTATGCGTTATCGGACACAACGCCACTGTGTGACCTCTATCGGGCGTCAAGGCCGATTACAGAGGGTGGACGAGGGTGCTGGCATGGTCTCACCGCGACTGACCACGTCTCGCGACGTCTCACGTCGCTCGGCCCACAGCCGCCCCACAAGATCCGTGATATCAACCGTTTCCCCTGGTCAGAGGGTTTTGACCGCATCTTTCGCAACGAGGGGGTCACGGGTTCAAATCCCGTCAGCTCCACTAAACGCCCTGGTCAAGGGGGGGTTCTGATCGCGGCCGCATCGCCGATTTCGGTTACCGCTGAGGTCTCGCGCTCCACGGACGGCCCACAAGGTTCGTGGTGTGACCCCCTCATTCTCTGCGAGGTGCTTTCTCACCACGCCTCACATCAATCCGATGGCCGACAAAGCGTCTCTTGCCTGTCCGTAGGCGGTGGATTGGATCCGACCGGCCATTGCTCTACTCGGAAGAGCCTCGCTTTGTTTGGCCAGATTCGATTTGCCGATCGCCGACCTTCTCGGCGAAAAGGAGTCCCGCACCGCCCATTGTTTCCGAGTCGAGGATCGGGGTCGTTGGAGGTTCGCCGACCCAGAGGGCGTTGATCGATCAGTCTCTTGGACCCCGAGTCTCTTCTCCTCGGACAAGGTGTGTGGCACATGATCTCATATCGCGGATGAAGTATCGGCGGGAGTCGTCAGTCCCGTCGGCCCACTACCCAGGCGGTGGCGGCCCATCCGGCCACGGTCCACGCGCCGAGCACCCCATAGGAGGTCGCAACGTTGGTGACGAAGCCGGTGGTGAGACCGTCTCTGATCGCTTGCGCCATGTGATAGAACGGAAGAGCCCTGTGGACGGAAGCCAGCCAGTCGGGGAACTGGTCCATTGGCACGATGATCGGAGAGAAGAGAAGCACGAAGAAGATGATCATGTTGGCGATGAAGTTGATGACCACCGGATTCTCGATGGCGTGGGCGATTCCGAAACCGACCGAGGCGCACATAAGCGCCGTCAGCAACACCGCGGGCAGGATCAGCCATGAGACCTGGAGGTCGATCCCGTAGTACCAGACCGCCACGCCGAGCGACGTGACGAAGCCGGGTAACGCCATCGAGGTGAAGACGGTGAAAGTCGAGGCTGCCGCCGCCACGCGAGGGACCGGTAATGACCAGAGGAAGTCATAGGTGCCGGCGATCCGTTGCTGGCCGACCATGTTCGGCACCATTACGAATCCCATCGGGATGAGCCCCAGTGCCGGTACGCCGGTGGCGATGAACACCGCGACCATCTCAGGGACGTCACCCAGGTAGAAGCCGTACATGACGGCCGCGCCTGCCCCCATGAGGGTCTGGACGATGACGCCTATGACAAGCCACTGGCCGAGCCCGCGGAGGTCGAATCGCATCATCATCAGATAGGCGTGGAGCCATCGTCGAGGCCCTCGCAGGACACGCGCAGGCAAGACCGTCCGGTTGATATCGGAGGTAGCGGTCATCACTCCCTCCGCCCAACGACCCAGGCGGCGAGCGCAACGGACGCCATGGTGTAAGTGGTCAACACCAGATAGGAACGCCCAACCCGGGTGACGAGTGACTCGGTGAGACCGTCTCTCATGACGACGGCCATGTGGTAGAAGGGGAGCCAGAGGTTCAGGTCCGCCAGCCAACCGGGGAGATTCTCGGGTGGGAAGTTGATCGGAGCGAAGCCGAGGATCACGAAGATCAACAGTTGGGTGATGAGCTGGGTGATCATTGGTTTCTTTATGGCGTGAGCGAAGGCGTAGCCGATCATGGTCGCCGCCACGATCGTGAGGAGCACAGCGGGGAGGATCGACGGCGACAGGCTGAGGGGCAGGTCGTAACGCCAATCGGCGATCAGCAGCGCAGCGACCATGCCCGGAATCGCGATCACGCCGTTCACGGCCACCCAGGATGCAGCCTGGGAGGTGCGCGGCACCGGCAGGGACCACATGAAGTCGTAGGTGCCGGCCATCTTGTGGTTGGCCACCAGCTGGGGCCCCAAGACGAAGCCGACCGTGATCAGGGTCACCACGGCCACCCCCGTGGAGAGGTAGAGGGCGTTGCGCGTGGGGATGTTCTCGAAGAGGAGCCCAACACCCAGGGCGAACCCGCCTCCGATCACGATCTGAATCGCCACGACCAGTGGGAGAAGCATCCGCAGTGAGCCCAGTTCCCATCTGGTCATGACGACGAAGCTCGCGATCCAGTGCCGGATCCCGCGACGAACCGGGCTCCCGGGTCGGGCCAGGACTTCTGCGGTCGTCATCCGAGGAGCTCCTGGGCGGCTTCCTCGGAGACGTGGCCGGTCAGACGGATGTATACGTCTTCCAGCGTGGTTGCCGCCAGGGCATATTCTTCGGCGACGCCAAGTCCCATCAACTCCTGGGCCCAGCCCATGGCATGGAACGAGTCGCCCTCCCCGACCACGGCCATCACTCTGTTGCCGACGCGGGTGTGTTCCCGCACGAATGCGGGCATCTCAGGGGTCGCGCGGCCGGGAACCATCATCAACTGCAGACGCATGCTCCCTCTGTCCTGGGACTTCAGCGAGGAAGGCGTTCCTTCGGCGATGAGCTTGCCCTCGTTGATGATCGCCAGTCTGTCCACCGACTTCTCAGCTTCGAGGACGTTGTGTGTGACCAGGAAGACGGCTGCTCCCTCATCTCCGAGGCGGCGGATCTGCTCCCAGAGGAGCCGTCGGCGGCGGGGGTCCACGTCGTTGGTCGGCTCATCGAGTATGACCACCCGTCCTGGCCAGACCGTGACCATGGCGAAACCTACGAGACGCTTGATTCCACCCGACAGCTTCGCTCCCATGGTGTCACGCCACTCACCCAGGTCGAGGGCCTCGATCATCTCCGTAGCCCTTCTCTGCACGGTCGGCTGGTCGCCCCCTCGAATCATGCCGGTCAGGGTCATCACGCTGCCGGCCTTGAAGGAGTCGATCGGCATCTGCGCCTGAGGGAGATACGAGCAGAGCTGCCTCGCAGCATCAGGATCCTCGACCAGGTCATACCGACCCAGGGTGATGTTTCCCGAGGTCGGTTTGAGGAGGCCGATGATCTGCTTCACCAGCGTGGTCTTTCCGGCGCCATTCGGGCCGAGTAGGCCGTATACCTCGCCGGGCCGGACCTCGAGGGTGATCCCGTCGTTCGCTTTCAGCTCGCCAAAGACCTTGGTCACATCCACGGCCCGGAACGTCCAGTCCACCACTCGCTCTCTCCTTGTCAACTATCCGCCATCCGATGTGCCACCGAGTACTGGAAGAGAGCATCGAAGACGTCGGCGAGCTGGACGGCATATATGACGTCTTCGCTGTTGTAGGCCACGCGCTTTTCGGAGAACAGGGGATCATCGAGTTGCAGGTACGCGTTCAGGTCCGGCCAGGTCTCAGCTATCAGGCGTAGCAGCTCGTCATCGGGAGATGACTTCACGATGTCGGAAGGGCTACCGGGCGCTCCCGGTTCCAGAACCGTCTTCGCCGACGTGAATCCGATGATGAAGACGGAACCCTCCGTGGCCTCGCTCCGATGTGCCAGGTAATCGCCGAGCCACTCTTGGTCAGTTCCCATGAGAGGCGACTTCTGAGCGTGGTGCGCCCCGACATTGATCACGGCGCGCCCATTCTCTCCTGCGAGCCGGGATTCCACCAGTTTCTTGATCTCCTCCTCGCGTACGCGTGCCGCTCGATCGTCATCGGCCTGCCTGAGCTCCCTGATATCGATGCTGACCCGTTCGACCTCGACCATCTCGACCACGTGTGCAAACCACTCGGGGCCCCATTCCTCACTGAGGGCCGATGACTCAGAGCGCAGTGATTCGCTCAAGCGCTCAATGGACTCCCGCTGCTCCTCGGGTGATCCAGCTGGCGTTGCTATGAAGGCTTCCACCGGCCCAGCGTCACCTAGAACCCCGACGAGTGATCCGAGGACGTCTCTGAAGGCTCGCCCGCCTCCGTGATGCTCCTCGTTGACGTCGATTGCGCGAACTCGGATCCGATCGCCGGGTTCGAGCCTTTCGTTGACTTGACGGATCCCTACCAGGCGGTCTGCATAGAATTTGGGAAGCTCCAACTCAGGTACCAGAACCCCGCCCTGGACATAGTCATCGTAGAGCCACTCGGCCATGTGGGGTGCCTCGATGAGTACCTGGCGGAAGCCCGACCGATGAAGATCCTCGGCTAGCGTCGCCAGGAACGCCCAGTGCTCTCGCAGACGATGCGTCTCACCCAGCACCACGACGCGGTGAGATGCCAGATGTCCGAGGACTTCCGGCGGCAGGTTCAAGTCCGGGAAGGCTTTTGCCTCCGTCTGGACGAGCTCAACCATCTCCCCTCTGGTCACTTCAGGTCCGGCACTGCAGGCGACGAAGAGGGTGAGGGCGAGCAGGCACACCATCGGCGCCTTGATTCCAGGGGGGCGACGCACTAAACCCTCACTCCTGCCTCAGTTGGCACAACCTCTACCGTCTGAGGCGCATCCGGGCTAGGGGAAAAAGTCCCGACTAGCTCCTTCCGGACATGGCGGAGCCGTCATGTAGCGCTATTGAGCAACTCGACCTGAGTGGGATCGATCTCCCGGCCAGGATAGGCGGCGTGGAGTGCGGGTGTTTCTTCGGTGGTGGTGATCTCCTTGGGTTGTTGGCCGATGAGTTTCGTGGATCCTTCGGATAGGTAGCGGCGGTCGGTGGTCTGCCAGTCGTCGTGGACTTCGATGAGGACAGCTCCGACGAGTCGGAGGACGGACTGGTCGTCGGGAAGATGCCAACCACGTTGGATCTGCGTCTTTATCTCTTTGTGGACTCGTTCGAGGGGGTTGGTCGATGCGATTTTCCGCCAGTGTCCTTTGGGGAAGTTGGCGTAGGCAGTGACATCAGCCTGGGCCTCAGCGAGGAGCTCGGCGACTGGGCGGATACCGGACTTCGAGCATTCCGACCACCTGTCGCAGCTGATCTCTGGTCAACTCGGGGTCGTGTTGGGCGAAGACGGGGCGCACGGTGGCGGCGATCATCTCCTTGTGCGACTTGGGGACATGGGCAGGAGGTTGCGCATTAGATGAACCTTGCATCTCTGCCAGCTCGCTCCCTGGAAGACTCGGACGATCGCTTTCTTCAACCCGGTGGAGGCGTCGGAGATCACCAGGTGCACTCCGTCGAGACCTCGGTCTTTCAACGATCTGAGGAACTGGGTCCATAATCGTTCTCAATGTCCTCGAAAGGCTGCCCGCCCCAAAGGTTCAGCGCGGTCCGGTAGTCATCGTTTCGGCCTGATTCGAAGGCCCGCTCGACGCCATCTCACGCCGCCCGCTCCACATCCGCCCCCACAAGCCCTCAAATGGAGGTCGTTTCCGCAGGTCGGCTCTGATTGACCACATCTTTCGCAACGAGGGGGTCGGGGGTTCAAATCCCCCCAGCTCCACCAAAGGCCCTGGTCAGGGAGATTGCTGGTCGCTCGCATGGATGTCGTTTTCCTTGTTCCAGCCTCTCGCGCTCCACAGAGGGCCCACAACATTGTGGCTTCGAAGAACCTCATAGGGGTGTGAGGTGCTTTCTCACGGCACCTCACGTGACTTCACCTAATTCAGGTTCGGCATCGACGGCGATGGATCCTGAGAGGGTCAGTTACGGCCTGTTCGTGCCCGCCCCCGCTAGCGCATATTGCCGGATAGCGCGCGGGTGATTTGGCCGATTCGTAGGTTACCGCACGCGCGTTATGCGCTAGTCCGCGAGAATCCGCGAAATAGCTGGTGGGCGGCTCTCGAATGCCAGGATTGCTGCCCTAAACCGAGCTGGGAGGTCGCATCAGCTTCGAGGGTTCTCCGAGACGGCTGGCTCCATTGGCGTAAAATTTGCCAGGGATGCGTTTCGCGATCTGTCTGATTGTCTCGACTGTGGTTCTGAGCGGCTGTACCGATGCCGAGGAGCGTTTCCTCGAGGAGCTACTCGATCAGAGAAACGAGCCGCAAGACGGGACGGTCCTTTTGGCTCTAGTCAATGCCGACGGGTCGATCAGTGCCGCCGACATGGGGGCCACGCCCCTCGGACCCGATGACCCGATCCGCATCGCCAGTATCACTAAGGCGTTCACGGCGGCTCTGGTTCTGACCCTTGTCGACGACGGTCTGGTCGCTCTTGACACCTCGGCGTCTGCATATGTCCCTCGACTCTCCCTGCCAGAAGAGATCACCGTACGTCACCTTCTCAATCAGAGATCCGGGCTGGCCGATTACACGCAGGCAGCCATCTACGGAAACACCGAGGATGGCAACTCGACAGCCTGGACTCCCGACGAGCTCTACCGAATGATCGAAGACGAGAGCATGACCTTCCCGTCCGGCTCCAGGTTCAAGTACAACAACACCAACTACATGATCCTTGGACATCTCGTGGGTGAGGTGACCGGTCAGCCGTACCACGAACTCCTACGCGAACGGATTCTCGATCCAATCGGTCTAGACGCCACCTATCTGAGCCATTACGAACAGGGAGAGACTCCGCGCGAAGCGTTTACCGAGCAGCTGGGCGATTCGGTTGTACCAGTCGACTTCGACTACACCGCCATCGCCACCACGGTGTGGTCCGCAGGCGGACTCGTCAGCAACGTTGTCGACGTCCACGAATTCTTCGCCGCGTTGTCGCGAGGAGAAGTCATCTCTCCGTCACTGTTCTCAGAATTCGTTACCGGAACTGGGATCGGCCGGAACCCGGCACGCCGCTACGACTATGGGCTCGGTGTCGAACTGTTCGACGCTCCGACACTCGTCTACGGGGCACGGGGCAACCTTCCCGGCTACATCACCCTGGTCATGCACTCCCCTGAGACACTCGAAACCTTCATGTATGTCAGTACCAACGACCGATACTGGAATTTCTCATGGACATTGGACGATGCCGCAGAACTGCTCAGTAGCTGACCTGGCCCAAGATCAATTA
>DASUUC010000083.1:0-69678 GCA_036374335.1 Acidimicrobiia bacterium
TGGTGCGGCCCAGGAGCGGCCCAAACTCCCCTCCGAAGACCACGCTGCTCGGGTAGAGCGAGCCGACCTTCAAGTCAAACAGAGGTCCGCAAAGGTGCGGTCGGAGGTCTTGACAAGTGGCAGCGCATAATGCCGGATATCGGGTGGGTGGTCTGGGTGATTCGCCCTTTCGACCCCGCGCGTTATGCGCTGTGAGTATTTGGGGGGCTGGTCGATGGGATCGACCAGGGTTGGCGTTGGCGACGACAGCGTGACCTGTGGTGACCGTGAGCAGCCCGGGTCATGTCCTCCCAGCTCCCAGCGCCTCGTAGAGCCTCGTTCTCCCCGGCCGATCTTGCCATCTCTCGGAGCTCATTCGAGAAGCGGGCCCGTTGATCCGAGAATTCCCTCATCTGCTCCGGCCAGCTGGGTGTGCCCATCTTCGCGCAGTTTTCGGCGGCCTCACTGAACCCTTTTCTCCTGTCTTCCATGGTTTCGACTAGGTCCTCTATCACGTTCGTATCGAATTCCGGCATTGCAGGCTTCCTTGCTGTCGTGAGTGCTCCATGTACCCGGATCCCGCCGAGCGGGGTGCGTTTTCCACGCGACCAGATCGGAGTCGCTGTTCTTGGGAGAATCCTCTACTGGTAGCGGTCCGGATCCTCATCCCGGGTTGGGCCGTGGGTGTCGGCCATCTCGGCATCGCGTCGGCCCATCGGTTCGTCGCGGCCTACGGTCGTGTCGACCCGCGTTTGGTGCTCGGTCTCGGCGTTGATCTGTGCTCCGAGGAGGACCACAAAACTGGTGATGTACAGCCAGAAGAGCAGGATCACCACGGCAGCCAGCGAGCCGTAGGTCTCGTTGTAAGTGCCGAAGTTGGCCACGTAAACCCGGCGAACCTGAAGGTCCCGTTCTCTTTCGCTCTCGATTTCTCTCTAACCAGTAGCCTTCGCCCCGACCCGTCGGACACCAACGAGGCGCGCCAATGAACCTGCGGATCAGCTCGCTGCTCGAACGGCTGCGCTCGAGCCTGTTCTTCGTCCCGACGGTCGCCGTGATCGTTTCCACCTTCCTGGGTCTCGGGTCCCTTGCCGTCGATCGTCGCGTCGACACCACGCTCGGCGACTTGCCGCTCGGGTTCACGTCGACGGTCGAGAGCGCCAGAACCCTGCTCGGTGTGATCGCAGGCGCCACGATCTCCTTCGCCGGCATCGCCTTCTCCGTTTCGCTGTTGATCATCCAACTGGCCTCCAGCCAGTACTCGCCACGCGTCGTCCACACCCTTTTCCGGGACCCGTTCAACAAGCGCGTGATGGCACTCGTCGTCGGTACCTTCACCTACTGCGTGGTCGTGCTCCGCTCGGTCCGCTCCGCACTCGACCCCGGCGGCGACCCGGTCATCCCGAATATCTCCGTCGCAATCGCCGTCGTCCTCGGCATCGCCACGATCCTCGCCATCATCGCGTTCATCAACCACAGCGCACACGCTATGGACATCAGCGAGATCCTCGACCGAATCCGCCGAGAAACGACCGAACGAATCCGAGCCGAATGGATCCCCACGAAACCCGGCGCCGACACCGACCGCGAGATCCCATCAGCACCGGCTGAGCCGGCCACCGTGATCCGGGCCCACCGGTCGGGATGGGTCCAACAGATCGACACCGCAGCCATCCTCGACTGTCTGCCAGACGGAACCACCGCCCACGTCGAAACTGAGGCTGGCCGCTACGCGATCGAAGACACCCGCCTCATCGTCATTACACCGCCAATCGACGCCACCGACCTGACCAACGTCGTGCGCGCCGCCTTCGATATCGGCCAGACCCGCACTATGCAACAAGACGTAAGTTATGGTCTCCGACAGCTCGTCGACGTCTCCGTCAAAGCACTCTCGCCGGGCATCAACGACCCCACCACAGCCCAAGACGCGATCTTCCACACCGCAGCCGTCCTCTCAGAGCTGCTCCGCCATGATCCACCACCAGCCGTAAAGATCGACCGCTCCCGCCGTCTGATCATGGCGCAACAGCCGTCGCACCGCGAGCTCGTCCAGCTCGCCTACGACGAACCACGCCGAGCCGCCGCCACGCATCCCACCGTCTGCCTCTACCTGCTCGCCACAATCGACTCGCTGATCGAGACCCTCAATGCAGCAGGACTGCAACGCCGAACCACCGAACTCCACCGACAAGCACACCTCGTCGCCGAAGGATGCGGACGCAGCACCCCGCTCGGCGACGACATCGAATCAGTCAAAGACGCGTACGCCTACAAGTTCACACGACACGACCCGTGACGACACGATTGTCGTCTCCGGTGTTTTCGGTCTGGCCGCGGCGGGGTCGATCGTCTATGCCATCCGCCACATCCAACGACCAAGCTCGAGTGAACGGCAGCAGCCGCCTAGACCAGCCGCAGCCGCGCCGGTCGCCGGCCACCTGCTAGGTGTACGGGCGGAACACACGTCGACGCCGGATCAGGTCTGGTTCGCGGTCTGGCATGGCTTTGATGGCAGTTCCGCCCAGGCGGAACTGCCATCCTCTCTCTTGGCTCGAAGGGCCAACAGCGTGCAGTTCATAGACCTCCATCAGGACTCCACCGGGCCCGACCTTTTGGCTCCCCAACCGTGCCTACTACCTGTTGTCGGGCCCCATCGGGGGCATCGGAGAGTCGATGTGTGAAGGTTCGATGTGGCAATCGGCAAATCTCTGGTGGCCCGACGATCGAGATTGGTGTGTTGCCACCGAGATCGATTTCTCATGGACCTACATCGGCGGTGCCAGCTCGCTAGTGGAAGCGCTGACCAGCCGCTCCAGACTTGAGGTCCTGCCAGCGCAGATCGACCATGCCATAACCTACGAAGCTGATCAGATCAACCCGCACCCACTCCGCCCATAACAACAGATCCCGCGCAGAATCGCCCATATCTGATACCGCCCGGGATCGGCACTTTGGTGCGCTAGCGATGGCAGGTGGCATCGAGTGCAGACGGAGAGCCTCTGGGGTGATGCAAGACTGGGAGCGTGTACTCGTTGCACGCCACCAGGAAGCTCCGGGATCGGGCAAAGCAGCCGATCGTGGCCGCACTTTCTGAGCCGACAACGTGGCTTGGTAACTGGTACGGCACGGTGCTGTTCTGGCGCCCGCAGCTGGCCTTATTGGTGAACGAGCAGACGCTGTTCCCCGTCCTGATGCCACTGGCGCCGGCCGCGACCTTGCTGGACCGGTTTCCTGACGCATTTGGCGAGACGGTGGCGACGGTGGGAGTCGACCCGGTGTTCATCGCTGCTGAGTTGCCCGAGATGAGTGAGGGACAATGGGCGAAGACGGCTAACCGGAGCGTGATCGGGGTGATGAACGAGTTCAGCTTCCTCGCCAACCAGTGGCGACAGTCCCGATTGTCTGATCCGTTGGAGGTTGCGCTGTGGCTGGCGGAGACGCCGTGTGGTCCGTTGTACCGAAGGCAGGGAAGCCCGGATCGGGAGCTCACCGCCGCTGTGGCGGCGTGGTCGGCTCGACACGACGGGTAACAACCGGGGAACGCTGCCGTAGATTGGCATCGTGGCACGACGACCTACTGAGGGTGACCGCATCGAGGCGAAACGCCGACTGCTGTCCGGGTTGGCCGATGGTGCCGATGCACACGACTTAGCGGCAGCAGTCGCCGATCTTCATCCCAAGAACAACACCTTTCCCGGTGAGGTGTTCATGGAGGTCGCCGCCGACGCGTTCGACGTCGCGGATATCAGTCGTGACAACTCCATCCCCTATGAGGGATTGCGGGAGGTTCATCTACCGGAGTGCGCATTCCGGGGCCGTGAGAACCGCAAGATCCAGTATGCGATCCTCACCAGCGCGGCATGGCGGGCCGGGCTCGAACCCGACCTGCTCGATGAGGTGGTCTGGTGGCGGACCGACGACTTTTGGCGCTACGGCCTATTCGCCGCTGTGGCGGTCATCCGCGCTTGTTCCGCCCGATTGGACATTCCGGTGTCTGAGTTTGTTGAGCGGCTGGCTCAGGTTCACGGTCTCGAGGTCTCGTAGCTGGAGAACCGCTCATCCAATGGCATCGGCTTTAGTTGCCGTGGGAGAGCATCCACGCCGATCAGCTCTCCCACGGCCCGGCACCAAGGCGGTCAGCGGCTAGCGCCCGCTACGAATGTCGAAACGATGTAGGTAGCGTGCCGGTCGAGCGATTGTCTTGCCCGGTCGTATCTCATCGTGGTTCTCGGGTCGGCATGGGAGGCGGCCTCCTGAACGTCCCGCAGGGCGACGCCGGCGTCGAGTGCGGCGGTGATAAACGAATGCCGCAGCGAATGCGGTGAGATCTTCTTGTCGATCCCCGCATGTTTGGCGAGCCGCTTCACGATCCGGGTGGCGGCATGACGGTCCAGCCGGCGGGTCCCATCCCGGTTGACAAAGATCGGCCCTTCGCTCCGCTCTGCAACGTAAAGGTCGATGGCGCGTGCGGTACGCGGTGCCAGCGGGATGGTGACGATCTTGCCGCCCTTCCTCGTAATCGTCAGGGTCCGATGGTCACGCTCCAACCCGAGATCCTCGATGTCGGAGTTGAGGGCTTCTGAAACCCTCAACCCGTTCAGAGCGAGGAGACAGGCCAAGGCGTGGTCACGGCCGCCGGACAATCCCGCCTGGACCAAAAACATGCCCAGCTCGTTGCGGTCGAGTCCCACCGCGTTCGACTCATAGTTCAGCTTGGGACGACGGACATGCGTCGCCGGCGACCTCGGCATAAGTTCCTCTTCGACGCAATACCGGTAAAAGCCGGTGATCGTCGACAACCGCCGTGCCACAGTGGCACGGGCTCGTCCCCGCTCCTCGAGCCAACGGGCGTAGAGCTCGATATGAGCCCGCTTCGCCTCAAACACTCTTAGATCGTGATCCCGGCACCAATGGATCCACTGCCGCAAATCCAGGCCATACGCCTTACGTGTCGACTCACCAAAGCCGGCCAAGTAGCCAGCCACCACCTTTCCCAGTGAGGCCAGATCAGAATCTGGCCAAGCCACCATCATCACGCTGGATGACCCTCTCAATGACATGACTCCTCCCTCCACGGGAAGGAACCAACCTGCACGAAGAGGAACTCAACACAATCCGGCACGACCATGAGGGGCGACTGCACAAGGATCAGGACAGCGCCGAAGTGCCGATCCCGGGCACTCTCTGAAACGAACGTTATCCGCCCAAGAATGTTGATCTGTCGTGCCGGTTGTACCTGCTGTGACATCAAGCTAACTTGATGCACATGGACCCGGTGATTGTGGCGAGTGACCGCAAACACGGGATCCCAGACAACGACATGCTTCACGCTTACAGAAACCCGAGCCGAGTCTTCAGCTAGACGACCTGGTCATGCTCATCGGAGGAGACGAATCAGGACGGATGCTCGAAGTCGGCGTCGCTGCCGCCGAAGGCATCGAGTTCATCGTCCATGCGATGCCCGCCGGCGACAGGTTCCTGAGGTGACACCAATGCCCCGCTCTATCCAAGAGATACTCGACCAAGCCGACGACCTCGCCAAGAGGTTCGAGGACTATGAACCAGATGAAGGCGACGAAGTGCCCGTAGAGGAGTGTCTACTACGACGTGCTGCCCTGGCCCGGGCCCGCAGCGAACGTGAAGGGGTCGACGCGGTTCGCGCGGCACGCACATCAGGCATCTCGTGGAACAAGATCGGCGAGATCCTCGGAACATCGGCCCAGGCGGCCCAACAGCGATACAGCGCTGTCGTAGAGCAGACCTGAAACCACCCTCCATACGGACTGCGAAACCGCACACATGCGTGCCGATCGGGTGCGGTCTCAAATATGGGCGCTTCCGCCCGGGATCGGGTGATCGGCGCTGGACACCATCGGCGCCGGGAGAGAACCTTGGATCCTCACACAGAGCAGGGCGCACGTCCGGAGACGCCCATCTGGTGCGGTCACAGTAGGGCAGGCCTAGGCTATCCGCTACAGCCCTAAGGGAATCCCGATGTTGTTGAAGCTCGACTGGGAGATCGTCGTCGAGGAACCGGTGAACGTGGTGTTTGATGCGTTCATTGAGCAGATGTGGGCCGTAATGAGTGGGGGCATCGAAACAGAGGTACGTGAACTAACAGATGGACCGATGTCTCCCGGTTCCTCGTACCTTCACACTGCCGAACACCGGTCAGGCAAACGTGTCCAGTCGAAGATCACGGTGGAGGCCTACGAACCGGACCAATCCGTCGAACTCTCGTGGTCCAGTGGAGAGCCAGGTCATTGGGTATGGCTGTTTGGAGGAGCAGGACTAGGCAACCTCCGGTACGCCCCCGCCTGGGGTGAAGAGGGAAGTCGCCTTGAAATTCGGTTCTCCGAAGTCGACACAGGTACGCAAATCAGCGCACATAGCGAACACCATCTCACCGGCGCTTTGGTACCGCTCTCCTTCATCATGCGGTGGCCCGCACACAGGAGAGTTAGCCGGAAGCTTTCGCTGTTCAAAGGAGCGGTCGAGGGCAAGGCGCGAAACGCCACGACAAACGGGTAGAGAAGTCGAGCCCAGACCGGGATGGTATTGACGGTTAACAGACGGCACTAGACGAGGACTATGTAGCCCGAGCGATACGTGCCTGATTGATGATGTGGGTGGCTGCGGGGCGGGTGTTCCGTAGCTTGGAGTTTCCGGCGGTGTGACTCTCGATGTGCCTGGCGCCTTGTTGGTGTCTTTGGAACGAACTGTCTGCCCGTCGGTGCTCCGGCCGTGGTGTGGCTCGTAAGAGGCGAACGCCGAGAAGCAGCCGCTTGTTGTGATCAGGAGTGCCCGCCGCGGCCATCCCCGTGTGACGCAACGAAGGAGGTTGTGATGGTCACGACGATTGGGATCGACCCGCACAAGGCCACTCATACTGCGGTAGCGATCGACGAATCCGAGAGGGTGCTGGGCGAGGTCACAGTCCGAGCCACCCGTTCTCAGCTGAGGATCCTCTTGGACTGGGCTGACCGGGTGGACGGCGATGGCCGCACCTGGGCGGTGGAAGCTGCTGGCGGTCTTGGATACCTGTTGTCTCAGCAGTTGGTGGCTTCGGGTGAGCGGGTGGTCGACGTGCCGCCGGTCCTGGCGTCCCGGGTCCGAGTGTTGGGATCGGGCCGGTCCGAGAAGAACGACCCAAACGATGCCCTGTCGGTGGCGGTGGCAGCTCTCCGCCAGCCGACTCTCGCCGAAGTGAGGAGGGAGGACCACGGTCAGATCCTGCGGATGCTGGCGAAACGCCACCTCGAGCTCACCGGTCTCCGCACCCAGGCGGTGTGTCGGCTCCACGCAGTGTTGACCCTGCTCAGACCGGGTGGAATGAGCCGACGGCTCTCCGCTGACAAGGCATCCCGAATGCTGCAGGGGATGAGGAACCTCGATGTCATCGGTGAACACCGCAAGACCATGGCTAAGACCCATCTCGCCGATATCAGACGGATCGACCGGGAGCTGAAAGCTAACAAGAAGCAGATCCGCATCGCTGTGGCCGCTTCGGGAACGACCGTCAGCGAGATCTATGGGGTGGGGCCCATCGTGGCTGCGTTCCTCGTCGGGTATTCAGGTGACATCACCAGGTTCGAGAGCGCCGGTCACTGCGCCGCATACAACGGGACGGCACCCATCGAAATGTCATCGGCGGGGAGTAAAAAGCACCGGCTCAGCCTCCGCGGCAACCGGAAACTGAACCATGCCATCCATATGGCCGCCGTCACCCAGGTCAGCCACAAAGGCACCCCTGGTCGGGTCTACTACGACAAGAAACGAAACGAAGGGAAGACCAAGAAGGAAGCCCTCCGAGCGTTGAAGCGGCGAGTCTCTGACGCCGTCTATAGACAGCTCACCGCTGAACAGGTTTAGGGCCCGGGAGACACCCAGGAACGTCTAATCGCTCGCGTGGCCGGCTTCGCATCCTGATCACCGGCTCTTCAGCTCAGTCATCCCGGGCCGCTCCCAAACCTACACCCACGGCCGCAACCTCGGCCGTACTACGACGCGCCCGAAATCACCCACTTGACACAAAGAGGCTTCGCTATGCGCTAGTTGCTCATCAGGGTGCTACTAGCGCAGAACTGGTGTTCTGTGCGCCCTTCGTCAGCAAGGAGCTGTCGCGGGGAGGACCCAGCTCACAGGTGCGACCGGTCCTGTCGGCGATAGGTCGACTCAAGACGGTGGGACGGTCCGCGCATGGGACGTCCCTCCCTGCGATCCACTCGTGGAGGGCTAGGCCAACTCTCCCGGTGAGCAGTTCGTAGGATTTGAGCCGGGACTTCGCTTCGTTGGAGATCGCCGGTGGGAGGGGGAGGCCACTCAGGGCTTGCTGGATTATGACGGCTGCCATTCGGTTCCGCGTTCGTTCCATTGGACATCCCGGTCGGCCCAATGCTCAAGGCCGCGTAGGTTCATGAACGCCGATCTCTTTGTATCGGTGACATTTGCTGTTACCCAGGCGTGGGCGAGTTCGTGCTCATAGACGAATTCGATGTCGGAGGAGCAGATCTGGATCTGCCAGGACTCGGATGTGGCCATGAACATGCCGTGATGCTCGCCGCAAGGCTCTTTGTCGGGGTGAAACCAGATGTCGAGTATGGGGAGTTCGAGTTCGCCGGTGAAAGCCATGACGGCTTGACCGAGCCTGCCGAGGTCTTCGGCCGTGGCATTGTGCACGGTGAAGCGAGCCGGCTGTTGTGTGTCACGGACCCACGCATCAGGTTCGGCTTCTGCGAGCACTGGTTCGGCGATGATGACCGGGAGATTCGATGGACCCACAACGGAGAGCCACAGGATTACTGCTACGGCCATCCAGATCGCCGCTACGAGCCACATGATTGTCTTGAGAGAGATCACGGGTCGAAGGTCCGACCCGGGGTGCAAGCCGACGCAGACGTCTGGAGGGTTTGCTCCATGTGGAATTGGACTTCGACCCGCACTCGGTGCGCCCGAGCTCTGAGTTCGCAGATGCGGGGACCCCGGCAGGTGTCCCAGTCAGGACCATCGTTAGCACTGAGGGTGCTTCGGGTGAAGACCCTGATGTTCGATTTGGGGTCAAACCTTCTCCGATTGGTGTCCGTGTGACGGCTATCGCCAATCCTTCCAAAGGTCGTTTCGTTTTCCGAACCTGCGAAGAGTCTGAGCCTCACACGTCGGCGAAATACGCACAGACCTCTTCTGTATCTCCTTCCGGGAGCATCCATCGTCCCGCCAGCGAGATCATGTCCCCGGTGGGCAGATCCCGAACGATCCGGCCCAGATCCTGGACGAGGATGCCTTCGCCGGAAGCATGGATGTTGACAACCGTTCCTGTGATCGCGAGCGTGCCAGTGTCGGGGTCGATCACCACCGTGAAGTTGGCGTTCTCGTAGGCTTCTTTCCGGTTCGCGCTCAGAGTGGCATCGACCTGGATGTGCACAATCGTGCGGCCGTCGCTGAAGGTGGTCGCCGTCTCGTGCAGCGTACCTGTATGGAGAATCTCGAATCCGCAGATTCCGCTGAGGAAGTGTGGCCCGGTCAGGTTGATCGAAGCCTCTGTTCTGGTAGGCGGCCCGGCCGATACAGGTGTTTGGATTGCTATGACAACTAGGGCAGCCAGAGCTGTCCCAGACAGCATTCTCCTGACCATGGAAAGTCCTTTCACTGTCGGAATCCACGAGGGGCATATTCCTCTGACGAGGTCAACAACTGATCAATACGATTTGAGGAATGGAACTGCGCTTGTTCGGTTCCGTTCGAGCCGTGCGAGACCATGAGGTCCTGGACCTGGGGAGCGTCGGCCAGAAGGCGGCGCTGGCTGTGTTGTCACTCGGCGCCGGTCGGTTGATAACGATCGATCGGTTGGTCGAGTTGTTGTGGGGTGAGGAACCGCCGAAACAGGCGGTGCATACCCTCCGTGTGTACGTATCGCGCCTGCGATCGGTCCTGGAGCGCGATCCGACCCGGCCCGAGCTACTGCTGACCGAGTCGGGTGGCTATCGACTGGCGGTCGGTGCGGAGTCGGTGGATGTGTTGCGTTTCGAAGGTCTCGCCGCCCAGGCGCAAGCAGCGAGTGGCCAAGAGGAGCCGAGTCGTTTGGTCGCGATAACGGAGGAAGCGTTTCAACTCTGGAGCGAGGAGCCGCTGGCCGAGTTCTCCGGACATGAGTTCGCCGAGGAGGCACGTCGGCGACTTGACCAGCTCCGAGCCGATCTCACCCAGATATGGTCTGAAGCCCGCCTCGCTCTGGGAGCGGAAGGTGGAATAGTCGGGCGTCTCCAAGAGCTCCTTGACCGGGATCCGTATCGGGAACGTGGCTGGGAGCTGCTTGCTCTGGCTCACTACCGGGGAGGACGACAGACTGAAGCGTTGAGGACGATTGACCGGGCCAGGGCCGAGTTGGGAGGGATCGGTCTGGAGCCTGGCCCTTCGCTGGGACGCCTGGAAGAAGCCATCTTCAAACACGACGTTTCTCTTCTACTCCCACCGAGGCCTGGTGTCCACAATCTCCCCCTTCCGGTCGACCGGTTCGTCGGGCGCGTTGCCGAGATGGAACATCTACAACGGCTTCTCGACCAATACCGGGTGGTGACCGTCACCGGGCCGGGAGGTTCGGGAAAAACGCGTCTGGCTGTGGAGGTGGCCCGCGCAGAATTCGCCAACCATCCCGATGGAGTCTGGATGGTGGACCTGGCTCCAATCGAGAAAGGCCAGTTGGTCGGCTCCGCCATGGAGGCGCTGGATACCTCCCCAGGGAAGGGACGCGGAGACCTCCGGGACCTGATTGAACATCTCCGGGAACGAGACCTGTTGCTCCTCCTAGACAATGCCGAACATCTGATAGACGAGGTCGCCAGTTTCATCGTGACGGTTCTCGAGAACTGTCCGGGAGTGCAAGTCCTCGCCACGAGTCGTGAGCCGCTGCGGACACCGGGGGAGGTCGCATATTCGATTGGCTCTCTGCGGGTGCCGGAGCCTGCCGTGTCCTCTGCAGCCGAACTCGCTGAATACGACGCCGTCGCTTTGCTGCGCGTTCGTGCCGGCTTAGGAAGCGGTGCTTTGCAGGAAGATGACGAGACAGTCCGACATATGGCCTCCATCGTCCGCCGGCTCGACGGCATCCCCCTTGCCATCGAACTCGCCGCCACCCGATTGGCGACTCTTCCTATCGGCGATCTGTCACGTCGTATCGACGACGTGTTCAGCTCTCTAGGGGCCGGTCCCCGAACGGTTCTGCCCAGGCATCGAACTCTCCGCGCCGCCTTCGACTGGAGCTACCGGCTCCTCACTCAAGCCGAGCGGGATGCCTTCGACGCCTTATCACTGCTCCGCGGTGATTTCGACCTCTCCGCTGCGGTTTCGGTGATCGGCACCAGCGACGCCGAGACCTCTGTCGAGGGGCTGGTCGGCAAGTCGATGCTCGCACCGGTCTCCGATCGCGAGGCCCGGTACCGACTACTGGAGCCGCTCCGCCAGTTCGGCGCCGAACGGCTTCAGGGGGACCGCCTGAGCCAAGCCGCTGCGCGCCGCGACGACCATTTCGCCCGGGTTGGAGAGCAGCTGTCTGGCGTCCGCGTCGCCGATGACCCCTTGCTCCAGGACAGGTTCAACCGCGAACGGCGGCATCTCGAAGCGACCATCGAACATCTGCTCGATGAAGCCCAAGTTGAGAAAGCCGCCCATCTCGCCGTCGGTCTGGCTTGGTATTGGATGCGCCTCGGCTTCTACCAAAGAGGGATCAGCCTGTTGAAGAGTGTGCTGGCTCTGCAGCCGGCAGGTGATGTCCTCTGTGGATTGTTTTTCAGACTGGCTTGGCTGCTCACCCAAACCGGCGAATACGGCGAATGCGAGCAGGTGATCACCTCGGCCCGTGCCGCCGCGTGCGACGTCAACAGCACGGAATGGCGCAATCTCAGGGGCTCGCTCGAGGTTGAGAGAGGGAATCTGCGTTCCGGCGTGGAGTACCTGATGACAGGAGCGGAAGACGCGAGACGCAGACAAGCTGACCCGTTGCCCGCCCTGCTTATCAACCTGTCGGCTGGGATGGCGTGGATGGGAGAGGTCGAGTCCTCGACCCAGTTCGCCTCTGAAGCGTCGGACGCTGCCCGCCGAATGTGGCCCCGCCAGCCCGACCCCGAACTTTTCCTCCTGGAAGGGATCCAGGCCCGTATGAGCGGTGACCTCGAGCGGGCCGATCACCGGCTGCAGGCGGCAGTTGGCGGCCTGCAAACCGCTCGATCCGACTTCCACTTCGGTGTGGCTTTGATCGAACAGGCCACGGTTGCGATACAGAGAGGCGACTCCGAGCGAGCCCAAGATCTGGTCGAGGAAGCCTTCACCGTGATCCACCGTGATCGGGGCCCGCTCTTCGTCAGGATTCGGGGACAGGCGGTGTTGGCTTGGATCGCATGGCATAGGAGAGACGAATTCGCCGTCCGGCAAATCCTGGCCGAACTGGTCCAACACACACAGGCGTCGAACAGTCCAATAGGTCTGGCCATGGCGGGAGATCTCGCCGCCGAAGTGGCCTTAGAGGATGGACAAGACGAGCGGGCATCAGAACTGCTGGCATCCACCTCGGTGCTCCGCCACCAGCTGGGGTTCGCCCGTGACTCCTATGAAGAACAGCGGTACCAACATCTCCGCACACAACTTCCCGAAACAACCGGCGCCCACGCTGAGTCCCTATCCGCAACGATCGCAGACCTTCTCCACGAACCGGCTGATCCAACAGGTGACTTGCCGTTTCATGCGACTAGGTGATTTCCGACAACAGTCACCGATCGCGGATCGAGTCTGTTGCAGACAGATTCGCATTTCCCGGGTGGTGTTGACCTCCTGTTGACCTCCATCGAGCAGGGTAATCACATCGACACAGGAGAGAGAGGTCATGAGACGAACGACGCTTCTAGCACTAATCGGCGTTCTCGCCCTATCGATTGGGCTACCGGCGAGCGCCCATCCCGGGCATGGCTCCTGCGACGGCGGCGCCCCCTCAGCCTTCGAGGCGGGTTTCCTCCCCGTCTCACCCGGTCCGGATTTGGGAGAGTTCGTCAGCAGCGGCGCCACCGCCGGCGAGCTGGCTGAGTTCGTGGCCTTCGTCCACGACAACTTCTGTGACTAGCCCGCAGCGAAATCATGTTGAACCTGAACGAGAAAGTCGCTGTCGTCACCGGCGCATCCCGTGGTCTGGGAGGAAACATCGCCCATGAGCTGGCACGCGGCGGGTGCCGAGTGGTGCTCGTCTCCCGAGGCGCGGCTTCGCTGACGGCCAGGGCCGAGCAGATCGAAGGCGACACTGGAACTCACTGTTTGGCAATCCCCGCCGATGTCACCGAACCGGCGGACCGCAACGAGATCCTCAAACAGACCGAGCATCGGCTCGGTCCACCGGACATCCTCGTCAACGATGCCGCCATCGTGAAAGCCACCCCGTTCGCGGACGAGGAAGCACGACGAATCATCGCCACCAACCTCGAAGCACCGATCGAACTCACCCGTCAGGTCATCCCCGGCATGCTGCAACAGGGAGGGGGAGCCATCCTCAACATTGCCTCGGTAGCGGGAAAGGTCGGATTGCCGTTTGCGGCCGAGTACTCCGCTACCAAAGCCGGCCTGATCGCGTTCTCCAACGCTGCCCGAGAGGAGCTCCGAGGGACCGGCGTAACGGTCACGGTGGCTTCGCCCGGTTTCATGGTCGACGAAGGCATGTACGTCCCCTACCAAACGCCGCCCCCCTGGTACTTCGGTGCCAATCGATCGGCGGTCGTTGCCAGAAAGGCAGTCGATGCGTTGCGGCGCGGACGCTCCGATGTCATTCTCAACGCACGTCCCATGCGCCCCCTCCTGGCCCTGGGGGCGATGTCCGAACCGAAGATGCGCTCAATGATGCGTATCCTCGGCACCACAGAGTTCATGCGGAGTCTAGCCGACAGGCGGCTCCCCTACTCCGACTCGCCAGATCTGCTCATCAGGTCCTCTCAGCCGGAGGCCCCGGCTCCTCTATCAACGCACAAACATTGACACCGTCCGCCTGCTGGCTTGCTGGTCTGCGCCTCGGCCTACGCGCGCTGACGCCGAGGGTGATTAACGCCACCAGATAGGTCAGAATACGCAATGGAGGCATACAGGATGAATTGGGATCGTTTAGGAGCCGCGACCGGTATCGGCTTCGTGGTTCTTTTCGTGGTGGCATTCATCATCGGTGGACAGCCTGGAGATCAGGATGTCGTCGAGTTCTTCGTGGCCAACAGACGCCCGCTCCTCACCCAGGCATACCTGTATGGGCTGTCGATGGTCTTCCTCATCTGGTTCCTCGGTTCCGTACGTAGCCATCTGCACCAGTCGGAGGGGGGAACCGGACGACTGTCGGCTGTCTCCTTCGCTGGGGGGATCATCTTCGTGACCGTGTTGTTCGTGAGCGGGATTGTGAACACCGCCCTGGCAACTGGGATAGCCATTCGCTCTGATCCAGACACGACGAGAGCGCTCTATCAAGTAGCGGTCCTCGCCAACGATTTGAACTGGTTCCCCATGGGCGTTTTCACCGGAGCTGCGACCTTGGTCGCCTTCCGGCACGATGCCCTTCCTAGGTGGCTGGCATGGTTCGGCGCAGCGGTTGCGCTCTCCTCGCTGATTGGGGCTTTGGCCATAGTCGTCGACACCGGTCCATTCTCGAGTGCCGGTGTCTTCAGCGATGTGGTCGGTCTTCTTCTGTTCCTTCTCTGGCTGGTCCTTCTGAGCGTTGTTCTCATTCAAAAGGCCGGTCGCGCCCACGCATAACGCGCGTCACCCATCCCCGAGATCGGTAACCAGACCCGTCCGGGAACCGGCAATAGGTCGCGGCAAGAACCACGGATGCTGGCGACGCACGACGTGGTGGATTGAGCGAGTTAAGAAGAAAAAGCTGTTCAGTGGTGGAACGCTCTGGTCGAGGCTCGGGATCGTCCCGTAGCATTCCGTTAGGTGGAGCTACTTGAGCGAGACTCCGTTCTCGAGCGTTTTAGAGGTTTGCTTGCCGATGCTCGCCAGGGATCGGGTCGAGTCGTCGTGGTTCGAGGTGAGGGGGGAATAGGGAAGACATCTGTCGTCAAGGTCTTCTGTGATGAATCCCGTCAGGATGCGCATGTTCTCTGGGGTGGCTGTGACGATCTCCTGACCCCCCAACCGTTGGGCCCGATCTGGGATATGACATTTGAAGAGCCCGACCTGGAAGACTTGTTGCTCGAGGACAGGCGGGGAAAGGTATTCAGAGCCGTTCATGGGTTGCTTGCTCGTTCGTTGCGACCAACGGTCATGGTGATCGAGGATGTGCATTGGGCTGATGAGTCGACGATCGACCTGATCAGGTATGCCGGTCGAAGAATCGACCAGACCTATGGCCTTCTCATTCTCACTTATAGGGATGGTGTTGTGGTCGACACCAATCCCATCCAGATCGCCCTAGGCGATCTTCCTCAATCGGTTGTGGAGCAGATCCGTTTGGAGCCACTGACCGAGACCACCGTGTCTCAACTCGCCGGGGAGTTCTGGGATCCGGGCGAACTCTGGAGGATCACCGACGGCAACCCGTTGTTTGTCACAGAGTTGCTGGCCGCCGGTCGTGTGGGCGTGCCGGTGTCGATTCGAGATGCGGTGATGTCGAGGGTGCTCAGGCTCAGCGCTCTTGGCCGAGAGGCGGTGGAATTGGCCTCTGTTGTGCCGGGCCGGGTGGAGCTGTCCGTGGTCCGGGCAATCTTGACCGATGCTGGGCGTGCCATCGAAGAATGTGAAAGGGCAGGGATCCTGGAATTGCACGGCAGCAATCTGGCCTTCCGTCACGAATTGATCCGCCGGGCGGTCGAGGATCAGCTACTGGGGATCCGCAGAAGAGAACTCAATGCGACTGTGCTGCGCGTACTTGAAGCCCGTGGTGGGGACGTCGCCCGCTGTGCTCACTTTGCACGCGAGGCTGGAAATCCCGATGCGATCCTGAAGTTTGTTCCCTGGGCCGCTCGGCGTTCTGCGGAGTTGGAAGGCCACAGGGAAGCTCTATCACAGCTCCGTGCTCTCGAACCATTCCTCGACCAAATGGACATGGAGCAACTGGCCGAGCACTACCACCTGTGGGCCCACGAGGAATATTTGAGAAAAGGACCCGACGCCGTGGCGCTCGCCGACAAGGCCATCGTACTCCGGCGAGAGCTTGGCGATCGCACGTCGTTGGGCAGAACCCTTCTGCTGGCGAGCGAGATCAACTGGTTCAAGGGCAACCGGGAGTCGGCCTTGGAGCTGGCTCGGGAAGCTGTTTCGGCTCTGGAGTCGATAGGCGGAGAGGAGCTGGCCATGGCCTACTCGACTCTCTCGCGGTGGGCGATGGTCAACTCTGACCTCGATCAGACCCTCCACTACGCCGAGGAGGCCCTGGCGCAGCTGGATGACGGCCCCAGCCCCGCCCGCGCGCACACCCTCATCAACCGCGGCACCATGATCGCCGGGATGGAATACCCCAAGGGCCTCGACGACCTTGAAGAGGGCTACCAGATGGCAACTGAGCTCGGTCTTCGGGAAGATCAGATACGTGCCGCCCACAACATCGGAACGACGGCACTGTTTGCCCTCGATGTCCGACATGCCGAACACTGGCTCGAGACGTCGTTTCAGCTGGCCGACGAGGCTGAGATGCCAGGCTCGAACGAGGGAGTCCTATCGAGACTTGCTCTGATCGGTGCGCTGTTGGGGCATTGGGACAGCGCCGAGACGACAGCTCGGTCCGAGTTGGAGGATCCTGCTGCGGGGATCCACAAGGTCATCGCCGCGTCGGCTCTCGCCCGGATCCTTGCGAGAAGGGGCGAGCCCGAAGCCATTGACCTGGCTGGAGAAGCCTGGAAATGGGCGCGGAGATCAAAGGAGCCACAATTCCTGGGCCCACCGGGATCGGTCCTCGTTGAACTGAATTGGCTTGGCACCAGCCTCGATCGAAGGTTGATCGAGGAGGTCGTCGATTTCTACACCGGTCACATCATTCTTCCAGCGCCCATCCGGATTCTCAGCGAGCTGGCGTTCTGGCTGTCAGCCATTGGGGAGCTCGAGGAAGTGCCGAAGACGGCGCTGGAGCCGTTCGTTCTTCTCGACGAGGGCAGATGGAGAGAAGCTGCAGCGTTTTGGGAACAACGGGAGATCCCCTACGAAACAGCGTTGTGCCTCAGCTTCGGTGACACCGAGGCCAAACTCGAAGCTCTCACGATTCTCGACCGGCTGGGCGCTATGCCCCTCGCCGCGAAGTTGCGGAGCGAGCTCAAGTCGGCAGGAGTGGAAGGTGTGCCTAAAGGCCCCCGCCAGGCAACACGCAAAAACCCGCTGGGCCTGACACCTAGACAGACCGAGGTGCTCGAGTTACTCGCCGAGGAGCTGACCAACGCGGAGATAGCCGATCGACTCTTCATCTCAACGAGGACCGTCGACCACCACGTGTCGGCGATCCTGGCCAATCTGGGCGCCGCCAACCGGTCCGAAGCGGCCGAAAAAGCTCGTGAACTGACGGAACGCATGTAGGCAACGCCGGTGTCGGCATAGGCATGAGTAACCCTCCGATTTGGGCAGCTGCTACCGATTCGACTGGACATTTTCATCCATACCTTCGCGGTCATAGACGACCGAGAGAAGGAGAAGAAAATGTTGGTCGATTTGAGAATGGGCAGGGTCGAAACCGAATACCGGCGCGATAAGCTTGCCCGGTCATACCCGAAACGAGACAGAAGGAATCCCGAAGCGGCGGCCGTTTCCGACAGCCGTCTGCGTCGAAACCGATTCATCTACCCGGTCTGGAACCGAAAATCGGCAGCGGGTTCATAACACGTTCCCGCTAGTCGAGGAGTTTGTCCTTCTTCTCAAGCATGGCGGACGCCTCAAAGGGTGGGTGCCAGCTCCTGGAAGGCAAGGCTGGCCGCAGGTGGTATCCGATCCCGTTCTTGTCTGGAATCAGCTGTGATGAGCGGCTACGACAGCTTCTCGCAGGGCATCGAGTTCTTCGGCTGTCCTAGAAGCGAATTTCCACTCGGGTCTATCGGTCCACCCACAAAGGGGTCGTCTGTTGACCGTGGGTAAAGGTGAAGATGAAGGTGCGGCAGCGTGTTTACCGTCGATCTCGTAGTTCATTTTCACGGGCTGTGCGACAGAGGGGACCGACCGTGCCACTGCCATAGCCTCGCGCCAGAAGACTGCTTGGTCGTCCGGAGCAATCTCGTAGGCTTGATCACGTGGTCTAGCGCAACCGCGCAGACGTAGTAGCGGAGCGGAGGTTCAGGCTGGGCCATTACCCAGCATGAAGAAACTCAGCGATAACGCTCTGCGGGCCCCCGAGGCGCAGATGACACAGCCGGCATGCGTGAGGCGACCCTCCCACTTGGTGGGATCTAACCAGACGGTCCCACGGGTTTATCCGACATTCCACGGATCGGTCACGTGCCCATCGTGTTCGGAACCTAGGCCACATGCACCCAAGGCCGACGAGTCTACTGTTAGCCCGCACCGATCACTCACCCGATAAGCCTCGCGGTGGGTGGCGAGGAGCGCATAACCGGCAATATGTTGCGAGCTCGGTATTCGCAGGGAGGTCACGCACCGGGAGGTGCGTCTAACCGTCGTCCGCCTCAGGCTGGTAGCGGTTAGCGATCAGCCAGTTGAAGATCTCGTGGCGAAGGAAGGTGAATTTGCGGCCTCCGGGTCTGCGGTGTGCGGGGATGGTTCCTTCTCTGACCCAGGCGCGGATGATCTGTTCGTTGGTGTGTAGGAGTTCGGCGACTTGTTTGGTGTCCATGACTGGTGGCACTTCGGGATACCAGTCTTCGTAGTCGATTTCACCCATCTCGCTATGACTGGTCGGCCGGGTCGGGTTGTTCTTCGGCTGGGGTTGCGTCGCCGGGTTGGTATCGGGTCATGGCTGCGAGGACTTCTTCTCTGAAGAACCGGAACTGTTGTCCCCACCTGACCGCGGGGAGGTCGCCTCGGTGGACCTTGTCGCGGACGTCGCCGATGGTGGAATGCATCATCTCTGCGACGTGGGCGGTGGTGAGGATGGGGGGATAATCGCGGCGGATTTCGTCGAGGAGTTCCTGTGGCAGGTCTGGCTTGGTCACCTGCGCTGATGTTACGAAATGCTGTAGCGGATGGGAACGACCCTGTACACGGCCTGACGATGGTGGAGGGGTGATCCGCAGTCGGTCGGACGACTGATGCGATGATGGGCGGATGGCTGCCGTTCCCCGTCGCAAGGTCTGGGAATATCCGAAGTGGATCAGCGAGCATGCCTTCGACAAGCTGCGGCTGATCGACTGCACCTTCGCCGAGTTCGATGTCGCCCTCGAGTCAGCAGAAGTCATTGAAGAGACCACGCTCGAACAGGACGTGTTGAAAGAGCTGTTGTTGCTGGTCGACTGGAAGCGACCGCTCCATGTGGTCGTAGTCGTGGACGGCCACAGCCGCGAGGAGCGGATCGTCACTGTTTATGAGCCCCATGGGGACAGGTGGTCCGGCGACTATCGTGAGAGACGCTGATGTCATGTGAACGCTGTGGCCAACAGGATCGGGTTTCGGTCCGGAGAGCCAAGGTGACCGAGTCGGAGGGCAAGGTCGCGTTGGTCCTCGAAGTGCCCATGGAGGAGTGTCCCTCCTGTGGGGACCGGTGGCTGTCGTGGGAGACAGCGGGCCGTCTCGATGAGATGTTCACAGCGATGCTGGAAAGCGACGTCGAGGTAGCGACGCGTCATTTCGACTCTGCCGACCAGCCGGCTGCCTGACCCCTCTCCTGATCCCGCCATCTTCAACGTTGGTCGTTGTTCGAGTTCTGGGAGCGGGTCGTAGGCGTCGACTGCGGACTGCCATAGTCGAGCTTCCGGGGTGGAGAGGTCGGTGAGGTCAGCGTGGGCGCCGAGAGCGAGCCGGGCGGCTGCATATCGGCTGACTGCCGTGTCCCATCGGATAGCGGCGGCAGGTTTGGATGGTCGACGGCCGAGGACCTCAAGTATGTCGGCTGGTGGGTTTAGCTGGTAGCTGATGGCCAGGGCTGCGGTTCGGGCTGCGAGCTCGTCTTTGATAGCGGTGTAGGTGTGGAGGAGATCAGCGTGGTCCTCGATCCACGGCTCCCGCTCAGTCGTCTTGTCTAAGCGGTGGATCTCGCGTTCGAGGTTGTGGAGGAATTGGTGGAGTTGTTGGTCGGTGGCGTCCTCGACGGCCAGGCCTTGGGCGAGGGCGGGTGGCTGGACGACGGATCTGGTGAGCTGGCGGACCAGGGACTCGACTGGAGTTTCGTAGGCGGGTTGGCCGGGTTGGACACAGCGCCCGTTGACGTTCCGGCTGGTGTTGACCCACAGGTGAGTTTCGTCCCGAGCCCGGGACAGGGCCGTGTACCCGTGCTCGGCGGCGACACCGGTGTCGACGTAGAGGTGGGTGGTACCGAAGGTTTGGCCTTGGGCGGTGTGGATGGTCTGGGCGTAGGCGTGGTCGACACTGGAATCCATATACGACCCCGGAAGGACAACCTCGGCCCGTCGATATCCCGCTTGAAAGAGAGGCTTCTGGTGTCCGGGTGGACGGTCGTGATGGTTCCGGTCTGTCCATTGCGGAGATCGGAGTGGGTGTACCAATTGTCCCGGACCACGATCCGGTCTCCCACCTGGAAATCTGTACCCCACCGGTTGACCAGGGTCGGCCCTTCGAGGAGGCCTTCGGCCTGCATCTGGACTCGGGCGAGTTGGTTGAGCATGGCGACCTCGGCCTGCCGTGAGGCGAGCATGCGTACCTGGTCGACGCCGTAGGAGTCGACATCTTTCCACCAGGCGTCAACTAGCGCCGTCTTGGTCGCGTATTCGTCTCCGCCGAGGTGAAGTCGTCCCGCTTCGCCGTATTCGTGGACAGCCGACGCCACCTGACCCTGGCGGAGGCTGTCGAGAGCATGACGGTCGAGGTCAAGGGTCTGCCGCCGGTTCACTGCGGCGAGGTCGGCGACCACTCGGTGGCCGTCGGCGACGATGCGGTGAAAGAGCCCACCCGAGTCGATGGAGGGGAGCTGTTTCGGATCGCCGACCAACACGATCTTCCCGTCGCAGTGTTCGGCTTGGGAGACGAGCCAGGCGAGATCCCGGGTGGAGACCATCGACGCTTCGTCGCCCACGATCACCGTGCCTTCGGGGCGAGCATCCCAAGACCATCCAGACCCGACTCGGACACTCGTCGATTCAAGTGACCATGGACCGATACGGCCATCTCATGGAAGGTCTCGATGCCCGAACCGCGGACCGTTTAGACGAGCTGGCCGAGGGCTGGAGCGGCCCAGGAGCGGCCCAACCCAACGATGAGGAAGCACAGATATCGCCGGAAAATCCCCTGACCAGGGGAAAGAATCAGCAGTCCCGACCGGATTCGAACCGGCGTTTCCGGCTTGAAAGGCCGGCGTCCTAGGCCTCTGGACGACGGGACCGGGTGACTCCCGAAGGTTACGCCGACGTCGAGGTCAGCCCAACTCCTTTCGAGCCCGATCGAGACGCTCCAGCGTGCGTACCCGCCCCAGAGCGGCGATCGACTCGAATAACGGCGGGCTCACCGACGATCCTGTGACCGCAACCCGCAGCGGCTGAAACGCCTTCCCAGCTCCGATGCCCAACTGCTCCGGAACGGTTCTCAATACTCGTTCGATCGCCTCCGCGTTCCAATCACCGAGAGTGTCGAGAGCGCTTCTTCCGGCATCGAGGACGTCGGCGACGCCCTCTTTCGTCATCACCTTCTCCCAAGACTGGTGGTCGTAGGTGTCGAAGTCCTCGAAGAGAAAGACCACCTGCTGTCCCGCCTCGGGCAATAGCTTGGTTCGCTCCTGAACGAGAGGGGCTATCTCTTCGAAGGTCGTCCACTCGGTGTCGGACAGCCCGCGGCCGAGCGACGTCTCGACGTGGGGTCGCACCCTCTCCACGAAATCTCCAGCGTCCATGGCGCGGATGTACTCGCCGTTCATCCAGACCAGCTTGTCCGGGTCGAAGGCTGCGGGATTTCGCGAGACATTCACCAAGTCGAACCTGTCGACCGCTACCTCGCGGCTGAAGATGGTGGTTTCCCCGTCGGGAGACCAGCCGAGGATGGCCAGGTAGTTGAACACGGCTTCGGCGAGGAACCCGGCGTCGCGGTACTCGGACAGAGCGGTTGCCCCGTGACGCTTGGAGAGCTTCTTCCCGTCGGCACCGAAAAGCAGGGGGAGGTGGGCATACTCGGGAGACGTGCCCCCCAATGCCCTCGTCAACAGGATGTGCTTGGGGGTGGACGGAAGCAGATCCTCACCGCGAGCGACATGAGTGATCTCATAGTCGATGTCGTCGACAGTCGAAGCCAGGTGATAGGTGGGGCTGCCGTTGCTCCTGAGGATGACGAAATCGTCGATGTCGGTAGGGGCGAAGGACAGATCACCGCGGATGATGTCGTGGAACTCGACAACGGAGTCCTGGGGAACGGAGAGTCGGATGACCCCCGAGGCAGCCTCCGACTCGGGTCTGCGGACGTAATGGCCGGGATGCTTGCCCTCTTGCCGCGCCCTCATGCGCAGATCCTCCAGCACTTCTGGGGTCCGATCGTCGAAGTAGGCATGACCAGACTCGACGAGCGACCCGGCGAGCTCGGCGTATCGCTGCAGACGGTCCGACTGACGGTAGGTGCCGTGCGGTCCCCCGATCTCGACGCCTTCATCCCAGTCGAGGCCCAGCCAGCGAAACGAGCCGAGTATCTCATCCTCGAACTCGGTGGTGGAGCGTTCGAGGTCGGTGTCGTCGATGCGGACGAGGAACGTCCCTCCGGTGTGCCGGGCGTATAGCCAGTTGTAGAGGGCGGCTCGAGCCGTGCCCACGTGGAGGTAGCCGGTGGGCGAAGGGGCCATCCGGACCCGTACCGTCACGACGGGCTCACCACCCGGTTGCCGAGCACCCCGATCCCGTCGACCTCGACCTCCATGAAATCCCCGGGTTCGACTTTGCCCACCCCTGACGGGGTGCCGGTGAGGATGACGTCGCCCGGCAGGAGTGTGGTGAAGGCCGTTATGTACTCGAAGATCTCGGCCACCCCAAACACCATGTCAGAGGTGAACCCGGCCTGCCGCACTTCACCATTCACTCTGCAAATGACGGCGAGACGCTCCAACGGATCGAGTTCGGTCTCAATCGCCGGGCCGAGCGGACAGAACGTGTCGAATCCCTTGGCCCGCGTCCACTGGCCATCCTTGCGCTGCAGATCGCGGGCGGTGACATCGTTGGCGGCCGTGTATCCGAAGATGTATCGGGAGGCGTCTTCTGCTTTGACGTGGCGGGCGGGTTTGCTGACGACGACAGCGAGCTCTGCCTCGTGATGCAACTCGTGGCTGATCGCGGGATGAACGACGTTGGCATGCGGTCCCACAACCGAGGTCGCCGGTTTCATGAATATCATCGGCTCCTCGGGGACCTCGCCGGCGAACTCGGCCGCGTGGTCCTCGTAGTTCCTGCCCACGCACATCACCTTGGTCGGGATCACAGGTGAGAGGAGGTTGACGTTGGACCAGGGCAGAACGATTTCGGTTGGTTCCCAGGCAACAAAAGGGGAGCCGTTGTAGACGAGGACGCCCTCGGCGTCGGCAACGCCATAAACGATGTCGTCCCCCGACTTGATTCGAACGATCTTCATGACTGTCCTGGATCGCGAGTCCGCGCTGATTTCACCGAGTCATCGGCGTTCCTGGCAAGGACGCAAAAAGAAGGCGCACCCGCAGCGCTGCGTCGAGGCGGGGGACGCAGTTCATGGGTGTCGAGGGCCGGTGGAATTCTGTACATGACTTGCGATTCAGCACACATCACCGAAACGCTACAGAACGATCCTCGTCTACCTCGAATGCCTGATGGCGTAGCGGAGACGGTCGGGTTTCAGAATCAATTGGCCCTTGTCCACCTCTGCCACGGCAGTCGCTCCGGGACGCTGCTCGTGAGGCGAGGCCTCGAGCCACCTTTCCCGGCGCTCGATCAACGAAGGGGGAGCTTCCTCGTCATACCCACACAGGATCAATGCCACGTCGAGATCCTCACGGACCGGCGCCCTGCCCAATGCGGCGGCACGGGCTAGTACCAGCCCCGTCAATACCTTGCGGAGATCGGGGTCGTCATCAGGCAGGTTGGCGCCGTTGACGATCTTGAGTCCCCATCCCGGATCGGGCCCGGTGGTCCCGTAGTAGCCGCCACCGGGGGTGCCGGTCGGGCCTTCGGGGATGCCTGGCTTGTCGGCCCGCCACTTGACCGCCACCCCGGGATGGGGGATGGGACGAGGACGTTCGGCCTCGGTGATCTCGACGTTGGGCTGCTGTGCCATCAGTGGATCACTAGGCGAAATCGAGCCAATGGCGGAACTCGTCGAGCTTACCGGCCACGGCCGCAGTGAACAGCTCCTGAGCTTTCTTGGTGATCGGACCCCGGATTCCCGAGCCGATGGTGCGTCCGTCGACAGCCCGGATCGGGCTCACCTCGGCGGCAGTCCCGGTGAGAAAGATCTCGTCGGCCACATAGAGAGCGCCACGGGCAAGCTCCATCTCGACGACTTCGACACCATCGCCGTTGAGGAGCTCGATGACCGAGTTCCGGGTGATCCCCTCCAAAATGCCGGAGGAGACCGGTGGTGTGTAGACCACGTCGTCATTGACGATGAAGAGATTCATCCCGCTGCCCTCCGAAACCGACCCGCTGTCGTTGAGCATGATCGCCTCGTCGTGACCCGCGGCCATCGCCTCCTGTTTGGCCAGCACCGAATTGAGATAGCCCCCTGAGCCTTTGGCGGTTGGGATGAGTGAGGTGTGCGAGATCCGCCGCCAGCTCGAGACGATCGTCGAGATACCCTTCTCCGCGGCGTCGTCACCCAGGTAAGCGCCCCAGGGGAAGGCGGCCATCATCGACCGGACTTCGTTGTTGGCCGGATTGATCCCGATCGAGCCCCCTCCGTAGAACACCTGAGGACGGATGTAAGCCGAATCGAGCCCGGTGAAACGCAGCAGTTCGAGACAGGCCTCGTCCCAGTCCCCGACCGTCCATCTCATTGGAATGCCATATGCCCGCGCTGACGCATCGAGCCGGAGCATGTGGTCGTGAAGACGGAATACGGCAGTCCCCTCCGGAGTGTTGTACGCCCTGATCCCCTCGAATACGCCGGTTCCGTAATGAAGGGCGTGGGAGAGGAAATGGACGTTGGCCTCGTCCCAAGGGACGAACTCGCCGTCGCTCCAGATGTGTGATGCCGTTTCCATGGCCAAAGGCTAAACGCGCACCTGGCTTGGTGAAACCCGAATCGCCTGAGGCGCGGTTCTAGTCTCGACGTCATGCATCGGGTCGTGGCCTCGTGGTTCGGCACCGGCCTGATCCTCGGGCGCTACAGGGGCGACGACCTCGGATCGGGAACGGTTGGCGCCCTCTGTGCGCTGCCGGTCGCTCTCCTCGTCGGTCTTTGGTTTGGCTGGCAAGGTCAGGCCGTTGCGGCAGCGGCAGTGGTGGCCGCGAGCCTCTGGTCGGCGCGACCGTTCGTGGAGCCTGAAGGGGACGCCGGTTGGATCGTGGTCGACGAGGCCGCAGGGGCGTTCATCGCCGTCATCGGGCTTCCGGTGTGGCCTGGGGCCATCGTCGCGTGGTTCGTGTTCCGTGCCGCTGACATCTTCAAGAACTTCGCCCCAGGTGTGGCCCCGGCCGAAAACCTGCCCGGCGCCCTCGGGGTGACTGCCGACGACGTAGTCGCCGGGCTATACGGCTTGGTGGTCGGGCACCTAGTTGCCGCACTGCTATAGATTCCGTTCATGGATTGGCAGATCTCCACCGTTGTTGTCGGGATAGATGGGTCTGATGGCAGCCGGCGTGCCGCCGAGCATGCCGTCGCCATCGCCCGTCATTGGAACGCTCGACTCAAGCTGGTGACCGTCGTGCGAACACCCGAGGGCTGGTGGGGAATAGGCGGAGCCCCCCCGAGCCCCGAGTCCCTGTCCGCTGCGCTCGTGGAAGGACAGCAGAGGATCCTTCACGAGATCGAAGAAGAACTGGATCTCGACGGTGTCGACTACGAGACGGTCGCCGAGCTCGGTGACCCGGCGAGTCGGCTGCTCGCGGTGTGTGAGACCACCCAGGCGGACATGATGGTCATCGGTCGCCGTGGTGCCGGGCTCGCCGAGCGGGTCATCCTGGGATCGACCGCCGATCGGCTGACCCACCTGGCGTCCTGCCCGGTTCTGGTGGTGCCGTAGGCACCGCCAGCTTGAACCGAGGGCGCTGGACTTCGCTCAGCGGTGTTTGCAACCCTGGGTTCGCGGTTTGGGTGCCCGAATCCTGGTCAGGCCTCGACCTTGACCCCACCCCAGAAGGCGACGTGGTCTTTGATCTCGGCGGCCGCGTCACTGGGCGTGTGGTAATACCAGGCGGCGGCGGGGTTGGTCTCCCCGTCGACCTCGACGTCGTAGTAGTTGGCGGTCCCCTTCCACCCGCACACCGTTGTCTTGTCGGAGTCTGAGAAATACTGCTCGTTCACCGACTCAGGCGGGAAGTAGTGGTTGCCTTCGACGACGACGGTCTCGTCGCTCTCGGCGAGAACGACTCCATTCCATACTGCTCTGGGCATGTCGTGGTCAACCGGAGCCGGTACCCCGCTATTCCTCCTACGCTCCGACCGTGGCCGGCGTGGTGATCATCCCCGTCAAATCGTTTTCGCTGGGAAAGGGGCGGCTCGCCGGCGCCGTCGACCCCCACACCCGGGCCCGGCTGGGCAAGGCCCTGGCTCAGAACGTGGCCTCGACCGTGATCGACGCCGGGCAAATGCCGCTCATCGTGACCGCAGCCCCGGATGTGGCGGAATGGGCGACCAAATCGGGTTTACCCAGCCTTCCCGATCCAGGTGATGGGCTCGACATGGCCGCCCGGACCGGAGTCGACTGGGCACTGCACTCGGGAAGCTCCTGGCTGGTCCTGCACAGCGACCTCCCCCTCATCGGAACCTCCGATATCGAAGCACTCGCCCGTCCGCTCGATGCGGGTCGCGACGTCATCGCACCCTCGGCTGATGGAGGCACCTCCGCCATCGGCTCCAGAGACCGTGTCGATTTTTCTTTCGGAGTAGCCAGCTTTCACCGGCATCTCAACTCTCTGAACGATCCGGAGGTAGTCGCTCGGCGGGGGCTCCTCCTCGATGTGGACTCTGCCGGCGACCTTCAGGCCGCGTCCACCAGTGACCGCGGGCGATGGCTCGAAGAGGCTCTCACTAGGACAGGACCCGCC
Organism: Acidimicrobiia bacterium; assembly: GCA_036374335.1. Lineage (GTDB taxonomy): Bacteria > Actinomycetota > Acidimicrobiia > Spongiisociales > ZC4RG35 > JANQRA01. Next base: position 27,240 of record DASUUC010000083.1, read on the forward strand.
TGCTGGTAGCCGGGATGGGCACGTGGCCCACCGTCACCTCCTATATTGACCCCGTGACCAAAACGTTCGTGATCACGGGTGGAACCGGGGGACTCGGTGCTGCCCTGGTCCGCCGCCTCATCAGGAAGGACTACCGCCTCGCCGTTACATATCTGCTCCCGGACGAGGCGCAGAGCTTCGAATCGGAGTTCGAGGTCGACGAGAAGAAGCTGAGGTTGAGCAGGGTCGACTGCACGAATCCGGAGGCGGTCAACACCTACATCAAGGAAGTTGCCGGTCGTTGGGGCGAGATCCACGGTCTCTGCTCGCTGGTCGGGGGATGGGCCGGCGGTCGTGATGTGGAGGAGACCGACGACGTGCGATTCGAGCGGATGCTCGATCTCAATCTCCGCTCCGCTTTCTACGCGGTGCGTGCGGTGGTTCCCCATCTGAAGGAGTCCGGCTGGGGTCGCATCGTCCTCGTCGGGAGCCGCGGCGCCGTCGATTACTTCGAGGCCCAGGCCGCGTTCAACATCGCCAAGGCGGGCGTCGCCGCCCTGGGTCAGAGTGTCGCCACCGAGTTGGACGGCACCGGAGTGACGGCCAACGTGCTGATGCCCTCTGTGATCGACACCCCGGCCACTCGACGCTCGCTCCCATACGCCGATTATGTGAACTGGCCCACGCCGGATGAGATCGCAGCCGTAGCCGAGTTCCTGCTCAGCGACGAGTCCGGGGTGATGAACGGGGCCCTGGTGCCGGTCTACGGCCGGGCATAGAACTCAACCCACTCCCCGTGTGGATGAGCCTGACCAATCGTTACCTCACCGGAACCACCGTCGACGCTCACCTTTGGCCAGTCATCCTCCCGCCCTCGGTATTCGAAGGCGACTCTGACGACGGGTCGTACCTGCCGAGATTGGGTGACAACGCGGTCGACCTCGTCCCGCCCATCCTCGGTGAACTGGTTCAGGGTGAACGAATTGATCACCACCGCCGGCTCCGCGTCAGGGAGACCTTCGAGCGCCGAGCCGAGGGTCTCCAGGGCAGACCCGGCCACGAAATGGATGTCGACGGCTCGAGCGAGATCCAATGCAGCCCGCAACCGCTGTCGTCTCGCTTCGTGCTCCGGCCAGATGAGTGCTTCCAACCAGAGACGGTCATCGCCGTCGCTGGGGTCGATCGGGTTCAGGTCCAACCCGGTTCGAGTCAGAACCTGGATCTCGCTTGGCTCGGGCTCAGAGCCACGGAGCTCTGTTTCCAGGATCACCGGCGACCGCGGTCCCCACTCGATGCCATCCCACCGGTAGTGGTAGAGGTCGACCAGGAGGTTGAGGCCGGCACTGGTGCCGAGGTCGACCAGGTGAAAGCGCGGGAGGCCGCTCCTCCAGATTGCGGGTAGCAGCGCGACACAGCGGCGACACTCATTGGTCTGGGTATGGCGGGTCCGCCCCAGCTCGACGATTTCCTCCTCGTGGGAGACGACGAACTCCCGGAAAGGCCGGCCTACTGCTGCCAGTGATTCGGGGTCGTCGGTGAGTGACGGGTAGAACCCGGCCAGTTCGGGTCCGTCCCCTTTCAGAAGCAGGTAGTGGACGGCTGCGAAGAAAACGTTGGGGTATGGCCGATTGAGGATTCTGTTGAGGATGCGCAACAACTCGTCGGAGTCTCCGACAACCTCGCACAACTCGCCGTAGAGCGGCGAGCCGTGGGCATGCGTTGCCCACTCTCGAATATATTCGCCCGAGAGCTGCGGGCGAGACGTCAAAGGGTGTCCCGGCGATAGGCCGTCGCCAGCGAGTCGGCATACTCGTTCCACCGGAAGCCGCTATGTGCCTTGATCCAGCGGATGTTGGCGTTGGGTTTGGCCACGAGGAGCTGGTAGGCCTCTTGGACGAGCTCGAGGTTGGCGATCGGACCCGAGGATTTCTTCTTCCAGCCTCGTGCCTTCCAGCCCGGCGCCCACTTGGTGAGGATGTTGACGATGAGCTCAGAGTCGGTGTAGACGTCGGTGGGAGTATCTGCGGGGATCATCTCCAGTCCGGCGATGATCGCCTTTAGTTCCATCCGGTTGTTGGTCGTGTGCGCCTCGGCTCCGTATTCCTGGACGACGACCTGACCGTCGACGACCAGGACTGCTCCCCATCCTCCGGGGCCCGGATTCCCCTCGGACGACCCGTCGGTGAACACACCGGTCTGAGGGCCCTCGGTGAAGTTGGCCAGGACCTCGGCCAGCGTCAGGTCACGGCTCTTGGAAACACTGGGCCGGCCAGCGGTCAGCTTCGATGCCGGCTGATTGCCGGACGGTCCATCGCGGCAGTCCAAACATTGTCGCGGTGTCCATCCCGGATAGCGGTCGAGAACATGTTGAGGCAGGTCGAATTCCTTCCCGCAGGTCTGACAGGTGAACAAGGTGGGTCAGCCGACCTTCTCGAACACCGAGGTGAACTGAGGGGTCTTGAAGACACTAAACTCACGGCCCGTCTCTCTCATGCCCATCGGCTCCACCATCGCCCTCAGTTTCGACGGCCACAATTTGTGACAATGAACCTGCCGAGCCTTGAACGGGTTCCCGTGCAGGATGATCGACGTCGGGACGGCATACAGGCCTTTGATCGGCTCGGCCGGATAGACGAAGAGGGCCTTACCGCCTGGCTTGAGAACCCTGGTCATCTCGGTCAGCGCCTCCTCCAGTGCTGGGATGTGCTCAATGGCGTGTACCGAGAAGATGAGGTCAAACGTCTCGTCGTCGAAGTCGAGGGATTCGGCCACCATGTGCCTCACCAGCCCGGTGCCGGCGACCTCGGGAGCTCGTGGGTTGGCGTCGATTCCCGTGATGTCCACACCTCGCTGAGCCATCGCTCCGGTCAGATGGCCCTGACCGCATCCCACCTCGAGGACTCGGTCGCCCGGTCGGATGGAGATGAGCCGGTCGATCCGCTTCAGGTGTGATGGATCTGGGCGATTGGCCATCGCGTACCGACGCGAGTCGTAGGTCGTCACGAGGGGCACACTATTGGAGCGCCTCGAGGTGCGTGGACACCGAGTAGTCCAGAATCTCGGGTCCTCGCTCGGTGACGGCGACATGGGTCAATGAGGTGTTGGCAGGTGTGAACAGCGACTCCGAGTGCGTGTCACCGGTCTTGGTGAGCGAAGAGATGTAAGACCGGATGGCGCCACCGTGCGCCACGGCGACGGTCGGGCCACTGTCGCCGTGGTCGAGAGCCGCCACGGCGGCAGAGAACCGTTGAGTCAGCTGCGCCCAGGTCTCACCGGTGGTGCCCCTGGGTAGGTCGACCCCGTCGCGGTAGATCTTCTCCATATCGGCGGCCCACTTCTCTGCGATTTCGTCGGTAGTCATCCCTTCCCACTCGCCCATGTGGATCTCCATGAAGTCCTCGACCGCGACGACACCGTTGAGGGCCACGTGCTGTGCGGTCGACGCGGCACGCTTCAACGGTGACGTGTAGACGGTGGGATGGCGTCCATACCACTCACCCAGGGCTGCGGCCTGCCTGTGACCGATCTCGTCGAGATCCCAGTCTCCTCGACCCTGCCAGCGACGCTCGAGGTTGGCTCGGGTCTGCCCGTGCCGGATGAGGGTGATCACCTTGTCACCGGCAGCCAGATGGGCATCGACGGCCTGCGAACGTGGGCCGAGATGACCGGTGTCGTTGAAAGAGGCAAGCCGGATCCTCCCGAATTGTTGGACAAGTCGGGTGATTCCGGTGTTGGCGGTGAACCCGTGCACCCTGCGGCCATCGCCGGCGAGATGCCGATGGAGGACCGCTTGGAGGAAGCCACCGTGGGTGACGACGGCAACCTTCTCGTTGTCGGCCATCCTGTCGAACAGCCCGTCAACGGCAGTGATCGCTCGTTTCCCTGCCTGTTCCAGCGTCTCGCCGGTGACTCCCATTGGCAAAGTCCGAGATCGAATCGCTTCCCGTAGCTCGTCGCCGTGTCGCTCCTCGACATCGGTGTACAGCATCCCCTCCCACTGCCCGAGATCGATCTCGATGAAGTCCTCGTCGATCTGGACGTCATCAGAGAAGGCCTCAGCGGTGCGGCGGGCCCTGCTCAACGGTGAGGCGATGACCGCATCGAACGCCCAGCCCGAGAGACGTCGTCCGACGGCCTCGAGACTGTCCTCTCCTGCCTCGCTCAATGGCCCGTCGGTCCGGCCGTTCCAGTAGCCATCACGGTTCGCCTGCGACTCGGCGTGACGAACGAACACGATCTCCTTGCGATGGTCGACAGATGGATATGGCTGGTGGGTCATGCTCTTTCGAGCTTACGAGGGGTGCGGAGCCTGGACGAAAACGATCGGACTCAGGCGTCGCAAGATCGCCGTAGATACCGCTGGCACTCCTCGTCGTCGAATTGACGACTCACGTCGGCCTGAGCTGTCGCGAGAAGCCGCTCTGGATCGAGGACATAACCACGGACGATCCCTTCGGCACCGACGGCGCGAAGCTCGCTTCCGCCATTGACGAAGACAACGGTCGGTTTGCCGATAGCACCACGAAAGCGGCGCACGATCTCCCCCGACGCTAGATCCCACAAATGAACGAATGAGCCTGGCCCTCCGCTGGCGAGATATCTCCCATCGGGGGAGAGCACCACATTCAACATGCCGGGCACACTTTCCGGCCGGGGAAAAATCTCGTCTCCGTTCTCGATGTCTAAGAGTGTCACCGATCCGTTGGTGGCTGCGGCGGCGACGGTGAACCCATTATTTGAGATATCGACGGACCAGACACCGAATTCGAAGACGCCGAGAACGTCGTTGAGGCCGTTGGCCGTATCCCAGATGCGGACCGACCCGTCGGCACCGGCCGTGACCAGCTCAGTGGATCGGGGCCTGAACTCGATCTCGTTGATCTGTCGATCGGGCAAGAGTTGATCGCCGTCGTCCAGTGCCTTGAGACCAGGGCTCATGACTTTGATCATCGACATCGAGGCAACGTCCCATAGCGCGACAAAGCCGTCGAAACCGCCCCCGGCGAGCACCCGACCATCCGAGCTGAAATCGAGATCCAGCGCCCATCGCCTGGAGTCAGGGATCTCCTCTGACACCGCCTCGTCGACATTAGCCACGACCACGTTTCCCGACGGACCGGCGAACGCCACCATCGTTCCGTCATCGCTGATCGTGGGCTTGAACCGCAAGAAGAGGTCCTGGGCTGTCTCGTGTGTCATCAGGATTTCGCCCGATGCGGCGTCGATCACCTGAACCTCCGGTGGCAGGACGTCGGGATCCTTGGGAAGCCCCCAAATGTGGTCGTTGCTCCCGAAGATGTAACGGGTTCCGTCCGGCGTCGCATCGATGAACGAGTAGAGAAGAGTCGAATGGTGGGGTGGGAGCTCTGAGCGACCCAGAATGTCCCGCCAAATCCGAATCTCCCCGTTTAAGCCTAGTGCCGCCACCTCAACCGACCCAGGATCAGCTGGGTTAGGGTTGAACTCGACGTCGTCGACGGGAACACCTCCGTTGGGAAGCTCGATGGCCGACGCGCCTCCTACTCCTGCGGAGAAGATGCGAGTGAAGCCGTCGACACCAGCACCTGCAACGAGGGCCCCAGTGCTGTCGAACACCATCGCCGGGAAAGTCTGATTGGCGAGGCTGAATGCCTGCAATCGCTCTCCGGTGCCAGCATCGAGGATGAATGCTTCCCCATGACAGAGACTGACGACTATCTTGTCCTGGCTCGGGTGCCATGCTGCTTCATAGATGCAGGAGCCAGTCTCGATGTCGGATCTCAGGATGACGCTCTTCGATGCCAGATCCCAGACCAGGACCTGTCCACCGACACTCTGATCACCAAAATCAGATGCTATCAGGCGGTTTCCCAACGGATCGAAGTCGAGACTGGTGATCCGCCCGACGTGTTGGCCTTCTAGGGTCGAACTCAGTCCGGGACCATGGACCACGATGTTTCCTGAGACGTCACCGAACGCCAGCAGGTCACCATTATCGGAGTACACCGCAGTGGATACCGGATCCGGGTGCTCGACCCAGCGGATCAACTCTCCCGTGGACGTGTCCCACTCCCGAAAGCCATCGCTATGGATGCTCAGGACTCGACTTCCATCAGGATGGAAATCGACCCCAGACGCCGGAGGATCAACCCGATCTGTCCTCACGATCTCCGACCCGGCAGCTAGATCGAAAAGCACGATCTCCCCATTTTCGCTCACATACGCCAATGACTCCCCGCCGCCTGAATACGAGATCGCCTCACCATCCGTCGGACCAAGGGCATGCTCAATGATCAAAGAGGGTCGAGGATTGATCACAGAGAGGTGGAGGGCGTCAACGGCCTCGGGGAGGATTGTCCCGCGGGCACTCAGAGTCTCTTCCGCCGCGGCAATCGCAAGGAGAAGACTCAAATCGTGATCATCTGAGGTCAAATTCGCTACCGAGGCAGCCGCCAACTCGCGAGCGAGATTCTCCCTGCTCTGGGTTGCAGCCAGGTCGTTGGCTCGTTGACTCTGACTCCAGGCGACAACGGCGAGAACCGCCACTACCAGAGCCACGAGGCCACTGCCGACCCCAACGAGCAAGCGCCGACGCGATCTCTGTTCCAGCTCTGTCTCGTGCTCACGTCGCGCCCTCTCCCGATCATCTGCGGCAGCGGCAGCAGTTCGGCTCTCCTCCACGAAACGGGTCTCGAGATCGTTCAACTCGACGCGCTGGTTCTCGACCACATCGAGAGCCGAGGCGAGGGGGCCTCCGCTCAGCAGATACTCGACGTCCTCGTCTGACTGCTCCCAAGTCGCGGCGGCCGCAGCTATCCGTCTTTGCGCCAGCAAGTCGGCCCTTGCCTCATCGATCCACACCCTGTACCTCGTCCACCGGGCGATCACCGTCTCGTGGGCCACCTCGACGGTTGGGGCGCGGCTCACCGGATCGCGATCGAAGGTGACGAGACGCGCCTGAGAGAATGCCTGCAAAGCCTCATCTCCCGCAGATCCTGGGCCGAGGCCGGAAATCTCCGTCAGAGGGAGGCGGCGACGAGTCTCCTCGCCATGATCGCCGAGATGGATCATACGTAAGAAGAGCTGCCGACAGGCGGCCCGAACGCCCTCGCCGAGCGAGGCGAACACAGACTCGGCCCTCCGCTCCAGGACACCCTGGACTCCACCCAGAGACCGGTAGGCCTGCACGGTGAGACGGTCTTCTGTGCGGCGCTCGAACAGCTCGGAGAGGATGTACTGGAGCAGCGGCAGATAAGCCGGAGCCTCTGCAACATCGCGAACGATCTCGGAGACGAGACCGGGCTCCACCTGCACACCTACGCGTGCGGCGGGGCCTCGGATCACATCCTCCAGCTGCTGAGGACGCATCGGTCCGAGGACGAACGACACACGTGCCATCAACTCGCCAAAGTTCGTGTGGGAGAGAGGGCGATCGGAGAAGTCGGCCCGCATCGTGATCACGACCCGAAAGCGGCGTCCTGGTTCCGAGGCCAGGCCGACCAGATTATCGAGGAACCTCTCGCGTGCATCGTCGTCGACGTCCGAGGAGAACAACTCCTCAAACTGGTCGACGATGAGGAGAGCATGACCGCTTGGCCCGTCGAGAGCGCTCACGAATCCATCCTGGAGCTCGTGAGAGCCGCCCCGCCGGGGCGACGTAATACCCACCGCGGCATCACGCAATCCCAGGTAGAACTCGTCGAAGGGCTCCGTTCCCGGAACCATCGTCACGATGAACCACTCGTCCGATCCAGGCAGGGCGCCGTCCCGCAACTCTGGAATCAAACCGGCTCTCACCACCGAGGACTTGCCACTTCCCGAGGCCCCGATGATGGCGGTGAGGCCGTGCGCCGCCACAGCTTCGAGAAGAGACTCCACCACGTCTTCGCGACCGTAGAAGTCGGCGCTATCGATTTCCTCGAAGGATTCCAACCCTTTGTAGGGGTTTCTGCGAACGGTTCTCGGGGTGGGCGCCGGCCCGGTGTCGATTGCCTCCATCAGGGCGAGCCGGAACGCGTCCATGTCGGGAAATCGGTCGGCCGGGTTGGTTGCCGTCGCTATGTTCACGACTCGCCAGATCGCATCGGAGAGACCACTCGACTCAGGGAATTGCTCACCCGACGCTGCTTCGGCCAGCAGCACCCCCAGGCCAAAGATTTCGGAGGCCACTGTAGGACCCTCTCCCCGCAGCACCTCCGGTGGCGCGTATGGCGGCTCCACTGTGCCGTGCTGTGACGCGTCCCGGTGTCCGGTGTCTATGCCCATGACCGCCAAGCCGAAATCAGAGAGGTAGGCATTGCCGGAAGAATCGAAGAGAATATTGGCCGGCTTGACGTCCCGGTGAACCACACCGCAACTGTGGGCATAGCCGAGGGCATCGGCGATTTGGTCGAAGACTCTGGCCAGAGTGACAGCATTCCACGGAGTCCCCAACCGGGCGGCCATGCTCCCACCGTCCATCCATCGCATGACGAGGAAGGCTCCGGTCGGCTCCCGCCAGAAGTCGTGGAGCGGGACGATGTGAGGGTGCGCCAGCCTGGCGATCATTCTGGCCTCCTCGCTGAATCGCCTCACGAACTCAGGGTTCTGGGCCAGCTCCGGATCGATGATCTTCACCGCTACTTCCCGACCGACGGCGGGCTGGAAAGCCCGGAAAACGACTCCGACTGATCCTCTCCCCATCTCCGAGCGCAACTCGTAACCCCGTATCGAGCGCCCCGCCTTGATCGGAAAAGATCCAACCGCACCCTCGGGCAGCAGGCTTCTGTCATGGTTGAGGATCTGTTCTTCGAGAAGACGGAACGACGGAGAGACCTCCAACCCTTGCTGCCCGAGGTGGCGGGCAAGTCGATTCGCAACGCGTAGTGCCTCTGCCTGACGTCCAGTCCGATACAGGGCTCTCATCAGAAGCCTGGCGAAATCCTCATTGGCGGGATCCGATCGCAATAGCGGTTCCAGGTCCTGGATCGCCGACACATCCTCACCAACTGCAACGAAGGCCTCGGCGCGATCTCGAATCGCCGTGATCCGCATGTGGCTGAGACGTCTGATCTCGTCCTGAGCGAACTCTTCGTATTCCACGTCCTGCAGAGCCCGCCCCCGCCAGATCGATAGAGCCTCATCGAGGAGGTCCACGGAGTCTCGCGGCGCATCCTCCATCAGGCTCCGTGCCCGGGTCACCAGCGCCTCGAAATGCTTGATGTCGAGGTCGACTGCGTTGCCGTCGAGCAGGTATGACTGACCGCGGGTGACCAATGTCTTCGGATCCTCTGAGCGCTCGACCTCGAGCTCGTCCCGGAGGTGTGACACGTGGACCCGGAGGGTCGATTCCTCTTTGCCGGTCTGCCGTTTCGGCCAGAGCGCTTCGATGATCTGTTCCCGTCCGACCGGTTCGTCGATGTGGATGGCGAGGAGGGACAGCAGAGCCCGACGCTTTGGACCACTCAGTTCTATCACGGCATCGCCGCGGGAGATCTCCAGAGGCCCCAGCAGCCGGATCTGCAGCCGTGCCGTGGCGCCTCGAAAAGGGGGCTGGTTAGTCACAAAGGTGCTTTGAGCCATGACCCGGTCTCCTCCACGGCGGAGGCTACGCGAGCCGGTTAACCGGCGGTTAAACGGCCTTTCGCCGCCGGTTCACGCCATTTGGCAACGGGTTCACGCTCGTTCGAGACGGTCTGCCGATGAACGCACGACCCGTCCTCGCGGTCACCTTCGTCTTTACTGGGATGTTGTCCGGATCGCTGCCCGATGCAACCACCCCGCCTTTCTCAGTCCATGGTGGAACGCCAGAACAACACCAACGATTGGCGGATGCTGCGGCGGTGTATGCCGGCGCCGGCCTGGATCTCCCTCCTCTCGAGATCCGCTTCTACCACACCGACTCAGAATGCCGAGGGGCACCCGGATACTTCAACACGGGCACCGATCCCTGGCTCATCTCCATATGTACCCCTGCGTTGGGGTGGGTGTACGAGCACGAACTGGCACACGCCTGGGAGCGAGCCAACGTCAGCCACGAGCTGCGGGAGGCCTTTCTCGAGCTCCGTGGCCTGGAGGCGTGGAACGATCGCAGTCTCCCGTGGAACGAGCGCGGCCCCGAGTGGGCGGCAGTCGTGATCCAGCAAGGTCTGACCGGGCTCCCCCTTCCTCCGGATCTGTCTGCGGAGACGAGATCCAGATTGCGCGGGTTCGAGATCCTTACTGGCCAACCCGCTCCCATCTTGATCGCTTGGCTCGAAGCCAAAAACGTCCCATGCGCGGAACGGCCAACTCCGCTCAGCCGCCAGCTAACCGACGTTGGCGGTTTGTCATGCCGTCCAAGCGCGAGTTGATGACGTCGCTGGCATCGTTATCCACTCACGCTCGAAGGCCTCAGCCGATGAAGGCTGAAGCGAAGATCAGCGAGACGATGGTCATCACCTTGATGACGATGTTCATCGCCGGCCCGGAGGTGTCCTTGAAGGGATCTCCGACGGTATCGCCGATCACGGCAGCCTTGTGAGCATCACTGCCTTTGCCACCGAAGGCTCCGGCCTCGATGAACTTCTTGGCGTTGTCCCAGGCTCCACCTGCGTTGGCCATGAAGATGGCCAGCAGGAATCCGGTGACCAACGCTCCACCGAGGAGACCGCCGAGCATTTCGACGTCATAGAAGCCGACGACCAGTGGTAGGACCACCGCGAGGGAGCCGGGGACGACCATCTCTCGCAGTGCCCCGGCGGTGGCGATGTCCACACATGTCGTGTAGTCGGGCTTGGCCTCGGGATCCCCTTCCTTGAGCCCCGCGATCTCCCGGAATTGACGTCGCACCTCGTCGATCATCTTCCCGGCGGCACGACCCACCGCATTCATGGTGAGAGCGGCAAATAGGAAGGGAAACATCGCGCCAAGGAACAGTCCGATGGTCACCGGAGCCGAGGAGATGTTGATCGACTCGAGGTTCACCGCCTCCGTGAAGGCGTTGAACAGGGCGAGGGCGGTCACCGCGGCCGAGGCAATGGCGAAACCCTTGGCTACGGCGGCTGTCGTGTTGCCCAGCGAGTCGAGTGCGTCCGTGGACTCACGGACTTCCGGGGGCAGATGAGCCATCTCGGCTATCCCGCCGGCGTTGTCCGCGATGGGACCATAGGCGTCGACCGAGATCGTGATCCCGAGGGTGGCCAAGACACCAATGGCGGCGATGGCGACGCCATAGATGCCTCCACCGTCGCCCAACGCCCACCCCCCCGCCCAGAAGGCGGCACCGATTCCCCCGGCGACCACGATGACCGAGAATGCGGCAGACCTCATGCCCTCGGCCACACCGGAGATGATGACGGTCGCCGGGCCGGTCTGTGCCTGCCGGGCGATCTCCTTGACCGTCTTGTAGTGGTCGGAGGTGAACCACTCCGAGATCTTGCCGACCATCCAGCCGACGACGAGGCCGGCGACGACTGCGATCCAGATCCCGGCCCAGTTTTCGGCGACGTCGCCGAACACCCAGTAGGCAAGCCCGCCCACGCCTATCGCGGTGACGACCATGGCGAAGTTGGTACCACGGTGCAGCGCTGCCGCCAGATGCGATTCCTCCTTGGCCCGTACCAGGAAAGACCCGATGATCGAGGCGAACATGCCGAGAGCGGCCACAGCAAGGGGGAAGATGACGGCAGAGACGCGGAGGTCACCGCTGAACACGAAGATCGAATAGGCAATGGGCGCCACCAGCGAGCCGACATACGATTCGAAGAGGTCGGCGCCCATGCCCGCCACGTCACCCACGTTGTCCCCGACGTTGTCGGCGATCACCGCCGGGTTGCGCGGATCGTCCTCGGGGATGCCGGCCTCGACCTTGCCGACCAGGTCGGCTCCGACGTCGGCGGCTTTGGTGTAGATGCCCCCACCGACACGGGCGAACAGGGCGATGGAAGACCCACCGAGACCGATGGCGGTCACGATGTCCACCCAATTCGGATCGGCGAGTGGACCATCCTCCCCGAAAAGCCAAAAGGCGAGTCCCACCCCGAGGAGGCCCAGGCCGGCCACAGTGAAGCCCATCACGGCACCACCGCGGAAGGCGACGGGAAGGGCTGCCGGAATCCCTCCGACGCGAGCCGCTTCGGTCGTTCGTGAGTTGGCGGCGGTGGCGATGCGCATGCCGATGAATCCGGCGAGAGCGGAAAGGACTGCGCCGAACACGTAGGCGATGGCTCCCCAGGGTCGTCCCCATTCCAACAGCACCGCGATGAGCACCGCCATCACGACGACGAACACCGAAACCCAAATGTATTCGCGTTTGAGGAAAGCCATGGCGCCCTCGCGGATTGCAGTCGAAAGCTCGACCATGCGTTCGTTGCCCCGGGGGGCGGCGAGCACGGCGCGGGTGTAGTAAACGGCCAAAGCCAGGGCCAACACGCCCGCGACGAGCGCGATGTACAGAATCGTGTCCGTCATTTTGCGTAGTTCCTCCGGAAGGATCAGAGAGATCGGAGCGGTGCGGGAGTATAGGGATCACCGGGATCGCAAGCGGAAACGTGGCCGCAGATTGAATTGGGGTAGGCAGCGTCCACTTTGCGTCGGCTCGAACGCCTGATCCTCCCTGACCACTTGCGAACCCAGGGTTGCAGACACCGCTCAGCGAAGTCCAGCGCCCCAGGTTCGTCGTATGACGTGCCAACGACGCAGACCTCCGCGCCTTTCCCAGGATCTGCGTTTGGCCCATTCCGGAAACGGGTATGGCGCCGGCTCATGGGACCCACGTCCTCGACCTCGGCCGTCGAGGGAGCAGTCAGGCGCGACTCCGCATCCCCGGTCAAACAATCGTGGTGGCGGCGGAGATGGGTGCGTGCCCTCATCATCTTCTCCGTCGCAGCTCTGATGCGGGTCCCGTTTCGAGCCTCCTTCTTGGTGAATTGGGACTCGGTGAATTTCGCCCTCGGGGTGGAGTCCTTCGACCTCGAAAGCCATCAGCCCCACCCGCCGGGGTATCTCGGGTATGTCCTCTTGGGCAGAGTCATCGAGTGGCTTGTGCGAGACCCGGTGACTGCTTTGAGTGTGATCTCGGTGGTGGCTGGTGCTGCCGCGACGATGTTCGTGTACCTGCTCGCCACGCGAATGACCACCGAACGCGCCGCCATCATCGCTGCAGGTCTGTTTGGGACCTCGCCCTTGGTTTGGTATTACAGCGAAGTCGCCCTCACCTACATTCTCGAGGTCGCCCTCGCCGTCCCCCTGGTCCTGTTGGTCCTCGAGGCGCGCAAGCAGCGAAGGGCCGGCTTCTTCATGGTCGCAGCTGTGCTCCTCGCCGCGATGGGGGCAATCCGACAGACGAGTCTCATCCTCTTCGTCCCACTCCTGATCTACGGAGCGATGGCATTCCCGGCTCGGATCCGAATTCGTGGTGCCGCCGTGCTCACCGCGCTCACTCTGATATGGCTGATCCCGCTGGTAGTCCTGTCAGGCGGCCCCATCAACTATCTGAGCCTGTCCAGCCAGCTGGCAGAGTTGACCGGCGGCGCCACATGGCTGGGATCCGGTGCGGGGCTCGTGCAGAACTTCTTGGTGGTCACCGCGGCGTTGGTCGTTGGACTGCACGTCGCACTCCTGGCGATTCCGGTCGAGTTGCTCACCAAGGTCAAATCACATCCCCTGGCGTCCGAGCATCGCCGGATCCTCATCGTCTGGGGTCTTCCGGCCCTGCTGGTCTACCTGCTCATTCACAGTGGCCAACTCGGCTATGTCCTAGTGCTGCTGCCGATCGGGATCATCTGGGCGTCGAAGGTGCTCGACGCTCACATCACCGTCCCCGCTCTGCGACCCGCCCTTGCGACGATGCTGATCGCAGTGAATGCCATCGGCTTCTTCGTTCTCCCCGAGGTCGCTTATTCCACGGTGAGCCGGGGCCAGGTCAGTTTTCCGGAGCGACTCGCCACCAACACCCTCATGCAACGGGGGATACAGCAGGTGAGTCTCCCCCGGAACGACGCCCACTGGGAGGCACTCCTTGCCTGGGTGGAGACGTTCGACGGGGAGCGTGTGGCGGTAATCGCCGAGCCGAGAGACGGGGGAAGCTTCCGTCACCTGTCCTTCTACCTGCCCGACTCTCTGGTGTACGGATTGGGGTCCGACAGGAACGGGTCATTCGGCCATCTCTTCACCAGCTTCGGAAACCAGACCGACTACAGCGTGAAACGCCTGAGCGACGCCTCGGTACGCCTCGATCTCCCCGAGTCGGTCGATACGCTCCTCATCCCCGATCCACGGCTGCAAGAGACGTTCGCCCACGTGCTCGAACTGCAATATGAGACGCTCGACAACGGTGCTGTGGTGGCAACGGCCCCGGTACCTGACCGTCCGATCCTTTTCCTTGGCTCATCGGGTGAAGCAGCTCTCGAACTGGCGAACGACAGGGACCAAGACCGTCCCCGCATCACCCTGGTCGCAGCAGCAGGCACGTCCTGTCTCGGCGACCCGTGGACTCACCTCCGCTCCGACCATGCCGGGATCGAAGAGGTCCTCGTCGCGTGCTGACCTCGAGCCGATCAGCCATCTCCAGAGGGGAATGGCACTCCATTAGTGGCTGGGGGCGACGGCCTTCAACTACGTCACAGGTGGTCAGACCACGTGACCTCGCCGATCTCTCCAATGTGATAGCCGATGGCAGAGAGCAAATCGGGCGCGGATTGGGACGCAGCTACGGCGACGCCGCTCAAATAGCCGGCGGCACCGTCGTCGATATGACCGCGATCACCGGCGTTGATCTCGACCCCGACTCCGGGGTTGTCACGGCCCTGGCCGGCACTTCACTGACCGAGATCCTGGCGGCCACGGTTCCGCAGGGATGGTTTCTCCCCGTCACACCGGGCACCCATCATGTGACTCTCGGCGGCGCAATCGCGGCGGACGTGCACGGCAAGAACCATCATCGTGATGGCTCACTCGGAAACCACGTCGAGTCTCTGCAGATGATCACCAGTGATGGCCGGAGCGTCGACCTGAGACCGGGATCCGAACTGTTCGCCACCACGTTGGGAGGGATGGGCCTGACCGGGTTGATCACCAACGCCACCCTCCGCCTGATCCCGATCGAGACCACAGCAATGTCGGTCCACACCACAACGACGCGAGACCTCGCCACGACGATCGAAGAGCTGCTCGATTCGGATACCCACTATCGCTACTCCGTGGCCTGGGCCGACCTGTCTCATCGCAAGGGCCGCGGACTGGTGATGTCGGCCAACCATGCCACGGTGGACGAGGTGCCAGGGCCGCTTCCCACGCAATATCGTGGGGAGGCCGCCCTCGTCTCGCTACCCGATTGGTGCCCCGGGGTGGTCAACAGACTCACGGTCAACATCTTCAATCGGATGTGGTACGCCCTCGGAAAACGTCGGACCGGGAGACGGATCGAATCGCTTGGCTCGTTCTTCTACCCCCTCGACCGCATTGGCGTCTGGAACCGGCTCTACGGGGAGAAGGGGTTTCTGCAATATCAGTTCGTCGTTCCTCTTGGCCACGAGAAGATCGTGATGGAGGTCGCCGAGACATTGAAGCGAATGCCGACACCGGTGTCTCTGGCTGTGCTGAAACGGATGGGCGGGGCTTCCCCCGGATACCTGACATTCCCCTTGCCCGGGTGGACCCTCGCCGTCGATATGCCGCTCGGCGATCCCGGTCTCGGCCGTACCCTCGACGAGTGCGACTCGAAGATCGCAGCTGCAGGGGGACGTGTCTATCTGGCCAAGGACTCTCGTCTCCGCCGCGAAGTCGTTGAAGACATGTATCCGAACCTATCGACCTGGCGACGCCACCAGGCCCGACTCGATCCTGAGGGAAGGCTGAGATCCAACCTCTCGCTACGTTTGGGGCTGACCCACTGATGTCACCCATCGACGCATTTGGACGCCCACAGGCGGTGCTTCTGCTCGGAGCAACGTCGGACATCGGGCGTGCCATCGTTGCCCGCATGGTCGACGCCAAAGGCGGGACGGCCATTCTGGCGGGACGAGATCCCAAGCGCCATCAAGGAACGCCACTCGAGGGGGAGACCCACCACCTCTACTTCGATGCCGGTGAGACCTCATCTCATGAGAAGTTCTTCGCTGAGACCTTTGCCGAGCATCCCCGCATCGACACCGTGATACTCGCCTTCGGCGTGCTCCACAGCCAGGAGGAGGTCGACGAGGATCCCGAGCTGGCGGTCGAGATGGCCAACGTGAACTTCATCGGAGCCGCCTCCGCTCTGCTCCACGCAGCGAGCCAGCTTCGTCACCGGGGAGGTGGCCAGATCGTGGTGCTGTCGTCCGTGGCGGGGCTGCGGCCGCGTCAGTCGAACTATGTCTACGGCGCGTCGAAAGCAGGGATCGACTTCCTCGCTCGTGGGTTGTCTCGTTCGGTGGCCGCAGCCAATGTACGCATCCTCTTGGTGAGACCAGGATTCGTCCACACCAAGATGACGGCCGACATGGCGCCGCGACCGTTCTCGGTCACTCCCGAAACAGTCGCCAACGCGGTGGTCGATGCCCTGGCTCGGGGTGATCGGGTGGTGTGGGCACCGAGTGTCCTGAGATGGGTCATGGGTGCCGTCAGGCTGCTGCCACCATCAATCGTCGACAAGTTGGATGGCTGAATCGGTTCTTTCCCGGCGGAAGGTCAGCCGATCTCGATGCCGGCCACGACCAAGGCCAGGAATACAAGCGTCAGTACACGCAAAGGACGATCCCTCCACACGATCTCAACGGGATCGTCGGACTTGCCGGCGTGGACCAGTAGGGCAAACCGGAGCAACGTCATGACCAGGAACATCAATGAGGCTAGGAACCACGAGTCGGCCAGGAAGCCGTGATCGTAGGCCCAGAGGCCGTAGGCGATGAGAGTGATGCCCGAGGAGAGGGTCATTACGTGCTGTGTGTAGATGTCCGCGTAGTCCGAAAGGGTGGGTCGGTGCTTCACGGCGTCATCTCCCAGGCTTCGCTGTTCGCCGAATCGCTTGCCGGCGACGACGAACAGGGCACCAAAGAACGAGACGATGAGAAACCATTGGGACAACGGAACGTCGATGGCAAATGCTCCCCCGACAGCTCGCAGTCCGAATCCCGCGGCGACGACGACCAGATCGACGACCGCTATCTGTTTCAGCCAAAGTGAGTAGGAGACGCTCATCAGGATGTAGACGAGCAGGACCCCGACGAAATCTGCTCGACCGATCATGGCGGTTGGCAGCAGAGAGGCTACGAAGAGCACCACTCCTCCGGTGACAGCAACCCGACCTGAGAGGATCCCGGCGGCAATCGGGCGATCGCGCTTCGTAGGGTGGAGCCGGTCGGCAGGAGCATCGATCGTGTCGTTGATCAGATAGGTTCCGCTCGCCGCCAGGGTGAAGGCAATGAATGCGAGGGTGGCATCGGCGAGAGCTGCGGCCGAGAAGAGCATGCCTGCAGCTGCGGGAGCCCCGAAGACGAGAAGGTTCTTCAGCCATTGACGCGGTCGCATGGCGGCGAGGACGCTGGCTGCGGTGAGACGTGCCGTTGAGATGCGAGTGATGTGGGTCAAGGAAGTGTTCATCCGGGTCGCCTCGCGGGGAATTCCGGCAGTCTTACCCTTCTACCCGTGATGCAAACCTCGTCCCGATACCGGCTCCCCATCTCTCGAGAACTGGTCAACACCACTCTGGAGTACCCAGGGGGCGACTGCCCAAACGATCCCGGCCACCAATAGCCCTATTCCCAGGACAGTGGAGATCCCGACCGGGTCCCAGCCAAAAGGGGTGCGAAACGACTCGAGGTTGGACCCTGCCACACTGACTATTGCCAGCACCGAGAGCCATTTTCGGGTGCGTGAAGGATGGTGCTCGCCACCGACCACATTCCACAAGACAATGGTCCCCGCCAATCCCACCGCTATTGCCAGACCGGCGGCCAGCCCTTTTCGTAGACCAGGATCGATTGCTGCTTCCCACCCATTCTCGACCCGCGTGGGGAAGGAAGCCCCGGAGAACCCGATGAACCCGAAGAGAAAGAAGATCAGGGCACCGCCGAGAAGGCCGCTGGCAGCTCCCACGAAGAGAGAACGCCCCAGGACAACCACCCACAGTCTCCAGGGATGTTCACGACTCATCCCGCCCACTCTTCCCGAACAAGCGACGCCTGAAACCTTCGATCGGTGGTTTCGGGACGGGGCCACCGGGGTATCGGGCTGCCCATGCAAGACACCCGGTGGCTGGTGATGCTGGCCGTCTTGCTTTGGGGATGCACCGGATCGACAACACCCGGCGGCCCCACGGCAACCGATGTGAGTTCGACCACGACTACGACGCTGACCGGGACCACGACCTCATCCACTCCAAGGACGACCACCCCCGTCGACGAATCCTCCGAACTCCGGATGGGGACGATGATTCCGGTCGACAGCCTCGACCCTGCCGATGCTCTCACCTTCAGCGATTGGGAGATCCTGCAGGCAGTGAATGAGGGGCTCTTGAGACGCGAGCCCGGAGACGGCGAACTCGTCCCGGGCATCGCCGAAGACCTTCCAGAGGTGAGCGACGACGGGCTCACGTATACGTTTCGGCTCCGTCCTGAGGTTACGTTCGCAGATGGCACCCGTCTGACTGCACCCATGTATGTGGCGAGCATCGAACGTGTGATGCGCCTGGGAGGTCGCAGCTCCGACCTCGTCTCACTCTTTGTCTCGAGCGTCGATGCACCTGACGACACGACGGTGGTCTTTCACTTGAGAGACCGGTTCGCCTTCTTCCCGACCTTGGTTGCCAACGCCGCCTACTCCCCCATCCACCCCGATTCCTATCCGGACGACGAACTGGTGGCCTTCCCGGAGGCGCCCATCTACGGTGTCGGGCCCTGGTCGCTGGTCGACTACTCGGAGTCGGAGATCGTCCTCGAGCCGAACCCGGAGTACTACGGAGACCCGGTCACTCCCAACCGGATTGTGATAAGGACGTTCGAGACGCCCGAGGAAATGGCCAATGCCCTGGTCGGAGAACACATCGATTTCGCATGGCGCGGTGTGGACACTCAGGCGGCCACCTCCCTCTCGGAGACCGAGGACGTCAGCGTGGAGGTGGTTCCCGGGGGCACTCTCCATTTCGTCACGGTGAACCATGGCCTTGCTCCCACGGACAATCCAGTCGTGCGACGGGCCATCGCTCAACTGGTGGATCGTGAGACGATCTTGGAAAAAGTTCTCGGAGGAGCCTTCGTCCCCGCATTCTCCCCGGTCCCCCCCGGGTACGCTGGCTCCTCCGACTCGTTCTTGGAGTCCTACGGAGGTCCCAATATCACGGAGGCCATAGATCTGCTCGAGGGGGCCGGCTATACCGAAACCAATCGAGCTGAGATCGAGCTTGCCTATCCACCCGAAAGGTTTGGGCCCGAGATAGCCGCCGCCATGGAAGAGCTCGAGTTGCAGATCGAGTCGAGCGGATTGGTCGAGGTGACCCTGACGTCCCAGCCGTGGAACACCTACGTTGGAGACGTCATCGAAGGCACCTACCACCTCGCCTTCCTCGGTTGGCTTCACGACTTCCCCGACACCTACAACTACCTCGCCCCATTTGTCCTGGCCGGTGGGGTGGGTGGGAGCGGCGAGAACCTGGAGAACCCGGAGATAGTCGACGTGTTGACCGAAGCCGGGATGACCTTCGATGAGACCGAGCGTTCCCGCCTATACGGTGAAGTCCAGTCGTTGTTCGCCGAAGACGTGGTGACGATCCCATTGTGGATCGAACATCCCTACGTCGCGTACCGGGACTCCGTGGTCGCCAACTCTCAGTTCGACAACCCGCAATCGCTCAACATCGGGACGACGCTGCTGCTCGACTTCCGTTCCATCGACGTGGATTCCGGCGAGAATGAATGAAGTCACGTCTCAGCGAGCCGAACATGCATGAGATAGACGTTGTAGCTGTCCCAGCGTGACATCGTGAAGAAGATCTCGGGCTCATCTGAGTCGAACGGGATGATGAACGGCGCGTACAGCTGCGGGTGGTCCCGGGCCGACGCCAACAGGCTCGGCTCGCTCCACGGCCCGGTCAATGTCTCCGAGGTGCGGACGACGATGGCGTTGTGTCTCTCGTCCAGGTACATCATGACCCATCTCTCCAGATGGCCAATCCAGGCCACGGAGAGCTCGCCGACGGGGGCCGGGACCACGGTTACGGCATCAGCCTCCTTACGAGTCCACCCGGATCCGCCCCAATAGTCGTACGCACCGCGGTTGAGCATGGAATCGGCCGGAACCCGCGCCAGACGAACCTGGCCAAAGCGTCCGGCAGGTATGCCAAATAGGTAGACCAACTCGGGCTCGGACTCGTCCCGGACGAAGGCAACTTGGGCAAAGTTGGATCGCTCTCCCCACATCGGACCGCCCTTGACCCAAGTGCGCCCGTCGTCATCCGAATAGGCGAGACCTGCGTGGTTGATCCGCCATTGGCCCGGAGCAACCCAGCGGCGAACGGACATGTAGTGGAGCATCATCCTCGGTTCCACCGAGATCCCGTTGGTTGGGATCACGGTCTGTTCCACCCAGTAGACCTTCTGCGAAGAGAGGAGCTCGGTGGCGCGACCGCTCGGGTCTGAGATGAAATGCTCTATCGCCAGCCCGCTGGCCGGTGACTCGATGTCGGCCAGCTTTGCCATGGTGTTCGATCTCCAGTCGCTGCGCTCCCGCCCATAGGTGTCGCCAAAGACCATGTACAAGTCGCCCTTGTGGAAGAAGGTGAAGCCGAGGTCGGTTCCTCCCACGTTCCACCGCTCAAAGGTCTGATTCGGCGATCCCGGGCCTGTGAGTTGCTGGGTGACGCTCAACGAGCCGAGATGCTCCCACAGCGGCGGCAACTCCACGGGACGTCCCGCGGGGGCGGGGTCGACGCGCAATATGCCCAGAGGAACGGCTACATCCCGCCCCAACAGGAAATAGCCCGCGATACCGGCAGAGACCACGATCAACCCGGCGATCACCAGCCGATTGCTGCCCTTCAGCACGGGTCTGCGGACGCCGGATTCCTATGCATATGAGTCATTCTGCTCGTTCGCCTGCAGCGTCTCGGTTGTGGGGGTGGGGACTCTTCTCCGAATCCCGGGACTACCAACTGATCCCGGCGAATCCCTGACCTGGTGGGTATATCGTCGGGAGGCGTTCCGCCCTGTAGGAGATCCACTCCCCCACCGTGGAGCGTGACGTCGTTTCCGACGACCGGCGAATAGTCTGCCTGCCCGAGCTCATCGGGGCGGCGGTCCCAGAACTGGCTGATGCTGCCATCTTGATGTGGGACCCCACATAACACGGCTCTGCGGTAGGGCAACTGCTCGGGGTGCCCCTGTGTCTCATCGCATCCCGGCTTACCCCCGTCGGCAGCACCCCAAACCGCCCAGCGTCCGCGACCACGATCAAGTCCGAAGGCACGTAAACGAGTGAGCACCTGTGCGCGCTCAACCGCGCGTGTGCACACTCGACCGAGTCCGGTGACCCGGCCAGAACAGACCCTCCTGACCAGGTATTTTGCAGTCCCGAGCGGATTCGAACCGCCGTTTCCGGCTTGAGAGGCCGGCGTCCTTGACCCCTAGACGACGGGACCAGATTCAGAGCCAACGTAGTCGGCCCTGGCTCGGGGGGAAGGACTCGAACCCTCAATAACAGGGCCAGAACCTGTCGTGTTACCTATTACACCACCCCCGAACGCGCACACTCATCAGAGATGCGGGATGCAGCTTCAGAATAATCGCGTGCCGCCCGATCTGTGAAGTCGCCTCAGGCGTTCGTCTCCTCGACCAATCGGTGAAGCCAGTTCCGGTAGATCACCTGTCCTTGCCGGTTCCAGGTGTGAGTCTCTTTGGGAAGCAGGTCGTCTTCCACCAGGAGCGGGGGCCGAACCCCTTTCGCCTTGGCCTTCTCCAGGATCGGCCGATAGTCCTCGAGCTGGGCGAGGGCAACGTCGCTCAAGTAGTTCTCTGGGACCGGTGGGTAGTCCTCACGCTCCCCCCGCCAGAAGCGCCCCAGCTCCCTCCGGTACTCCTTGAGGAGACTGATCAGGTCGTATTCGGGGTGGCCCTGGAAGAAGATGTAGAAGTCATCGTCGTCGACAGCCATGTGCACCCCGGCCTCGTCACTTTCCAGCACCACGATGAGACCCACCGACTCGAATTCCTCCCGGGTCACGTCGTACCAGTGTGAATGCGGGGCTTCGACCGGGTAATCGAGACCTTCGAGCAGGGAGTGCTCTTTCAGCACCCTGTGTTCGTAGACTCCCCAACGCTTGCGTGGAAGGCGGGTTCGCTTCATCCCCCGGTATTTCTGGAGAACAGCGTGGGTGGCGAGACAGCTGCACAGGATCGACCGGGTCGAGGATTTCGCCCAGTCGAGCACGTCGACGAGCCCATCCCAGAAGATCTCCCGCTCCAGATCGTCCTGGGCGGGATTGGCGCCGGTTACTATCAAGGCGTCGATCCCTCGACGCCTCACTTCCTCAAAACTCGAGTAGTGCCCGGTCACATGGCGACGGGCCTCTTCGCCGCGATGCTCGGCGGCAACTGTGAAGGGGTACACCCAGATGTCGACCTCTTCGGCCGCTGCGGAGAGCAAACGGATGAACTGACGGTCGGTGGCCCGGAGGGCGGCGTCGGGCATGAGATTGACCAGTCCCACCGAGATCGCGGGCAGCCCACCTGCATCAGCGGGACCGATCACCGGCACCCCTTCGTAGCGCATCGTTTCGAATGCGGGGAGACTCGAGTGCAGGACGAGCGCCATCAGCCAGTCTTTCGATTAGAGCCCATCATGTTGCGTGACCGCAAGTAGGCGTCGAGATGATCGGTGATGTCGATGGCGTCGTCTTCGGCACCGTGGATGAAGCTCGACTTGCGTCGGCGAAGGAAATTGAGCCCGATCCGGTACAGACCCGGTGAGTCGGTGACCACTCCCCCGTTGTGTTTGATCTCGCCTTTGCGGTCGAGCACCGGGATGTCCAGCCATGAGTAGTCGGATCGGTACCCGGTTGCCCACAACACGGTCTGGATGTCCTTAGAGGTGAAGTCGATAGCCAAGGTGGGATCCTCTTCGACCAGAGTGTCGGGGAAGCGATGAGGGGGATCGACTTCGGTGTCCAGTCCGTTATCAGATGCCCAGGTGTCGATCTCGTCGAGAAGACGGGTGAGCTTCAGATCGGCCAACGAGCAAACGTTGCGAAGAGATCCTGAGAAGAGTGCCTTGCCCTCGTGGATCGCACTGAGACGCCCCACGAGTTTCACCCCTTTCTCCGTGAGGATGTTCAGATCGAGGGTCGATCGATCCGGTGTCCCCACGAGTTGAGGTGAGGCGACGTGACGGGCCCGAACGAGGTCGTCTACCTCGTCATATCGCTCATCGAGACGACCGATCCGGTCCAGCCACCACTGGATGTCCTTGCCTCTGTACGTCCGTGGCATTCGGACGTGCTCCCCGACAGCCACCGTAACCGGGCGGCCCGAAGCGTGGATCTCGTTGGCGATCTGGATCCCCGTCGCCGACGCTCCCACCACCAGCACTTTCCCATCCCGGAGTTGGTCGGCATGCTTGTAGTCCATGGCGGTGACCGAGTCGACCTCCGGGGGAAGGGCCGAAGCCACTGCGGGCAATTTGGGGAGGTTGAACCCACCGGTGGCCAACACCACGGAGTCGGCGTCCCAGGCCCGCCCGTTGGCCGCCACCTGGTAACGATCATCGTTGCGACGAACACTGCTCACATTCACCCCGGTCTCCAACGGCGCGTCGACCACAGACGCGTAGGCGTCGATGAAGGCAACGACCTCGTCCATGGTCATGAAGCCATCGGGATCATCACCTGAGTAGGCGAAGCCGGGCAGCCGGGCCTGCCAGTTGGGGGTGAGGAGACGTAATGAGTCCCAGCGCTCGTGCCGCCAGGTGTTGGCCACCTCCCCGCGCTCGAGGACCAGATGGTCCACGTCTCGCTCGGTCAGCAACCTGCTGACGGCGAGACCGGCGTGCCCGGCCCCGATCACCACTGTTGGGATGCGCCTCACGGAGCCGGGTGTCATGGACTCAGTTCAATTGACGTTGACGCTGACGTTGGTCGGGTTGGTGATGATGTCGAAGACAGCTGACCGCTTCTGTGACTGGGCGACCAGCGCCTCGATCTCCTGCTGTGTGGCGTCGGCATCGATCTCGTAGTTGACCCGGATGTCGTTGAACCCGTTCCGCACCTCGGGGTCACCACCAAGGATCCCGAGGATGTCCATGTCGCCCTCGATGGTGGCCTTGACCGAGTTGAGCTGGATCTCCCGATTCTGGGCAACTGCGGCGACACCCGCGGTGAGGCAGCTCGCCAGGCCAACGAGCACGAACTCGACTGGAGTCGCTCCCTGGTCTTCGGAGGCGAACACTTCGGGATGGTCGGCCGAGAAGGTGAAGGTCGACTTGTGGGTCTGGTTGTCTCCGAGCCCGAAGAACTCCTCGACCGTCGACTTGCTATGGGTGCCGCCCGCCCACTCGTTGCTGGCCTTCCAGGTGAATTTGGCACCTTCGGGGGCATCGGCAAGTGCGTTCCTCGCGTCGAGCAGCGCCTGAACGTTGACCCCGTTGCTCACTGGTCTTTCCTGTGTTGTCGTCATCTCTTTCTTCCTGTGTTGGTTGGTTGGAGTCGACGCCCGGCATGCTGCCGGCCGTCGATGGGATACGCCGGGTGGGACTGTTGCCCTCGTTGGGCTCCCTGGGCGGTTGGCGTCTACGACCTATCGAGTCGGTGCGACCACCCGGGAGCAAGGACACATCTCACCGGGAAGGAGGGGAAGGGTGTTGTCGTGCGGTGTCATCGGAACTCCTATTCGCTTGACGCGCTCGGTGAGCGCTGCGAGCGGATTACCGCCGACAGCGGTACTCATCGTCTCAGGCATTGGCACCGAACGAGTCGGTTGCCGCGGCTTCACAGGGCCTGTCCCTCCACCGCTCTAGATGAGCGCGTTGTGAGGGCGATAATAGAGCAGGATCCGGCCCTGTCGTCAATAGCGAGACTCGAGCTCGTCGGCTGGGCTCACCTCATCTGGCTGGCTGCGGGGGCGGTTCGAGCCCACGTGCAGCGCCGGAAGGGTAGCTTTGGGCCCATGGCACTATCCGACGACCAGCTTGCCTTGCTCGACGAAACCCTGGAGGTGCGCATCGAGACACGCGAGGACCATGACGCCTACAAGACGATTGTCTGGGTCGTCATCTCCGATGGTGAGGTCTATGTCCGATCAGTGAATGGCGAGAAAGGCCGCTGGTATCAGCGGACGCTTTCCAATCCATTCGTGGCCATACACGTCGACGGCGAACGGCTCGAGTTCCGTGCGGTCCATGTGAAGGACCCCGACACGATCCAGGCCGTGTCGGATGCCCTCCGGGGCAAGTACCCCCCTGGCGGGTCGCTCGACCGGATGACCCGAGAGGAAGTCCTCGACACGACGTTGCACCTCGAGCCGCAATCCTGATCCAGGTCCTGCACCGGAGGCTCCCGAGAAGTCCCGGGCTCGGCTCCGGTTCCTCAAGACAGGCCTTCGCCCACCTGCACGAATCTTGACTCGTCACACGATTGTTGCTCTACTACTCCGTCACAAGACGCGCTCATCAAGAGCGGCGGAGGGACAGGCCCTGTGAAGCCGCGGCAACCGCTCAAACGGTGCCAATGCCTGAACGATGAGTAGCCGAGACGGGTTCTCCCGCTCGCGCACGCTTCGAAAGAGCGCGTGAAGAACAGCGAGTGAAAGGAGAAATCGAGGTGGAGCAGTCGATCTTCAGATCGCAGGCGCTCAGCGCTCGTGCCCGTCGATGTCGAATGTCCTGACAGGTCTGCGGGGGTAACCCGGGACGATCTCGCAATTACTGCAATGCATTCACGCGCCCCCCTGGTGCGCAGTCATGAAAAAAGGACATCAAATGACAACAACCATCAACACCCTCAACTCAGTCAACTTCGCCGCTGTCGGTGATCTGGTCTCGGCCATCCAGGAAGAGCCCACCAAGGCCGACACGATCTGGAAGTCAACCGTGGACTGGAAGGGCGGTTTCCGCTCCGAAGCCCGCAGCCGTGACTTCGACCCGATCCGCTCAGACGAGCCGATCGGCCTGGGCGGAGAGGACACCGCACCCAACCCCGTCGAACAAGTGCTCGGGGCGTTCGGCAATTGCCTGGCCGTCGGCTACGCCGCCAACGCCACCGCTGCCGGCATCGAGCTGAAGAACCTCAAGATCGAACTGGAGGGGGACCTCGACCTCCACGCCTTCCTGGGTCTGCGTGAAGGTCATGCCGGATTCGACTCGATCAAGGCCAGGGTCTCGATCGAGGCAGATGCGCCGATCGACGAGATCGAGGAGCTGCACCGCAAGGTCGTATCCACCTCACCGGTGGGTCACACCCTGCAGGAGGCCATACCGCTGACCGTGGAGCTGGCCTGAGCGAATAACGTCGGCCCCGTGTCGGTTGTTAGTGACGGTCACCAATCAACGGCACGGGGCCGACCATCCATGGAAACGTCCATATGAGCACAGAAGAGACCTACGGCTTCGATACCAGGGCAATTCACGCCGGCCAGCGACCCGACCCGGAGACCGGGGCGCGGGCAATGCCCATCTACGCCACGACTTCCTTCGTGTTCGAAGACGTCCAACACGCCGCCGATCTCTTCTCCCTGCAGACTTTCGGCAACATCTACACCCGGCTGTCCAACCCGACTACCGCGGCGTTCGAGGAGCGCGTGGCGTCGCTGGAAGGTGGGCTCGGGGGTCTGGCCACCGCTTCGGGCAAGTCAGCCCAGCTCACCGCACTGCTCACTCTCGCCAAGGAGGGCGACCACATCGTCTCCTCGAAGGCGCTCTACGGCGGCACCTTCACTCAATTCAACGTGACCGTCCGCCGCATGGGCATCGACGTGACCTTCGTCGACTTCGGCGACCCCGATCAGGTCAAGCAGGCGATCAATCCGCAGACTAAGGCCTTGTTTGGCGAGACCATCGGAAATCCGGGCGCGGACATCATGGACATCGAGCTCTACGCCGGTCTGGCCCACGAGCACGGCATCCCTCTCATCGTGGACAACACGTTCGCCACCCCTTACCTGTGCCGTCCCATCGAGTGGGGTGCGGACATCGTCATCCACTCTGCTACTAAGTTCATCGGCGGCCACGGGGCCGTGATCGCCGGGGTCATCGTCGAATCCGGGCTGTTCCCTTACGACAACGGCAACTTCCCGATTCTCACCGAACCGTCGCCGTCTTATCACGACCTCAACTTCTGGGAGAACTTTCGGGAGTACGGGTATCTCATGCGAGCCCGGGTCGAGGTGATGCGTGACGTCGGGGCCGCCATCTCCCCCTTCAACTCGTACCTCTTGCTGCTCGGCCTCGAGACTCTGTCGCTGCGGATGCAGCGTCATGTCGAGAATGCCGCCATCGTGGCCAGGCATCTCGCCGACCATCCCGATGTGGCCTGGGTGCGCTACCCGATCTTCGAGGACAACCGCTGGACCGACCTGGCCCGGAAGTATCTTCCCGAAGGACCTGGCGCGGTGTTCAGCTTCGGCTTGAAGGGTGGCTATGAAGCCGGAGTGAGGTTCATCGAAAATGTCGAGCTGGCATCCCATCTCGCCAACGTCGGTGACGCCAAGACCCTCGTCATCCACCCGGCCTCTACCACCCACCAGCAGGTTCCGCCTGAGGACCGGGAACGAATGGGAGTGGGCAACGACATGATCCGGATCTCGGTGGGCATCGAAACCGTGGAGGACATCGTCAGAGACCTCGACCAGGCATTGGAAAAGGCCAAATGACCATGGCAACGAGAGTCCCTGACGCCAGCGCCTTGGAGCGACTCCAGATCATCCAGAATTCCCAATCGGTCGCCCTCGTCGGTGTGTCGGCCAACCCGATCCGGTCGTCGAACTTCGTGGCCTCCTACCTGGTGCGGACCCCGTTCCGCACATATCCGGTCAACCCCGCCTATGACCAGGTCCTTGGACTGAGGACCTACGACACGCTGGCCGACCTGCCTGAGGCTCCCGACATCGTCGACGTTTTCCGGCGTCACGACGCCATCCCCGAGGTGGTCGACCAGGCGATCGAGGTCGGGGCGAAGGTGGTGTGGCTCCAGTTGGGGCTGAGACACGACGAGGCGGCTCAGAAGGCGGTCGACGCCGGCCTGGTAGTGGTCCAGGACCGATGCCTCAAGATCGAGCATGCCCGGTTCTCGGGACGACTCCATCTCGCAGGTTTCAACACTGGTGTGATCTCCTCGAAGCGGCGCCGGCCAATCGACTGACGGCCGTCACGACCGAGCGTGTACCCATGCGCGCTGAGCGCGCATCATGGCCCACTCGATGCAGCAGTTGCCGATCGCCCCCGAATGAAACGCCGTGGCTCCCATATATGGGAGCCACAGCATTAGGAACGCGGTTCGGAAGACGGCGGTCGGGGTAAGGGGGCTGGCGAGAACGAGATGACGGCGATGCCTCCGACGGTCGATGTGGTCCTCCTGTCCTGGAACAGGTTGGACGACACTCTCGCGGCCGTGGATTCGGTTCTGACCCAGGAGATCGACTCCATGGCTCTTTGGGTCGTCGATCAAGGCAGCGATCCCAAACAAGTCGCCGCATTGAGGCGGCTCGCGGCCGACCACCCTGAAGTCAACCTCGTCGCGCGGTCCCACAACGTCGGTGTCCCCGCGGGGAGGAACATCGGGATCTACTCCGGCATCGCCGAGTTCGTCGTGTGTCTCGACAACGACGCCGTCTTCGACACGCCCTACACCTTGAGCCAGGCGGTCGATCTGCTCGCTTCCGATCCCGGGCTGGGAGCGGTGGCATTCCGGGCCCTCGACCACTCCACACGGGAGCTCGACCTCGGATCATGGGCATATCCCCGGGTGCACATGGAGGCTTCCCAGCCTGTCCCGGTAACCCGGTTTGTCGGCGTGGGCCATGCCGTACGTCGTGCTGCCTTCATCGAGGCGGGTGGCTACGACGAGGATCTGTTCTTCTGTGAGGAAGAGCTCGATCTGTCGTATCGCATGATCGAGTGCGGCTACCGGATCCTCTATGACCCTTCGATCGTGGTACTCCACAAGGGGTCGGCAGAGGAGCGAATCGACTGGAACCGCGGGAGGGTCTACCACCAGGCGCGAAATGCCGTGTGGGTGCAACATCGACATCATCGACGTCTTGTGAAGACCGCGCTCGTGGCGTCGGGCTGGCTCCTCCGTGCCGTTCACAACCGCCAGGGCCGCCAGGCGATACGTGGAGTCAGAGACGCCATCAGGCTGCTCAAAGGCGAAGATCACACGGCGAGCCTGAGCACAGAGGCCCGCCGATACATCTGGGAGAACGACACCAGGCTTCGAGGTTCTCTCCTGAAACGCCTCCGTCATGATGTCCTCACGGCGCTTCCGACCCGGGACGAAAGCCCGGCTCGATCGTCATGACTGGCCGACGCCCACGCGTTTTGCTGCTCACCGGTTACTCCCGGAGCGGGAGCACTCTCCTCGCTCGCATCCTCGGCGAGATCGACGGCTTTGTCTCACCTGGAGAACTCCGACACGTGTGGCAGCGCGGGTTGGTCGAGAACCGTCGCTGTGACTGTGGGGAACCATGCCTCGAGTGCCCTTTCTGGCAGAAGGTCCTGATCAGAGCCTTCGGCTCGGCTCCGCCTCCCGACGTCGAAGGGATACTCGAGCTGCAACGGCGGGTCGATCGTGTCTATCGCATCCCTGCGCTGACCCGTCGCCTCGGAGCCTTGCCCGGTGACGTGGCGACCTATCTCCGCTACCACGAGCACCTCTACCAGGCGATCGAAGAGGTGACTGGAGCGAGCTGGATCGTCGATTCCAGCAAAGACCCTTCCTTCGGGCATGTCCTCGCCCTCTCCGGGGAGATCGACCTCGCCGTGGTCCACCTGCTTCGCGACAGTCGAGCCGTGGCTTATTCATGGACCCGTGACAAACACGACCCGGGTACGGGGAAGTCGATGTCCCGACAGCATCCCCTCCGGTCTGCCCTGGAGTGGGATATCGCCCAGTGGGCGGCCTCCAGACTCACGGGACGGGTGACTCGCGCAATGACGCTCCGTTACGAGGACCTCGTTGCGGAACCCGAGGCTGCAGTGGAAGAGGTGTTGACCCTCATCGGAGGGCCGGCGGCGCCCTCGCTTCACGGCAACCGGGTGCAGCTGACGCCAGGGCATGCGGTGTCAGGAAACCCGATGCGATTCGAGAGCGGTGTGGTCACGATCAGTGAGGACGACCAGTGGCGGGAAGCTCTCCCGGCTTCGACCCGGCGTATCGTCACAACCTTCACGTGGCCGGTGCTCTCAACCCACGGATACCTGGGTGGAGACAGCTCATGACAAGGCAGCGGCCGATCCTGGTCACAGGCTCGATTCGTAGTGGCACAACCTGGGTGGGTCGGGTATTGGGGACGACTCCGGGCGTCGCAGTGATCCACGAACCGTTCAACAAGGATCATCCGGTCGGGGTCTTCGCTCACAGTTGGACTCATCAGTACAGCTACGTGACCGATGGGGGTGAGGAGACGAAGAACATCGAGGGTGCCATGAAGGACACACTTGGTTTCCGCTATCGGCCGCTCTTGCATCTTGGCCAACCAGAGACCGCGCTCCGTACCGTCGGAGTTCTCCGTGATCTTCCCCGCTCCTGGTACAGACGCCACGTGTCCCGCCCTCGGCCGCTGATCAAAGACCCGATCGCATTGCTCTCTGCAGAGTGGCTCTCCGAGCGATTCGACATGGACGTGGTGATCCTGGTCCGGCATCCCGGAGCCTTCGCCTGGAGCTACCGACGAATCGCCGAGCCCAACCGATTCACCGACCTACTCCACCAGGAGGCGTTGATGGAAGGGCCACTGGCTCCCCATGTCGCCGAAGTCGAGCGGGGAGCGAGAACGGGAGACCCGATCGAACAGGCGGCGATCTTGTGGCGGATCCTCTATTCGATCGTGGCCGGCTACCAGAACCGGCACCCCGAGTGGGTGATCCTCCGACATGAGGACCTCTCAGTCGACCCCTACCGCGCATTCCGCGACCTCTTCGAAAGTGTCGGCCTCCCTTTCACGGAGAAGACCGGGCGTTCCATCGACCGCACCACCAACCACCTCAACCCCGTGGAGGCGCTGGAGGGCAGGCTGCACCACATCAAACGGAACAGCCGGGACAATGTGAGCGTTTGGCAGCGACGACTTTCCCCGGATGAGACAGCACGGGTCCGCGACACGACTGCCGACGTCGCCGATCGCTTCTACACCGCCTCGAGCTGGTCCGATGCGGAGTCAATCGCGAGCGGCGCCCTGCCCGCCGTCCCCGAGGCGACCCGCTCATAGATCTCGAGGTGGCGTCTCGCCACTTCTGGCCAGCCCCGCCCGGCGACCATGCGAGCGGTGGCCTGTCTCATCTCGGCAAGCGAAGAACGATCGGCAGCGAGCCTGCGAAGACGCTCGGCCAGCTCGACCCGATCCAGGGAGACCGCCAACTCTGGTGAGAGCCCCATGACGCGCGCCAGCGCTTCGCTCGCCAGGACTGGAGTCCCGTAGCCGAGGGCCATGGCGACCGCACCGCTCGACGAGTGCGGTGCCGGGTAATAGAACAGCGCAATATCTGCCGCCGCATGCCACGTTGCGATTTCCCCTTCCGAAAGCCAGCCGGTGAACCGAGCCCGCTCCCCCCATCGGCTCTGCAATGCATCCGCATACTCGTGGCCGTGCCGGGGATGGTCGCCACCGGCCACGACCATGAGGACGTCGGGGACGTCGGCCGCCGCAGCGAGGGCAGACTCGAGGCCCTTGTAGGGCGCCACGAAACCGAAGCAGAGCACCACTAGGCGGCTCTCACCCGCCAACCCGAGCCGAGCTCGAGCCTCGGCACGGGGTGGGCTCATTCGGTCTTCGACACCGTGGGGGATCACCACCGCGTTGGGGAACTGTTTGCGGAACCCGGCCTCGTGAACAATGATCGGCCCGATCGAGGCGACAATGCACTGGTAGGCATTGATAGCTAGACGTGCGACACCAACCGGACACCGCAGCCGATGCACGTCGAGGAACTCGGGGCTCACCAGTTCGGAGTCGACCACCTGATGAACCGTGGTGACCACTCCGCGCTCGTGGTTGCGCATCGACCTCACCGCCATGGGCAAGGTCGCGATCGAAGACAACCCGCCAAACAAGAACATCTCATGTTGGAGGTGAATCACCCGGGCCCGCAGGTCGGCCGCTATGCCAACTGCTCGAGGCAGAGCAAAGGGACCACGGGGCCCGGAACTGACCACTATCACGTCGCCGTCTCTGTGTGATGACGGCGCCGTCGGCTCGTCGGGAGCGACCACCACGACATTTGCCCCGTTGAAGGAAAGGTCACGAGCGAGATTGGCGGTGTATGCGGCGACACCGCTGCTCCCATCATGGGTCCGTCCAGGCGCCGGATAGGGGGAGACGATGGCGACGTCAGGCCGCACTACGTCCCCGATCGAGCCGCTCGGACCAGGTGGACGTCGACGGCTTCCATGATCCTTGCTGGCACATCCAGAGCCGGAGCAGCGAACCGGTCACATCGCCGAGGTCGCGGACCAATCTCACCCTCGACCCCGGGCGCGCAACCCAGACGGTGGGCACTTCGACGATGCGGTAACCCTGCCTGTCGGCCTGCAGCAGGAGATCGACATCGAAGAGATAGTCGCTCCTTGTGACCTGAGGGAGAAGGAGCTCGAGGGCCTCGCGGCGGATCACTTTGGCTCCACATTGGGTGTCGTGGAAGGGGAGCCCGAATAGATGTCTCACCAGCCAGGCAAAAAGGACGCTGGCCGCCACTCGGCCCACGTCGCGACGTCCCTGAACAGTCGACGATGGCAAGCGACGAGACGCGATCGCGCCGTCTGCGTCATGCATGGCGTCGACGAGAAGCGCTAGCTGCTCCGGCGCAGTCGATCCGTCTGCGTCGACAAAGGCGACCAGATCAGCCCGGCAGCGATTGAAGGCCTGACGGATCACGCCTCCCTTGCCCAATTTGGGGAAAACATCGATCTCGATGCGTGGATCTTCCCGGGCATGGTGTGCCACGATTTCGCGTGTGGCGTCCTCACAGTTGTCGAGGGCAAGGATGAAGCGCATATCCGGATGAGGGAGACCCCGTCGGAAGGCCTCGAGTGTCGGCCCGATCCGGTGGGCCTCATTGTGGGCGGGAATGATGAGGTCGAGACTGATCTCATCACATGGACGAACCCTGGATACCCCGCCGTGAGGGGCTTCGACGCTCGATCCGCTTCTACGACCCAAACCAGTCACTTCCTTGGCGGGCTCATTCTCTATGCGCGTGCATCAAACAGCCCCCGCCTTCTTGCCCGTTTGCCCTCGTCTTGAAACGTGGTCACCGGGCCCCGCTGCCTGGTGACCGAGGTTTGCCCGCCGCGGAGGGCGGGTAGGAGTGGGCGGCGAAAAGGTGGGTAGGTATGCGGATTACTCGACGAGGGCTGCTCCGGACTGCCGGATTGGCGCTCGGGGCCATGCCATTGGCCAAATGGGGACCAAATGCCATCGACCTGGGACGCAAGGCTCTGGCTACAGGCGAGCCGGGCACCGTCCCCCAGGTGGAGCCCGTGTTCGCGCAGCCTGCCAACGGGATGAATGTGATTCTCGTGGTACTGGACACGCTGCGGAAGGACTACGTCGGCGCCTACGGGAACCCGTGGGTGCAGACCCCGACTCTCGATGGGGTGGCGGCGAGATGCACCCGCTTTGAACGGGTCATTCCCGAGTCGCTACCAACCATCCCGGTCCGTCGCGCTCTCCACACCGGTATCCGGACCTTCCCGTTCCGTGATTGGGAACAGCAGAAGGGTGACACGGTTGGCCTCTTGGGTTGGCAGCGGATACCCGAGCAGCAGACCACGTTGGCAGAGATCCTCAGTAAATCGGGATATACGACCGCACTCATATCCGACACTCCTCACCTCTACGGCCCGTCGATGAACTTCCACCGCGGGTTCGGCAGCTTCCGTTGGATTCGGGGCCAACACGGAGACTCCTATCGCCCGAGCAGAGCCGCCGATGCGGATCGTCTCGACGGATACCTGACGGAGCCATTGCGCGGGTCACGCTGGCATCCGGCGCTGGTCCAGTACGTGGCGAACACGGATGGCCGGTCCGGAGAGGATGACTGGCTCGCTCCTCGAGTCTTCATCGAGGCCATGCGTCTCCTCGACGACGCCGTCAAGCTGGAGCCGTTCTTCCTCATGGTGGACTCCTTCGACCCCCACGAGCCATGGGATCCCCCGTCCCGCTACATCGAGCTCTACGACGAGGCCACGATCGATGGCCCCGAGCCGGTCACACCGTTCTATGGGAACTCGGCATACCTGGAGGAGCCCCAGCTGGAGCGGATGAAGAAGCTGTATGCCGCCGAGGTGTCGATGGTGGATGCCTGGCTGGGTCGGTTCCTCGACCAGGTAAACAGGCTTGGTCTCCTCGACTCGACCCTCCTCGTCGTGGTCAGCGACCACGGCATTCTCCTCGGGGAGCACGGCATCACCGGCAAACCCACGTTCGCCCTCTGGCCCGAGGTGGTCGATGTACCCTTGCTGATCAGCCATCCCGACCACCGCGCCGCCGGTGTCCACGAGGGTTATGTGTCCACCCACGACCTGGCACCGACCATCCTCGCCGCGCTGGGCATCGACCTGCCGCCATGGATGAACGGACGCGATCTGATGCCGCATGTGGCGGATCCCCGCCCGGAAACGGACGACCGGACGATCGCGACCTCAGCCTTCAACGACTGGTTGATGGTGCGAACCGGTCGCTACGAGCTTCAGGCTCGAGACGATCTGTCACAGGTGCGTCTGTACGACATCCTCGATGATCCCGGCAGGGAGCACCTGCTCGACGACCGCCAGACCGCCGAAGAGCTCTACGACCTTCTCGTCGCGGAGCTCGGCAACCCGCTGGTCTATTGATGCGCACAGACCCCCCAGGGACTGCTGATCAGGATGACATCGAGATAGCCGCCGGAGGCTCGGGCGGCGCCAGTTTGCTGGAGAGAGACGACCTCCCCGAACCGCTTCCACTACGCCGGGTCCTGGGACCAAGCCTGGTCCTGTTGGCAGTGGGGCTCGGGTCCAGCGAGTTCGTGCTCTGGCCGTTCGTCAGTTCACGGGTGGGTCTGGGCCTGATCTGGATCGCGGTCATCGGGTTGGCGACCCAGTTCTTCGTCAACATGGAAATCGAGCGATACACGCTTGCTACCGGCGAAACAGTGATCGCCGGCTTCACCCGGATGTGGGCGCATTGGGCATGGATCTTCCTCGTGCTCATCGCCATCTCCTGGGTCTGGCCCGGCTGGGTGGTCGGGGCTTCGACCGTCGCCGGCTTCGTGTTCGGGTGGCAACCCGACACCGTGGCGACGGTCTCGGTGTTGGGGTTGGTCGCCATCGGGATTGCCCTTTCAGTCTCACCGGTGGTATATCGGGCGGTTGAGCGCATGCAGTGGGTCTTGGTGGGGTGGGTGGTCGCTTTCGCCGTTGTCGCGGCTTTCCTGGCTACCGACCTCGACACCTGGGCGACGATCGCAACCGATTTCAACTTGCAGCTACACCCCGATCTCAGCCCGCCGTTGATCCTCGGCTTGCTCGTGTTCGCCGGCGCTGGGGGCACTCTGAACCTGGCCCTGTCCAACTGGGTCCGTGACAAGGGCATGGGCATGGGTGCCCGTCTGATGCCCCTCGAGTCGCCATTGACCGGCCACCCCACGAGGGCTGTTCCCGTCGGGCAGCCGTTTCGGGACAGTGAAGAGAACCTGCGCCGGTGGCAGGGGTGGTGGAGGGTGGCCAACCAGGAGCACCTCCTCCTGTTCTTCCTGTTGGGCCTGGTCATCATCGCCACATTGTCGGCTCTCAGCACGGCCACGGTCTTCGGACTGGACCTCGGTCAGGGACTCGACTTCATCAGGGCAGAGGGACGAACCCTCGGTGAACAGGTCGGTCCGTGGTTCAGGAACCTCTTCTGGGTCTCCGGCGCGGTCATCCTGTTCTCGACCAACCTGGGGATTCTCGACCACCTGGGACGACTGATCGCTGACATCCTGAAGGTGAACTGGCTGGCCGATCGGGACGCCTGGAGTGAGTCGAAGCTCTACGTGAGCGTCGTTTGGGGCGAGATCGCGGCCGGTTCGGTCATCCTCCTCTTCGCTCTCGACGCCCCGCTGGTCCTGATGGTGATCGCAGCTGCGCTGGGCGGAGTGGCGATGCTCATCTATTCCGCCCTCCTTATCCGCCTCAACCGGAGCACCCTTCCTGGGACGATCCGGCTGAAGGGATTGCGCTTGTGGGCGATGATCTGGTCGGTGATCCTCTTCGCAGGGTTCTCGTTCTTCGTGATCTGGACCGGTGTGGCCCCTGCCGTGACCGGAGGGGCCGGATGAGCGGGTTGAAGCTGCTCTGGCTACGTGTCCTGATGGGGATCGCCACCTGGACGTTGTTGGTGGCGGTGGCCGGCCTCGTCGGGATCCTGTGATGTCACCATTGCCATCTCAGCCGTCCCCTGGCGGGTCTCATCGGTTGGAGTTGAGGCCGGGCGGTCCCCCCAGCCGATAACAGCCCGGGCGGTCACCAGGATCACCAGCATCAGGTTGGCGATCAAGGTGGCCCCGACCACCCCGCCGACATTGTTGCCCATGGCCACCAACAGCACCACATGCAGGGCGACGGCCGAGCCGACCAACCCGGTCACGGCCCGGGGGTGTCCCGTCGCCGAGAAGTAGGCGGCCAGCACCCTGGACACGGCGAGAAGTGCCATCGCGGTCATGTAGGCCACCGCGAAGTCTGCTGCTCTCTCGTAGTCGGGGAAGACGGCAGTGACGATGTCGGGAAGGATGGCCACCATGGCCACCGCACCCAGCCCGAGGCCTCCGGCCAGGGCGAGAGCGACACCCAACGCCTTGCGCGACCCTTGCACCGCCCGTGGGATCAAAACCAGGGGGACCCTGACACTGGCCAGCACCGCGGCTCCGCCCAGGGTGACCACGGCGGCGAATGTCGCCGCGTCCAAGGGGCCCAGTAGAGGGTTGGCGAAGAGGACGTCTTGTTTCTGGAAGACCGCCAGGAGGAGGAAAGCCGCCGCAGTCCACCAGAACGCACCACCCATGGAGTGGCGGGAGGTATCACCCTCGATTCTTGCCAACCACTTTCCACGCGGGTCTCCTCTCCTGCGGACAGCCGCCACCCCGAGTGCGGCGTAACCGGCGAGAACCACGCCGGCGGCCCCGCCGACAGCACCAAAGGCTGCGGCGAGCGGGATTCCGACCGCCAACCGGATGGCCGGCTCGACGACCAGTGTGAGGGAGACTCGGCCATTCATGCTGAATCCGTGAAGGGGCCCTCTCTCCAGGGCGAGGAACGGCGCCGCGGCCACGGTGATCGCGGTGAGGAAGAGCATCCCGGGAGGCAACTCCAACAGTGAGGACGTCACGGGCGTGCTCGCCGCGACCGCAACACTCAGCAGTGCAACGGGTATGAGCAACCGTCGCCGCAGCCCGGGTGCTCGCTGCGGGACCAGGGTGCTCGCCGCGCTGAGGCTCCCCGTTGGCATGTGGACCACGAGGTAGAGGGCGAGAAAGCTGACGAGATGGGCGAAGCCACGTGGGGGGAGCACCCGGGCGGCGACGATGACGAACGCCAGGTTGCCCACTCCGGACAGCAGTTGCGCCCCGGTGACCAGCAACTGCTCACCGACTAGCCCGCGCAGGCCGGACAGAGGGCGGGATACCGGGACTCGGGGGTTCACGTAAACATCCCTTTGAGACCGAACGAATACCCAACCCGGCCCGGCAGGAAACCCTCCGACCCACCCCCGCTTTTGACTACGGCCCGGGTCGACATGGCCGATAATGGCGCATGTTCGAGTTCATCCTGGGATACCACGCCGGTTCCCGCACAGCCGGCCGAGCGGCGTCACTCGCCCGCAGTGCAGCGGTCGCCGACGGCACCATGCACACCAACCGCATCGAGGACCTCAATGAGAGAATCGATCAGCTCGCCATGATCGTCCGTGGCATGTGGGCGCTGCTCGAGGAGGGTGGGGTCACGCCCGAACAGCTCATGGCCAAGCTCGAAGAATTGGACCTGCAGGACGGTGTCGCCGACGGCAAACTGACGCGGGGACCGGTCGATTGTCCCTCGTGCGACTCCCGAGTCGCAGCCGGGCTGTCGAGATGTCAGTTCTGCGGTGCAGAGATCGACACAGAGGACGATCACCCGCTGGGCCGGCTGTAGGGCCTCTCGACCCTGGTGCCTGTACCGGCTGTCGAAAAGGCTGGGAACTGTGGGCAACATCGACCTCAAGAAGGTCTACAAGGAGCACTACTCGCGGCTATCGGGTCGAGCCGTCGTCGTTGACGTCACACCGCGCAGATTCCTGATGATCGATGGGTCGGGGGAGATCCCAACACGTCACAGGAATATGCAGACGCTGCGTGCCGGCTTCCGGCAGTCACCGCGAGCAAACGTCTTCGTGGCCGGCGATTAGGCCCGTGTCGAGGTGTTCGGAGAAGGAACGTCTGCCCAGATTCTGCACGTCGCCCCCGACTCCGACGAGGGACCGGCGATCTCCGCCCTCCACGAATTCATCCGCCAATAAGGGCGGAGTGCTGAACGGTCGTCATCACGAGATCTACCTGTCCGACCCGCCAAGACGGATCCTGCCAAGTTACGCGCCATCCTCGGTCAACCGTGCGAAATCACCTAGACCACCGACTCGGTCACGGCACCAGGACCGGGACCGCCGTAGCACTGCCTCGAACCGTCAACGGCTCACTCTGATCGACGAATACTCCCAGAAGCCCTAATTCGACCTCTCCAGCGAGGGTCACGTTCACGGAAGTCGGTTCGACGTCGACCGTGAGGCCGACCAGATCCACACCCTGCCATTCGACGGCGGTCTCCGCCAGCCCTCTTGCGCGCACCGGCTCCAGGACGACGGCACCGGTTGCCCGGTAGACCTCCTCGTCGATGCCGGAGGCAGCGGCGATCGCTGCTGAGTCGGCGACGGCGGCCAACTCACGCTGCAAGGCAAGGGCCCGCCAGTAGTCGAGAGCCAGGCCGCCGAATACGAGCAAAAGCATGGACAGGCCGAGCATCCAGATGGTCACCGATCCCCGATCGGACTGCTTCATCCCAGGCTCCGGTACAAATCGATCGGCTCCGAGTGTTCCCCAACGACCCACAATCCACCAACAGCACCCCAAGGCGTGTCCACCAAAGGTGTCCACAGCTCGACGGTTATGGAGACCACCGCTCCCCTCTCGAAGGAACACGACCCGGCAGGCTCTGGTGCGGGGTCTGCATTGCACCAGCCGACGAGAACTAGCCCAGCCGGGATACCCAGCGTCGAGGTCATCGACGAGACCGCTCCATGTCCGGCTTCATGGCTGAGGTCGAGGACCGCGGCCCGAGCCGCTTCGGCAGCGATCGCCTCCGCTTCCACTCGGCGTTCCGACCATGGTCCAAAACCGGTGACCACTAGGGCCACCGGCAACAGCAGGACTCCGACTGCAAACGCGAGCTCGACGGCGGCGTGGCCTTCGTCTCTCACGGCTCGATCACCGCCGACGAGGAGAGCGAGAAGGCAAAGTCGGGAGTCAACGGAGTCCACGACTCGAAGACCGCCGACGCAGAGGCCACCATCGAACCGCCCGAAATCGAACAGCTCAGGACCAGGCCATCCGACATTCGCCCGCTGAGCAGATCGCTCACCACACGGCCGGCGGTTTCCTCGCAGACGGCCGGGCCGGCCGTGGTCCCCGCTCGGGCTCCTTGCTCCAAGGCCGACCGGATCGCCCCCTTTCCGTATTGGACCACGACCAGGTTGGCCAGAGCGAGAAACAGGATCAGTGCGAGTGCGGAAGCCAGTACGAATTGGACCGAGGTGACTCCACAGTCGTTTAGGTTCCCAGCAACTCGGCGCTGATCCATTGCACCACGTTGAGCCCCAAGGCCTCGAGTGCCGCCCAGATCACCACCAAAGCGGCGATGGCCAGGGCCGCATTGCCCATCAGCTCCGCCGTGTTCAATCCCCGATCATCGGTGCGCAGGGCCCGCGACCATTCTCTCAGTGCCGGCAGCATCATGCCTCCTTCGTCATTGCCAGCCAGTTATCAGGTACGGGAGTGGGGCCGCCACGAAGAGGATCAGGACCGGCGCCAGGATGGCGATCGTCGGGACGAGCATCGCAGCTCTCCTCTTCGTCGCGGTCCGCTTGACCGACTCGCGTCGTGTTTCCCGTACGTCTTCGGACAGGGACAGCAACGCCCCCGCCAGATCGGTGCCCCGCTCTTCGGCTGATGCGAGCAGGCGGTAGGTGCGGGCGCAGAAAGGGTCTGGTGTCAGTTCGGCGATGCGCCGGAAGGCGTCCGGCCCCCGCCATCCCGATCGATGAAGCCGAAGAGCCTCTTCCAACTCGGTGACTACCTCACCGGATCCTCGCTCAGTTGTGGCCGTCACCGCCTGGATCACACCACCACCAGCACGGACCCGCATGGCCAACAGCTGATTGACCGTGTAGATCTCGACTTTCATCGTGTCCCGCCGGGTCTCAATTGCCTTGTCGAGACGGCCCCTCGTCCTGGTGGCTCCGAAGAGAGTGCCCAGTCCAATCAGCACCAATCGGAGTGCCGGCGATGCACCCAACACCTGGCCCAACAGGGCAGCCGTGACCAACCCGGCGACCAGTGCCCTCAGTTGGGTCATCCGGTAGCTGGTGATCATCTCCGACTCGGTCAGGCCGTTGAACCAGTCTGCTTGACGCAGCCGCAGCAAGGTGACACCCGACCCCGACCTGTCGAGTGCCCGACCCACCCAGTTGGCGATGTCCCGGATCATCGGCCCGAACACGGATTGGATCGGGCCACTGTCCCTGGAGGCAGTGAGTGTCGACAGTGTGGGCGACACGTAGGGGTCGACACGGGCATGGAGCCGGCGTGGCGGCGGCGCTATCGCGCGGAACAGCAGGCCAACGGCAAGCGCCGACACTGCGGCGGCGAGGATGGCGAGTGGGCTCACGATCGGCCTCCGCCGAAGACCCGGGGTTCGCTGGGCTGGGCCCCGAGACGGGAGGCGATAGCCACACCGAGGAGGCTCATCACTCCCCCGATGCCGACTACGACCAGGCCGGCGGGAGAGGAGTAGAACTCACGAAAGGCACCAGACCGTGCCGTCATCGCCACCAGGACAATCCAGGGCAGGACGAAAACGACCCGCGAGTTGATCTTTTGCTCCAGTGCATCGGTGCGAACTTGCTCCATCGTCCAGAGATCGCGCGTGGTGGCCTCGGCGAGGTCCTCGAGGATCTCGGGAACGACGGCTCCGCCACGCTCGTAAGCCAGGATCAGGACTTCGATGACCCGGTCGGATGTCGGGTCGGCGAGATCGTCTTTCACAACCTCGAGAGCGGGCACGACTCCGAGGCTCCGCGAGTAAATGTCGAAACCCTGGAACGCCTCGCGCAGAGGCTCGGGACCGAACATCGCCAGGTTCTCCACCGCGGTGGGAAGCGAGGCTCCGGAGCGAACCGAAGACAGCAAGTCCCTCAACCCATCGGGCCAAGACTCCTGCACGGCAGCCAGACGCTGACCCCGCTTTCGGGCGAAGTGGGCCTTGGGCAGGGTGGCCACGACCACAGCCGGCACCAAAGAGACCGCGATGAGACCGGTGAGGGCGTAGACAATGAGATAGGTGATTGCCGCCGCGGCGATCACCGTTCCCCAGAACTGGACAGGGGTGACGTCGAGGCCCGGGGCAGTCGTGGT
This sequence comes from Acidimicrobiia bacterium, assembly GCA_036374335.1. Taxonomy (GTDB): domain Bacteria; phylum Actinomycetota; class Acidimicrobiia; order Spongiisociales; family ZC4RG35; genus JANQRA01. Next base: position 69,003 of record DASUUC010000083.1, read on the forward strand.
AGTCCGGCGGCGGGTTGGTCTACGTGGTCTCGTCACCAACAGGTAGCAGATCAAACCCATGGCAGTGGCCGTGGCTGCTGATGCGAGGAGACTCACCACGAACGACCACCCGTCCCTAACAGGGTCCGCAGATTCTCGCCGTCCCCCAGTGTCCTTTCCATCCGGCCGACGAGATCGTCTGGCGGTAACGCACCGGTCCAATCGAGCGGCGCGCCGAGACGCGGTCGGGCGAATATCGGCTCAGAGGTGAAATCCTCGTGAAGCGCCGGTACCACGGCACGCACTTCCATCACCTGGCGGATGATCGAATTGTCCGAAGGGTCCACTGATCGGTCGAGATGGATGACGAGGTCGATGGACGACGAGAAGACCTTGCGAACGACGCGCTCCGGCACGTTCTCGCCCGCCATGAGTGCAGCGTTGACCAATGCCTCCAGGGCGTCTCCCGCCGAATTGGCGTGAATGGTGCAGGCCAGCCCACACCCTGCGTTGACCGCCCTCGTCAGCTCGAAGGCCTCTGCCCCACGCACCTCACCGATCACGATCAGATCGGGCCGCATGGCCAAAATCACCTTGACCAGACCCCGAAGGCTGATCTCCCCGGATCCGTCGAGAGAAGGTGGTCGAGCTTCGTAGTACGACCCGTGAATCAGTGGGACATGCAACTCCCGGACCT
>DASUUC010000084.1:0-25401 GCA_036374335.1 Acidimicrobiia bacterium
CTCGGATGCCACCGCCAGTCAGGTGCCGAGATTCGACCGTTCGAGAGGTCCAGGCCGGTGTGTCGGGTCGATCACCAACCGAGTCACCGGAGACTCGGCTTCTGCACCGATGAGGCTGCGGCCGACGGTTTCCAGCCTCCCATCGACCCCGAAGACAGTCCCCTTCGGGTGTTCGAGTCCCGTCAGCTCCACCAAGGGGCCGGGCCAGCGTCTGTCTCGCCTCGTCGCTGAGCCCAGGTGCTGCCGGTGACGACCACGTTCAGCAGCGAGAGGATCCCGCGTTCATCGGGCCTCGACTTACCCGCCAGCCGCGGTGGCGGCCGCCATCGTCCGCACCATCCACGCGCCTAGCCACACCATGGCCAGACCAAGGATTACGCCGCCCGTCAGGTAGGCGATGCCGATGGGAACGCCAGAAAGGAGGCCACCAGCGAGGATCGCAACCGAGATGGCGGCTGGAAAGACGCGAGCACGCAGGCTGGCGATGCCGAACAGGGCCCAACCCAACCCGAAGAGCGCGAAGCTCAGTAGGCCACCCATGAGCAGCCGGCCGCCGACGAAGGTGTCTGGCTTGCGTGTGGCATTCGTTCGGCGAAGGCTGTGGCGACTCTGGCGGGGATCCGTGTGTCGTCGGCGCCGTGCCAGAGTCGGACTTCCTGGGTGACGCGGGACGGGTCGAAATCCCAGGGTCGCATAATCAGCCCGGCTTTCATGACCGCTGCCCGTCCCCACTGCGCGAACGCTTCACGGACGATCTCCTGGAACGCTTTGGTTGCTTCGGGGTGTGTGAGCGCCTGTCGGTCGGCGGGCCCGAGGGCGGCGATGAGGCGTCGCACTAGTGATCCGCTCCACCTCATACGGACGGCCAGGGAGAGGGAGCCATACCGGATCTCGCGGATGATCGTTCTCTCAGGCTCGTTGGCCAACGCGGCTGCTTATTCCATGCCGGGGGTGTCGGGTGGGGCGACACCGGCGACGATTGCCACCTTGCGTATGCGGTCGCCGAGTGTGTGGGCGCAGGCCAGCGCAAAGGGTGATCCTCCTGATGCGCCGAGGACGGCGAAGCGATCGAGGCCCAGTCGGTCGGCTGCCTCGTCGGAATCTCTGGCCCAGGGAAGAAAACCGTGGGCGGAGACGAACGAGGATGTACCGTATCCGGGTCGATTCAGGGCGATCAGACGCATGTCGACATGATTTCGTTCGAGTGCTGGTCGGGCGAGGAGCAGTTCGAAACGGCTGCCGGGGGTTCCGTGGCAGTAGAGGACTGCGGGCGCGTCGCGTGGCCCGGTCGCGAAGTAGTCCAGGTGACGACCGCTGCTCAACCGGATTGAACCCTCAACCATTGCGTCTCAACCTGTTCTCTAACGATGGGAGCGGGGGAGAGCAGCGGGGAGTATGACGACAGACACCGCGGCTCCTCCACCCAAGATGAGGATGATGTCGTTGAAGGCGTCGCCGTCCAGCGCCAGTGCGCACCCGAGGATCACCGCCGCCCAGACAATCGCCTCACCGATGAAGAAGGCAGCCCGGCTTCGTCCTGTCACATTCACCTCCCTGTTGTCTTGATGTTTCTTTAGACATATCGCTGAGCAGACTTGGCGGACCAGGGGCGAATGACCTGTTCTCGTCTTTCTTGTGACCTTTGCCTCTTGCCCGGCCGTTCTGGTTGAAGCGATCATTCGAGGAGTGAGAGCCTGGATTAGTGGAGGGTCTTCGGGCCATTTGCTGGCCTGGACCACGGCTTTTCTTCTCTCGGTGGTGTTGGTGGCCTGCAGTCCGATGGAGGGAGGGCCACCGGATATGGGCGGTGTCGAAGGGCATCTGGGTCTGGTAATCGGATACCTGCCCGAAGGCTGTGGTCCGGTAGGGCTCGACGGGGACGGCCGGGGGAGGATGGTCGGAGCAGCCTTTGAGTGTCTTGAAGACTCAGCGCTGCGCATGGAACGGTTCGACTCGGAATTCAATAGCGATCCGCTGCCCGCATCACCGTCCGAGACCGGTGCGGGCCGCGTCGAATGGCGCGACGGGCAAACCGGCGATGTGATCCGGGTCGCTTCCGATGACCTTGATATCGACGTTGTGTTGCGGGTTGCCGAGTCGATAGAGGTTCTTGATTGATTGGGAGGTATTGAAATGACCGTTGTATTACCCGAGACCGAGATTCGGAAGAAGTCTGAGCAGTCGACCACTCGTCTGGTCTGGTTTGTGGTTTTGGGTTACGTGTTCGCCTGGGCGTGGTCTGTGCCGTTGGCCTTCGCCGGAGCGACGGTGGAGCAGGGTGAGGGATGGCCCACCCATGTCCCCTCTCTGCTCGCTCCACTACTGGCGGCCCTGGTTGTCAGCGGCTTCACCGAGGGCCGCAAAGGTATCGGTGAGCTTGTTCGTCGAATGGGCCGCTGGCGGTTCTCACCGATCTGGTGGCTGGTGGTCATCAGCCCCGTGATGGTTCTCGGTCTGACTGTCTTCGGGATGAGCCTGGCCGGCCAAGATCTCCCAACGTGGAGTGACTTCGCCAGGTTCGGTGGTCTGCCCGCCTACGGGGTGATCTCGACGTTCCTTCTCGTTCTTGTTCTCAACGGGTTCGGTGAAGAGACCGGATGGCGTGGCTATCTCCAGGACCGCCTGCAACACAGGTTCAATCCGCTTCCGGCGACACTGATCGTGGCGGTGGCCTGGGCGGTCTGGCACACACCGTTCTTCTTCATCCTGTCGACCTATGCCGGGTTCAATGCCATGACGCTGGTCATGTTCCCTCTCGGTCTGGCATCGGGAGCCGTGGTGCTGACCTGGCTGTACAACCACACCGGGCGGAGCATCCTGGCAGTTGCGCTCTGGCACACCCTCTACAACATGGCGGTGGCCACTGCCGGTGCCACCGACCTGATCCAGGGTGTGGTGACCGCAGTGGTGATGGTCGCAGCCACCGGCCTGGTAGCCGCCGAGATCGTCGCCGACCGTCGTGGGAAGCGATCGGTTTTCGGTCTTTGACGCGGTGAGGCTTCGGAACACACTCGTCGTCCTCCTCGCTGTCGGCCTCACCCTCTCCGCTTGCGATGGTGGAGAGCCGGGTGGGGCGACCAACACGAGCCAGTCAGGTACATCGCCCACCACATCACCAACCGACTTTTGCCACGAGGGAGACGCCGTAGAGCATTTCAGTGTTGATCTCGATGGCCTGCCACCGACGGAGCTGCTCTACCTGAGTGTCGCGGACTCCTCTGGAGACTTTGAGTTGGGTCTTTGCATCGACGGTGAGATCCACTCCAAGTGGGCTTTCCGAGCCGACGAGGCACCGTTGTCGGTTTCGTCGATCTCGGCGACGACGGCCGGCAGGAGGTCATCCTGGAGACGATCGAGGAGGGTCGGGAGCTAGTCCGAGCGGCGACCGTGACCCTGCGCGGCCTGGCCGCCACCACTCTGGAGGCGGAGCGTCGGATCGACGGTGAAGACGGATCTCTTCCAGACGGACCGTTCACCGCCGAAGGCGTGGAGTGCGACGACTACGACGACGATGGTTCTATGGATCTCCTCGTCGTCAGCTTTCAGCCTGCCGACGACCTGGTCCACGTCGAGGTCGCCGCCGTCCGCCTGACCGAGCAGACGACCGCCATCGAGGTCGGTGTCGACAGCTACGAGATCGACGTGGCGGCGGCCTTCGACCGCTGGAAGACCCCGCTTCTTTGTAGATCGGACGACGGGTTCCCGACCGGGGTTCGGTACGGAGCCAATGGGTGGGGCCGGGTCGACTACGGGGACGCCTTCGCCAGCGACGGCGATATCGTGCTCACCGCGGTTGCCCAAGTTGGGAGCGACGGTCGGTTCGTGGCGGTCGGCCACGAACAGCCCAGTCCTCTCATCGGGGAGTATTTCCCGACCCGGGCCACAGCCTGGTATTCGCCCAACGGGGTCGACTGGACACGGTCCTCTCTGGAGGGGGAAGGTGAACTGCGCGACGTGATCGCACTCCCCGGCGGTGACGGTGCTCTAGCTGTCGGTCAGATCGACCGGGGAACCGCCGCGGTGTGGAGTTCTACTGATGGAGAAGCATGGGAGCTTGTCGAAGTGCAGCCGGCCGTTGACGGTGGATCTGCCGGGATGCTGGCAATAACCCAGGGGGCTGACGGTCAACTGATCGTGGTTGGTGTCGAGACCTATCCGCCCGACGCTTCAGGTCCGGGCCCCGACCTCGACGCCGCCATCTGGCGTTCGGATGACGGAAAGGTCTGGGAGCGTATGACAAGCAGCGCGCTCGGTGCCCCCGGCTACCAGCCGAACACAGACGGCGAGTTCAACAGCGAAATCGTAGGCGTCGATTATTCGGCCGGTGCCGGCTATGTGGCTGTCGGGTCGGCGAGCCGCTCCGGTGACGACCAGATGGACTTTCCCACTCAATACCCGGCCGTGTGGGTCTCTGGAGACGGCGGGTCCTGGGAGCGGCACGCCCTCGACGGCGAGTTCCGGTTGAGGGGAGTCACCGCCGTGGGCGGCTCGCTGGTCGCCTACGGCGTGTCGACACTCCACGGCAGTCCCACGGCTGATGCTGTGATCCTGGTGAGTGGAGACGGGATCACCTGGACCGAGGCGGCAGGTGAGTTCGACGGCCTCGATCAGAGCGACGGGGTTCAGAGCGTCAACGCAGTCGTTGAAGTGTCGGACACAGACGTCTTGGCTCTCGGGAGTGACGACGTCGAGTTCGAGGCCAAGGGCGCGGCGGCGGTGTGGCGGGCGGCCCACGATGACCTCGACCAGTGGGCACGAGAACCACACGACGACGACGTTTTCGAGAAAGTCGCAGAGTCACCCACCGCAGTAATGACCGACGGCACCTGGACAGGCGAAGCCCTTGTCGTCGTGGGATTCTCCGGGGAGTCGCTGACTTTGGAGAACGGGGCCGTCGCATGCTGTGTCATTCGGCCCGCGGTGTGGATGTGGGAGAAAGGGGCAACACCATGAGATCAGGCCATGCGTTGGCTGCCCTGGTTCTAGCTGTGGCATTCAGCGCCTGCAACGGCGCATCCGAGGTGTCTACCACTCCCGCCGCCACCGCGCCGGAGACAACCACGTCTGCGGCGACCACAGCGGCTACGACAGTCTCGACGACCGCCACATCAACCACATCGACCACGGTGGAGAGCATCGCGCTGCCGCTAGCCCAGCCGCACGATCCGGACTTGAAAGGTCCTGTTCTCCCTGCCGGTGGGGCTTGAAGGCGTGACCTTTGAGGGCGGCTTCCAGGACTGGATGCTCAGCGGACCGCAGGCTGTCACCGTTGCATCGGACGGCTCGGTTTGGATAGCCGACACCAACGGTCGGCGGCTGCTGCAAATGGCCGCTGATGGGTCGCGGCTCGCCACGATCGACACCAACGAGGACGACGTGGGAGGCCTGATCGACGTCGCCGCAGTCCAAGACGGGGTGTGGGGTCTCGAGGTCGTCCCGGCGTTGAGTAGACACCGGATAGTGCTGTTCGATGACTCCGGTCGGATCGTCGACCGACACGACCTGCCTTCTGGGCTTCATCTCGAAGATGGTCTGTGGGGGATCGCAGCAGCCCCGAAATGGCCAACTGTGGATCGAGCTCGAAGGCGGCGCCAAGCTGTACACGACCTTCGACGCAGCAGGCACGTTCTCCCCCCAACCAGCCGAAGGCTACGAAATCGACGGTGTGACGATGCGTCCCGCTCCGGGGATCGAAGCAGGGACGGCCCGCTTCTACATAGGCGAGGTCGCCATTGAGAGACCCGTGCGGGAACATGGCGGATTCAGCTACGAGGGATCGATACCCGGCTGGGTGGCCGTCCTGTTGTCCGATGTCGCCCTCGATGAGACAGGCGCGCTCACGGTCGATCTCGAGGTCCTCTACGTAGACCTGACGGGCAACGTCGCGGCGACGGCGGTTTACCCGCTCGACCAGGTGGCGTCGGCTGCGTACGTCCCCCAGGACTTCATCGCCGTAGGTCCCGATGGTCGGCTGATCGCGATGAAACCGGGACCCGACGATATCGTCGAGCTTTCCCTCTTCCCCAAGGCCGGGAGATGAGAGGCTTCGATGGCGCGCTCAGATTGGTCTGGAAAGACGCCACACCTCAATCGAGACGTCATCGACATCCTCCGTTTCCACGCCGGCGATGGCGAAGCCCCGAGCTTCGTAGAATCCGGCCGCCTGATCGTTGGTGGTCTCGGTCTTCACGATCATTTCCCGGTAGCCGTCCTCCCGGGCAGCGGCAATCGCGGCTTCGATCAGGGCCGATCCGATGCCCAGCCCTGCTCGTGATCGGAACACGATGTTTCCCGACAACTCGACCAAGTCGTCAGTTAGACGCCTGGTGGCGCAGAATCCGACCACTCGGTCCCTCTCCCATGCCAGGAACATGCGACGGTCCGGTCCCCCGATCCGCTCCTGGAAACTCTCCGAGGCCGCTATCTCGGCGACCGCTTCCTCCGAGGCGCCGGTGAACCCGGGCGTGTCCGGTCCGGCCCCTCTCCATGCCGCGACGAAGAACTCGGCAAACCCATCGCCGTCTCCGACGGTGGCTTCACGGACCGATACTCCCTCACTTCGAGGCTGCATCGAACTCAAGTTAGGTACCTGTCATGTCTGATCTCTCCGGCCCGCCCGAGTCCCCTTCAACACGATGGGATTATCGGGTTTTCTGGCTTAGTGCAGTGGTCGCAGCGCTTGCTGCCGGGGTGTTGGGATGGATCGATCCCGCCGTCTTCCAGCGCTTTCTCGGCCAGACACCCCCGATTGTCGTCGTCACGATGGCCGCCATCGTCGGTGTCGTCTCCCTTCGTCTCCTCGAAAGTCGACGATGGTGGTCACCTCGCCCAGAACGAGACATTCGGAGAGGCGTCCTTTTGTCCACGGCTGCCGCGCTCGTGTTCGCCGGCATTGTGATCGGCGTCGATCTTTGGCTCGGGTTCCCGGAGGACCTCAACGTCCTGTGGCCGGCTTCTCTCCTCTACTACCCAGCGGTCGCCTTATAGCCGAAGTCGTGTTCCACATCCTGCCCCTGCGCGATTTTCGACGCGTTCTCGTCGAATCTGGAGATCAACGACTATCCGATAGAACAGATAACGGTTCCGACACTGATCCTCCACTCGAAAGACGATCCGCTGGCTTCATACGACGCCGCCGTACAGGCGGCAGAACGGATCCCGGGCGCCCGGCTCGTCGGTCTGGATTCGGGCGGGCATCTTGGCCTCGGCCAAACAGAGCGGGTCCGTGACGCGATAGCTCACTTCCTTCGATCCGAGCCAGTGTCGGGGTGAATCATAACGTCAACGTTTGTTGACGCATGTATCTCCTTGCGGCTATCGTTATGTGGTGGACATCGAGGCGAGCGCACGCAAGCACGGTGTCTCGGACGCACATGCTCCACGCATTACGACATCACTGGCGCGCTTTCGATACCGACGATCCCGCGGTGACGATGTTCATCGAGCCAGCTCGCACAGCCGAGCCGCCGGAGGTCGGCGTTGTCTCCGACGAAGACGGCACGGCCGTCATAGACGTCATAGAAAGGTCGTGACAAGTTTCTGGAGGGCTGTTCGACCAAATGAGCAAGGCAAGGGCGGAGAGGGCAAAGGCGTTGGAGGAGTGGGCTGAGCGTGTCGAATCCTCTGATCTAAAGGAGGCAGACACCGAAGCCCTGCGAACCATCGCCGAGTTGGCGGAGCAGCGTGACAAAGTCGAAGCGGAACTCACCGAGGCGGTGCGTTCGGCGCGCCAGGCTCACCGCAGCTGGTCCGAGATCGGCACGATGCTCGGTGTCTCGAAGCAGGCAGCGCAGCGAAAGTACGGGTCGAAGGTCACCGCGTAACCAGACCGGCCGAGACATCGACTGTCTTCCTGGCGGCACCGATGAGCGGCGCCGGGTTCCAATTGAGGACCAGCCCAACCTCTGGCTGTATTCAGCGCCAGCTCTCAACGTGTCTCACTGCATGTCACCCCGTCTCACGTCGCTCGCCCCACAGCCGCCCCACAGACCCGCATACGCGTGCCGTTGCCCCTGGCCACAACATTTTTGACCACATCTTTCGCAACAAGGGGGTCACGGGTTCAAATCCCGTCAGCTCCACGAAACGCCCTGGTCAGGGCGATTTCTGGTTATCGACGAGCGCAATAGCAGAATCAGACGCTCTATGCGGGGCGAGTCCGGAGGCCCTTGGCTGACCTCCGTTAGGGGATCACCGCACACCCGCCGTAAGCTGCTCGGTTTGCTGAGCCCTCATCACAGAGCTCAGGCGCAGAGAAGCACCTGAGCTGGCACTCCGATACTCGATAGGATGCTCTGAGGTCGGGAGGAGTGCGGCATGAGCCATCCGATTGGGCGCTACTTGCGCTGGTTCGACGACTACCAAGACTTGAAGCATCAGTTGATCGATACTCTTTCCGATGCCGACCTGTCACACGTCATTGAGGGGAGTCCCAGCCTCGGGGAGTTGTGCAGGGAGCACGGTGAGATCGAACAGAGTTACGTCGACTCGTTCCGTACCTACGAGCTGAGATTCGATTACAAGCACCCCGATCCCGATATTGCTGGCAGCACCGAGGCTCTGAGTGGTTGGTATACGAAACTCGACGATGAGTTCAAAGCAGCGCTCGAGGGGGTCCCCGATGAGGACGTCGAGAGCGCGACGATTGACAGGCAAGGCTGGTCGGTGTCGATCCCTGAGAACCTGAGTATCTACAAGGAGGCCGTGGTCATCTTCGCTGCCAAGGCTTGGATTCATCTACTGGCGATGGACAAGACCTTGCCCGAGCAATGGAAGGATTGGCTTTGAACGGGCAACCGACAAGGTTGACGGCATCCCGAACTTCTTCGATTGAATCAGGTTGAGTCTCGCAGTGCTCGGCACTGCACTCAATTGCTTCCCGTGACGATGGTCGGAATCAGCTGCCGTCGGAGAGGATGGAGCCATGCCCAGACATGGGAAGTATCCGTACGAGCTGCCTGAGCGGGCGGTCCGGTTGGTGTTGGAGAACGAGTCCGAGTATGGGTCGCAGTGCGAGGCGATCTGTTCGGTTGCCGACAAGCTGGGTCCGTAGCCTGAGACGGTCGGGCTGTGGGTTCGGCAGGTGGAACGTGACACCGGCCCGTTGACTGGATACACCGGCGACATCACCCGGTTTCGGACACGGCATCACTATGCCGCGTACAACGGGACAGCACCCATCGAAGTCTCCTCCCGTGGGAAGAAGGGCATCGGCTCAACCCGCTGGTAACCGGATGCTCAACCACGCCATCCATCTGCTCGCCATCTGCCAGCTCCGATACAACCCAACACCGCAGGCCGGATCTTCTACGAACGGAAACTCGATGAAGGCAAGACCCAAAAACGAGGCGATCCGCTCGCTGAAACGCCCGGCTCTCCGATGTCACCTACCGCCAGCTGACAGCCGACCACACAAGCTACGCCCCTGGGGGCACCCGGGGGCGTCTAGGTAATCAGCGCGGCCGCTATTCCACCCTTATCAAACGGCTCTTCGATTCAGCCACCCCGGGCCGACCCAACCCTACGCAGCATCATCTACCTCGGCTCAGTCGAGGTAGCCCAACGCGCCCAGAACACCCTTGACAAGCATCACAGACCTCTGCCCGACGAGAGTCGTCTGGTACACAAATCCAGGACCCTGAGCCCCTGGCCGAGCGCAGGAAGTGCCGATATCGCTCGCTATCCGATATGAGCGTTTTTGTCCGGGATCATCGATATGCGCGCTCGTTCGTTGTCAGCCTCGTTTACGTTTCCTGACGGGAGCGTCCACCGAGATGCTCGTTATTCGCCCATATTTTGTTGATCGGCGCTAGGCATCAATTAATGGCCCTGGACCGATATCTTGGCGTGCTCGATGTCAGGGTCCGACTGCAGGTTCGTTGTCGTCGACTCCTGAGCGATCCGCGGCGTGTACAGCACCAACGGAAACCAGATCCGGCGAACGCCGCGGCCACGGCATTCACAGGTCTTGCCATTCTCCAGAATGGCGTTGATCGACAAGAACTACCATGGAGGAGCTACCCGCACTCCCAGCCACGCGACCAGGATCAGCTTGGCCGCGAACGGTAGAGGCGACCGATCCGGCCGCCCTCTCCTCGACGTCCGATCCATGCCAACGATTTTTCCGGGCACGGGTTTGACAAACGGGGCAGCAGCCGGCTTTTCGGGTCGCCACACACACTGCCTCTGGTCTACGCGCAAGACATCAGCGCTGAACCTTTTAAATCGATCTGAATCTCTAAGGGCCGTAGCCCCTCACATCCTCTGGGATTTCGAGCTCACAGGCGCGCATCGCCACGCCCTCGTCCCTATCGGTTGTGTCGTCGATTGGAGCCAGGATGAATGCTTCTTCGTCGAGGACGTCAAGTTCGGCCGGCGGGAGATGGTTAACTGTCAGCTTCTCCTCGGTCACCGCCCAGAACTGGTGATCTCGATCGGTCCCAACGGCGGGGTGGAGTCCTCCCCGAGTGCACGCCCACGGAGCGTGACTGAAGTGTATGGTTCCGCTTACGAGCCAAACCGGCTCACACGCCGGTCAGATGGCGTGCGTTATGGAGAGGGAGGAACCTTGAGGAGATTCACTGTTCTCATTGGACTGGTCGCTGTGGCGGTGTTTGCCTTGCCATTGGCGGCCTTCGCGGCCCATTGTGAGAACCTGTCGAAGAAGGAAGGTGCCGGCACCGGCATCACGGTCCTGGTCGACGTGTCTGGTCCGGTTGAAACGGTCACCGTTTCGGGGCATGGCGGCTACGCCGACGTGTGGCTCGATTTCGACGGTGACGGGACCGGCGACTTTCTGGCAGAAAGCGACATACAAATCGGGAAGAACCATGCCTTCGTCGACAAGGACGGCAATTTTGCCGAAGGCGTCGAGCCATGGGTCAACCCTGGAGCGATCAACAAGGCGTTGAGCGAACACGCCACTAAGACCAACGGGATGGGCTTCTCGAGCTGATCTCAGTCCGAAAACAACGACTACACAACCCCGAGCAGCCGACTTCGTAGCCTGGTGCAGCGAAACCACGGCGGCTCGGGGTTTCTCAATCCACATCGAGCCCCGAGGTGCATCGATACCGGACGGTTCCGAATATGTGCGGTTCCGCCCGAGATCAGTTGTTCTGCGTTACTTGGAATCCGGTTCACGCCCGAATCAGGACAGTTTCTCTGTCCTACATGAGACGCGGGTTCTGGCTGCTCGCCGGACCACAGATGCTGATCACCGCTACCCAGGCGGGATGGGACCTCGAAACCTACGCACGCTGGGTGAAGGACACGGTCAAAGACCTCCTCATCAACCCGGACTTCCAAAATGACTGACCCCAGGGGGTGAGGATTGGCGCGCGGCCGTGCGGCATAAGCTGCGTCGATCGGGAGTCCCGTGCTGGCTCTGTCTATAGCTGTCCGGGCAAGTGTGGCGAGCCCTGTGGCTTGGACAGCGTGATGCAGCCGGCCATCCATGTGGCTACGACCAGTTGGCAACCGCACTGTTCGCACCGTCGAAGTCACCGACGGTGACGGCCAGAGTCCTCTTGGCTGCGTGATACCGTTGTGATACCATCACGCTCATGGCCTTTACGGTGCGCACCGACGAGGAGCTCGAGCGAGCCCTCAACCGACTTGTCGAAGACGAGGGATTGTCCCGTCAAGAAATCATTCGGCGGGCCGTTCTCGATCGCTATGAACGGGCTGGTCACGACAAGAAGGTTGTCGACAGCACCGATCGGATGATCGAGCGGTGGGGTGACGTACTCGACCGGCTCGGCTCTGTGTGACCGGAGTCAACTATCTCACTCTCGAAGACCTCTTGAGGTTTGTGCGTCGTCTCGGCGTGGGGCCTGTGAGAGACCTGGGGCTTTTGGATGCGGCCGTGGTCCGACCCCGGTCGAGTGCGTTCGGTGAGGATGCCTATCCGACGATCAAGCTCAAAGCAGCTTCCCTCCTGCACTCGATCGTGACGAATCACGCCTTGGTCGATGGAAACAAGCGGCTCGGATGGCTGGCTACAACTGTTTTCCTGGATATCAACGGAGAGTCTGTCGAGCTCGGTGACGACGACGCATTCCAGCTCGTTTTGGCTGTCGCCGAGGGAAACCTCGACGTTGAAGACATTGCGGACCGTCTGATCACACGACCCACAGCCACGTAAGGTCTAAGACGTGCTTGACGCTTCACGTGCAGAGCGGCGTTGGTGAATAGCACCAGATCGACAAGCACCCAAAAGCATCACATTACCTCGAAGCGCACCCCCCATCGTCGCGGCACACTCGCGGCACAAGAGGCGACTCAGGGCTCAAACCTCCTGGTAACGGGTGTGTGACCGCATCTTTCGCAACGAGGGGGTCATGGGTTCAAATCCCGTCAGCTCCACTAAACACCCTGGTCAGGGCGATTTCTGGCCGCGCCCGGCGCGCCGATTTGGGTGATGGTTGGAGTCTCGCGCTTCACAGACGGCCCACAGGTCTCGCGCCTTGACCCCCTCGTTTGCTGTGAGGGGGTCAACGTGGCATGGCTCGAATCCTGAAGGTGTGGGTCGAGGGGAGTGGAGGCCGACGCATGATGAGCATCGACTGGCAGGACTCGATGATGTGTGAGCCGGTCCGGTTCGTATTCGCAAATCTACGAGGATCTTCGAGGACGCGCTGCAACGAAGTACGCCACCGAGCCGCTCGGAGTCTCGATGACAACCTCCTGGAAGTGCGCCTCGAGAATCTCCCGAAGGCCCGCGACGTCGTCGCTTCGGTTGTCGAACCCGCCGTGAAGGTTGGCAACGCGAAGGAACATGCGCGCCGCCCACGCGTGCTCGGCCGAGTATCCGAGCACGGTTCCCCCAAAGAGCACGCCGTCGTCAGTCAGAGTGGCTGCCGTGTATTCGATGGCCGGAGCCTTGGCTTTCATGGGCCCGGGAAGGCAATGAATCACGTGCGCGAGAGCGGCCGAGTCGAACGGCCCCCCGATGGGCAAGGGTTCCAGAACATTTGCTTGGACCATGGTGGGATTCCACTCGGCAAGGGTTTCGGCACAGTGGCTGAGGACGCCGGGATTGGGATCGACGAGGGTCAACTCGTTGTCTCTTGGCGGGTTCGCCTGGGTGATGAAGTACCCGGTACCGGGACCGACATCAAGGTGCCTATGTCCCATGTGACTCCTGTAGAGGTCGAGGGCCGGTTCGTCTCCCATCCCCCACACTCGGGGTGCCATGAATCCGAGAACCCACTTGTCATATGTCTTCAGAAAGCGGGGCGTGTAGTCCTTGAAACCTTTGTAGCCAAGTTCGTTAGCGTCCATATCCATCGGCATGGCATCCTGCCATCGTCATGGGTCGAGCAGATCGTGAGATTGGCCGGCTGTCCCGCCATCGGGATGAGCAATAACCGCTGACTGTTTCATCAGGCCCACCTACCAGGCACTCGACTTCACCGAGGACGAACTCTTGATAATCCTCGTGTGTCAAGTATTCACCTGCTGGCGGATCTCGCGCACCAGCAGCGAGATGCTCACCACGACTATCCAGAGAAGCGACAACATGAATGGGGGTATTGACATGTCGGAGTCAAAGGCGAGATTTATGGTTCCCATGCTGGCCAGGCCAAGAATGACTCCTGTCCAGCCGACCCATCTCGCCGTGAGTCTGCTCCTGAGCAGTGACGCCGCCGCCGCCACCACGAACAGCCCGAAGGTGAAGAACGTCATCTTGAATCCGACGGCGCCGATGTCGTCGAGGGTTTGACCCATCTCGCCACTCAATTCCCCGACTCTCATGGTGGCTGTCACCAGCCATGCCGCACTGGTCGAGAGTTTCAGAGCAATTGTGGAGATGCCACCAATCAGCACGGCCGTCGGCAGCCAGCTGCCGTCCCGCCGTGTCAAGGTGGTGAAGAGGTATGCGATAAACACGGTGAGTAATGCGAATCCCAGCCATTCGAGTCCGGCGCCGATTCGGAATGTCGTCGGGTCGGCGTCGAACGTCACCCCTGAGGCGATGGAGTTCCCTAGAAGGGAGAGGACGACATAGGCGACGCCCGCAGCGGCGCCGAACAGATTCCATCGCCTCGTGGCCGGGGCCCTCTGGGATCGGGCGTCCGACGTTGCCGCATCATGGGTTACTTGCACGATGGTCCTCCTGTGATTGGTTCGCGTCCCTGCTTTCTCACTGGTGAAGCTACGGGGAGCAGGTGGCGAGGTCATCGGCCGGAATGACGGATTCGGGTAAACCGGCGTACCGGTTTTGAGGATGCCGATGATCGGCCTCGAGGCGGAGTGTCGACTTCGCAAAATCGATCTCGCGGGTGAGGCGGAATCACGTGTCCAGCGTTATCGTCCAGCTATGAGCCCGGAGCGCCTTTCAAGAGCGCTTGATCGAGTACTGGATCCAGTGATCGCCGGCGCCCTCTTCCTGGTAGGCCTCCTCGATATCTGGGCGTTCACACCTAGCGATTTCTTCACCATCGATGGACCCCGGCCGCTCAACACTCTGTTCCTTCTGCTGGTGTGTCTACCACTGGTCTGGCGGCGGAGGGCACCACTGGCTGCGCTGGTGGTGGTGCTTGTCGTGTCCTACACATGGGTCATCTCCTTTGGGGATCTGACAATCCAGCCTCCTTTCGAAGCGTTTTTGGCGTTGTTGTTCACGGTCTACACCGTGGCCGCGCAGGCGACGGGTCGGCGTGTTCAGATCGCTGTGGCCATCCTCATCTTGGGGTTTCTTGCGGAGATGCCACTCGTTGCCCTTGGGAAGCCGTCGGGGAATGCCTTCCCGGCTTGGATCTTCTTCGGCCTTACCTTTGTCTCAGGCCGTGTTGTCAACCGTCAGCGGCACTTGAGCGCCGAACTCGTCGAGCGAGCCTTGGAGTTGGAGCGAGAGAGAGAAGAGAGAGCCCAGCTCGAGGTGGCCCTGGAGCGGACGAGGATTGCCCGCGAGCTTCATGACGTGGTCACTCACAATGTCAGTCTCATGGTGCTGCAGGCATCAGTTGAACGTCGTTTGGCGAATGCCCTGGGCGATTCGACTATCAAGACTCTCGCTTCGATCGAGGAGACCGGTCGCCAGACGCTCAGTGAACTGCGGCGTGTTCTGGGGATTCTCAGCAGCAATGAGGAACGGCCGCCTCTCGCTCCACAACCCACGATCGCAACTTTCGCCGACTTGGTGGAGGGAGCGGGAACGGCGGGGCTTCCTGTTGACCTCGTTGTGGAGGGGGCGCCCGAGAAGCTTTCAGCGGGCGTCGAGCTGTGCGCTTATCGGATCGTTCAGGAAGCATTGACTAACACTCTCAAGCACGCTGCGGCAACGAGCGCCCGCGTGCGAGTTCGCTATGACAATGGGCATCTCGATGTTGAGGTGACCGACGATGGGAGGGGGGCTGGGGGGAACGGCGAGGATCCCGCGGACGTGCCTGGGTCCGGCCATGGTTTGATCGGCATGCGGGAGCGTGTCGAGCTTTACGAGGGCGTGCTGGAAGCCGGATCGATTGGGGACGGCGTTGGCTACCGGGTGTTTGCGCGGCTTCCAACCAGCAGCGAGGCCAATTGACCATCCGTGTCGTCGTCGCAGACGACCACACCCTGGTGAGGGAAGGATTCCGCCGGCTTCTCGAGTCGGAGTCTGACATCCGTGTCGTCGGAGAGGTCGGCGACGGTAACCAAGCCGTCGAGGCGGCCAAACGCCTCCAACCGCATGTGGTCCTGATGGACATCCGGATGCCGAAGCTCGATGGTCTCTCCGCAACCCGAGCGATTGTCAAGAGAGGAGGCGCCACACGGGTGGTGATCCTGACCACGTACGACCTCGACGAATACGTGTTCGATGCGTTGCGAGCCGGCGCCAGCGGTTTCCTTCTCAAGGACTCTCCACCGGATCGTCTGCTCGAGGCCGTACGAGTGGTCAGTTCGGGGGAGGCCCTCCTCTCGCCGTCGATCACCCGCAAACTCATAGAGGAGTTCACTCACCGACCGATGGCTGAACCCGCGCCCAAGCTGGAGACCCTCACCAGACGCGAAAGGGATGTCCTGACATGTCTCGCCCGCGGGCTATCTAATGCGGAGATCGCAGGCGAGCTCTTCATCAGCCCGGCCACGGTCAAATCACACGTTGCCAGCGTGCTCACCAAACTCGAGCTGAGGGACCGGGTACAAGCTGTCGTCTACGCCTACGAGTACGGACTGGCCGACACGAACACCTCGGGCGGTGGCCCTTCGCCCAGATCGGCGGAGCGTTGACCGACCATGCCGGATTCGCGATCGACTTGACAGACTCCTGCGTTGAGAACCAAAGGGGTCGGTCACGAGTTGGTGAGTGTCTGAAGACACCGAAGTGATCTCGGAATGCGTTGGCGGTGACGGTGGTGGCCACCGTCCAAGGATTGGAAGCGGAGACGCACATGGAGCGAGTGAATCGACTCGGCCCGTACATCGCGGCAGCCGCAGTGGCGGTGTTAGCAGCCCTGGTGAGCATGGGGCTGCAACTGACCAACCCGAGGTTCGACTCGGAGCTCACGACCGCAGTGGATTGGGCCAAGGAGATCAGCCTCACCTTGTTCATCGGTGCGACCATTGTTGCCATGTTGGGGTTGGTCAGTTACAGGGTGGTCCCACGAGTCGGTGGGTCGGCCTTCCTCGTCGGACAGAGCCTGATACTTGTAGGCCTACTAGCCGGATTACTGCTTGGTCACGCGCCTGATTGGTTCTTTGTCGTGGGAGGGCCAGGGAACCTGCTCGCATTCATCGGGATGATGGTGGTGGCCGTTTACGCCTGGCGGCATCGAACGCTGCCGAGGGTGATAGCTGTGCTGATGCCCCTGTCGGTCCTGTTCGGGGTCGGCGTCGCCGAGTTTGGCGGTGGCATTGTGACCGCGGTCGTATGTGCGGGTGTCGGGATTCGTCTATCTGCGTATTCGAAGAGCGTGAAGCCGGTTGTCACCTGAAACTACCTGAGTGTTTGACAGGTCCTCGCCTCGCAGGAGCACCCGCGTGAGACGAGGAGCGATTCTCCTCGTGCTTGTTATGGCGGCCTGTTCCGGCGATCCGATTGAGGGAGAGGGCATTGATTGCAGCCCGATGGGCTATCAGCTGAACAATGAGGTCTGGGTGCTCGACGACGGGGAAAGAGAGCGTCTTAGTGAATCGGGCATGGTCGGAGTCAACCCCTCACTATCACCAGATGGCAATCATGTGACGTTTGCCTCTGGGGAGAGCGAGGCCAGCCTGGATCTTTACGTTGTCTCAGTGGACAGGTCGGAGAGACGAAAGATCTGGAACGGCGAGACTATTCAGTCGTCGGTGGACTGGTCTCCCGACGGGTCCACTCTCGTCTTCGACCAGTACTCCGAGCATGACGGTGTTATCGAGGATCCGGTGCAGGTCTACAGAATGCCATCCGACGGTTCGTCAGTCCCTTCGCAACTGACCAACGGCCAGGCGAACGGCAAACCGAAGTGGGGTTCGGACGGCCGGATTCTTTTCCTCAGCCTTCGCGACGCCGAGGAGCAGGAGATCTATTCCATGAACCCGGACGGCTCGAACCAGGTCAACTTGACGAACCATCCGGCCCGGGACGTGCTCGCCGAACTTTCACCCGACGGAACCACCATCGTGTTTGCTTCCGATCGAGCCGGCAGCGGCGATTTCGACATATGGGTCATGGACACCGATGGAGCAAACCTCCGCCAGCTCACACAAGACCCGGAGCGAGACACCAACCCGACCTGGACGTCCGACGGCAACCACATCATCTACCGGTCCGACCAGCCGCGGGCGGGACTCTGGTACATGAGCTCGGACGGGTTGAACCAGAGCCCGCTATTCGCCGAAGCCTGGCTGGCCTCCTGCCCATGAAGGCTTTCTCTTCCCTGTGATCAAGGCCGGAGTGCTCGGTTTCCTGAGAATCGACATCAACGAGTAGTCGAGTCGATCTAGTTCGCTATTCCCTGGGATCGATCCGTCGAGGACAGGGAACACCCGCTCCTCGAAGAGGTGAATGCATATCGGAGATGATCCCGGCGTTGCAGACTCTGGGAGTCTCTGACGGGCCGATCTTCGTCAACTTCGACGGTTGGGGTGTAGACACTCCAGCGTCGCTGGTCAGCCATGTTGGTCGGATGAAGGCTGCCGAAGTGCTGGTCACCTTTCAAACCGCGTGGTTCCTGAGATTCTTTGATCAGGCCCACCAGCCCGCCGGCGACAAGGTGTTCGGAACCACAGCATGGCGGGAAAAGGTGGCCAGTGGTACACCAGCTGAGAAGAAGAGTGGTCTAATTGGCGCGTACCGATCGATGCTCGACAGAGCTGGCTTTACATACCAACTGGACTTTGAGCTTCTCGATGAGGGCGGCCACGAATTGCTCTTGTTCTTCGGTACATCCCACACCGATGGCATCGTGAAGATGAAGGACTCAATGTGGCACGTGGATCGGGTCAACGGGCGTCGCTTCCGAGACCTTTGGTGGTTCACTCAGCAAGGTGCCTTCGATGAGGCACTGATCCGTCGACCCACGTATCTCAAGGTCTACGTAGACGTCGTCGAAGAAGGGATAGCTGACGGCCCATTTGATGCCGAAAGTGATCTCATCGCTCGTGTCCCGGCCGACTTCCCACCTGAAGCCATCGGCCTATTGATAGGCACGCCAGAGACCGAGACCTGGCTGAAACAAGTCAACGAGCGTTTCGATTTTCTTGCAGACCCCACCGAGGAGGAGGCCCGGTTGCTTCAGTGCGATCCACGTGACAGTTACGAAGTCAGCCAACTGATCAATGCGCTCGGCGATTAGGTCTCATGCATCCTCCTTATCATTGGATCTGCAGTGAGGCCCTCCTCTCACTCCGCCTCACCCCGTCTCACCTCGCTCGCCCCACAGCCGCTCCACAGGCCCGCCATAGGGTGCCGTTTCCCCTGGTCAGAGCGTTTTGACCGCATCTTTCGCAACGAGGAAGTCGCGGGTTCAAATCCCGCCAGCTCCACGAAACGCCCTGGTCAGGGCGATGTCGGCGCGTGCGCAACTGTCTGCTCGGCCGATTCCGTGGTTTCACCGCTCCACAGACGCCCCACAAGACAGGGCCCGAAGCACCAGCACCGCGGATTGAACGATGTGCGCCACCGGAAGTCCTCCTGGAGCACCTCACACCTAACAGGTGGCGGGAGACGTGCCAGATCCAAGACCTGGATATCAGGAAGACACGCGCACCGGGGGACATTGAAACTCGGACCATCGACGGCCCTGCGTTTGGCGCGTGTTAGATGCTCGCGCGGCCCGACTTCAGGAATCCCAATCAGCAATGCCCCTCTCACCAACCCCACCTACTCCGGGCAGCGAGGTTCCTGAGAATGGAGCCTCTATCGAGATCATCACGTCAATCCGTGAAGAGATCGTGGAAGGCATTTCCTACAGCCTTGACCGCGAATCTGGCTGTCGGCTGCCGGAAACCTCATGCGTCGGCGGGAAATGTGAGGAACTTCCCGGCGGACGGCTCGATTGTGCCGGAATCGCCCGCCGGCCACGCGCATTTTGGGTCGACGGATCTACTTAGAGAATCGACTGGCAAGACGATACGCCCGTCCAATTGCGGGCCTGGGCTAGTTCAGACTTCGATAGCAATGGTGCCGTCTGGCTCGGCCGCTGTCGGAGCGCGCGCTCTGAGCCCAAAGTCGTTGACCAGGCTTTGCTGATTCCATTTCGTGGCTCGGTCCTTGTAGTTGAAAACGACCTCTTTCTCGGCCCCCCCGAACTTGGCCACACGGGCGATCGTTTCGTCGTGTGGGTGCCTGAAGGAAGAGCCGTCGGTCGATACGAAGTAGAGCGAGCAACTGACGAGCTCGAGGACCTCCTTGGACAGGTTGCCCCGGCTGCCATGGTGGGGTATTTGCATCGCATCGAGGCGTACCTTCCCTCCTTCAGCGGCGGCGAGCGGTTCCAGTGCGGTCTTCAGCCTGCGGGCATCGGCGTCACCCGTGAGGAGTAGTCGCTTGCCTCTATGTTCGAGAATGAACGAGATGGTGGCGCCGTTGGACTCGGAGTCGTCGGCCTGGAACGGCACGGCTGCCAGCGCTTCGACGTTAGGAGGGCCAAACGACTCGAATCCTGGAACAGTCGCCGGTTCTTGAGCGTCGATGCCGGCCGTAAGTCCCGCGTTTTCGCATTCTTCCGTCCACTTGGGTATCAGCACCGTCAACAGGTCCTGGGTGGGCGACAGCACCGTGATCGTCGCGTTGTCGTCGAGATCAATGGCAGTCCCGCCCGAAATCGCGGGCTTTCCGTCAAATGCGGAGTTCCATGTCTGGTGCTGCTGGCGAAGCTGAACCGACAGCTCTTCGCCTTGTGGACCTCCAAATGACTGGAACTGACTCAGCTTCTTGCCCTGGAGGTGCTCGAAGGCGTTGAACCACACGTCTCCGAACGTGACCGGCCGATTGGCGTCTTCGAACATCGTGAGCACGCCATTTACGTGATCGAGGTCAACGTGTGTCACGACGAGGAGCTCGAACTCACCGTTTCCGTCCAATGCCGACAACGCCGGCTTGACCTCATCTGAGTAGGTGCTTTTGAACCCGCTGTCGACGAGGATGCGATGGAGTTTGGTGTCGTTCCCGTACTCGACGAGGAGAGCATCTCCACGCTTGGCCGGCAACACGGTCACCCGGATCATCGGCTCACGCCATTCAGTCTCAACACGACGAACGGCTGCCCCATGTCGACCCGGCGGGCGAGGCGCCGGACCTCTGCCAACGCCTCTTTGGATGCAGCGTCATCCTCGGCAAAACCGGATAGTCCGTCGACAAGCCACTGCAGGCCTAGCGTGTACAACGGGACTCCGCGACCGTAGGCCTCCAGCAACTCGGCTCGTGCCGTCTCGATGGAGGCTTCATCCTTGGCGAGTCGCAGCTTCAGTGTCGCCCAGAGAATTGCTCCGTCCGGAAGCCATTCGTGAAACTGCTTCAAGTTGCTGACCCAACCATGCCAGCGGACATCCTCCCCGGAGTTCGCGCCAACCAGGACGTAAGCGCCGGCAGCTGCCCCGATCGGATTGACCATTTTGTCGAACAGCATGTCCTCGGCGTTGCTGAACACCTTGGCAGCCTCGTGCAGTGAGCCTTTGGCGAGATATGCAAGCCCGCTCCCAAGCTTGGGATCACGCACCGTGACGGAGATCGGACTGCCTCGGTGGCTGGGCCGATGCTCCACCATTATCTCTGCGGGCATGTCGATACCGCTTTCCGGATCAATCCATGGCACGGGAAGAGTGACGAGGTAGGCGTTGACCCCTCCGCTGACGAGCGCGAATCTGCGGCTCCCGGCGGTGTTCTGGTCCGCCGGCGCTGCAACCGACCCGGTCCGGGTGAAACGGTATAGGGCTGTCCCTTCGTCCTCGTCCACCGGATCCACCACCAGCCATCCTTGGTTGCTCAGCTGCGTGAGAAGCTGATCGCGGTCCGCGATTCCTTGCGTCCTGGCTAGCTCGTTCAGGTCGGTCCACGAAAACGATGCAGGGGCCGGCGCTCCAATCCAGCCGACGACGGGTCGCATCACAGGTGCGGCGTCCTGCGACTGCAGCGTTGCCGGCCGGTCCGAAAAGAACTGCTTCGTCGCCAACCCGGTGACCCGTCGCTTGGATTCGAAGCTGCGTGACTCGACGTTGCCGCTCAAGCGTTGCCAGGCATATCCCTCATGAGGCGAGTCGGCAGCGTCGAACTCAATCGGGAGGGTCTCGCCACTCTCGACGCCCACGAAGGCGTTGAGGAGGTTGCCGGAGGGCATGACAACTTCGCAGAGATATTCTCCGGGTGGCACCTCGATTGTGAGCGGTTTGACGTTGAGTCCGGCAGGCACCAACAGGCCCTCGAAGACCGCGCCCGACCCAACCGCCGTGACGCTTCCTACCAATTGGGTGCCGACTGTTGAAGTGGGATCGGCACCGAAGTCGATACGAACGCTGAGTGCTAGGTGTGCCGTCATTTGATAACCACAACTCCGTGAGTTGGTCCTATGGGTCTTGGCCCATTCTGTTTGGATGCGCCTCCCACCTTTGTGGCGCTGAACATGTAGCCGTCGCCAGCGGGTAGCTCGATTTCCCACTCGGCTTCAGGCTTAGCGGGATCGATCTGGGCCATCGGCCGAGTGTCCACGCTGACACCGTTCCGATGGCAGGCGAAGTCCACGGTCGCGTTGTCGGCCTCCGGATCGCAACCGACAAACACCGGGACGTTGGGAATCCCTGGGATCGTGTGGAAGAAGATCGTCGCGAGCTCGCCTACCGACGCCACTTGTACGGGAACCTGCTCGCCCTTCTCGATAGGACGATTCATGAAGTAGTCGATGGCTTTCTTCATTTCGGCTGTGTCGACCTTCCACACGCCCGGTTGTGCCGGGTCTTGAGCGCTGGCCGCCCCGCGCAAGCTCTTCAAGAGGTTGCCGGTGAACAAGCTAGGCTGGCCGGGAAGGCCGTAGGCGAGGTCACCGGCCAGCGCGGCGTAGTAGAGG
This sequence comes from Acidimicrobiia bacterium, assembly GCA_036374335.1. Classification (GTDB taxonomy): domain Bacteria; phylum Actinomycetota; class Acidimicrobiia; order Spongiisociales; family ZC4RG35; genus JANQRA01. Next base: position 22,467 of record DASUUC010000084.1, read on the forward strand.
GCTGCCAGCCGCTTGGGCAGGGTGGGATCGCGCTTCTTGGGCGTGAGCGCTACCTGGCCGGCGAAGTCGGCCGCTTCGATGAGCGTATCCGTGCTTGCCCTGCACGCATCTACGAAGTAGACCTGCTCGGAGGCCTTGATCCGTTCCATGCCCGCGTACAACTTGCCGAAGTCCAACGCGCCGTCCAGCTCGTTCATCGGCTGGCCGCAGAAGTCGGCGAGGATCAGCGCAGTATCCGTGCCCTGCGCTGTGCCATGCCCGCAGTAGTAGAAGATCGTGCGGTGGTTGGCGTCGGCGTCGGCACGCTCGTACCAATTCTTGACCGCAGCTAGAACATTGGGGGCCGTAGCTCGTACCACATCGTGGACTTGACCTGTGCTCGGGTTCCTGTATTTCGATGACTGCTGCTCACTGAGCAGGAGCGAGAGTGTGGCGAGCGGCTTGACCGGGTCGTTGTATTCGGTGACGAGCCAATCGGCAACGGCTCGCGCTGACACCGGTGGAGAGCTGAGCTGGCCGAGCCCGTCGGGATCTGGGCACTGTACCGGCGAGTCGCCTCCGGGGAGGTGGGGGTAGAAGCCACATCCCACGACGAGCGCATGCGTCGCCGGCCCTGCCGTGTTGACAGAATGAACGACCGCTTGATCTCCGTTGCTCACGTGACCCTTCGCATCCCGGTCCTCCAAGCACGTGTCGAGTGTGTCATGACGGTCACTTCGTGGCCGGGTCAGTTGGCGGAACCGGCAACGGTGACGTAAGCCAATCGTCGGCATTCAGCTCCAACGCTTCGCTCAGTTGCTTTCGGTGTCGTCCGGTAGCCGTTCGTTCCTGTGTGTGAGTCCCGCAGCTTTCTCTACTACTTATCTCGGCTCGTCCCATCGGATCACTGGCACTTCCTCTTTTGGTTCATGCGGTGTCGGAGTCGGGTGTTGGCGAGGACTCCGTCTCGAGCTCCACCCATTCAGTGCTCGCCAAGTCCATTGCGTCAGCGATCTGTTGCGCCACACTCCCAGGCGTTCGATCTTCCCCGTACTTGAAGTACACAGAGTGGGCGGCGCCCGGGATCCACATTCCAAAGGATTTCTGCGGCAAGGGGATATCTCTGACTCCGAATCCGTAGAGCCGGGCAAGGGGCCCGCCAAACCAGTCTCCAAAGAACCCGAGCCGAGCTGGGAACCACATGTTCGTCCAGCGAGTGACAGCAAACGGAGCTGCGTGGAACAACACTCGTCGGCCCCTGTTCACGTATGTGTACAGAGTCTGCTGCCCAATCGTTCCGGGCAATCGCGGGTTTTCCGCTGGCGGACAAATCGCAACCTCGAGCTTCGCAATGCTCTCCTTCAAACGGGGCTTACCGATCGTTGCGATCTGGTCAGCCATATACATCGGGGTGCCGACGGTCACAAGGTCAGTTATTCGCCACGGGTTGCCCTGGTGTCTTATGCCTTGCCAGAGCTTTCGTTGTGCTGTCCGGAATTCATCCATGAGTTCGTCGGAAATGTCCTTCGGGGAGCTTATGCCACGTATTGCTTTGGCGGCCGCCTCGAGATCATCGAGCCCATCCGGCGCAACTGGTCTCGGTACCCCTTTCTCAGGCCACCCCGTATGGAGATGATTTACTTGAGACCAGTAATACGCAATGGCGTCGTGAGCAATAAAGGCGCCAAGGCTGTGTGCCACGACGATGATCCGGTCGTAGCGACCTGATTCAGTCAGCCCCTTAAGAATGTCCACGGCATGCCTACGGATGCTCGCTCGTTCCGCATACGACCGGGGGGACGTGTCGAGATATCGGACAACATCGACAAAACTCGATTTGAGCCAGCGGGGGACGAATCGGGTCAGCCCATAGGTTAGAGCTGACGCCGCAATGCCTGTGCCCAAAACGACCGCAAGGACGTCGGTCCATTGGATCGTCTCGAAGTTGAATCGCCCGCGGTTGAACCAAACCGCCACTGCGGCCCCGATTATCAGGAGCCAGAGGATGACCCAAAGCACGCGGAGACCATTCGGGACGCGGGTCGGCCGTTGGAGGAGCACGCGCCGGAACGTGGGCCAGAGGTCATCAAGACGATTGCCCTGCATGAGGTGCGCCCAGTGGAGTTCATAGAGCTCGGTCTGCGCGTAGATCTCCTCACCGTCATCGTCGACTTGCCGAGGAGCTAGATAGCGGCGAGCTTCATATGAGTCGGCGACATTGTCAGGGCGCGAAACGTAGACTCGCTCGCCTTTGACCAGAGGGAAAGCAGTGTCAACGAACCGGCGGATCTGATCTTGAGGCTTCTGTTCGCCCATTCCATGAACGATCACAATGGCCTGACGGACTGCCATGTCGCACTCCCTGATGTTCTTGGACGTCGAACAACCTACTGATTCGGGGATCAACAATGTTGGTCGGCGCGAGGCATCGATGTTGCCGCACGTCCCCTCCGTCCAATTGAGAATGCTTCTGTCCTAGGCGACACTTGGAGCCGGATAACCGTTCGTTCGAGGTTCCGATGCTCAGATCACCCAGTCGGTGAACCCCTTTCGGGACTACTCCACGGCTCGACGTCTGCAGGCTTTGGTGCAGGCAGCAAATCGAGCTCGCCGATCACTCAACTGTGGCCGCGATCATACTGCGGTCCTACAGCTGATCGAACCTGAGATGGCATCCGTGCGCTTGGCGATGCGGCGGCAGGATGGGTCGACGCCGTCCCTGACGCCACCACACCTTTCTCCCGCGCCAAACTGATCGCATCGTGAAGAAGATCGGCTTTCTCTCGTTCGGCCATTGGTCGGACTCGCCCCATTCCCAAGTGCGCACCGCCTCGGATGCGCTCCTCCAGTCGATCGAACTCGCCGTCGCCGCTGAGGAGCTCGGTGTCGACGGCGCCTACTACCGCGTTCACCTTTCGCCCAGCAGCTCGGCTCACCTTTCCCTCTCCTATCAGCC
>DASUUC010000085.1:0-68572 GCA_036374335.1 Acidimicrobiia bacterium
GGTTCGGGTAAGCGAGTCGCTCCCAACCGCTGTCTGAGATCGTCCAGTTCAGGATCGGACACCCGGATTTGGTGAGGCTCGGCCATGAGACCAGGCGTCTAGGGCTCTTCTCGCTCCGCGGCGGCTTGCCTTCCCTGCTCATATCGAGACAGTGCAGTGCGGATGTCGATTGCCCGCTCGGCGGCCATCGTCGAAGGGTCATCTTCGATCAGCGAGAAGTTCTCTCCCGGTACGCGAGTCCGTAGAGCGGTCACGGTGCCACCGATCTCGATTCCATTGGAGACCAAGGGTTCCCGCTCCGACTCTGCGCTGTTGCCGTGGACGGGCGGCTCCCCTCGTCGGGACACGCCCGGACCTTCGATCAGCGGGCCAAATACCTTCTCCAGAAAGGCCTCTGCTTCTCTCCGAGCTTCCTCGGACATGGAGACCACACCAGAGCCCGAGCGAGTGGCGTGCTCGAATCTCATTGGGTCAACCCGATCCTCGACATGAACAGACGATGCGAAAACCTGGTCGCTGTCCGGGGGTGAGGCAAAGGGCTGCCTCGGGGGAAGTCGATGACCTCTCTCCGGTTCTCCTGCTCCCTCAGGCTTCTCGGGGACCTTGGCCAAACGGCCTGGCATCATCACCCGCGCCGTAGTCCCGGGAACCCCAGGAACCAGCCTCACCTCGATGCCGGTGCGAGCCGCCAACCTGGCGACGAGGGCTATCCCCCGTCTCGGTTCAGGTCCCGATACGACGTCCGGATCGTCGAGGAACCGGTTTAGCTCGGTGATCAGATCATCCGGGATGCCGACACCTCGATCCGAGATGGAGATGAGATAGTTCCCCTGGTCGAACAGCCCGGTGACCCTGACCTTGTCCTCCGGGGAGAAAGCAACGGCATTATCGACCAGCTCGGAGACGATTTGCGCCAGTCCACTGACGGCTTCGATAGCCACATCGGCGGGCTCCAACGCTGTCACCTCTACTCGTCGCGAATCGGTGTTGGCGAGAGCGATCTCGACGAGTTCGACGATGTCCATGGCGCGAAACCCTACTTCCGGCATACGACTGCAACCAAGGACCAAACGCCCATGGTGCGGAATTCGCCGGTGGAGACACCAGGCCGCACGGTCATGGAGCGATAAGGTCTCCGCATGTTCCAGGGTCTCGTGGCGACCCGGGCTGGGAGTGGTCTGGCCGCCGTTCATCGCTATTTGATGATCTCGATTTGGGTGGGCGTGCCGTTTTTGGCTGTGGTCGGGCTCATCCTCGACAAGCCCACGTACGCCGTGGGGCTGACGTCGATTGTGCTCGTTGCGCTGGCACTCGGCGGAATGACCACTGGGAACTTCGCCACCGTGGCAGTGAGCCTCGGGCTCGTCGCCGCAGCCGGGGTCGTGGTCGCCTACGCAGACGGCGCCACTGTCGCTCACTTCGCCTTTTTCGTCGCGGTCGGTGCCGTCTCCTCCTACCGACGTTCCCAGCCAATGGCCGCTGCAGTGTTCGCCATCGCTATCTACCACCTCCTTACGGTTCCCGTCGGCGAGACTCTCATCCACACCGGCACCATCGCCTTCTTTGCGTTGGTTCTCATGGCAGGGTGGCGACTGACCCCGGAGGAGCCTGCCACCCCCACCACCTCCAGCGATCGTTTCCGGATCGGCTTCGAAGAGGCACCCATCGGCATGGCCGTCCTCAAACCCTCGGGTGAGTTCCTCGAGGTGAACAAGGCTATGGTCGAGATCCTGGGGTATCCCCCCGAGTCTGTCCTCGCCACCAACATTTCCCGTTTCGTCCACGCCGACGACCGGGGGGAGCTGGGCCATGGCTGGGAGGAGATGGGAAACAGCTCCAGTCACAGCGCCACCAAATGGATGCGCTGGCTCACCGCAGACGGTCCACCGATATGGGCCCGTATCTCCCTGTCGTTGGTGCCGAAGACTGTGGACCAGGCGGCACTCGTCATCCTCCAACTCGAGGATGCCAGCAGTTCATATGAGGAGAAACGACGCCTGGAATCCCTGCTCGAGGGCAAGGACAGGTTCGTGGCAGCCGTGGGTGAGGAGATTCGTCGGCCACTGGGGTTGCTGATCGACCTCAGCGATCGGGCCGGCCATCGGCACATCGACATGAGTGAGACGCTGCCCCGGATCGAGGCCCACGCCCGAGAGGTGGCCTCCATAGTCGACGATCTCGTCCTCTCCGCGAAGGCCGACACCATCCCCGCCCCGGTCATGGCCCACCAGCTCGATGCCGAGGTCCTGTGTCGCGACGTCGTCTCCAGGACCCAAGGTGGACAGACGATCAACCTCGATATCAAAGCGACGAAGCTGTGGGCGGACCCCACATTGACCCGACGTATCGTCGCCAACCTGGTGAGTAACGCGATCAAGTTTGGCGGCCCGGAGGTGGGGCTGCACACCCTCACATCGGGTCCGGACACTGTCATCCAGGTGACCGACAACGGGCCCGAGATGCCGGCCCAGGAACGAGAGCGCGTTTTCAGTGGAGACCTTCGCCACGGGCAGCCCGTCACCAGACCGGCTTCGGTGGGGCTCAGCATGACCGTCGGCCGCCACCTGGCGCGGCAGATGGATGGGGACATCGAGTACCGGCGCACCGCCGATGGGCGGAATGTCTTCGAGTTGCGTCTGCCGTCCGAACCTTTCTCGGAGATTCCGAGACCGCGGCCCCCACGGGAGGTGACCGCGTCGGCGGGGAACGGGGCTAGCTGATCCCGGCTCCGCTGGTCGCCAGATCGAGAGCGTGCTCGACCAGAGTCACCAGCACCCGCTGCACATCGACCCGAACCCGCGCATCGCAAAAGACGATGGGGATCTCGGACCCGACTTGAAGCGCATTGCGGACTTCGTCGACGGTGTGCAGTTTGCGACCGTGGAAGGTGTTGATAGCGACGACGAAAGGGGTCTGTCGCTTCTCGAAGAAGTCGATGGCAGCAAAGCTCGCATCAATCCGTCGAGTGTCGACGAGGACCACGGCGCCGATGGCTCCCCGAGCCAACTCGTTCCACATGAAGTGAAAGCGATCCTGGCCCGGCGTGCCGAACAGATAGAGGACCAACTGATGCTTGAGACTTATTCGGCCGAAGTCCATGGCCACCGTCGTCTCGGTCTTGGTCCCGTCGTCGAACAAATCGTCGATCCCGGCGCTGGCCTCCGTGATGATTGCCTCGCTGCGCAGGGGCTCGATCTCGGAGATGGCGCCGACAAAAGTGGTCTTGCCCACGCCGAAGCCCCCAGCGACGACGATCTTCACCGGAGTCAATCCGGTTTGTTCAGAGGGACTTGATTCCATCGAGTACCTTGTGCAGTAGGTCTGTATATACCTGACGCTCCGCATCCGCGCCTAGTTCCGGGGGTGGATCGGTGATGGTCACCGCGCCCTGGGCGCGCAGGTCGTCGGCGAGAACCCGAATCACTCCGACCGGGACATCGAGCAATGCTGCCAGTTCGATGACCGCGGTTTCCCGACGGCTCCTCCTGACGATCTCCGCAGACTCCCACTTGAATAGATGGCGTCTTCGCATCCCGTCCGGGGTGGCGGCGACCAAGGCTTCGAGCGCGATGAGCGGAGTGTCGACGCCGGAGCGGCCCCCCGTCATGGTGTAGGGCCGGACAATGCGCCCGCCGACCGGAGATTCGGGCATATCCGCTGCGCTCATTCGGTCTGGGCGAGTTGTGCCTTCAACCTCTGGCGGACATCCGGGGTGAGACTGTCTCCCACCCGCTGGACGAATATCGACATCTCGAAGGCGATGGCACCCATGTCGATGTCTTTCTCGGTGAGGCAACAGATCAGGGAGCCATCACGGATGCCGGTGACGAATAGCCACCCGTTCTCCATCTCGACGATCACATTTGAGACCGGACCCGCGCCGAATCTGCCCGCCGATCCGTAAGCGAGCCCGATCATGCCGGACGACACTGCAGCCAACCGATCGGCCGTTTCCCGGTCGACTCCATCGGACTTGGCCAAGGCGAGCCCATCTGAGGAGACGACCACGGCTTGTCTGATCCCGGGCACGGTGGAGCAAAGTCGCTCGAGCAGCCAGTTGAGATTCTCGGCCGGGCTCGTCACTTCTGTCCCTCGTTGTCCTCGTGATCGCCGTCAGTTGGCTTGGCGTCCCCGGACGCCTCCGCCGATCGGCGACCCCGATCGTACGCGGCCAGAGCGGTCTTAATGCGTGAGGCACCTTCTCCGGCGGAGACACTGGGCGTCTCCTCGTCGGAATCGACGAAAGAGCCGCCCGGGGTGCGCACCGGCAGCTCGGTTGGCCCGCTTTCGGATGGATCCAGGTATGGCGGCGCGGTGAGATCGACGATCTCGTCCGGCGTCCGAGAGGAGGAGTCACCCACCGGGGTGTCGACCACCTCGTCCCGGCTCTTCTTGAACACATACGCCCTGGTCTCGGCGTCGGCAAACTCCACCTCAGGTATCGATTCAGGACTCGCCTCTGCATGCTTCACAGAGCGATCGGTATCCCAGGGGCGGGTCTCGGGCTCCTTGGTGACCTCGAGGTGGTCGCGAGGAATCGTGATCCGAGCAGTGATGCCGGGAACTCCCCTGATCATCTCCACTTTCAAACCGTGGCGATGTGCCAGTTTGGCGACGACATACATCCCGAGGGTGGGCTCGACAGAGAGACCGAGCGCAGGGGGACGCTCGAGGATTCGATTCATCTCTTCGATACGCGCCTCGGACATGCCCACCCCTCGATCCGAGATCGCGAGCTGATAGCCGTCCATGTCAAAGAGACCTGTCACTCGGATCATCTCCGACGGTGGCGAGAACTGGATGGCGTTGTCCAGGAGCTCGGCGACGAGATGGCTGACATCGGAGACTGCTCCACCGGAGAGGCGAGCCGGCTCCAGCGCCAGCACCTCGATCCGTTGGTACTCGTCGATCTCACTGACAGCCGCCCTCACGACGTCGGACATGTCGGTGGCCTTGGCCCACACTCTGGGCGACTCTGAGCCGGCGAGGACAAGAAGGCTCTCGGCGTTGCGTCGCATCCTGGCGGCGAGATGGTCGAGTTGATAGAACCCGCCAAGGACTTTGGGGTCGTCTTCGCGAGACTCGAGCTGATCGAGTAGAGCGAGTTGGCGATCGACGAGCGAGCTGTTGCGCCGCGCCAGGGTCACGAAGATCGAGGACACCCCACTGCGCAGCGCCTCCATCTGACGGGCACCGACTTCGATCAGCGAACCGTGTAGGCCCTCGATGGACCGGGCGAGGTCGCCGAGCTCGTCGCCGCGACTGACTTCCAGGGTCATGGGGGCGATCGCACCGAGATCGAAATCCGGGCTGCGGAGGGCATCGAGCAACTCGACGAGGTCTTTGTCAGCCACCCGTTTGACCGCCGTGGAGACTTCGTCGATCCGGCGCGTCATGGAGCGCCCCGCCCTATGAGCCGCCATCAGGGTTCCGGAGGCAGTCGCCAGTACCGCTATTGCGATAGCGATGGCGATCCACTCGGCGCCGGAGAAACCATCTGTGGTGTCAGAGGAGATGAGGTTCCAGACGAGGAACAGCCCCAGCAGCAGGGTCACCACTGCCAGCGGTACCACCGTGAGGGTCAACCTCGACGGGATACTCCACTGCCTCGTCGCAGATTCTGCGTTGATTGGGACGGCCTCCCTCGGCTTCATCCCGCGGGACGTTACCGGGGGGCCCCATGATTTCCTGGCAGCGTCGTCCGGAAATCCATCGTGAGCGAGTGGAGAACCTTCGGAGTGACCAGCCCGCACAGAGGAGTTGGATGAGGGTGACCGCCCATCAGGGCGGTCACCCTCATCGCTTCATCAGGGAGTAGGTATGGGACAGCCAGCCCCAACACATTCGATCCTGCCCTGAATGGTTGGCGAGATGGTCCCTTCGGCCTCGATGTGGGCCGCCACGACCTGGTCCATGAACTCACGGGTTGTCGCCCTGGCGATCACCACCGGATAGCCGTCGCCACCACTGGCCATGAAGTCATTGATGGCGACCGTGTAGTTGGCTGCCGCGCCGAAGTCCACCGCAGCCCCGGTGCAGGAGCCATCGGCGGCCTGGTGCACCGCGCCGGTCACCTGACTGCCGACAGCCGCGGTGATGTCATAGGTGAAGCACAACCCCGACACCTGGGCGAACCGACCGTCTGCCCCTGGCATCGCGGACACGCCACGCTCCAGGAAGGCTTTCAGCTCTGCTCCGGTGACCTCGACCGTGGCCACCACGTTACCGAAGGGCAACACGGTGAGTACTTGTCCCTGGGTGATGGGATAGGGAGGCGGGGTGAACGGAGGGCAGAAATCGGTGTCGACATCGGCCACCGGACAGGTGAGGTCAGACCGCAAACCACCCGAGTTGGTGATGGCAAAGTCGGTCTCGTAGGTGAGACGCAGCGCGTCGGTGACGACATTGCCCACCAGTGATTCACAGGTCCGACCTTCGCCATGCCCACAGGAGTCCGCACGCGGTATAGCCACCGTAGAGTGGCCGACGATGGTGTTCAGGATCGGGCCCAGCTCGTCGCGGAAGGGCTGCAGCACGGCCTCCACCGCCGGGTCGGGAGTCACATCGGCCGAGACCGGTTCCACGAACTCCACCGATTTCTCCAACACCCCACCTTTGCCGGTCTTCACTTCGAGAGAGATACGCGAATAGGTCCGTCCCTTGGAGCGGTTCTCAACCACCAGGGCGCCGCTGATGGTGTCCGAGAACTGAACGTCGGTGTGATCACCGAGGATCAGGTCGAAGCCTTCCACCTCGTTGGCCAGGTCGATCAGCTCTCCGCTGGGTGGGTCCAGAGTCCGTATCCCGTCGTGGGCGACGAGGATGAACACATCGACCCCACGGCGCGCCAGCCGGTCCCGGATCTCCTGCGCGGCCGCGGCGGCATCTCCTACTTCGATGTCGCCGAAGCTGTCCGGGAACACCAGTGTGGGCGCTTCTTCGTTGGTCACACCGATCACGGCCACCTTGACTCCGGGGAAGTGGAAGATCTTGTAGGGCTCGACTCCCTCGACATCGGTCTGCAGCTCTCCGATTCCGGTGTCCTCATCGATCGTGCCCTGTTCGAACAGATTCGCGCCAAGGTAGGTGTACTCGGCGAGGTCCACCATCTCCTGGAGATGATCGACGCCCTTGTCGAAGTTGTGGTTACCCAGGGCACTGACATCGGTGCCCATCAGATTCTGGGCAAGGACTGCCGGCACCTCATCGAAGAAGCTGGACAGCGGTGGGCTGGCGCCGAAATCGTCTCCACCGGTGATTATCAGAGTGTTCGGATTGTTGGCCTCATCCTGTTGGAAGTACGTCGCCAATTCGGCGGCTCCCCCAAAGGTTCCCTCGCCGAAGATCGAGAGCGGGTCGAGCTGTCCATGCCAGTCGGAGTACTGGATGATCTGAAGCTCGGTCACCCCACCCCGCGGGGGTTCTGGTGGGCCGGCCCCAGCGACCGGCAGTGTGGTCAGTACCAACGAAGCAATCGCAGCGATTGCGATCGTCAGTCGACGCGTTCTCGTTCTCACGGCACCTCCTCGTCCATTACCGACCACGATACGCGTCCCATGACGGCGTGATGGCGCGGGCCTCCAGTCAGCCACCTGCCCTGGCTCACCATGGCCCCAAGATGAATCGGCGGCTGCCGCCTGTGGTCCGTGCCGAAACCACTCTCTGGTTCCATGCGAATTCGAAAAGCGTTCGATCGTCGGGCGATCCCACGTTTGAGCCCGTTTCTCATATGGGCACGTAAGGTGGGCGCCAACCACCGAGAAGGAGAGGCTTTGAAGCACCGAAATCTCGCCGCACTCGCGGCCATGGCGCTGCTGGCAGCCTTGATTCCGACCACTGCATTGGCCGCCGGACCTGGCATCACCATCAATGAGGTCCGAATCGATCAAGGCGGAGCAGACAACGACGAGTACTTCGAGTTGACGGGGGATGCCGACGCAAGTCTCGAAGGGCTGACCTACCTGGTCATTGGGGACGGCGAGGGTGGGTCCGGTGTCATCGAGGCAGTGGTCGATCTCTTCGGGCAGAGTCTCGACGCTGACGGTTTCTTCGTGGCCGCCGAGTCGACCTTCGGCCTCGGCACTGCCGATCTGACCACGAATCTCAACTTCGAAAACAGTGACAATGTCACTCACCTCCTGGTGGAGGGATTCACCGGGGACAACGGCGACGATCTCGACACCAACGACGACGGCGTTCTCGATGTCACCCCGTGGTCGGAGATCCTCGACTCCGTGGCGCTGATCGAGACACCCTCATCCGGCGATCAGTTCTACGGGGATGTGACTGTCGGTCCCGATGGATCGTTCGTACCTGGCCATGTGTACGACTGCGTCGACTTCGGCTGGTTCATCGGCGGATTTGATGCGGGCACGGACGACACGCCGGGTGCGATAAGCGACTGCCCCGTGGACAGGGGCGAGGTCACCATCCACGACGTGCAGGGGTCCGGGGCTGATTCTCCGTTCGATGGAGATTTCGTGACTATCGAAGGGGTGGTCGTGGGCGACTACCAGGGTGACGGAGAGAACCAACTCGGTGGTTTCAATCTGCAAGAGGAGAGCGACGATCAGGACACCGCCCCGGCGACTTCGGAGGGGATCTTCGTCTTCGCCCCGTTCGCCCCCGAAGTCGAGATCGGCGATGTCGTGAGCGTCACCGGAACGGTCGACGAGTTCGGCGGTATGACCGAGATCACCGACGTCACCGACGTCACATTCAATGGTTCGGCCCCCGACGAGGTTACCGCTGTGGAGCTCTACCTCCCGGTGACCGACCCCAGTGACTTCGAGCCCTTCGAGGGAATGCTGATCACCTTCCCCCAGGACCTGTATACCTCTGAGTTCTTCAACTTCGACCGTTTCGGTGAGATCGTGCTCACCACGGAGCGTCAGTTCCAGGGAACCCATGTCGCCGAGCCCGGTCCGGCCGCCAACGCCGTGGCTGAAGCCAACGCCTTGGCCCGCATCACGCTCGATGACACCCGGACCGCCGAGAACCCGGAGACGGTGACCCATCCCGACGGGCAGCCCTTCACCCTGGAGCACACCTTCCGGGGTGGAGACGTCCTCCAGGACGTGACCGGGACCATGCACTTCGGGTTCGGTCGGTACCGGATCCAGCCGGTGTATTTCGACCAGGTCGATGGTGTCGACGGGCCGGTGGTGACCTACAGCAACGAGAACCCAAGGCCCACCACGCCCGATCCTATCGAAGGCGATGTCAGGGTGGCGTCGTTCAACGTGTTGAACTTCTTCACCCACATCGACGACGGATCCGACATCTGTGGGCCGACCGGCAACCTCGAGTGCCGGGGTGCCGACACCTCGGAGGAGTTCCAACGTCAGCTCGACAAGCTGGTGGCCGGAATTCTGGCGCTGGACGCCGACATCGTCGGCATCCAGGAGATCGAGAATGACATCCTCGGGACTGACGGCGACCGCGCCCACAACCCGGTGCTCACTCTGGTCGAGGAGCTGAACACGGCAGAGCGAACCGAGGTGTGGGCATGGGTCGGTGAGGCCAACCACTACAACGACTATCCGGTCCGCAACGACATCATCTATCGGATCGACGCCGTCGAGCCGGTGGGTGATCCGATTGCCTTCGCACACGCGGCCTTCGACAGCACCCGACCCGGTGATATCGAGCCGTTGGGCCGGCCCCCGCTGGCGCAGACCTTCCGCCAGATCGTCGACAAGGGCAGCAGACAACCGTTCACGGTGGTGGTCAACCACTTCAAGTCGAAAGGCTCTTCTTGCGCCAGCATCGGCGACCCCGACACCGGTGACGGCCAGGGCAACTGCAACCTGGCCCGGGTTGCCCAGTCCGAAGCGCTACTCGGATTCGTCGACACCCTCGGTGAGGAATCCAGCGGTGTTCTAGTGATCGGTGACCTCAACAGCTACGCCATGGAGGATCCGATCACGACCCTCGAGAACGCCGGGTTGACGGATCTCGTCGAAGAGTTCATCGGCCCCGACGCCTATTCCTTCGTGTTCGACGGCCAACTCGGCTATCTGGACACGGCTCTGGCGACACGGTCGATGCTGAACTCGGTGACCGGGACCACCATCTTCCACATCAACGCCGACGAGCCGGACATCCTCGACTACGACATGACGTTCAAGTCCGACTATCAGGACACGCTCTATGAGCCGTTTGCATATCGGGTGTCCGACCACGATCCGGTGATCATCGGCCTGACCTTCGGAGGTCCGCGCCGATAGTCACCGTTCCGTGCGGGTTTTTGCGGCCTGAGCCCTGAGACCCGCACAGAACGGTTTCAGGCGACCAATGAGGCGCCCTCGGCCAGGGCACGCATCTTGGCGAGGGCGACCTCGCGGGTGAGGGGGACCATGCCGCAGTTGGTGGAGGCCACTACACGGTCCAGCGGCATGTGCTCGGAGACGGCGTCGACGGTGGCGGCCACCTCTTCTGGTGTCTCGATACGCTCGGTCGCCACGTCGATCACACCCGCCTGAACACTCTTGTCTCCCAGCAGGTCGAGCACCTCGAGGGGGACATGCGATCCGGCGATCTCCAGTGACACCTGGTCGACCGAAGACTCCGCCAGCACCGGAAATGTGGCCTCGTACTGACGCCACTCCGGGCCGAGCCCACGTTTCCAGTCGATATTCGCCTTCACACCGTACCCGTAGCAGATGTGCACTGCCGTGGTCGCATCGACACCATCGATCGCTCGTTCCAGCGCGTCGATCCCCCACCCGGCGACATCATCGAGGAAGACGTTGAATGCGGGCTCATCGAACTGGATGACGTCGACACCGGCGGCAGCCAAGGCCCGGGCCTCCTCGTTGAGGATGTCGGCGAACACCATGGCGAGTGTCTCCCGGTCTCCATAATGATCGTCCTGGAGGGTGTCCACCATGGTCATCGGCCCGGGGACCTGGCTCTTGACCTGGTGGTTGGTCATCGAGCGGAGGAAGCGGGCGTCCTCTACGAAAACCCCACCTTTGCTGGATACCTCGCCGACCACCCGGGGCACCGAGGCATCGTATCTCTGCCGGATTCGGACCGTAGCCCGGTTGACCGCATCGACACCGTTCAACCCTTCGATGAACGTGGTCACGAAGTGCTGGCGGGTCTGTTCGCCATCGGAAACGATGTCGATGCCGGCCTCCACCTGCTCGGATACGGCGACCCGCACCGCATCCCTCTTCGCTTCGGCCAGCTCATTTCCTTCGTGGCGCCACCCCGCCCAGAGCTGATCGGGCGCGGCCAGCCAACGCGGTTTGGGAAGACTGCCGGCGATCGTTGTCTGCACACTCACACCGAGAAAGCTAGTGACAACCGACGGAATGAGGACTGACCGACGGTGTTGAACCAGGACATGAGTGAACTTCCGTCCCTGGCAATCACCGGATCAACGGGTGCGATCGGTGGGCGCGTCGCCCGTCGCCTCGCCGATACCGGGGTCGAGCAGCGCCTGCTCGTTCGCGATGCCGGTGATGCACCACAACTCGACGGAGCCTCACTCGTAGAGGTCGCCGACTATGGCGACCTCGATGCCATGAAGGCGGCGCTCTCCGGCGTCGCCACCCTCTTCCTGGTCTCGTTCCGGGAGGCGGAGGATCGGCTCGACCGTCACTTCCGCGCCGTCGATGCCGCGGCGTCGGCCGGCGTCGAACGGCTCGTGTACCTGTCGTTTCTCCGCGCCTCCCCCGAGTCGACCTTCAAGTTGGGGCGTCAGCATTACGCCACCGAGGAGCGCATTCGAGAGTCGGGAGTGGCCTTCACCTTCCTCCGGTCGAGCTTCTATGCCGATTTCGTCCCCTTCTTCACCGGTGACGACGGTGTGATCCGGGCACCGGCCGGCGACGGCAAGGTGAGCTGGATCAGCCGGGACGACATTGCGGACACGGTCGTCGCTGCGGTGCAGTCCGATGCCTGGGTGGGACAGGCTCTAGAGAACTCGGGGCCTGCTGCTCTCGACTTCTACGAAACCAGTGAGATCCTGAGCCGGGTCACCGGCCGGGACATCTCCTACTTCGAGGAGACCGAGGAAGAGGCATGGGCGTCGCGTCGGTCCTCCGGCGCCCCAGATTGGGAGATCGAGGGCTGGGTAAGCTCCTATCTCGCGGTGGCCAATGGCGAGCTTTCAACGGTGTCGGACACAGTGGAGAGGCTGACCGGTCATCCACCCATCGACCTGGAGTCCTTCCTGGTCGCCAACCCGGAGCTCTGGTCCCACCTCCAAAGCTGATGCCGTAGGCAACCTGGCTGAAAGAGAAACGGCCCCGGCATGGCTGCCAGGGCCGTCCTCGATTTGACGTGCTTTGCGGTCAGGCGCGGATCAGCTGTCCCTCGATCTCGAGAGTCACATCCTTGGAGACGAGCCAGCCGCCGCCCTCCAGGGCAGCATTCCAGGTCAGGCCCCAGTCCTCGCGGCTCACCTTGGTCGAAGCGGTGAAACCGACGTGCTCGTTGCCCCAGGGGTCGGTGGCCGATCCCTCATAAGTGACATCGAGGGTGACGGGGCGGGTGACGTCACGGATGGTGAGGTAGCCGGTGAGCTTCCAGTCTTCGCCATCGCGGGAGATGTCGGTGGACACAAACCTGAGCTTGGGGTGATTATCGACATCGAGAAAGTCCCCGGAGCGCAGATGGTCGTCACGATCTGCAGCACCGGTGGTGATGCTCGCCGCATCGAGACTCACCTCGATCCTGGAATCGGTCAGTTCCTCGGGGATCTCAACAGTTGCGTCGAAGTCCTCGAAATGGCCGCGCACTTTGGTCACCATCAAGTGCTTGGCGGTGAATCCAATTCTGGAATGCGCCTTGTCGAGCGTCCAGGTACCGGTTTCGATCGTGGGGCGGGCTGTGGTTTCAGTGGTCACAGCGTCTCCTTCTGTCCTATCCCGTGGCTTAGTTGCTATGTACAACCATTGAGAGACACAACTATTCCGATTAAGATGGAGATCATGGAAAAGTCGGCATCCGACAAGGTTCGTGCCTGGCGTGCCCTGATGCACGTGCACGCCGCGGTGACCAACGCCATCGACGAGACACTCCAGGCAGAACTGGGCATCCCCGGCACGTGGTATGAGGCGTTGGTAGAGATCGCCTTCGCCGGTGGATTGATGCGCATGCAGGAGTTCGCGGAAGAGACCACCCTCACCAAGAGTGGGGCCACCCGCTTCGTCGACCGCCTGGAGCGTGCAGGTCTGGTCGAAAGGAAGTCGTGCCCCACCGACCGGCGTGTTTACCAGCTGACGCTCACCGAGGAGGGGAAGAGGCTGCAAGAGGCGGCAGATCCCCATGTCCTTCGAGTCCTCGAAGAGACGTTCGGCAGGTACATCTCCGAGGACGAGGCAGGCGTCATTCTCAACGCATTGCGGCGGGCCCACATGGCCCTTGCCGGCGTGGAGCCGGCCGCCATCTAGCCTGCTGGGAATGACCTCGGCACCACAACCGACCAGCGACCAACAGACCTGGCGCGTTCTGGCCCACGCATCGGCCTTCATCCAGCTTCTCGGGATTCCGAGCGTGGTCGGGCCTTTGGTGGTTTGGCTGGTCCTTCGAGACGACCCGGTGGTGGAGCCGCACGCCCGGTCCGCACTCAACTTCCAGCTCTCCGTGCTGATCTACTTTCTGGTCGGCGCGGTGGTGGCGGTCATAGCCGCGCTCACCATCATCGGAATCCTGGTGACGGTGCTGATCGTCATTCTCCTGCTGGCCCTGTTCCTGCTCGAGTTGGTGTTCGCCTTGATGGCCACGTTGGCTGCGTCGCGCGGTGAGCTCTATGTCTATCCGATGAGTCTCGACCTCATCAAGGGATAGCAACTACGGCTGGCGTCGGTCAGCTGGGGTTTGACCGTCCCCGTTCCCCACGACCCAGCCAGAAACCGAGAAAGCCGCCGACGATCGCCCCTGCCGGCAGGCCAAACACAATCGTCACTGCAGCCGCGGCCAGATCGCCAAACCCTTCGGAGTCAGCGACCGCAACCGCGATGAGGCCGATCCCCACGGCCAGGGCCATCCCTGCTACCGCTCCGATCAAGACCCGGACCACAGGGTGGGTTCGGCCCCATCTATAACTCATGGCAGGTATACGGCGTCGCCGCCGCTGACCAGCCCATCGGTGATGGTGACCTCCATGGCAATCGGAGTCCCCGAAGGCACCCCATAGAGCGGCTCACCGCTGTATGTCCCCTCATAGACCTCGGCGAAGATCGGAGCATCGACCAGGATCTTCTCCGATGTATCGGATCCCGAGATCAAAGCGAATTGTGCGTCCCCAGCGACGTGTAGTAGCTCCAAGACCTGCTCGTCGTTGTCGATGTAGAAATCGTTGGGCAGGTCCTCCCCTTCGGCGATCTCTCCGTCTTCGATGGCGGCCGTCCTCGCCTCCTCGCCGGTGAGCATCTCGGCGAGGTCGATTCCCAAAGTCATCTCGCCGGTCTCGTCCTCGCCCACGGTCACGAACGCGAACCAGGTACCGTCCGCAATCGGCTGCACTTGACTGACAGTGGTCGTCGAACCGCGATTCGAACCGGCACCGGAGCAGCCGGCCACCGTCAACGTCGCTACCAGGACCGTGATGGATAGCCGTCTATTCGAGTTTCTCAACTTGTTCCTTTTCAACAATGCACGTCGACCGCCGCCATCTTCCGAAATGCCCTCACGTGCGCAACCGCAATGAGACGTCGCAAGCCGCAAACGGTGTCCGAGGCTCGGAAGTCCCGGACTTATTGGTAGTTGAGGTTGACCGACTCCCAGGAGCGGCGGATGACACAATCCACCGCCTTCAAGGCCGCCCAGAGGCCCAGAATCGAGAAACCGACCGCCAGCATCGGCGCCACGGCCACCTCTGCTTCTACGGCGAGCACCACGACAGCCATCGATGAAAGAAACGCGGCAAGGTAGACCAGGGAGTTCCGCAAGCCGTTTCTCCGGTTGTCGAGCCGCTCGATGCGTGTCTTCAGAGCGCTCAGCGATCCGGATGTGCTCTCGATAGTCACCCGCCCGCTGCGACCCCGACGCGTGCATACCCAGAGCTGGGGTGCGGCGAGCTCGATCTCATACGGTCCGGCACGCCACCGGTGATCTCTCTCGATCCAGGTGAGGCGGCTCACGTCGACCATCATACCGGAGCGCCGATAACCCGTGAGCCTCCTCTCGGGGACGCCGCGGAGCTGGGCCGAGCCCAATGAAACGCCGAAACTCCCATATCTGGGAGCCACAGCATTAGGAACCGGATCTGTCGTTGGCCCACCTGGCGAGGTCGGCCAGGGTGTCCTGGTAGGCCTCGGCGTGGCCCGTCTCTACGGCGTGGGCCACCTCGTGGAGGACGGTCCAGGCGCGGGCAGGTCGCTCGATGAGGATCGATCGGCTGGTCGGGTCGTAGACCCCACCGAGACGTCCTTCCAGGTCGTCGACGACCTGCAGCTCGACAGGCCCGATGTCCAGGTAATCGGCCGCGTCGTCGGCCAGGACGCGGGCCGCGTCATCGTCGAGGAAGGTATTGGCGAGATCGCTCATCATGAGATCGACGCCCGATTCCCGCATGGCTTCCTGGACGATGCAGTAGTCGAATCCGCATATTTCCAGTCCGTTGTCGGCGACCGGGCGGGCGACGAACACGTTGTACAGGGGGATGACCGCCATGGCGATCGCGGTAAGAGCGGCTACGGCGATCAAAAGTGGTTTGCGCCAGGGTGGAGGGGCCAGAGGCTCGAAGTCCTCTTCGGAGAGGTCCCATTCCTCGAAAAGCTCTTCTTCGTGGTGGTCGGAGTCGATCACCACACCGATGGTACGGGCCTTCCCAACACACCGAGAAGGCAGCCGTCAGTGCCTCACCTCGATGCCTCCGAAGAGCACCGTGGCGTCGATGCGGAGACGGGGGGCTCCATCGGGGAGGGGCTCGTTGGCAGTGGCGTTTTCGAAGCCACCGAACAACGGGAAACCGTTGATCTCTACCCGCCAACCCTCGGGAACGGCGATCTCAACCCCTCCAAAGGCGGCAAAAACATCGAGTTCGGCGTCCGGAGCCAGCGTGGCGTGGCGGAGATCGACCTCGGCGCCTCCGAAGATCGCCCCGATGCGGCCACCTCGGAAGCTCGTCGAGTTGGAGGCGATTTCGCTACCCGAGAACAGGTTGAAGGTGTTCACCCGGTCTTCCGTAGTGCGTGATTGTGTGCCCATGCCCCTCCCAAACAGCACGAGAAGCCCGAGGATGATCAGGATGGCCGGCAACAAGACGTCGACGGTGTCGATGACACCGGTGGTTCGCAGCAGGACGAGTGCTCCGCCTCCGACGAGAATCAGGGGAACCACCCAATGACGGGGATTAGCGACGAAGGCCAGCGCCCCACCGGCGATGATCGCAGTCGGCCACCAATCCCCGATGATCTCGCCGGCGTCGAGCACGTCGAGATTGTCCAGGAGCAAGAGCGATCCGACGGCGACGATGATGATCCCGAAGAAGGCACGTGCCCAGTTCATGGTCCTCTCCTCTGAATGAAGTGCGCTGACAGTAGTGGCCGCTCAGCGACCGATATCGGGCTCGCTCTGCCGGGCTCGGGCCCTGATCGTGAAAACCGAATCACCCGAGAGGACCCCTCCCCTGCCGAACAAGCGGCCGAACTGCCAGTTGGACAGCCCCAGCTCCGGCCGATTGAACGCATACTGGCCGTCCACCCAGCGAGTGAAGCCGTTGCCGACGAATGGAGCGTCGATCAGGTCGAAGAACTCGTCATGCTCCTCGTGGACCTCCGAGATGAGACTGGCCGCGAACCGGGGGCTCTGCTCGTTGAACATGGCGATAGCCTCCTCTACGTCGGGCACGAGAGTGAGGGTGACCTCAGGACTGCCCTCCCATTCCCACTCCACGCCCAACTGGTCGTCGTCGATCGTCTCTGTCCGCGGCTCGGTGACGGGACCCTCGGCCCGCAGCACCGACGACGGTTCGAACCACGCGGGAGGGATGAGATGGCGGACGTTGGTCGTCACGTGGAGCTTTGCGGTCGCACCGGTTCTCTCCCCGGCACGATGCAACGACTCGAGGAACACGGGCACCAGGTCCTCGGCACGGGATGCCACGATGCAGGTCGTGTTGAGGGTGTTGCACACCTTGCGGTCGAGGGAGTTGTAGACGGCAGCGGCAAACGCCCCTGGGTCGGCCGACTCGGCGGCGATCACCCAGGCACCTCCGGTTCCGTGGAGGCTCACCGGTATCCCGGTCTGGCGAGCCACCGAGCCGAGTTGGGAGACTGCCCGCCCCGAGCCACGGGCAACCGCCAGGCCGAGCCGCGCATCGGAGAACATCGCCCAACCGGCAGCACGCGAAGGGGTGTCCACTAGCGACACGGCGCCCGTGGGCAGGCCCGCCCTTTCCAGGGCGGGTTGAAGAGCACGCGCCACGATCGCCCGGGCCGTTCCCAGCGCATCGGACCCGATCCTGAAGACCACCGTGTTCCCCGCGGCGAGCACTCCGGTAGCGTCCGCGAACACATTGGGCCGTCCCTCGAAGACGAATCCGACCACACCGAGGCCCGATCGCACCTGTTCGAGCGTCCAGCCATCATGGTCGATGGTCTCGACCACCCGGCCCCGACCGACGTCGCTGCCTGCCCACAGCCTCAGGCCGTCGATCATGCCCTGTCGCATACCGTCGCTGAGCAACAATCTGGTTGTCGAACGACCTCGCTGGCGGGCGTGCTCCACGTCGGATGCGTTCGCTTCTGCGATGGGGCCGAACGAGGCGTCGTCCTTCAAATGGTCGGCGAAGGTGTTGAAGAAGGTCTCCAGTTGGACGTCGGTCACCGATCCCATCACCGAGAACGCCTCCGATGCGGCATCGATAGCGGTCCCGGCCCGATCCCACTCGGCTTCGGGGATGTGGAGCAGGGCCCCGGTGTCCTGCACGACGACGAGCCGATCGCCCGGCGCAAATGCTCGGGCCAACTCCTCGTCGACATGTACCACCCTGTTGCCGCCGTAGAGGATGGGCATTCCCGCTTTCAGCTCGGTCAGGGTCTCGGACATCTCGTCTCGATCCTAAGCCAGCACGACGAGGTCGTCGCGATGGATGACCTCGCCACCAGCAACCGAGGTGTGCTCGCCCCTGACCCGAGCTATCTCAGCTGCGGACATGGCAACCAGCCCCTTCGCGATCAAAGCGTCACCGAGTTTGACCTCCACGGCTGCACCACCGGGAAAGACACCCTCGACTTCGGTGACACCAACGGGTAGCAGTGACTTGCCCGAGTCGGTCAAGGCACGAGCCGCCCCCGGGTCTACCGATATAAACCCCTCTGACGGGGAGCCGAAGGCAATCCAGAGTTTGCGGGCGGACAGACCAGACTGGCGCGGGTCGACCCATGTGCCGACGTCATCGCCCGCGATCGACCGGGCGACCACTCGTTCGGCGGAGGCGGAGGCGATCACGGTCGGAATGCCCGAGTAAGCCGCCATGCGGGCGGCGGCCACCTTGGTGGCCACCCCACCTGAGCCAAAGCGGCCACGGCTCGAGTTCAACCTCAAGTCGTCGAGTATCTCGTCGGTGTGGCGCACCGCAGACAACAGTTCGGCGTTCTCGGTCAACCAGGGATCTCCCGAATAGATCCCAGTCGTGTCGGTGAGGAGTACGAGCATCCCGGCGCCGACGAGGTGGGACACGATGGCGGCGAGGCGGTCGTTGTCGCCAAACCTAACCTCGTCGACCACGACGGTGTCGTTCTCGTTGACGATGGGGACCACGCCCAGGCCAAGCATCCGCTCCAATGCGGCGCGGGCGTGTAGATAGTGATCGCGGCGCGCCACGACTTCTCTCGTGATCAGCACCTGTCCTACCTGGCGTCCCAAGCTTTCGAACTCTTCGGTGTACATCGTCATGAGACGACTCTGGCCCACCGCGGCCGCTGCCTGAAGACCCGGGATGTCCACCGGACGGGCAGTCAGCCCCATCACAGGCAGCCCGGCGGCAATCGCCCCGGATGTCACGAGAACGGTGGGATGGCCCGCCGCCCAGGCGGATTCGACATTGGCGACGACACGGCGGATCGACTGTCTGTCGATTCCCGGACCTGGCCCGGACAGACTCGACGTGCCGATCTTCACCACCACTGGAGAACTGGGCTTGGCCGGCCTTCTCATCGGACCGGGCACGGTAATCGCATGCCACGGCCATTCCGTGAGGTTTTCGCGCTCCGTCAGGTGAATGAAACGCCGCACCTCCCATATATGGGAGCCACAGCATTAGGAACGCGTTCAGATCTTGGGGACCCGGAAGCCGGACTTTTCGATGACGTGGCGGCGGGCATCGTCGGCCATGCGCATCACCGCGGGCCAGTCGACGTGGAGGAGCGTCCCGCCCCGCTTCATGACGCGGCCGGCGATGATCACGGTGTCGACGTTGCCGGTGTCCATCCCGGCGACCACGGCTGTCACGGGATCGTTGAGCGGTGTGACATTGATCCGATCAGTGCGTAACAGGACGATGTCGGCCTGCTTCCCCGGGGTCAGGGTCCCCACCTTGTGCTCGAGGCCGTTGGCCCGGGCCCCTTCGAGAGTGGCCCAGCGCAGGACATCCCGGGTCGACACCGGTGTCTTCTCCCGAGCAGAAGCCAGTGACCTCTGCAGGGCGAGGACAGAACGCATCTGATTGAACATGTCGGAGGGGACGTTGGTCTCCACGTCGACACTGAGGCTGGGGGCGAGACCCCGGTCGAGGAACTTCTGGATCGGCGGCATTCCATGGCCCATCATCATCTCGACCGGTGAGGCGAGAGAGACTGTGCCTCCAGTGTCGACGATCATCTGGATCTCGGTGTCGTTGAGCGTCGTGCAGTGGATGTACGTCGTGTCCGACCCGAGGAGCCCCACCTCACCGAACTCCTGCACCTTCCCATCCTGGCCGTAGCTGCCCACACCGACATGGGTGGTGATGCGGGCGCCGGTCTCCCGGGCCAGCTTCCAGTGATCACGAGACACCTCGAAGTCGGTGAACTCCGGTCCCGGGGCGGCCAAGGCGAGAGTGAGCATTTGCTCCTTCGTTGCGAAGTGCTCGGTGGCGGCGCGGACGAACCAGCTGGGCTGGCGCTCTTCCCATTTGCCCCACCAGGGGAAGCCGTATGCGAAGACGGCTCGCAGCCCGGAGTCTTCGAGAGCCTCCACCACCGCGTCGGTGTGGGCCGGCGACCCCTGGATGTGGGACCAGTCGAGCAGGGTGGTGATCCCGGCATCGATAGCCCCCAGCGCCGATATCAGGTTGCCAACGTAAGCGTCCTCCGGCCGGAAGGCCGGAGCCAACTTGTGCAGCACGAACGAGATGTAGCTGGTCCGACCCTCCAGAGGCACATCGGTGCCGATGTTGCGGAGCAGACCTTCCCAGATATGACGGTGGGTGTCGACGAACCCGGGGAGGACGATCATCCCGGTGGCGTCGATCACTTCAGCGTCGTCCGCAGTGACATTGGGTCCCACCGAAACGATCTTGTCGGCTTCGATGAGCACATCCCCAGGTGTGAAGTCCCCCACGGCCGGATCGAGACTGATGACGGTGCCACCTTTGAGCAATCGCCGTCCGGGCTGAGGCACACTGAAGTCGACTCCTGACGGGTAGAACTCGGGGATCGCCGACTTCTCGGCGACGCGACTCCCCTGCACCAAGCGACGCACTCTTCTGAAGTTCCGCTTGACCAGCTCTTTCAGATCCCCCGCCTGGAACAGGATGATCCCGAGGAGGACGAGGACGCCAATGATCATCGAGCCATCACTCGGGGTCAGACCAAGGAAGGGGAGCACGGTGATGATGAGAGCCAACAGCACCGCGGCCACGCTGCTGCCGATGAACGTAGCCCGGCCCCCGGCGAGGGATGCCCCTCCGAGGACGGCCGCCGTGATGCTGTTCAGGGCGAAGGTGGAGCCGATCGACGCATTGCCGATCGGGGACCGTGCCACCACCATGAACGAGGCGGCCGCGGCCAGTAGACCGGCGAGCAGCAGGGCCCGAACTCGAACCCAGTTGGTCCCGATGCCGCCTCGCTTGGCCGACCTCTCATCAAACCCAACTGCCCGCACTGCAAGACCCGAACCAGAGGCGTGCAGCCACAGGTCGAGAAGCCCGGCACCGACGACGATCACCATGAATGTGAGGGGAATCGGTCCGACCCGGGCAGTCAAGAAAGACACGAGATCGGCGCTGATGGCCCCCTGAGCGGTGGGCCTCAAAGTCAGTGAGATCCCATCGAGGATGCTCAACGTCGCCAGCGTCGCGATGATCGAGGGGATCTTGACACCACGGATCAATCCCGCATTGACCAACCCGAGGACCAGGCCCGCGCCGAGGACGGCAGCCACACCGATGAGGATCTGTGAGAGACCGGCCTCGGCCCGGATGAGGAAAGAGGCAGCAACGACACCGAAACTGATCATCGCCCCGACGGACAGGTCGAGGTAGCCAACCAGGATGGCGTGTGTCTGAGCAATGGCGGCGACGGCGAGCGGCATCGCCAGAATCAGGATGTTGAATATGTTCGATTCGTTCAGGAACCCCTCGAAGCGGGTGCTCGTGTACCAGAGGAGGCCTGCGATGAGCAGGATCTGGAGAGCCACCGGCATCCACAGGCGGAACCTGATCACCTTGCGCCACTTGTTCTTGTCCCGGGCGTTGCGCAGGACCTTTCGGACGAGCTGGCGAGTCGAGTCCACTCGTGTAGTTGTCAGCGGCTGGGTCACGATGCGGACTCCTTGCTCGCTGCCTTGGGCATGGCCACGCCGAGAGGTGATCTGGAGGACTTCGACATGCCCGGCCCTCTGACGATCGCCTCGACTATGCGGACCTCGTCGAGCTCCTCACCCGGAATCTCTTCCACGATGGTGCCCCGTGACATGACCAGCACCCGATCGCAAAATCCTGAGAGCTCGATCGGATCGCTCGACTTGACCAGAATCGCTGCTCCGGCGTCACTACGAATCCGTAACGCCTCATAGATGTCGAAGCGGGAGCCGACGTCGACACCTTGTGTCGGCTCGTAGGCCAGGATCACCGAAGGCTCCTTGAGAAACGATCGGGCCACGGAGACCTTCTGCTGATTCCCCCCGGAGAGGAATTCCACCGGCTGGTCCAGGGCCGGGGTGCGGATCTTGAGCTGGCCCACCAGATCTTTGACCGCCCTGCGCTCCGCGCCTCTGCGCAAGAACCCCAGTGTGGAGAATTTCTTGATCGATTGGATCGTGGCGTTGACCCGGACACCGAGCACGCCCATCAGGGCTTCGCGTTTCCGATCACCGGGTAACAGCAGGATCCCGGCGTCCACCGCCTCGTGAGTGGAGATGAGGGTGAGCTCTCTTCCATCACAAACTACGAGGCCGGCACGCGGAGGGAGACGTCCCGAGAGTGTGTCGAAGAGTTGCGGCTGGCCGTTGCCCTCGGCCCCGGCGATACCGACGATCTCCCCGCTGTGCAGAGTGAAGCTGACTGGCCCGAACGACTGGCCCTGGAGTCCGTCGACCACCAGCGCCTCGCCCGCCTCTCCCGATTGCGGGCGAGGTGGCGGGAATGCCGCCTCGAAAGGACGGCCCACTATGTGCTCGACGAGTTTCGGCTCTGAGGTCGTCCTGGCGTCGAATGTCCCCTCGTTGCGTCCATCGCGAAGGACGGTGACCCGGTCGGCGACCTCGAGGACCTCGGGCAAGCGGTGACTGACGTACACCACTCCCACGCCGCGCCGCTTGCACGCCAGCACCGTGCGGTGCAATGCCTCCACCTCGTCAGGCCCCAGAGCCGTAGTCGGTTCGTCGAGCAGCAAGACCTTGGGGTCGGTTACCAGGGCCTTGGCGACCTCGAACAATTGACGCTCGGCCAGGGTGAGAAACCCCGCCGGCACATCGGGAAAGAGCTCGATGTCGAGATCGAACTCGGCGAGCAAACGCCGGGCCCACCTCTTTCGCTGCCAGTACGGAGGCCTCTCGTCCGGTGGAGCCCCGAGGTAGAGGTTGTTCTTCACCGGCTCCGGCCCCACCGCAGAGCCATCTTGATAGGCCATCGCCAGGCCCAGCTTTCTGGCAAGGGCCGGCGAGTCCCGTCTCAGGCGTTTGCCCCCGATCCGGATGGTTCCCCGATCGGGGTCGACGAATCCTGAGGCGATCCCGAGGAGGGTCGACTTGCCCGAGCCGTTCTCGCCGACGAGAGCATGCACTTCGCCGGCGCGACAGTCGAACCGGACGTCACTCAGCGCCCGGACGGCCCCGAACTGACGGGACACGCCCGCCAGCTCGAGGACCGTCTCGTTGCCTTTCGACTCTCCTCCGGGATCGCTTGCGATCATCAGCCGCCGAACATGAGAGCCAGGACGTCGTCGGGCACCAGTGACGTGCCCGACACGACCGGGTTGGGCCGATCGGGATCACAGTCGTCTGCGGTCACCTCACGCATGACGTGAGGGACGGTGACTTCACCCGGCACGTCGGCGCCCTGCAACGCCAGCATCGCGGCAGTGACCCCTACCCGCGACTGGAAGTTGCCTCCTGCGGAGTAGAAGATCTGGTAGGTCGGCTCATCGCGTTCGACCCAGTCACAGAACAAGCTCTGCTCATCGGTGCGCAGTGCCAGCGTGAGATTCTCCACCGGAATGCCCAGCTCTTCGTAGGCCTGGAGCCCGGCGAGGACACCATCGGCATACTCGTAGGCGTAGCCCCGAATGTCTGGTGTGGCCGTCAGCAGCCCCCGGAAGATGTCCGGGATGATCGGGTTGAACCAGTTGGTGTCACCCGTCGTGCTGTTCTCATCCGCAGGTGGGTTCACCACGCTGAGACTGTCACCGAGGGAATCGATGGTGCATCGCTGCCAACCGAGCGACAGGGCGTTGCCCGGTGTTCCACCGAGGAGAGCCACGTTGCCACTGTCGATGTTGGTGTTCAGGGTCTCGGCGAAGCTATTGCCCAGCTCGCAGAGGTCCTCGCCAACAACGGCCGTGTAGTCCTCACCGGGGGTCAGGGCCCCTTCCTGTCCGGGTAGCCCGACATAGCCCGCGGAGAACGGAACGTACGGGATACCCGCCGCCTCCGCCTCCTGGACCACCGGAGCGAGTAGCGCACCCATGTCGGGGTATCCAACGATGAAGTCGACGTTGCTCTGGATCAGGAACCTCAGGTCGTTCTCGTGAACTGCCGGGTCTTGATCGAAGTTGGCCGCCGTCGAGATGATCGTGCCGATCTCTGGATAGGTGAGCGCCTGGAGAACGGCCTCCATGTGGCTCACGGCCCGCCAGACGTTGACATCGTTCCCACCACCGTCGGCGTAGCCCATCACCAGCTCGCCACCGCTGCCAGTCTCGCATTGCTGCTCCCGCCAGCACTCCATGGCCTTGTCGATGGTTGCCTGATCGAGCTCCTGATTGGCCCGGGCCACCGACGCCAGGATGACGTTCCAACTGGCCTCATCCGAGGGATCGACCGGCCCCAGGGCTTTCTCGATCAGCGCCGGGTCGGCCGCACTTGGATCCTCCCCGAACTCGGCAAGAGGGTTGTCCGTCTCGCCCTCGGCTGTGGTCGAGGTGACCATGGCCTCTGTGGTTGTCACCTCATCCGGCGCCTCGGTCGTCGTCGGCTCCTCGGATTCGACGGTTGTCGTGGTGTCTCCGGTGTCCCCGGCGTCCTCGCCGGCACATGCCGCGACCAATAGGGCCAGCACCGTGATGAGGCCGATCATCTTTGTTCGTTTCATTTCCTCCTCCATATGGGCTTGTCTGCCCTCGTTTCATTTCTCATTTCATCGTCGATTCGCGTCTCTAGTGGCACTCAATCTCCTTTCTCAACCTGGTTCGGCAAATGAGTTTTCGGTTTCTCGTCTTTCCCGCCGACCCGGTCTTCGCCGTTCGCGGAGCACCCGCTCCACGACTTTGATGATCCGATCGCCGGAAACCAGCATCCCTCCGATGATGACGAGGCCGAACACCACGAACTGGAGCGCGGTAGACAGCCCCAGGGTGAGGAGCATCTGATTGAGACCGGTGAGGAAGATCGCCCCCACAAACGTGGAGAAGGCGCTGGCCAGACCGCCGGTCAGGGATGCTCCACCGATGACAACAGCCGCGATCGGTCCCAGGAGGTATTGGGTCTGGGCGGCGACCCCGGGAGTGCGGAGCAGCCCGGCCAAAGCCACTCCGGCGAATGCGTAGAAGACGGCGGCCACCACATAGACCAGGATCTGGTTGAGGTTGACCCTGATGCCGACCACGTGGGAGGCGACCGGGTTGGCGCCCACCACCTGGAATCTCCGGCCCACCGAGGTGTACCTGAACCCGAGGATGAGGGCGATGGTGAGGAGTAGGCCTAGCCAGAAGACCGGGCTCATCCCGAATATGCGGGTGAATGTCCATTGCGACCATCCCGTCGGCACCTGGCTCTGAACCGGGAAGGTTCGCCCGTAGCGGTTGACCACCCCGATCACGACCTGACCGACGGCGAGGGTGACGATGAGGGCATTCAGCTTGAGCCCTCCGATCAGGATGCCGTTGACCAGCCCGATGAGTGCTCCGACACCGAGTGCGGTGACGATGGCAAGACCGATTCGGTTGTCTGATCCCTGTCCGATCCCGACCATGATCGCCGCCGCCAATGTGACGGTTCCGGGCGTGCTCAGGTCGATCCCGCCGGTCATGATCACCAGCATCTGGCCCAGCGCGGTGATCCCCAGCAGGGCGCCATAAGGGGCTATTGCCCGCAGCGCGACACTGCTGAGGGTGTTGGGCGCCCATACGGCGGCGACGATGACGAGCAGGATGATCGCCAGATACACCGGCATGTACCGGGAGGCGACGACGAAGGAGGTCAACGCAGAAGAGGGGGTGCGCGTGGTCACATTGCTCCCCCGCTGGCGGCCATCAGCCCCGACGCTGCGCCAACGCGGCTGCGCGCCCGCGCCGCCAGGTCGCGAGCCCTGGCAATGTCCGCGGTGAGCTCACCATTGCGCACCAGCGCACGGCCCCCGGAGAACACCCAGTCGACGTTGGAGGTGTCCATGCCCCACACCACCGCGCCAATCGGGTCGTTGATCGGCCAAATGTTGGGCCGGTCGGTGCGGAGCACCACGATGTCCGCCTCCTTGCCCGGCTCGAGCGATCCGGTTATGTCTCCGAGACCGGCCACCCGGGCCCCGTCGACGGTGGCGAAGCGGATCACCTCACGTGTGGTCAACAGGTTGGGCAGCCCGCCCTTGCCGGCGAGCTTGAGATCGAAATGAGTGGCGTGCTGCACCGAGTTGGCGGCCCGCATCTGGGCGAAGATGTCCCCCGGTGTGACCCGCTCGCTTCCAACTCCGAGACCGGGCCGGATCCCCCGATCGATCAGCTGCTGAATCGGTGGCATGCCCAGGCCGTCGGCCATCTCGCTGGAAGGGGCGAGAGAAACGGGTGTCTTGTGGGCGGCGATGGCATCGAGGTCGGCGTCGTCGAGGTGAGAGCAATGGATCAGCGTGACGTCCCCGCCAAGTAGCCCGCGCTGCGCGAGGTCGGAGACGATGCCTCGGTCGGCGGGCTGTGAGCCGACGTGGGCATGGATCCTGAGCCCGAGCTCTCGGGCGATAGCCCATTCTCTGCTCACCCGGTCGAGGTCGAGTCGGCTCGGATCGCGGGGGCCGAATGCTATCGATGTGGCTGAATCGGCGGAATCGACACGCTCCCGGGCGAGTCGTCTCAGCCCACCGGTCTCCTCCTGCTGCCTACCGTCCCATCCTGGCAAGGCATGCACGAACACGGTTCGCAGCCCGGAGTCGTGGTGTGCCTCGAGGGCGGCGTCGACATGGCCGGGCTGCGGGGGGATGTCGGACCAGTCGACCACCGTGGTGATGCCGGCTTCGGCGGCACCGAGCAGCCCAATGAGGGTGGCGGCGTAGACGTCCTCGGGCTCGTGATGAGGCCCGTAGATGGTGGCAGACACCGGGATGCCGTTGCTCGACCCGGTCTCTCCCAGGTTGCGAAAGAGCGACTTCCAGGCATGACGGTGGGTGTCGACGAAACCGGGCATCACGATGGTGTTGGTGGCGTCGATCACCTCGGCATCACGAGATCGCAAACCCGTCCCGATCTCGGCGACCTTGCCGTTCTCCACCAGAACGTCGGCCTGGGGATGGTTGGCTGTCTTGGCCCCGAGGGTGAGTACACAGCCTCCCCTGATCAGGACTTTTTCCTTCAAAAGGCAACTCCCGAGTCGACCGACTTCAGAACTGTCTCGTAGATCCTGTCGGCCGACGGGATAGCGAGGTCCTCGAGCGAGGCCGCAGCAGGCAGCGGTATGTGAGGTGTGGTGATGCGGATGCTGGGACCGTCGAGATCCCAGAATGCCTCCTCGTCGACGATGGAGACCAGTTCGGCTCCCCAGCCACAGAGCCGGGGATTCTCCTCCACGGTGAAGAAACGACCCGTCTTCGTAACCGACCGCAGCAATGTTCGGGTGTCCAGCGGCACCAATGAGCGGACATCGATCACCTCGACCGACAAGCCCGAATCGGCGAGACGCTCGGCGGCCTCCACGGCCCGGGGCACCATGAGGGCGAGGGCGGCGATGGTTGCATCTGTCCCATCTCTGACCACCCTGGCCTTCCCCAGTTCGTCGACGATCTCACCATCGGGGATCTCGGCTTTGTCGGCCATCAGCGACTTGTGCTCGAAGAAGACCACCGGATCGGGATCACGCACGGCCGCAGCCATGAGGCCGACGACGTCGACCGGGTTGGAGGGGGCCACCACCTTGAGACCGGGGATCATCATGCACCAGTTCTCCACCGACTGCGAGTGCTGCGCCCCGAAGCGGGAACCACCGCCGTTGGCGGTGCGCACCACGAGAGGGAAGCTCACCTGACCATCGGTCATGTATCGGCTCTTGGCGACCTGGTTGGCCAGCATGTCAAAGCAGACCGCGATGAAATCGGAGAACATGATCTCGGCGATCACCGGCACACCCGTCATGGCCGCACCCATCGCCGCCCCGAGAATTGCCTGCTCGGAGATAGGAGTGTCACGGATCCGGTCAGGCCCGAACTGGTCGAGCAGGCCCACGGTGGTCTTGAAGACCCCGCCGGCGGCGGCGATGTCCTCGCCCAGCATGACCAGGCTGGGATCACGCCGCATCTCCTGGGCGATCCCGTAGGCGACCGCATCCCGGTAACTCAGTTCCGCCATCGTGAGCCCCCATCGGAATAGACCTCGGTCATGAGCGACTCCTCTCCTGGGATCGCACCGGCCTTGGCGAACTCGGTGGCGGCATCGACCGCCTCGGCCACCTCGCGCTCGATGGTGCTCAGAGTGGCTTCAGGTGTCCCCAGCGAAAGCAATCGGTCGTGATACATCGGGATCGGGTCGCGCGCTTTCCATGCGTCGACCTCCTCGGGCGGGCGGTACTTCCCGGGATCGGCTCGGGAATGCCCTCCGGAACGGTAGGTGACAGCCTCGATCAGCGACGGGCCACCCCCGGAGCGGGCTCTGGAGAGCGCCTCCCGGGCGGTCAGGTATACCGCATCGGGATCGTTGCCGTCGATGAGGATCGACTCCAGGCCGTAGGCCCCGGCCCTATCTGCCGCCGGGTTGTCGACCGCAGTGATCAAGTCGATCGGGGTGTACTCCATGTAGAGGTTGTTCTCACACACAAAGACCACGGGGAGACTCCAGATCTTGGCCATGTTGAGGGCTTCGTGGAAGGCGCCGATGTTGGTGGTGCCGTCGCCGAAGAAGGCGACAGCAACCTGGTCGGTGCCCCGCATCTGCGCCGACCAAGCGGCGCCGTTGGCCACACACAGGTGGGCTCCGATGATGGCGTAGGAGCCCATCATCCCCCTCCCGGCGTCGGTGAGGTGCATCGACCCTCCTTTGCCGCCGAGCACCCCGTTGGAGCGGCCGAGCAGTTCGGCCATGGCCGGGCCCATCTCCATGCCACGGGCCAGCGAGTGGGCGTGGCCCCGGTAGGTGGCGAAGGTGTAGTCGTCGGGGCGCATCGCCTGCCCGAACCCGGTGGCGATCGCCTCCATGCCCAACGAGAGGTGGCTGGTCCCTTTGACCAGGTTCTGCAGGAACAGATCGTGGGCCCGCTTTTCGAACTGTCTCAACTCGTGAAGCTTGCGATACATCCCGTTTCGGGTCTCGGAGTCGATATCCGCCTGGGCCAGCGACTCGTCGACCGGTTCGGGTAGCCGGGGCTCCCGGAGGGCGTAGTCGTGGAGGGAATCAGTAGGCATTGGCCACCATGAGCTCTTCACAGGGGAACAGGGTGATCACCTTGCACCCGTCGGCGGTGACGACCACTTCCTCCTCGATGCGGGCCGCGGACCGGCCGTCGGCGGCGGGGGCATAGGTCTCCAGTGCAAACACCATGCCTTCCTGGATCTCCACCGGTGTCTCCAGTGAGTTGAGCCGGCTGATGATCGGCCGCTCGTGCAGGCCGGCGCCCACTCCATGGCCGAACTGGAGGCCGAAGGCGTCCATCTCGTCTTCGAAGCCAAACTCATGCGCTTCGGGCCAAACCTTGGCGATCTGGTCGGTGGTCGTGCCCGGTTTCACCAATTCGATTGCGGCGTCCATCCACTCCCGGGATTGCTTGAAGGCGTCGTGCTGCGCCTGGGTGGCGCGACCTACCACGAAGGTCCGGTAATAACAGGTGCGGTACCCGTTGAAGACATGGATGATGTCGAAATATGCCTGGTCACCAGGGCGGATAAGCCGGTCGCTGAAGACGTGAGGGTGGGGGCTGCACCGCTCACCGGCGATCGAGTTGATCGCCTCGACGAACTCGGAGCCCATCTCGAAGAGACGGGCATGGGCCATGCCGACCACATCGGACTCGCGGATACCGGGTTTGAGCATCTCGAAGATGTCCTGATAGACCCCGTCGACCATGGCACATGCCTGGGTGAGGAGGATGATCTCGTCGTCGCTCTTGATCTCCCGGGCCCGCATCATCGCCTGCTGCCCGTCCACGACGTTGAGACCCGCCTCCTGGAGGGCGAGGAGGACCGCGGTCTCCGCCATGTCCACTCCCAGCTTCTCCTCGGCCACCCCGGCGTCCTCCAAGAACCCTCTGATCTCGCGCACGGCCCGGTCATGCAACCCGGTCTCGGGCCCGATCGCCCCCTGCAGGCCGGTATTGCCGCCAACCGAGTTCTCGGTGTCGAACAGGTGAGGGAGCTGGAGACGGTGTGCCTTGGCAGCGGACCCGAAGTCCCAGACCTTGGGACGACCCTCCCTGGTCACCACTGCCCATCGCTCACCCTTGTTGAAGGCCCAGTACCCGATTTGAGTCGCGGTGGCATACCTGATGTTCGACGTCTCGAAAAGGAGCACGGCTCCGAGGTCGAAATCGTCGAGCATCTGGCGGACGCGATCGAGCCGGGACCCACGGAGGCGCTCGAAATCCACCCGGGACTCCCAATCCACCCCCATGACACCGGGTGAGAAGCTCGTAGCTACAGGAAATTCGGCCATCTCTTGCTCCTTGTCCTCATTGCGGTCCTTGCCCTGACTCTTCGGCCAGGGCGTTCTCCAAATATGTCCAGTCTCGGGCGAAACGGTACGAGTGACGTGGCGGGGGTTGAGGAGCCTGGGTTTCCAGCCATCTGACGATCCCGTCCCCGATGTTGCGGAACTCGTGGACACATCCGACACCGGCCCAGGCCACGTCGCCCGGCTCCAATTCATAGCTGATCCCGTCGAATGTCGCCTCCACCTCCCCGGCGAGGATCTGATAGGCCTCCTCGAGAGGATGGTCGTGCGCCCCGGCGAATCCGCCCTGCTCGTATTGGACCATGAACATCGTGGAGAGGTCAGCCCCCAGGTCGGAGTCGACCATCATCTTGACGCTGATCCCGCTGTAGACGAGGAGAGCTGTGCGCATGCTGGCGCTCTGGGCGAGACGATCCTGGGTCTGCATCGCCGGATCCATGTTCTCCGGCTCGATGTGACCGAAGTAGCGGTTGCGGGGATCACGGACATCGATGGACGCCGGATCGAGTGTCGGTATGGGTGCGGGGAATTGGGTGTCGAACTGGAATCGTTCCCGGGGCAGGGGCGCCTTCATCTCGGAGAACGACACCCTCTCCGACGAGGTGTTGCCAAACGCGTGGGTCATTCCCACCGGAATCAGGCCGTAGTCACCTGCGACGAGTTGATAGCTGCCTTCGGTAGTGTCGACCGTGAGCGCACCCTCCACAACGTAGAGGGACTCCTCGAATGAGTGGACATGGGTGTCGACCCCCCCGCCGGGCTCGAGCCGGGAGATGGCGAATCCCATCTGCACCGAGCCGCCGGCTTCGTCTACGACCCCGTCTCGGGTGTAACCGTTGCTTCGCCCCTCGAACTCGGAGGGAACGTCGAACTGGAGCTTGCCCAACTTCTTCACGATGTGGTTGGCCATCAGCTTTCCCCTCCTCTCAGGTAGACGGCGATCGCGCTTAGGTCACGATCTCCCATGCCGGAGGCGATGGCCTTCTTCACGATCTCGAGTCCTGTGCGGGCTTGCTCCATGGGAGCGCCGACCTTGTCGCCCAGCCCTGTGATCAGCTCCAGGTCCTTGGCCACCAGGTCGAGGCTGAACGCCACCACGGCATTCTCGGGGTGTTCATAGGCTTCCCGTTTGTATTGCACGAAGGGGGCACCACCGGCGCCGCCAACAAACACTTCGTAGGCCGTCTCCCTGCTCACCCCGGCTTTTTCGGCCAGGACCAGAGCCTCGGAGAGGGCCACGTTGAGTCCGTGGACCAAGCCGTTGACGGCGAGTTTGCATGCCGCACCGGCCCCGCGATCACCGACACGGATCACCTGCTTGGAGATCGTGGCCAACAGCGGCTCGACCTGCGCTATGGCGTCTGCGTCGCCACCAGCCATGATGGTCAGGGCCCCGGCCTCGACCGTGGAGACGCTGCCAGATACCGGGCAGTCGATGAACCGGGCGCCGTTTGTCTCCACTGCTTCGCCCACCTCGACGCTGGTCTCGGGGTCGACAGTGCTGGTATCGATAGCGATCGAGCCTGATCGGATCCCCGCGGCTATGCCTTGATCGCCGAGATAGACGTCCCGCACTGCCCGGTCATCGGCGAGGCTCGACACGACGGTCCCGGCCTCGGCGGCCGCTGCTGCCGGAGTGTCGGCTATCGCGGCGCGGGTGTCGGCGGCCACCGCCTTGGCCTTGGATCGGTCGCGGTTCCACAGCACCAGTTCGTGGCCGGTTTCGGCGAACCGCCGGGCCATGGCGCTGCCCATGCGGCCTAGGCCCACCACCGCCACATTCGGCATCATTTCGCTCCTCACTGATAAGTGACACTACACAAATCTGGCGACGTTCAGCGATGCAGAATGGGAGACACCTGCTCCGCGATATATCGGCCAATGGCGATCGAAGCCGTCGCTCCCGGGGATGGAGCGTTGAGGACATGGACCGATCTGTCTGCGGTCTCGATCACGAAGTCGTCCACCAGGTTGCCTTTGATGTCGACGGCCTGCGCCCTGACTCCGGCTCCTCCGGGGATGAGATGCTCCTGTCTGAGGGCAGGAACAAGTCTCCGGGCCAGTCGGGCATAGAGGCGTGTGGAGCGGGAGTTGAGCATCTCCGACATGCCGGCGCGCCAGTGCCGGACGGCGAGCTTGCGGAACCCGGGATGGGCGACGACCGATCCCAACTCCCGCCAGTCCGGCCGGGCTCCCCTGTAGTGCTCACGCCCAACGGCAAGGACGGCATTGGGGCCCACTTCGACAGTCCCATCGATACGCCTGGTGAAGTGCACACCGAGAAAAGGGAATCTTGGGTCGGGCACTGGGTAGATCAGTGTGCGCACCAGAGGACGCGCCTCTTCGGTGAGCTCGTAGTACTCGCCTCGGAAGGGGACGATGCGCACTCCCGGTCGGACACCGGCGAGCGCGGCCACACGGTCGGAGTGGAGCCCGGCGCAATTGACCAGTATCCGTGCGGGGAAACGTCGGTTCCCCGCCACTGCGACCACTTCTTCGTCATTCGGGGAGATGTCGGTCACCTCGACACCGGTCTCGATGGTTGCCCCCGCATCCTGGAGTCTCTGCACATGATGGAGCGCCAGTCCCGGGAAGTCGGCCACTCCAGCCTCGGGAACGTGAAGCGCCGCCAGCCCCGTCGCTTCGGGCTCGATCTCGCGTATCTCCTCGGGCCCAATTCGCCGCAGCCCTTTCAGTCCGTTGGCCGTTCCCCGACGCTCCAACTCATCGAGCGCGGGGATCTCCGATTGATCGGATGCGATCACCAGCTTTCCCGATCGGTCGTAGGGGATTCCTTCCCTCTCACATGTCTCGTAAACCGCCTGCCGACCCTCGACGCAGAGCCGCGCCTTGAGAGATCCCGGCTTGTAGTAGAGACCGGAGTGGACGACGCCGGAGTTGTGGCTGCTCTGATGTCTCGCCACCTCGGTCTCCTTCTCGAGGAGGACCATGGAAAGACCCTCGAACTGGTCCACCAGCGCCCGCGCTACGGACAGGCCGACGAGGCCTCCACCGACGACGCACACGTCGAATCGGCTCGACGAGCTCATACCGTCATCCCAACTACCCGCATTGTGATCAGCCTCACTGCACATCCGTCGATTCTGCCGTATATCCTCGCTGATGTTCTAGGAAGGAGCGAGTCAGATGGCAGACGGATCCGTTTTGGTTGTTGGTGGCACCGCCGGGTTGGGGCGGGAGATAGCCAGTCATTACCAGAATGAGGGCGACCAGGTGATCATCACCGGACGGGACCAGGAGAGATCTGACAAGATCGCTTCCGAGCTCGGTGAAGGCGTCAGAGGAATCGGCGTCGACCTCGCCGAGCCGGAGACCATCGGGGACGCGCTCTCGGATGTGGGACCCATCTCGCGTCTGGTGATCACTGCTGTCGTGCGGGACCACAACCCGGTCAGGGAATACAACATCTCGACTGCCAAGGACCTGATCACGATGAAGATGATCGGGTACACGGAAACGATCCACACACTCATCCCCCGGTTCACCGAGCACGCCTCGGTTGTGCTGTTCGGCGGCCTCGCCAAAGAACGCCCCTATCCCGGTGCAGTCACGATCGCCACGGTGAATGGCGGCATCTCGACGATGATCAACGACCTGGTGGTCGAGTTGGCCCCCATCAGGTTCAACGCCATTCATCCCGGGATCGTCGGGGATAGCCCATATTGGGAAGGCAAGGATCTCGACGCCTTCGTGGAGCGGACACCGACCGGCAAGTTGGCCACGATGGCCGAAGTCGTCGACGCTACCGTGTTCCTGTTGGAGAACCCAGCGATCAATGGAGTCAACCTCTATGTCGACGGCGGCTGGATGCGGATGTGAGTGACGTCCACAGAACTGCGGATCACGATGAGACTCTGGACGGTATTGGTGACCGACTGCGTGAAGAGCGGGTCAATGCGGGGATAAGCCAGCGCGAACTCGCCCGACGGCTCGGACTGTCCGCCAGCATGATCTCCCAGTTGGAGAGTGGCTTGTCCAAGCCTTCGGTGGGAACGCTCTACGCCATCGTCACCGAACTGAACCTCTCCCTCGATCGTGTCATCCGAGGTGAGGATTTCGACGAAGACCCCCGCAATGGCCCGGCCGCCGACAGCCCGGTCAGACCACTGGTTCATCCCCAGGACCGTCAGGTGATCGACCTGGCCTCAGGGGTGACCTGGGAAGAGTTGAGCCCGTCGTCGGAAGAAGGTGTCGACTTCCTCCACGCCACCTACGAGGTCGGAGGTGCATCCACGCCGGACCAGTCTTTGATGCGGCACCACGGCCGCGAGTACGGATATGTCATGACCGGGACTCTGGGCATTCGGATCGGCTTCCAGGAGTATGAGTTGAATCCGGGCGACTCGATCGCCTTCGACTCGACCCGGCCTCATCGGCTATGGAACAAGGGAGACGAACCGGTTCACGCCATCTGGTTCGTCGTCGGACGCGAGGCCGACAACAGGGTTCAGTCGGACTGACCGTCCCGACCATCGAATCCGTCCTTCCACGCCAAGATCTGGCGTTGCACGGCGGCGGCGTCGAACCAGGCGTTCTCGTAGCAGATCAGCCCGTCTCTGACTTCGAATACATGGAGGATGCGGACCTCGACCGGCGCACCACCGCCGTCGACTCCCGCCCACTCTCCGTGCACGTGCCCGCTGATAATGGATTCGTCGACGACGAATCTCCCGCCTTCACCCGAGAAGCGCTTCACCGACTCCAACTTGACGTCCGGTATCGCGTCGATGATCGACGAGTAGACACTGCCGACTTCCTCTTTGCCACGGAAAGGTGCGTCGGGATGGGTGATGTCATCCCAGACGATGTCGTCGGTGTATGTCGCCAGAGTGGCAGCCACGTCGTGAGCGTTTTCCGCGGCGAAGTGCCGATCAATGATGTCCATGTGCCTCCTTGTCGCGGTGAAGGCTAAACCGTGGGTGGCTGGCGGCCGAGCGGGAGCCGGCTCGTTGGTGTCGAGGTGGACGAGCTCGCGGTCAGGTGCCGGCTCAAGCGAACAATTGCTCCGGCGGCTCCCGGTGAGCCGGCTCACGCGCCATGTCGACGCCGTTGACGTCGTCGACGAATTCCAACCACCAGGCGTCGTAGGCAGACTCGGGGTCCCATCCCCCTTGCTCATCCCTTGCAGACCGTAGGGGGAGATGTGGTAGACGCTCAACCCCGATGTCCGACCCGTCTCGGGCGTGGCTGACCCAGAAGACGTGACGTCTGACCCCGTAACGATCGTTGAGCGTCTCGTACTCCCCGAGATGTGGATCGAGCTCCGTGGCGAGACGGCGATACCTTTCGCTCGCCGGAACGATCGGTGTTGCACTTGCGAATAGCATTCAGCGACCTCTCTCTGCGAGGCTTCGATCCCATGCACAAGCCCAAGAGCATTCTCTCCAGATGACCCAGGCCGACCTCGTTATAACGTCGGCCCGAATCTGGGATGGGAGCCCGCTGAGAGAAGAGGCAATCGCACTCCACGACGGAGTGGTCGCAGCCCAGGGGACCAACAGGGCGATGATGGATCTGGCCGACGAGGACACCCAGATCATCGACGTGGGCGGAAGACGGCTCATCCCCGGGCTCATCGACTCCCATCTGCACCTGGTGCGGGCCGGTCGAACCTGGGATGACGAGGTGCGATGGGACGACATCGACACCCTCGACGATGCACTGTCGGCGCTCCAGGACAAGGCCGGGGAGCTCGGCTCGGGCCGATGGATTGCGGTCATGGGAGGCTGGCACCCCAACCAACTCGAGGCACGCAGGGGACCGACCCGTGACGATCTCGACGCCAGGGTGCCGAACAATCCTGTGTTCGTCCAGCGAGCCTACGCCGAGACCGTCGTCAACAGCCGGGCGATGTCCCAAATGGGTTGGACCGAAGACGACGCACCAGGAGGAAGAGTCACTTCACCGCCCGCGATGGCCGCGCTGCGCGCCCGGGTCGCGGTCACCGACACCGAACACGCCGTGTCCGGGACCCGGCACCTCCTTCGAGAGCTGAACCGTCTCGGGCTGACCGGTGCCATCGACGCCTCCGGATTCGGCATCACAGCTGATTCTTACGACGCCTTCTTCCGGCTTTTCGCCGAGGGCGAGCGTGGCTTCCGGGCGCGCCTGTTGGTCGGCGCCGGCAACCCGGGGGCGGAGCTGGGCGACATCGAGAGATGGGTCGAATCGATCTCTCTCGACGACGGCGACGACTTCGTCCGCTATCTCGGAGCCGGGGAGGTCCTCGACTACGCCGCCCATGACATGGAGGGCCTGGCTCCCAAAGACATCACAGGTCGAGCTGCTGCTCTCCGGGAGGTGTCGGCCTATCTCGCCGGGAACGGATGGCCGGTGCATCTCCACTCCATCCTCGACTCCTCGGTTGGAGTCCTCCTCGACGCCTGGGAGGATCTGGATGCCGACATCTCCAGGCTTCGCTGGGCGATCTGTCATGCCGACCAGATCGGCCCAGAGAATCTGAGACGGGTACGTGACCTGGGTGTCGGGATCACCATTCAGAACGGGATGTCGATGCGTGGCGTCGACTGTGCCCCGACTTGGACCGATGACCAGCTGACCCAGGCTCCTCCGATGCGGACCATGCTCGGTCTCGGGATTCCGGTCGCCGCCGGCACCGACGGCACCGTGGCTTGCGCCTACAACCCATGGCGGTGCGTCGCCTGGATGGTCACCGGAGAGTCGATCGATGGGGCTCTCTCACGGGTGGAGGCAGAGCGGCTGACTCGTGACGAGGCCCTGCGTCTCTACACCTCGGCAGGAGCCTGGTTCTCCTTCGAGGAGGACACCAGGGGCACGCTGCGTGAGGGAGCCCACGCCGACCTGGCGGTGCTCTCCGCCGACCCGCTGACCGTCACCGAGTCGGAAATCGCACGCATCGAATCAGTACTGACGGTCGTGGGCGGGGAGGTGGTCCACTCGTCACTCGAACCGCGTTCCTAATGCTGTGGCTCCCATATTTGGGAGTTTCAGCGTTTCATTCGGGATCGAACCTGGCAGGGTGACTTCATGCAAGAATCGATCAATCCCCCATCGCTGCCCACGCCGGCGGGTTACTCACAAGTGGTCCGCGTCTCTGGTGGGACCACTATCTACATCGCGGGCCAGGTGGCCTGGAACGAGGACGGCAACCTGGTCGGGGCCACAGACTTCGAGGCCCAGACCCGCCAGGTGTTCCACAACCTCGCCGCGGCGCTGGCTGCGGTCGATGCCGGTCTCTCACACCTGGTCAAGATCGGCATCTACGTCGTCGACCACGACAGCTCGAAGCTACAGACGATCCGTCTGGTTCGTGACGAGTTCTTCGGTGACATCACTCCCCCCGCCTCCACCCTCCTCGGGGTAGAAGGTCTTGCCGTCCCCGACCTGATGATCGAGGTCGACGCCATCGCCTTCGTGGAGGACTGAGCCAAGTCACTTCTGTGAGGATTTCTCTCCGGTTACCGGAAAGAAATCTTCACAGAACCAAATCGGCCACGCCGGACCGCTCTACATCCCCAGGTAAGCCTTGCGAAGTCGTTCGTCGTTGAGTAGAGCGTCGGCGGAGTCCTCACCCACGATCCTGCCCTCCTCGAGGACATACCCGCGGCCCGCCAGGTCGAGTGCCTCCGCGGCGTTCTGCTCGACGAGGAGTATGGACACTCCCGCCTGGTTGATCTCCGCCAACACCTCGAAGATCCCCTGCACCATGATGGGAGCCAGACCCAAGGAAGGCTCGTCGAGAAGGAGCAGCTTCGGCTTCGACATGAGGGCGCGCCCTATCGCCAGCATCTGTTGTTCCCCTCCGCTGAGAGTCCCTGCCTCTTGGTGGTGTCGCTCGGCCAGACGGGGAAAGATCTCCTGCACCCAGGCGAGGTTGCCGTCCCGCTCGGGCCGGGCCGTCGCGGCATAGGCCCCCAGGTCGAGATTGTCTGCGACAGTCATCTTCGGGAAGATGCGACGGCCCTCGGGCACGAGTGCCAGCCCGTGGGCGCTCACCTGGAAAGGGGCAATGGACATCAGATCCGATCCGTCGAAGACAACCGACCCTCCCATGGGCTCGAGCACCCGGGCAATCGAGTTCACCAACGTGGTCTTCCCGGCTCCGTTCGGCCCCAGGATGGCGACGATCTCACCGGTGTCGACTCGCAGTGAGATGTCATGGAGCGCCGCGGCCTTCCCGTAACCGGCGGTGAGACCGGTGACCTCAAGCACTGCGACCCCGATCACCGAGAT
The DNA here is from genome assembly GCA_036374335.1 of Acidimicrobiia bacterium. Lineage (GTDB taxonomy): Bacteria > Actinomycetota > Acidimicrobiia > Spongiisociales > ZC4RG35 > JANQRA01. Next base: position 38,691 of record DASUUC010000085.1, read on the forward strand.
AGGCGGTGACCACTGCCGGGTCGGACATGACCGCCCCGGGCTCGCCTTCGGCGATGACCGCCCCGTGGTTGAGGACCACGAGCCTGTCGGAGAGGGCGGTGACCGCCCGCACCACGTGCTCCACGATGAGGATGGTGATTCCCTGGGAGTGGATTCTGCGGATCATCTCCACCGACTCGTCGATCTCACTCGGGTTGAGGCCGGCGAGGACCTCGTCGAGCAGCAAGAGGCTGGGCTGGGTGGCCAGAGCTCGGGCGAGCTCGAGAAACTTGAGCTGATGAAGGGTCAGCTCCCCGACCCCGAGGTCGGCCACGTCGGCGAGGCCGGTGAAGTCGAGCCACTCCTGAGCCGCATCCTGGGCACCGTCGAAGCTGTGTCGACTATGGCCGAACATGTGGCTGACGGCGATGTTCTGCCGGGGGGTCATCGTGTTGAAGGGGCGTGGGATCTGATAGGTGCGGGCAATCCCGAGAGCCGCCAGCTTGTGGGCCGGGAGGCCGGTCGCATCGGCGCCATCGAAGCTGACCCTCCCCCGGTCGGCGGGATAGAAACCGCTCAAGACATTTATCAGTGTCGACTTGCCCGAGCCGTTCGGCCCCACCAGCCCGAGGATCTCGCTCTCTCTCATCTCCATGGTGACGCCGTCGAGCGCGACCACGCCCCCGAATCTCTTGGAGACATCGGACACGGCGAGGAGGCTCACTGGCCCGTCTCCGCTACAGCTCCCATCCCCACCGGTGGCCCCTCCTCCTGATCAGGACCATCGTCACTGCCCCGAAACCGTTCCCGGAGGCGGTCGGGCACCAGGAGGACTAGCACTGTCACCACCATGGCGACGGCGAAATCGCTTATGAGCGACCCCATCAAGTCGAAGACCGTGGTGATGGCCATCACTCCGAAGAAGGTGACGACAGTGGTCAGCCAACGGTCACGCATTCGAACATAGACTCCTTCCTTGACCGCGAGAGCGAGGATCACCAGCAAGGACCCGATGATGATCTGGTTGACGTCGGTCAACCCGGCGCTGTTGAGACGGTCGGAGAGGGTGAAGATGATCACCGCGCCGACCACCGGCCCCATCCAGTGACCGAGGCCACCGAGGACGCTCATCAGGATGACGAACAGCGGGACCCGGATGTTGAAGACGTCGTCCACCGTCACGAACCCGAGTTGCAGAGACCACACTCCTCCCATGAGACCGGCGAAGAACGAGTTGATGGCGAGAGCCGTCATCTTGTATCGGAACACCGGGACTCCGAGACCGCCGGCCACCGACTCGTCGTCCCGGATCGAGAACAGGCCCCACCCAAGCCTCGAGGAATAGGTCACATAGGCGGCGAGCACGGCCAGGATCATGATGACCAGCGCCATCCGATACATGGCCGTGGTGAAGTCGCCGAGGAACTCTGGTATGGGGGTACCGGTCATGAAGACACCGGTTCCACCGTCTATCGCGGGGAGCAGCCTGGCCAGGGCAGCGAGGACGAATGCGATGGCCAGGGTCGTCAACGCGAAGATCTCCCCGGTGAGCCGGCGCAGCCGGAACACCACCACCCCCAGGCCGAGCCCGGCCACGAGTGCGGCGAGACCGGCCACCGGGAGTGCAATGATGAACGACCAACCGTGCTTACCGGTGAGCACTGCGACCGCATAGACCCCGATGCCGTACCAGGCGCCTTGGCCGAAGCTGAAATAACCCGAGAAACCGGTGAGGACATTCCAGCTCGATGCCTGGGCTATCCAGAAGAATGTGGTGAAGAGGAAGATCACGAAGAAGCGAGGCAGATCGGCCGCCTCGACGAGGGCAGGCACGAAGAAGAGGGCGACGGCGGCGACGAGAAACCCGGTGAGAACCCGCCCTCTCGGGGTCACGCCACACTCCTCGAGGTCAGAAGGCCCTGGGGGCGGAAAAGGAGCGCCGCGATCAGGATGAGAAACGTCACCAGTGGCGCCGCCAGCGGTGCCCACATCACAGCCGCCACGCCCGCGGCGACACCGACGATCACCCCGGCCGTCAGCGTGCCAACCGTGTTGCCGAGCCCCCCCAGGATGACCACCGGGAACACGATCCCGAACCAGCTGACCGCCAGCCCGGGAAAGATCTGCTGCCCGACGGCGATGAACACACCGGCCAATGCTGAGAACGTCGCCGACAACCCGGAGAGAAGGACCGCCACCCGATTGGTGTCGACGCCGAAGGCTCTCGCCATCTCGGCGTCTTGAGCAACAGCCCTGACGGCCTTTCCGAAGTAGCTCCGGCTGAGCAATATCGACATGGCGACCGCGATCAGCAGGGCGGCGACGAAAGCCATCAACGATGGGATTGGCAGTGCGGTACCGCCGATCCGAATCGAGCTGGTCCTGTAGATGTTGAGGCTGGGGCCGATCGTACGGAAGTCGGCGCTCCAGATGGTCTGCATCACGCTTTGGAGGATGATGAATACGCCGAAGGTGACGATGAGAGACTTGAACTCGTCGACCTCGAACCTGTGGAAGAACATCTGCATCAGAGCCCCGAAGACGAAGAACAAAGGCAAGACCACCGCCATCGTCAACAAGGGGTCCACCTCGAAGCTGACGGTGATCTGATAGACGAGATAGGCGCTGAGCAGGATGAACGAGAAGTGCGCCAGGTTGATGATCTTCAGGGCACCCCAGGACAGGGAGATCCCGAGGCTCATCAACGCATAGAGACCCCCGATCAGAATGCCCGTCGCAATTCCTTGGGTGAGTAGGCCCACGCTCTCCCTTTCAATGTGCTCGGGGCCTGAGACCCTACCCGGGCCGGCCGTATCGAGACGGCCGGCCCGGGTGGATGATCAGCTGTCGGCCCTCGGGTATACCACGGACCTGTCCGGGGCGGCGAACTCCTCGGGGTACACCACGTACCACTCGCCGTCCTGGATCTGCTTGACCTTGGAGAGGTCCTCGAAGTAGTTCTGCTGTTCGGGGAAGAACTCGATGTCACCGTGGAACAACGTCGACACTCCGTTTTCGATCAGCCAGTCACACATTGCCTGCTGGTCGAGGCTCCCGGCTCCCTCGGCGGCTTGCTGCAGGTACTCCCACGCCGTCCACGACGCCGCCGCCTGGGTCTCCACCTTCGTGTAGGGGACACCGGCTTCTGCCAGGGCTTCGTTGATCAGCGCGGCGACCTCGACGGCTTCGGGGTCGTCGGTGAACGGTGGGTGCTCCTCGAAGATGGTCACGGACATGATGCCGTCCGCACCTTCGGTCTCCAACAGCGGGCCGGGGGCCGGCCATTGGGTGAACATCCCTCGGGGCGAGTAGTCGATGGTCTGCATGGCGGTGATCAGCTGTGAGGCGTTGACACCGAGACCCCCGATGTAGAGGAAATCCGGATCGGCATCGGCGACCTGTGCTGCTATCGGCGCCCAGTCGGTGATCGCGGTGGGGAAGGTGACGTCGAGGACCACCTCGTAGCCTCGCTCCTCAGCTTGGGCAACGGCTCCCCCCTCGTCGGTGCCCTCCTGGCCGTAGGCAATGAACATCGTCCCGGGGAACTCGTTGATCACGAACCCGATCGTCTCCGGTGTGTTGCCCGAGCTCTCGATGGCGTCGTAGATCAGGTTGGGGTTGGTGATGTTCGGGTGCAGACCCGTCGACCACGAGCTGAAGTGACACTGGTAGTTGTAGGCGTAGGTCAAGCTCGCCGTGTGGTGAGGGAAGACATATCCGTATCTCTCCGCCACGGCCATCGCCGCGGTGATGTTTCCCGTCCCGTAAGGACCGATGATGAGGTCGACCTCGTCTTCGGTGATCAAACGCTCGTAGGCGGCGGCGGCGTTCTCCGGAAGCGACTCGTCGTCGAGCAAGACCCATTCCACGGGACGACCCAACAGACCACCCTGCTCGTTGATTCTTTCGACGAAGACCTTGCCGACGGCTTCGTGAATCACCCCGGTCGCGGCCAGGAACCCGGTCAGGGCCAGAGTCCCGCCGATCCGGATCGGGTCACCGCTGGCCTCGCCGGTCGTGTCCGTCATCTCCTCGGTGGTGTCAGTGGGTTCTTCGGTGGTGTCGGTCGGCGCTTCGGTGGTGTCCGCACCGGCGGGAGCTGTGGTGTCGCCGCCTTCACCATCGTCCCCGCACGCAGCCAAGACCATGGCCAGAGCGGTCAAGATCGCCAGGTATCTCCATCTGTGACTTCTCATTCGTTTCCTCCTCGCGCAGCATCCGCCCTTTCGGGACGAATTGTTCAGCGACACTACACAACGTAGGTCGGTCGTGTAGTCATACTGATGAACTCATCCTCGCGGTAAACACGTTTGTCTTTGGAGAAGCTCTGAACAGTCACACTGCACAGCTCGAACGGTTTCGTATAGGTTTGACTGACACCGTGGAGCCGGTTGCAGACCAAGAGGAGAAGGCGCGATGACAGACGAACCGACGAGCCATCAAGACAGCGAGGGCGAGTCAGCACCGGACCGAAACGAGACCCAATCCGGAACGGGTGGGTTCTCTCGTCGTCAATTCATCGCGGGAGCGGCCGCCGCAGGAGCAGCCGGCGTTCTTGGTGTGCCCTCGGTGGCCTCAGCCGCGGGTTCGTCGCCCTATCTGCAGGTCATCGGTGGTGACGATGAGCCCGACCTGATCCTCATCAACGGGAAGATCCACACCATGGACGACGACGGCACGGTGGCCTCTTCGGTCACCATTCGCAATGGCCGATTCGCCAACGTCGACAGAGGGGCGCGGGCGCGGGGGCCGAACGCTTCTGTGGTGAACCTGAAGGGGCGCACCGTCGTCCCCGGGATCATCGACGATCACAACCACATCGTGTTGATGGGGAACCGCCCCGGCTTTCACACTCCCCTGGAGAACACCAACTCCATCGCCGAGGTTCAGGCCACGCTGGCGGCAAGGGCGGCGGGGGTTCCGTCCGGAGAGTGGATCACCACCATCGGTGGCTTCAACATCCTCCAGTTCGCCGAGGCCCGGTTCCCGACCAAGGCCGAGCTCGATGACGCTGTCCCCGACCACCCGGTGTTTGTCTCGCAGAGCTTCTCAGGGCCCTCGGCGACCAACTCCGCAGGTGCCGCCATCCTGGGCGCCAATGGCGTCACGGTGGGAGCCGATGGCGAGATTGCAACAGGCGGTGCCGGTGCCACGGGTGAGGCTCTCCTCTTCCTCCGTCAGACTCTCCTCACTCCGGGGACGCGTCGCCGCGGCGCCGCGGATGCCATGGCCTACGGTGCGTCGCTCGGAGTGACCACCCATCTCGACCAGGGGGCGTTCCAGGAGACCGGTCAGCCGTCGGACGGTGCGGCTCACGAGGACAACTACACGATGCACATCCCGTTCCTGGAGATGTATCGCTCTGGAGGGCTCGGGACGAGGTTGCGGATCAACTTCCTCAACCTCGAAGAAGACCCCGAGACCCCTCAGCTGATCGCAAGACTGAAGAATGCCTTTCCCTTCTTCGGAGGTGATTTGGTCAAGACCGGAGGCATTGGCGAGTTCACCGCCGGTAACCCTTTCGAGCTCTTTCAGGGACCCGAGCCCAGCGAGGCCTGGAAAAACGGGACGTTGCGGGTGGCTGAGGCAGGGTGGAGGAACGAGAACCACTCGCTCAGTGGAACCGACTTCATGGCCATCATCGAGGGCTGGGAAGAGGTGAACGCCCAGGTCCCCATCACCGATCTGCGATGGGTGCTCGCCCACGTCCCGTTCATAACAGAGGAGTACGTGAACCGGTTGCATGCGCTCGGGGGAGGCTTGAGCCTGACCGGATGGCGATACCTCGCAGGCACCGCGGGCGGCAACGGCCCACCTTTCCGGATGATCGTAGACAACGGCATCCCGACCGGAATGAGCTCGGACGGCATGCAAATCGCCCCGATGAACCCGTGGCTGCACATGTACTATGCCACGACCGGGATCAATGCCGCCGGCGAGCTGATCAACGATGGGCAACAGATCAGCCGCGAGGAAGTACTCCGGCTGTACACAGCGGACAATCGTTGGTTCCTCGGCGAGGACGACATCGGCACCATCGAAGTGGGCCATCACGCCGACTTGGTGGTGCTGAACGACGACTACTTCGCGGTATCCGACGAGGGTCTCAAGGACATCCAGTCCGTGCTGACCTTCGTGGGCGGGAAGGTCGTCCACGACGCAGGAGTCCTGCAGAAACCATCACCATGACGATCGAGCACATACATATCACAGGGAACGACCCGAAGTGGAACATGCCCTACACCCCGGCGATCAAGGTCACCGGCGGCTCGACGATCTATGCGTCCGGGGTGACTGCAGCGCCGGTCTACCACTCACACCCGCATGATCCTGCGGAATTCGTCGACATTCCCGACGATGCCGCCGTCCAGGCGGAGATGACCATGGAGAACCTGAAGTCCGTGCTCGCCGCGGCCGGGGCCGGTTTGGGCGACATCGTCCAGCTCATCCGGTTCATGGTCGACCAGGATCGCAACCAGGATGCGATCAACCGGGTCATGGCTCGCTACATGGGAGAGCACCGCGCCTCCAGCACATCGGTTGAAGTGGTCAGGCTGGCCACTGACCCGCGGCTGGTCCTCGAGCTCCAGGCCATCGCCGTGGTGTGAGGCGAAGAAACGTGAGTCATTTCTCCCCCGCCGTGGCGACAGTCGGATAGATTGTCGCCATGCGTTTCGTGCTCAACCTGGCGGGAACCGCGGCAGCACTCTGGGTTGCGGTGTGGCTCGTGGACGGGTTTGAATTCGATGGTGAGTGGTGGCAATTCCTGATCGTCGCCTTGATCATGGGAGTGGCCAACACGGTCGTGAAGCCGCTCCTGAAGCTGTTCAGCCTCCCGCTGATTCTGGTCACGCTGGGCTTGTTCTTGTTGGTGGTCAACGCCCTGGTCCTCGGATTGGTCGTCTGGCTCTCAACTCAGTTCGAGCTGGGCTTGAGCTCGGACAGTTTCTTCTGGTCTACCTTCCTCGCCTCGATCGTGGTCTCGATCGTCGCCTGGATCATCGGAGCGGTGTTGCGCGACGACTGATCGCGCTCGGCCGAATTCCTGCTCGCGTGTACCGCGTGTCGCTGAACGACACGATTTGCTCGCGAGCAATTCGGAGGGGAGGGGTCAGGTTTGGATCGCCACCCGCTCTCCGGGGAGGTGGGCCACGCCCCCGAGAAACACCCCGATGACTGGGAGGCTGAGCACGAGACCGTTGAGACCTTGCTCGTCTGCGATGCCGATGGCGGCGAGAAACCCCAAGCCGGCACAGACCAGGACGACCGCCAAGACCGGACGCCACCACGCCGGCGCCGGCCGTAAGTCGCGTTCGGGTCGCTCGAAGCGACCGAACACTGCTACCAGGGCCAGGGTGGGGGCGATCAGCACGAGAAACCAGATCGGTCGGGTCAGCCACCACTGTCCGCTCAAGGGCTCGATGCCGAAGCCCCATCCGTCGACCAACAGCCCCAACCCGATCACGATCACCATCGCGGTGAGATGCCACAGGTACAGCGTCATGATGCGGGCACTGATCGCCACCACCGACGTCCATGCTGAAACGTTGCGCATCAGCCGCTGCAGGGCAGGCTCCAGAACGAGGATCAACCCTGCCTGAAACAACCCGAGAAATGTCAAAGTCACTCGGGGTGGGTAAGAGTTGGTGATCTGAGCGGTGTCCAGACCGACCATGGCCACCGGATAGGGACCGGCCCACACCAGGAGGAGTGTGGCGGCGAGACCCCCGAAGAGAAGGGCGAATCGCTTTCCGTATCCGGCGACCGTCCCGTCGACCCAGGCATAGCCGAGCTGGTGAACCGTTGCCCAGACGAACACGTAGTTGAGGAACCCGACGGGCACCCAGCCGGCACCGATGGAGAGGACGTCGGCGAGAGCTCCCAGGGCGAGGCCAGCTGCGATCGACCACCAACCGAATCGGTCCCACAATGCCAACAGTGGCGGGGCAACGGTGACGATCACCACATAGGCGGCCAGGAACCAGGTCGGCACCAGCGCCACACGGGACGCAAGCTGGAGGATCTCCCAATCGAGGCCGAGCCGGAGACCAATCCAACCTCCGATGGACCAAACCAAGAGCAGCGGGACTACGGGCAGCGCCAGTCGGCGCAACCTCGCCCGAAGCCACGCTCCATAAGGCTCTTCCCTGCTTCGGGCCGATCTCCAGGAGAGAGCGTTCGAGTAGCCCCCGACGAAGAAAAACAGGGGCATCACCTGAAACACCCAGGTCAACGGGTGAGTCCAGTCGGCCAGCTCGAGGAGATGACCGGGGACGATCTCGCCCTCCTCGAAGGTGACGGCGGCCATCAGCCAGTGACCAAAGACGACAACGAGGATCGAGAGGACACGGATCAAGTCGACGACGCGGTTGCGTGATGCCGGAGTCGCCTCCGCCATCTCTCGGGCGCGTGTCACAAAGCTGATGGGTTGATTGTGCCAGTGAACAGCCTCGAAAACGACCACCTGCGTATGGTGCAGCCGAGTCAGTCATGATCGTCACGCTCGAGATCGCCCACATCGCCTTCGCGGCCGCCTGGTTCGGGCACAAGCTGCTGATCCCGGGTGACATCCGCAGGGCGGTTCACATCGGGTCGACCGAATCCGATGGTCTCCTCGGGAGGATGAAACGGGCGGAGCGTTTCGGGATCCTGACCGGTCTCGGCACTCTGCTGTCGGGAGGAGCGCTGATGTGGCTAGTCGGCATCGACACCGTTGACGTTGGCGTCTGGGTCGGACTTGGCCTGGTTCTGGCGGCACTCGTCGTCGGGGCAATCACCGGTCGGCCGGCGTCGCGGCGGCTGCGGGACGCGGTCACCCGCGGTGACCGGGTGGAGGCCACTATCGCCGGGGGTCAGATCAGCCGGATCCTCGGGTTGGAGAGCCTGCTCTGGCTCGGGGCCCTCACCGCGATGGTGGTCTGAGCCTACGAGCCGGGCGAGTAGTCGGTGGGAATGAGCACTTTCTCTTTGATCTCACCCACCGCCTGGCCGTGCTCGGCGGCCCAGCGCTTCTTGATGTCCTTCCACTCCTGGTCCGCCATGAATCCTGCCCATGATTCCTTCATGGTGGCCTCGTCGGGCCACTGCAACAGGTAGACGAACTCGGTTCGCTCCTTCGTTTTCGCCTCCCAGATCGACAGGAAGCGGAATCCGTAGGACTCCATGATCCTGATTGCGTGGTCCCGGAACCGGTCGTGGAAAGCCTGCTTGTTGTCTTCGAAGATCTCGTAGATTCGTAGCTGGTGAATCACTTGGTCTCAGACGGGCTGACGGTCTCGGTGTTCGACCTTACCGTCGGCGTGTAGGGCGAATCTACCTTCGCTGCGTTCGTGGACCGGGTCGGGACCGGCCCAGGGCCAACCCCCGAACTGGGTCCGCCGGTAGTCCTCCACCGCCTCCCGGAGCTCCTCGGCCGAGTTCATCACGAACGGGCCCATCTGGAATACCGGCGCCCCGATGGGTCGACCCTGCAGCATCAGGAACTCGGCCGGAGCGCCCTTGTTCGCCAGCGTGATCTGAGCCTCTGAGTCGAGTCGGGCACCGATGTCCTCCGACACCGCGGTGCCGTCGACTGTCACGTCGTCACCACGAAAGCAGTAGAGAGTTCGGTTGGTCCCCGCTTCGGCAGGAGGCAAGTCGTAGACCGCGCCCGGAGCGAGACGGACCAGCCAGATGGCGAAGTCGGTATCGGCACGGGATGCCCAGGAGTCGGGTGGGGGCGATGGTGGGGTCGAAGCGCCGAGACGACCGGCTATGGCGTCGACAGACACACCGACCGCGGGGGACACTGTGGGAATCTCCTCGCTCCAGAGCATTCCGAAATAGGCGTCGACCATTTTCGACTCAGGCGGGAGGTTCAGCCAGATCTGGAACAGCTCGAGCGGGTTGTCGCCGTCGGGGTTGAGTAGAGGAAACATCTCGGAGTGCATGATTCCGCTGCCCGTGGTCAGCCACTGCACATCGCCTTGCCCGTACCGGGCGGTAGCACCGAGCGAGTCGGAGTGGTCGACATAGCCCCTCCTGACCACGGTGACCGTCTCGAACCCGCGATGGGGATGCCGAGGGAATCCGGGGATCCTCACCCCGTGGTACATGCTCCACCCGTCGAGGTAGGAGAAATCGGAACCGAGGTTCCGCCCAAGCAACGGTGCCACCGGCCCGAGCTGGTCATTTCCAGCCGGGTAGTGGTCGAGGTGATGCACCGTGAACAGGAAGGGATCGAACCCCTCCCAGGGGAATCCCAGCTCTACGAGGTCCTGGATCGCAGCCATGTGGTGGGTTCAACAGTACCGCGACCCCGTCATTCCACCATTCTGTGCGGGTCTTTCGGGGCTCAGTCCCGGTGAACCCGCACAGAACGGTTATGGCCGGCGGATGTGACCATCAGGCGCCCGTCATGGAGCTCGACGAAGCGGACGATCGATGCCTTGTCCTTGACGAGACACCCCTTTCGAGCACGACGATCACGAGACCGCCACCGGCCGCAGCCCGTCGAGGAACGCCGCCGGATCTTCCCCCAGATCGATGGCGTCGATCAGCGCGGAACCCACTACGACGCCATCGACGTGACCGGCGAGCCCCTCCACCTGGGACCGCTCCCGCACCCCGAAACCGGCCAGCACCGGAAGCGACGACGCCGCCTTCACCCGGTCCAGATAGGCAAGCACCGCATCGTCGAACAGCGTGGTCCGCCCCGTGGTGCCCTTGGTGGTCACCGCATAGACGAAGCCCCGGCTGGCCCCGGCGAGCTTGGCGAGACGTTCGTCCGGCGTGGTCGGAGCCACCAGTTGGACGAGACCCTGCCCCCTTGCCTCGAGCAAACCGATCAGCTCGGCACTCTCCTCAACAGGAAGATCGGGCACGATCAGCCCGGATGTGCCCGCCTCACTCATGCGATCCACGAGACGCTCGAGCCCGTAGGCGAGGAACGGGTTGTAATAGCCCATCATCAGATGCGGAGCGTCCAGGTCAGCGGCGTCGAGTGTCTCGAAGATGTAATCGAGATGGACACCGTTGACCAGCGCCCGGTGACTTGCTCGTTGGATGGTCTGCCCGTCGGCCATGGGGTCGGTGAAGGGGACCCCCACCTCGACTACGTCGGCGGCATCCGCCACTTTGGCGAGGATCTTCGGGAACGTGTCGAGATCGGGATATCCCGCGGTCAGATAAGCGCAAATGGCACGGCCGCCGGCCGTCTCGATCGCCGTGGTCACCTTGGCTATGAGGTCACTCACCGTCGGCCTCCCTGATGATGTCGAGGTCCTTGTCACCCCGCCCGGAGACACATATCGCAATGGTGGATCCCGGGTGCTCCGCGGCCCATCGTTTGGCTCCGGCGAGCGCATGCGCCGACTCCAGCGCTGGAATGATCCCCTCGGCTGTAGAGCACTCCTTCAAGGCGGCCAGGGCCTCCGAATCGGACGCGGAGACATACGTGGCCCGTCCCGAGTCGCGAAGCATGGCGTGCTCCGGACCCACGCCCGGGTAGTCGAGACCAGGCGCGATGGAGTGGGTCTCGTGCACCTGTCCGTACCCGTCCTGCAACAGCGGAGTCATCGCTCCGTGGAGAACACCGACGGTATCCGAACCGAGAGTGGCGCTATGAGACTCGCCGTCTCCACCGGCCTCCACACCGAGCAACGCAACTGCCTCATCGTCGACAAACCCACGGAACATGCCGATGGCGTTGGAGCCGCCACCGACACAGGCGACGGCAACGTCGGGTAGCGAGCCTGTCGTCTCGATCGTCTGCCTCCTGGCTTCGGTGCCGATGATCGACTGCAATTCGGCAACCAGCGTCGGATAGGGGTGGGGCCCCACCGCCGACCCGAGCAGGTAGTACGTCCCGTCGGGATCGGAAACCCAGTCGCGCATCGCCTCGTCGATGGCCGACTGCAGTGTCTGGGCCCCCTTTTCGACCGGGACCACCGTGGCGCCGAGCAGGTTCATCCGCTCCACATTGGTCCGTTGCCGGACCACGTCGACCGCGCCCATGTAGACGGTGCAGGGCAGGCCAACTCGAGCCGCGGCGGCCGCGGCAGCCACTCCGTGTTGCCCGGCTCCGGTCTCGGCGACGATCCGGGAGACCCCGAGACGTCTCGCCACGAGCGCCTGGCCGATGGCGTTGTTGATCTTGTGGGCCCCGGTGTGACAGAGGTCCTCCCGCTTGAGAAGCACCCGTGCACCCCAGGCTTCCCCCAAGCGCTCCGCCGGGGTGAGCGGCGTGGGGCGACCGACGAACGTCGCCTGCTCATGGGCCAACTCGGCTTGAAAACTGTCGTCGTCGAAGAGGGCGAAGACTGTCTCCTCCAGCTTCTCGAGTGCGGTCATCAGGGTCTCGGGGACATACCTCCCCCCGTAGGCGCCATATCTGCCGTCGGGTGAGACTCGTCGCTGCGACTTGGTCGTCACGGTCATGCGTTCACCAACCTTTCTTCAGCCGCCCGGACGGCGGCCACAAAAGAACGAATCAACACCGGGTCTTTCACCCCCGGCGAGCTCTCCACCCCGCTACTCGCGTCCACTCCGAAGGGTCTCACCGTTGTTATGGCGCGCCCGACGTTGTCGGGTCTCAGGCCTCCGGCCAGAACCAGGTCACCGAGACGGGCCACCGAGGTGGCCCTCGCCAGGTCGACCTGCTGACCGGTTCCGCTGACCGGACCTTCGTAGAGAAAGCGGCCACCGTCGGGCACCCGGTCTCCGCCTTCTCGGAACACCGGAAGCGTGCCAGTCGCATCGAAACCTTCGAGGGTGTCGTCGTCGGCCTGAACCAGGTCGGGGGTGAACTCCTCGAGCACGGCCTCGATCTCGGCGCGGTCGGGTCGACGAAACACCGCCACTCTCAACATATGAGGAGGCAACTCACCGGAGATCGAAAGCGCCCGACGTGGCGTCACCTGTCGCGGCGAGGTGGCGAACACGAAGCCGATGGCGTCGACCCCTGAAGACGCGGCAACCTGTCCTGCATCATGGTCTGTGATCCCGCAGATCTTGATGAACAAGCTCATCGCACTCCGGATACCTGGTCACGTCCGCTGGCGATGAGCTCTGCAAGAGCGGCGCCCGGATCGTCCCGGGAGACGAGTGAGGAGCCGACGAGGGCCATGCTGTACCCCAATCCGGCGACCGAGGTGACGTGCTCGGACGTGGTGATCCCGCTTTCGGCCACCGCAGGCAGATAGTCGGGAAGATGCGGCGCCAGTGACTCGAAACGGGAGAAATCGATGCCCAGTGTGGCCAGGTCACGGCAGTTGACCCCAACCAGCACCTCGCGATCGAAGACACGGACGGCCGTCTCCAGATCGAAGCAGTCGAAGATCTCCACCAGAACGAACATGCCCAGGTCGAGCGTCTGGTCGGTCATCTCCTCCAACAGGTCACCGGGCAGCATCCGGGTGATCAGGAGCACACCGGAGGCTCCCGCGGCCCTGGCTTCCAGAACCTGAATGGGATCGACCAGGAAGTCTTTTCTCATCACCGGCAGGCCCACCGCGTCACCGACGGCCTCGAGATGGTCGAGATGCCCAAGGAATCTCGACGGTTCGGTGAGCACCGAGATGGCGGCGGCCCCGTTGGCGGCGTAGTTCTCGGCGAGCGCCACCACCCGGTCGACTGTCGCCGGGCCTTTCACCAGCTTCCCGTCGGCCGGACTAGCCAGCTTGGCCTCCGCGATCACGTCGAATCCTGCATCCGAAAAGCGAAGCGGGATCGGCGGGTGAGCCGACGAAACCCGGGAGTCGAGGCCGGTCGCGGTTTGCGCCTGCTTGGCGTTACGCGCTCGGGCGATACTCGAATCGGTCATCTCCTGAAGGAAATCAGACACCGACCGACTCCCGGGTCGCCCACGCAGTCAAACGGCCCAACAACCCTGTGGCTGCACCATCGTCCAGGGCCGTCGAAACTCGCTCGCTCGCCGCTTCGACCGTGGACCCGGTCACCCGGAGGGCGAGCCCCGCTCCCAGCACCAGCGCATCCCGGTGAGGCCCCTCTTCTCCGGCGAACACGCGTCGGATCGCTTCGGCGTTTTCGGCGGGATCGCCACCAATGAGATCGTGGGGGTCACAACGGGCGATACCGAAATCGGCCGGATCCTCAACCAGTTCGACCACTTTCCCTGGGGTCACGTCGAAGAGGAGATACGGCCCGACCGGCGTCGGCTCGTCCCACCCCGGCTCGCCGTGAATGACGAAAGCCCGGGTGATGTCCATCCCCGAGAGGGTCTCCGCGATCATGCGCGCCGCCTCAGGGCTGTACACCCCGACGACCAGGTGTGGTGTCCGGGCCGGGTTGGCCAGCGGGCCCACGAGGTTGAAGATGGTGCGTGCTCCCATGGATTGCCGAACCGGGGCCACCGACTTCATGGCAGGGTGATACGCCGGGGCGAAGAGATAGGTGAAACCGGTGTCGGCGAATACTTCACCGGCCCGACGGGCATCCCAAGGCACGTCGAGCCCGAGCGCAGCGAGGACATCGAAGCTGCCGCTGCGACTGGAAACAGACCGGTTACCGTGTTTGATCACCTCAGCTCCCGCGGCCGCCGCGAGCAGGGCTGCTCCAGTCGACAGGTTGAGACTGCCCGATGAGTCGCCACCGGTGCCGACCACGTCGACCGCCCGCGAGGTATCCGCGATCTCGGGACGGACCGCGAGGTCCTGCAGGCCCTGGACAAACACTCGCACCTCGCCTGCCGACTCACCCCTGGTCCGCAATGCGGCCAAAGCGGAAGCGGCCAACGCCGGATCGAGCTCCGCGGCGGTCAGGTAGCCCACCAGCGTTGCGGCTTCGTCATCGGTGAGGACTTCCCGATCCAATAGCTTGCCGATGATTTCTCTCATGACGACGCACCCACCAATCCTTCACTCCTCTCCCGGGCACGCAAACCGAGGAAGTTGGAGATGAGCCGACCTCCCAGCGGCGTGAGCACACTCTCGGGGTGGAACTGCACTCCTTCGACGGGCAATGATTTGTGCCGCACCCCCATGATTTCCCCGTCCGAGGTGTAGCCCGAGATAGCCAACTCGTCGGGAAGGGTCACCTCGGACACGGCGAGAGAGTGATAGCGGCCGCCGACGAAGGGGTTGGGCAGCCCGGCGAACACGGTACGGCGGTCGTGATATATCTCCGAGGACTTGCCGTGCATCAGGGACAATGCCGGATCGATCTTGCCGCCAAAAGCGACACCGATCGCCTGGTGCCCCAGACACACCCCGAGGATCGGAATGCGTCCGGCGAAATGCCGGATCATCTCGACTGACGCTCCGGCGTCCTCGGGCCGACCCGGGCCGGGGGATATCACCAGATGGGTGGGACGGATCTCGTCGGCCCGACCCGGGGTGATGTCGTCGTTGTACTCCACGCTGACCCTCACGCCCGTGGCCAGGAAGGCTTGCACCAGGTTGTAGGTGAAGGAGTCGTAGTTGTCGACTACCAGCACGTGGCTCATAGGCCCTCCTTGGCCAGTTCGAGCGCCGCCTCGAGGACGGCCCCTTTGGACAGGACCTCGTGGTGCTCGGTGGCGGGGTCGCTGTCGGCCACGATCCCGGCACCGGCCTGATAGTTGTATCCACCATCTTGGAAAACGAGGGTGCGGATGGTGATCGCATGGTCCATCGCCCCGCGATGGCCGAAGTAGCCGATCGACCCCGAGTAGAGGCCGCGGGAAACCGGCTCCAACTCGTCGATGATCTCGATGGCGCGCAGTTTCGGTGCCCCGGTCACCGTTCCGGCGGGGAAGGCGGCGGCGAACAGGTCGAAGGCGTCGAGGTCGGACCGGAGATCCGCGGTCACCCCGCTGACCATGTGCATGACATGGCTGTAGCGCTCGATGGTCTTGTAGGGGTCGACCACCACCGAACCCGGCGAGGCGGTGCGACCCACGTCGTTGCGTGCGAGGTCGACGAGCATCACGTGCTCGGCGACCTCTTTGGGGTCGGCGAGCAGTTCTCGCTCCAGACGATGGTCCTCGTCCTCGTCGGTCCCGCGGGGCCGGGTTCCTGCGATGGGGCGGAGCTCGGCCTTGCGACCGTTGAGACGGGCCAACGCCTCGGGGGACGACCCGACCACCTGCCGGTCGCCGGTGTCGAGGTAGTACATGTATGGCGATGGGTTGAGCAGCCGTAGAGCGCGATATGCTGCGAATGGGTCGACTTGGGTCTCACCGTCGAAACGGATGGAGAGCACCAACTGATAGACGTCTCCGGCGTGGATGTGCTGCTTCACCGTCTCGACGCCATCCATGTACTTGGCCTTGGTCATCGAGGGTGTGGCCGGGCCGTGACTCGCCGGCTCCTCGGCACGATCGAGCGGGCCACGCAATGCCCTCTGGACCTCCCGGCGAATTTGGCGACGCTCTTTCTCCGTACCTGAATGGAGGAGGGCCATGCGCCGGGTGAGATGATCGAAGACCAGGATCGATCTGGTCGTGATGTACACCCCGTCCGGACCGGAACGTTGGTGGGGAGATGAGGGAAGCCGATACAGCCTTCTCACCAAATCGAAGGCGGCCACCCCGACCAGACCGCCACCGAAGGGGGAGGCAGTGTCCTCGGGGGCGCAGACCGGGGCCATCTCGAGGGCGTGGCGGAGTCCCGCCAGGAGGCCGGTGTCGGCGAGCCGGCCGTCGACGTGGACACCGTCATCTTCGATGGTGACCCGCTGGGTGTCGCCAAAGCCGATGAAGGAGTAGCGACCGGTGTGCCCACCCTCCACGCTCTCCAACAGATAGCGAGGCCGCAATGCCGCCAGCCGCAGATACGCCGAGACCGGGGTGTCCAGGTCTGCCGGAATGTCGAATATCGATTCCATGGTCTCCTCACTTGCCTGGACCCGAGGGGAGATGTCCGGGAATCGAAAAACCCACCTCGTGTCGGGAGGTGGGTTGATGTCGGTCTATGGAATGAGCCGTATGGTCGCCACCTCTATGGGGTCGACCACCACCACTGCCGGGTTGCGAACTCGATTGTGCTGCTCATTGCGGTGAAGGTTTACCAGTTACCGGGCAGTCCGTCAATACGTTCCTAATGCTGTGGCTCCCATATATGGGAGCCACAGCGTTTCAAAAGACCGGACTCCCCTACGAGGTGTGATGGTTGCGACGGCGTCATCAGCCGATGTTGCTCGTTCCAAGGACGGGGCCGGGCGTCCCAAGGATCTGCGAACCCTTCCGCCATGTATACCCCATCTCCAACGGCTGAAGGAAGAAGACCGCTAGCCCGTTGTCTCGTTGACGATCGGAGCCACCTTTGTTCCCAATAGTTCGATACTGCGCAACACCTTGTCATGGGGCATGGTGCCCACGCTCACGTGCAACTCGAAGCGGTTGACACCCAGCAGCTCCTTGAATCGGAGGATCTTCGCCGCCACCGTCTCAGGGTCACCGAGAACGAGGGAGCCTTCAGGCGACCGCATCCAGTCGAACTGCTCTTTGGTCATCGGGCCCCAGCCTCGCTCTCGACCGAGACGTGTCATCGCCGCCGCATAGGAGGCGTAGTACTCCTCAGCGGCCTGCTCGTTGTTGTCCGAGACGTAGCCGTGGGCATGGACCGATAGCGGCACCTCCTCACGGTCGTATCCCGACTCCTGAAGGGTGCGGCGGAACAGCTCGGCGAGAGGGGTGAACCGATCGGGGGCACCGCCGATGATGGCCAGGGCCACCGCCAGACCGCGAGTAGCGGCGCGCACGATCGACTGGGGTGTCCCGCCGACGGCGACACGTATCGGTAGCTCACGCTCCGGCCTGGGATAGATGCCCTGACCTTTGATCGGGGACCGGAACTGTCCCGACCAGTTGATTTCGTCTTCGCTGTCGCGGATCTGGATGAGTAGGTCGAGCTTCTCGGCGAACAGCTCGTTGTAGTCGTCGAGGTTGTACCCGAACAGGGGAAAGGACTCGATGAACGATCCTCGACCCACCAGTAACTCGGCACGTCCTGACGACACGAGATCCAATGTCGAGTACTGCTGAAACACTCGGACCGGGTCGTCGGTGCTGAGAATCGACACGGCTGGGAAGAGACGGATCTTCGACGTCCGCCCGGCGGCAGCGGCGAGGACTACAGCGGGTGCCGAGGAGGCGAAATCCGGTCGATGATGCTCCCCGAGCCCGTACACGTCGAGACCGACCGACTCGGCCGCTTCGACTTCTTCGAGGATCTGGCGGAGTCGTTCCCCGTGGCTGACAGGAGGTTCGCCACCGTGGGAGGGGATGGTCTCGGCGAAGCTGGTGATTCCTAATTCCATGTTCATCAAACAACGCGTATCAGGGCCGCTCCCTTCCCCTCTAACCGTCTGAGAGAGGCAGAGGAGAGCGATGACTACGTCGGCTAGATACCCCGGAGGAGCAAGGGCTCAACCGGGTTCACCGCGGGCCAAAGCCGTGGTAGCGGGTGCGGTCATCGCCCTGGCCACCGCAATCGCGGGGACCGCGCTGTTGGCCGGCCTCGCCACCGGCTCATCCATCGAGGCGCCCGACCAGCCCGTCGTCCCGGTCACCCAACCGGCCGAGAGGAACTCGCCTCTCTCGAGCGGAGCGACCTACGACTGACACAACGGGCGGACCGTCACCGGAGACGGTCAGAAAGGCTTCCGACTGGGGGAGACACGACCCCGGGCCCCATCAAGGGCCCGGGGTCACCTTTTGTCCGAGTTCTGGTGGACACGAGAATGGGGACTGTCTCCCGACAGTCCCCATTTCTCTACGTCTGCTCGGCTCCTCCCACCCGGTGGGCTCCTCATTTGCGGTTCAGGATTCCCCCTGAGACGTGTGCTCTTTCTCTCAAAAGGCCGGACGCAACACTTTGCGCCGCGACGCCTCACGAGAACGCCGGTTCCACAAGCCGGGACCGACGGATCGGTTGCCCAGGTACCTCTTCACCGGGTTGTCCAACGACTCGAGCGGCCGATTGGCCCACGCCCATCGTCGACCCCGACGAGAGATCCTTGCTCGGGACATGTAGAGCATCAGCTCTCCTCTCTCAATCCATCGCCTCACGAGCGACGGTTACAGGAGAGGAGGCACCGCATGTGCCCCTGATACGAAAAGAAGCCCCTTCTGTGCGGGTTTGTCCACCGTCAGGGTGGGCAGATCCGCACAGGATGGTTAGAGGACCACCCATTGGGTCTTGACGACCTGGCCTCTGGTGAAACGGAGAACCATGCCCAGCGGGCCTCGGGCTATTCCGTCAGCGGTGAAGCGCCCCATGTCATCCGACTCGGTCATAAAAGATGCTCCAGACGTGTGGAGTTCGACCGTGTAGCGAGCCGGAGGCGAGGTAGCCCCTATGAGCCGGCCGGCCGCTTCGTCGTATTCGATGTCGATCATCCACTGGCCGGCCTGAAACGAGATCATGCGGAGGGTGGTGGAAGACCGCACCCCCGCCGGCAAGTCCTCGTCGGCGGAGTCGAAGTCGAGCTCGGCGAGCTCGGCGTCGATGTCCCGCCACGTGAAGGCGGCCTTGGCAAATGCGACCACATCGGAAGGGACGGCATCACTGTCCGCGAGCGCCTTGCGGAGCATCGCGAGAAGCTTCTCATCCTCTCTGGACTGGTTGAACTCGCTCAATTGCTCACCTCCTAATCCAAAGAGTCGTCTGCGCCGCGCCTGATACGTGTTATAGCTGAGCGCAGCTTGTCGAGACAACGTGCTCTGGTGGGCCCGAGACTTCCGATGGGGCGCCCGATGGCCTCCGAGATCTCCTCGTAGCTGAGGGCAGGCTCGATGGTCATCAGCCTGAGCAACTGCTGACAGACTTCGTCGAGCGCACTGAACGCCTGGACGACGAAACGATGCTCCTCGTCGTCGACCAGGATTTCGTCCAGAGAAGGGCTCGGGTCTTCCACGTCGTATTGGAACTCGGTTGGCACGTCCCGCTCCTGCGCCCGGGAGACGCGCATCGCTTCCCGCCGACTCGTCGTGGCCAGCCAACCAGGGAGACGCTCGGGGTCGTTGATGGAATCAACGTTCTCGATGAGTCTGAGCCACACGGTCTGGGCGACATCCTTGGCGGTGGCATCGTCGAGACGGAAACCCCGGGCGACCGACCAAACCATTTGACCGAATCTGTCCACGAGGGCATCCCAGGCGCTCTGTTCGCCGCCGGCGGCAAGGGTGAGCAATTCTCCGTGTGATAGGGCTTCGATGCAGGGATCGTAGAGGGGCGCGTGTCGGTGGCGCCGGCCTCAGGCGCCCACGCAGACAAAAGATGCGGCCGCGATGAATCGCTTAGGGTCGTGGAATGCCGCCGACTGCGCCGCCGAGAGAGCGACCGCCGGTTCGCGACCGGCGACTAATCCCTTGTGGAGATCAACCATTAGATCGGACGTCGCCGACGAATCGGGGACCAAACCCACACTGGCCACCACGTTCCGTGTGCCCATCGAGAGGAGCGCAGATGTGAGCCCGGCGAGCTCGTCGCCGGCACGCGTCTCGGTGTACCCGGAGTCACATGCCGATAGGACCACCAAAGACGGCGGGTTCTCGAGGCGCTCGATGTCGTAGATGTTGAGATCACCGTCGCCGAGCCGTAGGGACGAGAACATGGGGCTCTCGACGTGGAATGAGGCGTGGCACGCGATGTGGGCAATGCCGACGCCCTCGACACCGCCCTTCAACTCATCCACGGTAGTTCCGGGAAGCATCACCCTGGCATGGTCATAGAGGGCTCCGACTCTTCGGACTTCGTCCTCGGCCACCTGGAGGTCGGGACCACCGACCACGAGCACATCAGCGCCATCGCCTGAAGCCGTGCGGGCCCTCCACCACATCTCGGCTGATGGGCTCACGGTCGGTGACCTGCCTCTGAGCCGGGGCAGGGAGGCCCAGGGCGCCGACATCAGAGTCGGGGGAGGCACGATGAGGACCGGGGCATCACCGAAATCGACTGGGCCGAACAAGGCATGATCGAGCGCTTCCAACTGCGAAGCATCGAACGATCTGCCGCGCCGCGCCGCTCTTCTCATGTCGAAACGAAGGTGACTGAGCTCACGGCCCACTCGATCCATGTCACCCAACTCGACGACCGTGGTTCGGCGGTTCCTGACCACGACAGCAAACAGTCGTCCATCGGCGACCCCCATCTCGTACAGGACGGTGTCGTCGAGCGCGTCGATCACATCTCGCAACGAGCTGTCGGCCTCCGATCCCTCTTCCCGATTGCGGACTCGTTCAGCTCTCGCGATCGTCGCTTCGAGACGTCGCCGTCGCCGCTCGAGATCACGGTCACCGCGTTTGGATGGCTTTCGCAACTCGGCGGTCACCCGTCTCAGATCGGCAAGCAGATCGCTCACCTCATCATCGCCCGAAGGTGTCACCGGTCGGACTCTCAAGGCACGGGCACGGGTCCGGTCGAGCCACTCCAGTACTCTTCGCGGACGGCCAGACTCCAACGCCAGCCGGAGGCCCATCTCCGCCAACTCGGTTCCGTGCTTCTCGATGCCCATCCTCAGCTCTGTCGCTCCGAGAGTGGCCTGATATCGATCCATCAGCCGAAGCCCGCCGCGGGCGGCGCGTGACGCTCTGCCCGGCTCACCCTCCATCTCGGCAAGCCGGGCCTGGGCGACGGCCGATTGGAGACGGACCTCCACGGGGCCCGTCTTCGTGGCGGCGACCGGTTCGAGGTGACGCCGGGCTCGCTGCTGCTGCCCCAGCCCGTCGGCGATCCGAGCTGCGACAAACCGGGCCTGGGCCGTGGCCACCTTCATCTCTTCCCGAGCCAGTTGCTCGATCACCGCTTCCGCCTCCACGAGCAATTCCGGCGAAGGACCACTCTCGGCGAATCTCGCTTCCACCGCGATCGCATTGGCCTCAGCGCGCCGCGGGACTCTGGCAACGCGCCGGAAGATATCCGCCGCCGCTTGCGCGTGTTGGGCGGCCCCGCCATGGTGGCCTGCCATCAAAGCCGCCCTGGCCGCTACCAGCAAGGCGTTTGCCTGATGCTCGACATCGTTTCGGGAACCAGCCGAATTAGCTATCCTTCGAGCCGACTCGAGGGCTTCCTCAAACCGTCCGACACTGATGAGCACTTCAGCCCGGGCTACATGCTGAGGGGCATCAGCGCCCGAGATCTCCATGTGGAGAGCGTCACTCCTCTCCAGCCAGTCGAGCGCCGAGGGGATGTCACCCCGATAGAAAGCGAGAAGCCCGATGTTATGCATTATCCCGTGCGCTGCCGTTAGCTCTCCTCGCTTCTCAGCCAGCTCGTGAGCCTCCAAGAGGCAAGACTCGGCTTCTGAAAAGCGGCCCAGCGTGGTGTAGGCCCTTCCCAGCCTGTTTATCGTTTGACCGACGGAGAACTCATCTCCGAATTGCCGGAAGACCGGGAGGGCTTCCGCATATGCCCGCAGCGCTTCCATGAGATTGCCCGCGTTGTCCAACACTGCACCACTTTGGAATACGAATCTCGCCCTGAGATGAGGATCCGAGGCGGCTTCGATCCCCTCTTCAATCACCGTCAGTGACTCTTCAGTTCGGCCGGCAATGGCGAGGGAGCCGCTCATCGTCAACAGCCCCATCAATCGGAGCGCAGTGAGTCCGCCCCGGTCGGCACATTCCGCTGCCCTTCGGGCGTAAGAGATCGATTTGTGGATCTCGTTGACATGCCGGGCGGCCATACTCATCGCCCGCAGAGTCTCGGAGTGGCCCCGATAGTCCGATTCGTCGAGCTCCGCTAAGAGTTTCTCGCCCGACTCGAGTGCCGTTCTCGGGTCGGAGAGTGCTAGTTGCATCAACTCCTCGGCAGGGCTGGTCATCGTCTACTTATACTTGCAAGGGATCCGGGCCCTTGGGGCCCATCTAGCTACAGGAGGGGGAAATCATGGCCGACGTGAACGGCCATTCCGGTGACTGCTGGTGCCATTACATTCCGCATCTGATTGCGGTTCGACCAGAACAGAAGACAGAGGCCAGCGAAATCTCCGGCGGGAGGGAGTTGGAGAACGGCGAAGCCTGTCAGATCCTGGACGGTCTCGATCATGAGATCGTAGGTGAGATTCTCGACGCCGTCGGAGTGCTCAGGGTAGATGCAGCGGATCCGCATGAACTCGTCGCCGATCTCAACTCGGGTGGGATCGACGCTTCCCCGGTCCATGGCGTGGGATATCTCGGGCATGGTGGATTCCAAGGATCTGAACCGTCCCCGGCACCCACCATTGAGATCCCAGATCCCGGCAGAGGCGGAGACGAGATCATCGCAGTCGTCGATTCCGGGATAGTTCCCGACGATGACCTTCCCGCCTGGATGGACGATCCCAACGTCCGCAGCGAGCGCCCCATCGACACAGATACTCTGCCCGCCAAGCATCCTGTGGGCCATGGCACGTTCGTGACGAGCCTGATCCGACGGATCGCCCCCGAGCACCGGGTCTCGATCACGTCGGCGCGACCCGACCCGGGCTACCTGGTCAGCAACGATCCTGACCACAAACCTGCTCCACCGCCTACGGATGAGCTGAACGTGCTCGGTGCAGTGCTCCGGCTTCTACGGCGCCACTCCGACGACGGAAAGCTGGTGAGCGCTCTGAACCTCTCGCTGGGTGTTCACGCCTGCCCCGGAGCTGAGTACGAGCGGTTCGTGGCGTTGCGAAGGGCTTGTGAGCTCTGGGTGGAGCGTTTCGGAGACCAGGCTCCGATCTTCGCCGCAGCAGGCAATAGTCTCTGCCCACAGCCGTTGTACCCGGCGGCGTTCAGCCGGGACAGCAAGTTCCAGGGCCACATCCATGGTGTAGCCGCCGCCCGGGAGTGCGCCAGGGAGGGTGAGATCAAGGTCTGGGACCGAGGAGTGGAAGTCCCGGCTCCGCACCGCGATTGGGTCACCGACGCCGCACCGGGATGCGACGTCTTCGGCCTATCCGGTAAGGATCCCGATCATGTGGTGAAGTGGAGTGGCAGCTCACATGCCACGGCCGTGGTCAGCGCGGGCCATGTCATCGGGCTCTCGTCCGCCTCCGATGGGGGCGTCCGCTGGTGGGCCGACCGGGCCGTCACCTACCGGGGCGTACCCAACCTGATGCCCTGACCACTGGCTCACATCACTGAAGAGAAGCGCCCCGGGTGGTGAGCCACCGGGGCGCCTCTCCGTTGCCCTGCAGTCGTGCGGTCGCTGACGCACGACTACGGGAGGACTAATAAGCGGGACTTGCGGGGTGGACCTTGCCGTCTCGATCGCGAGACCCCACACCGGCGAGCCCTCGGGCCAGTGCCATCAGCAACTCGTATAGTGAGGGGCCCCCGCCTGCACGGGACCGTTTCGGGGACTGATCCCTCGAATCCGGGCCATACCTGTGCTCCCGCATCGCTTCAACCTGTTGGAAAGTGAACATGTGGTCTCCCTTCGGGAATCTCGCTCCCTCTTCGGTATGGAAGAGTCAGTGAGACCTCTGTTGATACATCCCGTCGATCACGTGTTGAGCACCACCACAGAACACGGCGAATCCCTGATGATCCGCTCGACCCGGGGGCCCAGGAAGAGACGCTGGGTGCCGACGCGGACACTGGTACCGAGCACCATCAAGTCGACCCCGCGGCTGGCCCGGTCCACGATGCTTGCGGTCATCGCACCACCCATGAGCACCTCGGAGAGGACAGACACGCCCGAGCTCTCTCCGGCCTGACGTAGCTCGGTGACGATCTCCTGGCCGATCTCCATCCGAGTCGCCGCCGAGGAGGCGCGGCCTATCCCCGACTCGCTCCCTGATTCGGGATCGACCACATGAATCAACAGCACCGTGGTCTCCCGCCCGGCGACGGCGAACGCGAAGTCGGCTGCCCGGGTCGCGGCATGGCTGCCACCCGTAGGGACCATGATGGTCCGCGGCGGCCACTGATCGCCCCGGGCGGTGAAGACCAGAGACGGACACGGGGCGAGACGCACCACTTCGTCGATGACCGACCCGAAAAGCGACTCGTCATCCGGATGGTCCTCGGTGGCACCCAGGGCAACGAGATCGAATCCCTTAGCTGCTTCGTCGACGATGGCCCTCACCGGATCGCCTCTCACCACGCGCCGCTTCATGGTCAGTCCCCTGGGGAACGACGCTGCCACGGTCTTCAGGTACCTATCGGCGAGCTCGGTCTCCGTATCGTCGACGACGGAGAGAAGAGTGACCTGAGCGCCGGGCTCGCCGACCGCGGCGAGTGCCGACGCCTCCAGCGACCTCAGCTCGTCCCCTCCCCTGTCCCTGACCCGAACCGGGAGAAGTGCGCGACGAAATACAAGGCGGCTGTCCTCCGGGACCTCCTCCTCGCCTTCACCAAACACCAACTTGAGCCCAACTGGCGCCATCACGGAGGTCAAGAGCGAGGTCACCACCACCATCGAATAGATCTCGACGCCGAAAATGCCCATCGACAAACCAACCGTGGCGACCACGATCCCGAGGACACCTCGGGCGTTGAGGGCGATCCCGTAGCCAAGGGCATCGCGTCTGGGAGTTCTGGCCAACCAGCGGGCGCCGAGATAGCCCCCACCGAGCTTCCCGGCTGCAGCCACCAGAAAGAGCAACAAGGTCATAACCAACAACCCGGGCTCGAGCAGCTGGTCGATGCGCAAACGAAGGCCCGCCGTGGCCAGGAAGATCGGAGCGAAGACGCCGTTGGTGACGCTCTCCAGTTTGTGGGTCACGTCGATCGGCATCTGGCGAACCTGGCCGAAGAGGACCCCCACGGCGAACGCCCCGAGTATTGGCTCGAGATGAAGCCATTGTGAGAAAGCGCCCCACCCGAAGGCGAGTGCCACGACGAACGTGAGTGCCATGTCACGGGACGTCGAGAGATCGATGATGAAGCCCAGCGCCCAGCGGACCGGTCGAGCCAGGAGATACGTCGCCGCGAAGAAGAGGACGATCGCTCCAATGGTTGCCGCCACTGCTCCCACCGTGAGCACCCCGGCGGATGCCAGGGAGATCACCATTCCCAAGAGGGCCCAACCGGTCATGTCGTCGATCATCCCGGCGGCGAGGGCGGTCTGACCGAATTCGCGCTTGAGCAATCGGAGGTCGGAAAGGATCTTGGCCAACACCGGTATCGCGGAGAGAGCGAGAGCGACGGCGAGGAACAGGGCGAACACGGTCCGGTCTTCACCGGCTAGCAACGACGCGGGAGCGAACAGGGCAGCGAGGAATCCGAAGGCAAACGGCACCACCAAGCCGCCAAATCCCACACCGGCGGCGGCCCGCCAACGAGTCTTGATGAGACTCAAATCGGTTTCTAGCCCGACCACGATCATCAAGAACAGGATGCCGATGAGAGCTATCGAGTCGAGTAGCTGTGACTGAACCTCGGTCTGGGGCAGGAGCCAAGCGCCGAATCCCGGCAGGAGCCCGGACAGAAGCGACGGTCCGAGGATGACCCCTGCAAGGATCTCACCCACCACTGCGGGCTGGCGGAGCCTGCGGGCCAGTTCCCCGAGCAGACGGGCCGAAGCCAACAGCACGCCGACCGAGAAGACGAGTTTCAGCAGGTCCCCGTGGGATATGCCCGGAAAAGCATCCAACCGCACACACCTTCCTCTGTGCCTACGGGGTTAGCTGACGGGCTCGAGCTGGAAGGTGCTCTACCCGGCCGTGGCCGGGATACGCCCCCTTGGATCGGGTCCCCCGTCCCGGTGTCGTCACCGGGCTCGACGTTTCGAGCAGATTACAGCGGCGCAGACTTCTAATGAGCCCACGTCGATACTGATAAGTTGTTGAGTGGGTCAATCACACCTGGAGGAACTTTGAAATCCCACAACGTCGCCATGCTGGGCACCGGTCTCATCGCTGACTTCTACACGATGACCCTCCACGGCCAGCGCAGCCGCGACCGAGTGAGGATCGTGTACTCCCGCACCGAGGAGCGAGGAAAGGCGTTCAGTGAGCGCTGGGACATCCCTGAGTACACGACCTCGTTCGCTGAGGCGATCACCCATGAGGACGTCGACGCAGCCATCGTCGGGCTCCCCAACTTCCTCCACGAAGAAGTCATCGCGGCCGCGGCCGACGCCGGTAAGGCGGTGTTGTGCACCAAGCCCTTGGCACGCAAGGCCGACGAGGCGAAGCGGATCCTCGACAAGGTGGAGTCGGCCGGGGTGTTCGCCGGATACCTCGAAGACCTCTGCTACACACCCAAGACGCTGAAGGCCCTGCAAACCATCCAGTCAGGGGCGATCGGCGACGTCACCTGGGTGAGGTCGCGGGAGACCCACCCCGGCCCGCACAGCGCCTGGTTCTGGGATAGAACCAAAGCCGGCGGCGGGGCGATCGTCGACCTGGGATGCCATTGCATCGAGATCATCCGCAACTTCGTGGGCAAGGGCAATCGGCCGTTGGAGGTGATGGCCTGGGCCGACACACTGGTCCATCCCATCGAGGCCGAGGACAACGCGGTGGCGTTGATCAAGTTCGAGTCGGGCGCGCTCGGCCAGTTCGAAGTCTCCTGGACCTTCCGAGGAGGTATGGACCTGCGTGACGAGGTGGCCGGGACCGAAGGGACCATCTGGACCAACCACTTCCTGCGCACCGGGTTCGAGATGTACACCTCCGGTGGCGGGAGTGGTTACGTAGCCGAAAAGCTGGAGTCGACCGAGGGTTGGCTGTTCCCGGTGGGTGACGAAGTGGCGGAACTGGGATACGTCGACATGTTCACCGACATGTTCGACTCGATCGACGAGGGCCGTCAGCCCCGGGAGACCTTCTACGACGGCTATGTGGTCAACGGGATCATGGATGCGGCTTACCGCTCCGCCGAATCACGGCAATGGGAGACGGTCGACATCGAATGGCGAGGCGGGTCGACTCCGCGTATCGAGAAGAAGGCCGGTCTTCACGAGGGCCATGGGATCGTCAAAGAGGAGATCCTCCCTGACGGACGCAAGAAGTTGATGTTGAGCCACAAGGACACCGGCGAGGTGTTCGACATGGTGCTGGAGGGTTGAGGCCTGTGTTCGAGAGGGCAACCCGTCCGGAGCGGTGAGACGGGTTGCCCTCTCGCTGTTGTCGTGGGCCGGTTGCTACTTGGAGAGCTGGTCCCGGATCACACCTATAGGAAACTCGAGGGTGTGGAGGTTCACGTAGTAGTTGGATGGGTTCTGCCGGATGTCCTTGATCAGCTCCGGGTCGACGCCCGACACACAAATGCTGTGATCGGGTGAGTCGACCTGAAGGTCGACGACGACCCCACCGATGTCCTCGGCGGTTCCCACGTGGATGTGTCCGGCAATGACCTCGTCCTCCTCGAAACCGGTGGTCTCGATATCGGCACAGACCTCACCGAGGCCCTGATTGAGGGTCACCAGGGCCGTCCCTGTTGCCTCGTGGCCGGTGGGCACGGGGAGCTCGTTGTCACCGGAGAGCTCCGCGCTCAACGGACGCCCACCTCCCAGTACGGGCAAAGCCATGGCCACCACCATCCCAACGACGGCAAGCGAACCGATGATCGTTTTGGTTGCACTCTTCCTCATATGACGCGCCTTTCTCCCTTCACGTGTCATCGGCGTTACGGACCGCGAAGCGAGATGGTTCGCGGAATCATGGATGATGTTCACCGACGCAAGGTGAGAAAGCGGGCCGGGTTGGCCACGAACAGAGCCTCCGAGATCGCCGCATCGAGCACCTGGGGTATCGAGCGGTATAGCGCAGACAAACCGGGCGAGCCACCCAGGGTCGACCACAACGAGCGACGGGCTCCGTCGGTGCCCAAGAGGATCTGGTCGCCAAAGCCCGACTCGATCATTTGCGTGATTAGCCAAATCGTGGTCTCCGGGTCCCGGATCCCCTGGTCATAGCAAAGGAACACCCCGGTCTCCAACATGGCATGGTGGTAGCCGGGATCCTTCATCTTGTCGGTGTGTGAAACCGCGATGCGGTCTGCGGCTATTCGGTGTTCGAGGAGTCGCTCGATCTGGCCCATCCCTCCCCGGCCACCCTCGGTATGAGTCAGTACCGGCACGCCGGTGGCCATGTGGGTGATGGCTGCGGCCTCGAAGAGCCGCTCATCTCGATCGGAGAGTGCCTCGGTGAGGGCGCCGACCTTGACCAGTCCCGCTCTCATCGAGGTGCGATCCACTGTCTCGCCTCGGTAGTCGTTCTGGTCGATGCCGTCCGCGATGTCGGCGATGAACCTGGCAGCGAGCTGCTCGGCGGTCTCCTCCCTGCTCCAGGGCACGTGCTCGTAGTACCTCGCGGTATGGAGCCCGGTGGCCGCCACGATTCGCATTCCGGTGAGAACGCTGATCCGGCTGAGCCGCTCGGGATCGCGTCCCGACGCCGCCGGCAAGGCGTCGACCATGGTTCGTATCCCGGTGGCGACACAGGTATCGACCTCGGCCACCGCCTCGTCCACCGAGTGGAGGTGGATGTGGGGCATGGTCTCCGCCACCAGAGGCGAGTCGATGATGAGATGCTCGTGGACGTAGGTCGGTCCGGCGAGCTCGGCGGGAAGATCGCCGCCGATCGTGCGGATGAGAGCGCTCATGCAGGGAGGTCGAGAATTGCCCTGTCGGCGGTCAGCCGGTCGCGAACCACTCCGAAACGTACCTCCCTGACCTGCCCGGTCTCTCGGGCGGCGAGGGAGGCCACGATCCCAGCCGCCTGGCCCATCGCCATGCACTGCGCCATGGAGCGGATCGACGCTTGGGCGTCGTGGGTGGCCGAAAAGCAGCGACCGGCCGTGAGGGCATTGACCCCATCTTTGGGGATGAGCGACGCCAGTGGGATCCCCACCGCGCTCCCCTCGGGCAGGTACTCCCACATCGTCCCCTCCCCGGGAAGGTGGTCTTCGATCGGGGCACCGCAGAGGCCGATCTGGTCGTCGAACTGCCGGGCGGCGAGGACATCGTCACGGGTGACCCGGTAGTCCCCATAGACCCGACGGGTCTCCCGCATCCCGATCTGACTGCTCATAGCGATGAGGGACGCATCTTCATATCCGGGAACCT
>DASUUC010000086.1:0-3012 GCA_036374335.1 Acidimicrobiia bacterium
CGCGAGAACGGTGATCCAGTCCTCGTCGCCCACCGTGACCCCCAGGGCGAACAACACCCCCGTGCCGACGAGCCCGCCGAACCAGATGAGGATGAAGTCGTAGACGGACCAGGACCGAGTCACAGAGCCCGTGAGCCTACAACCGGGACTCGCCAGGCCACTGTTACCCTGAGACCACCAAGTCGCTGGACAAGGATCGGATAGATGGAAATCGACATCGGCATCGGCAAGTCGGGTCGTCAGGCATTCGGCTTCGACGACATCGCAATCGTCCCCTCCCGCCGCACCCGCGATCCCGACGACGTCGATATCTCGTGGCAACTCGACGCCTTCAAATTCGACCTTCCCATGATGGGCTCGGCCATGGATTCGGCCATCAGCCCCGAAACCGCGGTCACGATCGGCAAGCTCGGCGGGCTCGCCGTTCTCAATCTCGAAGGCTTGTGGACCCGCTATCAGGACCCCATGCCCTATTTCGAAGAGATCGCTGACCTCCCCGACGAGAAGGCGACCCGTCGGATGCAGGAGATCTATCTGGAGCCGGTGAAACCCGAACTGATTGCCACGAGGGTCGAAGAGATCAAATCGGAGGGCGTGGTCACCGCTGCCAGCCTCACACCACAACGGGTCCGCGATTGGGCTCCGATGGCTCTGGATGGCGGTCTCGACATCATGGTGATCCAGGGCACCGTCGTCTCCGCAGAACACGTCTCCAGCCGGGAGGAGTCCCTCAATCTCAAGGAGTACATCGCCGATTGTCCGGTGCCGGTCATCGTCGGTGGCTGTGCCAGCTATTCGACGGCGCTCCATCTCATGCGCACCGGTGCGATTGGCGTGCTCGTCGGTGTCGGTCCGGGCGCTGCCTGCACGACCCGTGGGGTGCTTGGCGTCGGAGTGCCCCAGGCGACGGCCATTGCCGATGCCGCGGGTGCAAGGATCCGCTACCTCGACGAGACCGGTCGCTACGTCCATGTGATCGCTGACGGGGGCATGCGCACCGGTGGTGACGTCTCCAAGGCCATCGCATGCGGGGCCGACGCGGTGATGATCGGGTCGCCTCTGGCTTCAGCCACCGAAGCTCCCGGCAAGGGATACCACTGGGGCATGGCCACCTTCCATCCGACCCTGCCTCGGGGAGCGAGGGTGAACGTGGGAGACAGGGGCACCCTCCAGGAGATCCTGGTGGGCCCGGCCCATGAGAACGACGGGAAACGCAACCTGTTCGGTGGTCTGCAGATGTCCATGGCCACGACCGGCTACTCGGACGTCAAGGAATTCCAGAAGGCCGAGGTGATGATCGCACCGTCGCTGCAGACCGAAGGCAAGGCGCTGCAGCGGTCACAACGAGTTGGCATGGGATGAGCGGCACCCGGTATTCGGTTCAGGGTGCCGGAACCGGCCGACCGGCGTCTGTTTGCCCGAGGCTGTGAAGCGAGGAGCGCCGTAATGCCGGACCCGGGTGAGGGTGAGCCGAGGGCGAAGTCGGGCGGCCATGACACTGTCCTGGTCGTCGATTTCGGTGCCCAGTACGCCCAACTGATCGCTCGCCGGGTCCGGGAAGCACATGTGCGCTCTGAGATCGTTCCCCGCTCGATCAGCGCTGAAGAGATCAGGCAACGGCGTCCGCTTGGTCTGATTCTGTCAGGCGGGCCGGCCTCGGTGTATGCCGAGGATGCGTACCGCATGGATCCCGAGATCCTCGATGTCGGCGTCCCCATCCTCGGCATCTGCTACGGCCACCAACTGCTCGCCGATCTCGCCGGTGGTGAGGTCGCCAACACCGGTGGCGCCGAATACGGGAACACCGCCCTCGACGTCGTAGGCGACTCGGTGCTCCTCGCCGAGCTGCCGGTCAGCCAACAGGTGTGGATGTCACATCGCGATCAGGTGACCGGAGCTCCTCCGGGATTCGTGTGTGTGGGCATTTCGGAGGGCTCGTCGGTGGCGGCCATGGAGGACAGGGAGCGGGGCTTGTACGGCGTCCAGTTTCATCCCGAGGTGGCCCACACCCCTCGTGGCACCGAGATCCTGAAACGATTCCTCTACGAGGTCTGTGAGGCGACTCCATCGTGGACGTCGCACTCCATCATCGAGTCACAGGTGGCCGCGATCCGGGCTCAGGTCGGCGACAAGCGGGTCATCTGCGGGCTGTCTGGAGGTGTCGACTCCGCGGTCGCCGCTGCCATCGTCGCCGAGGCGATCGGGCACCAACTCACGTGCATTTTCGTCGATCATGGGTTGCTGCGGGCCGGGGAGGCCGAACAGGTCGAGGAGACTTTCCGATCTCACTCTGACGTGGATCTGGTCCATGTGAAGGCCGCCGACCGCTTTCTCGAGCAACTCGAGGGTGTCACCGACCCCGAGCAGAAACGCAAGGCGATCGGGGAGACCTTCATCCGGGTGTTCGAGGAGGCCGCAGCCGGAGTCGGCGATGCCGGCTACCTGGTGCAGGGAACGCTGTATCCCGACGTCATCGAATCAGGGTCCGATTCGGCGGCGACGATCAAAACCCACCACAACGTGGGTGGGTTGCCCGAGGACATGACCTTTGAGCTCATCGAACCACTGAGAGACCTGTTCAAGGACGAGGTCCGGGCCGTCGGTGAGGAGTTGGGACTGCCCGAAGAGATCGTCTGGCGGCAGCCTTTCCCGGGGCCGGGACTGGCGGTGCGGATCATCGGTGAGGTGACCCTGGATCGCCTCGAGTTGTTGCGTGCCGCCGATGCGATCATTCTCGAAGAGATCAGGCGGGCCGGCTTGTATCGGGACATCTGGCAGGCATTTGGGGTGCTCCCCGCCATCAAGACCGTTGGCGTCCAGGGTGATGGTCGCACCTATGCCCATCCTTTGATCGTGAGGGCGGTGACATCGGAGGACGCCATGACTGCCGACTGGGCGCTGATACCGTATGACGTCTTGGAGAGGATCTCCTCTCGGGTGATCAACGAAGTCCCCGGCATCAACCGGGTCGCCTACGACATATCCAGCAAGCCTCCAGCCACGATCGAGTGG
>DASUUC010000087.1:0-123890 GCA_036374335.1 Acidimicrobiia bacterium
AGCCTCGGTGAGCCTCCTCGGCTTCCCCGGTTGGGTGTTTGGGCCTGTCGCCCAAACCAAGTTTGACCAGGTAGACGGATAGTGCCAGAGCGTAGAGGCCTGCCAGCGGGCCAGGATCGAATAGACCCGCAGAGGCCGGAGGCTCGGGCACCGTTATCGCATTGACCGCCAGCAACAGGGCCCCGATGACGATGGCGGGCACGCCCCACCACAGTCCAAACCGCCGATGTCCCAACATCGCCACCCCGGTGAACACCAACCACAACACCAGGAAGAGATCCCAGGTGAGGTCGATTCCGTTGTCGACCCCGTGCACCGCCGCCACCACACTGCTCCACATCTCCGTGGAGAACGTGGGATCGGAGCTAGCCAGAGACGATCCCTCGAGGTGAACACTGGCTTGGATAACCATGTGTACTACCGCAATGGGAAAGGCGATGGCCCCAAACAGAAACCCAAGGAAGGCGGAATGCTCGTCCCGGCTACGGTCCTCGTCCAGGAACCGGTAGAGGGCATAGACCATGAGCAAAGAGAAGACCGGAAACAATGCGGGTATCCAAAACCCGGCCACGATGGCCGGCTGCGAGGCTTCCACAGGAAAGGGATGGAACAACTCGAAAAAAGGCAAAGCCTGGGTGCTGCCATAAGCAAGCACACCGACCACCCCAGAGATTCCACCCCATATAAGCAGCGGCTTTCGCTGGGAGGGCGGCCGTGGCGACCCTCGTGATTCAGAGTGACCGTCCTGTCGCATCCGAACATCCGTTGAAGCCATATTTCACCTCTCGTGGTCGATGGCTGATCCGGGCGATCAGTTCGATTGTCAAAGGCTTCTTTCCCGGGGAATAGGGCCGAAAGCCCCCTTGAACAATCCTGCCGTCGACGCTTGGGATGGTCGGCTGCGAATCAACCGACCGGAGAGACTCTGTGGGTTGAGGACCGTACCTCCCCCGGTTCGTCCTGGCCCCCTCACCCTTGGCCAGCACACCCGACGAGGACGGACCCAGGATACGGGGGTGGGGAGGAAGCTTGGAAGTCAGGGGGCCGCCAGCCGCATACAAGACCCACCCAATTCTTTCCACGTGTCAACTCGTCATGAGGCCAGTACACGGGTGTCCAGGCGTAGACGTTGGCTGCATCGATGACCGGCTCACAGCTCTCTCGGGGACGTCGAGGTCCCGGCCAGCAACCAGCACATGCTTCGGGGTCTCCCACCTGGCCAGGAAGAATGCGGCGACAGCGCCCTGACGCGCCGAGCCGAGGACTCCGTGGCGGAAAGGGCGAGTCACCGGGTGCTCACCAGCCTTTGATCCACATCTCCTCGTCTTCGTAGACCATCTCCGCCTCTGCGTCCGCTTCGGCGGCATCGTCCTCAACTATCCGAGCCCCTCCGTCTTCGCCCAGCAGCTCGCGGTAGTACTCGTGTTGGATGAGCAGGCTCATGATCTCGTTGGTTCCGGTCCAGATCTGGGTGAGACGGGCATCGCGAACCAGTCGCTCGATGGGGTACACGTTGGTGTACCCGATGCCGCCCATGATCTGCATCGCCTGATTGGTGACCTCCCAGGCGGTGTCGGTGGCGTATTTCTTGGCCTCCGACACCAGCCGACGAGTGGCAGGAAGACCGGTGTCGGCGGCTGCTCCCGCGGCGAGGGTGAGCGCCCGGGCGGCATCGAGGGCAGTGATCGCACCGGCTACCTTGAAGCTCACTGCCTGGAAGCGGCGGATCCGCTCCCCGAAGGCCCGCCGACGATTGGAATAACGGGCCGCAACCTCCAGGGCGGCTCGCGCTATCCCCAGGGAGGCTGCCGCCGAGGTGAGTCGCTCGGGCACCATCATGGTGTTGAAGATCTCGGCTCCGCCGTTGAGCTCACCGATCAGGTTGGCGGCGGGAACGCGCACATCCCGGAACACCACCCGTCCCGTCCCTCCACCGCGGGTCCCCATCAGCTGGTACATGTACCCGACTTCGACACCGGGCCGGTCGGCCTCCACCAGGACCAGACTGAGACGGTTGTCGGGATCGCCGTCGGGGTTGGTGTTGCAGTAGACGACGAAGAAGTCCGCTCCCCGGGCGCCCACCACGAAACGCTTCTGCCCCCGAATCGAGAAGCTGCCGCTACTCAGCTCCGCCCTGGTGGCGGCGCCGAAGAAGTCAGAGCCTCCACGGGGCTCGGTGAGTGCCTCGGCCGAAACCAGCTCGCCCCGCAGCATCGGGACCAGGTACGACTGCTTCTGGTCTTCGGTCCCGAAACGACAAAGCGCCTCTCCCACGATCGATGGCATCGAGAAGGCACATCCCAGCGAGGTGCCGAGAACGCCGACCTCCTCCAAGGCGGCGATCTCCGCCTCCCACCCGAGGCCGCGGCCCCCGTACCCGGTGGGAAAGCGAAGACCGAGAAGGTTCTCCTTCCCCAACTCCGCTACGAATTCTCGCGGGTAGACCACCTCGTCCCGATCCATCAGCTTGATCAGCTCTGAGGGCACCCGCTCGGCGACAAACCTCCGCACCTCGTCACGCACTGCGATCGAATCTTCTGTCAAGAAGAGATCAGGTAGGACCATTGCTCACCGTCGCGTCATACGCCTGCAACGCTATGGACGGACCCGAGACGACCACCAGAGTCTTTCGTCCTCATGATGCGGTAGGCCACCCGGCACGAACAGAACCGCCTCTCATCGACCAGACCACCCCCCGGGGTCTATTGATACGTCAGGCGATCCGCTCGGTGGCTTCCACCTCTGAACGAAAAACTCGCCGAGAGTCACACGGAGACCCCTCGCATCGAAGGATCCACCCCAGAATTCCACCACTTCACGTGACGCCTACGTCTGGTTGCGCTCCGCGGCTCTCATATTTCGCGTTTCGGAGACAGCCCATTGTCTTTAGGGTCTTTCGGCCCTCTGCTTTAGGTCTTTCGACTCTCTCTTTCCGGGACGTTTGGTCCTATTCGGGCATTGAGGAACGGCGTGGACGCCGACTTGATATGAGACGCGTGATGATTTGGGCGGCTGTGGGAGCTGGAGTGTTTGCTGCAGTTCGGAAGCTGAAGCAAGCCGGAAGTGCGGGTGAGAACACGCTCGCTGAACGCATGGCGGCTCGGTGCGAGCGGATGTTGGCCAGCATGCCTGCATCGTTTCCACCCAACCGCATGATGGCCGACCTGGAAACAGTCAAGATCCAAACTGCCCGCATTCTCGAGGTGCTCGAGGAAGAAGTTCGGGAGACACATAGGCCAAAGGAGGTAATGAGGCAATAGACCAGCAGCCATGGCGAAAGCCGACGGTTGCCGGTGCATCGCACCCTGAGGGGTGGACCAAGCTCGACGGACCGTCCGTCTCCCTCCATTCGTCGTTCTTGGTGGTTTGACCAACACGACAGGAGGTAAGTCGTGAGCTATGTCAATGAAGGAGTGTGGGATCGGATCATCAGAGTGGCCATCGGTGCGGCTCTCTTGTATCTGGGTTGGAGCGGCACCATCGACGGTAGTTGGGGCACGTTCCTCAAATACTTCGGTTTCTTCCCGCTGGCCACAGGGCTGAGCGGTTTCTGCGTGCTCTATTACCTGTTCGGGTTTCGCACGAATGGACCCATTAGAGAGCGGGCCAAGACCGGACCGAAAGACGATTTCGCCGAGGAGCCGGCGGATCATACTGCCAACAGAGCAGCGGCTGAGAGGATCGAGGTCTGATCATGATGATGGGGTTCGGGCTGTTGTTGTTGGTTGTGGTCATCGGCGGGATTGTCTGGTTCGCAGGAGTTGGCTCAGTGGAGGCATTTCGAGGCACACAGCGGGAGACACCGCTCGAGATCCTCGAGCGCCGTTTTGCCGAGGGTGTGATTTCGTCCGATGAGTATCTCCGGCGCAGAGCCGATTTGCTGGGAGAGGAGGTTCGGGGTACCCAATCGATCGAAGACATATAGCTCCCGGGAGTTGTCTGTTCAGGGCGTTGCCGATGAAAACGATTACTCCACCCCAGACCCGCTATGCGATGTCAAATGGGCTCGGCATCGCATACCAGGTGATCGGCGATGGGCCACCTGACTTAATCTGGTCGGCGGGGAGTTTCAATCACACTGATGAGCAATGGGAAGATCCGGCTTCCGCGGTCTTCCTGCGCCGGGTGGCGCGCTTCGCCCGTCTGATCCGATTCGATGTTCTTGGAGCAGGTGCCTCCGATCGGATGTCCAACAACCCGGTCCCTCCTTTCTCCGAGCAGCTCGATGCCGTACGGGTTGCCGCGCAAGTCGAACAGTTCGCGGTTCTGGCGATGAGTGATGCCGGGCCAGGGGCAATCGAGTACGCGGCGACAAACGCTGACCGCCTCACCCATATGGTTCTCTTCAACACGACGGCGTGCATGAGACTCAAAGCCGATTACCCCATCGGGGTTGATGACGACACGATCTCTTCGCTGACGAGGGCATTCGAACAGGGTTGGGGGACCGAGACGACAGCCAAGATCATCATGCCCAATAAGACTGAGGATGATCATTTCGTCGCATGGTTCTCCAAGTGCATGCGCTCAGTGGGTACTCCAACCGAGATTCGAGCCCACGTGGAGCGCTTTACGAATATCGACGTCAGGCGTCTCCTGCCCCAGGTTCGGACGCCGACGCTGGTGTTACATCGTCAGAATGGGCTCATACCCGAGTCCCACTCCAAGTATCTGGTCGACCATATCGACGGTGCCACATATGTCGACCTTCCCGGTTCCGGAATGGGTCTGTATCACGAGGCTCCTGACGTTACGCTCGCCACCCTCGAAGGGTTCGTGGGCGGTTCTCCCGCTCAGACGCCACGAGCGAAAAGACTCGTGGCGCTTCTCTTCACCGACATCGTCGACTCCACAACACAGCTCGAAAAGCTCGGAGATCGGGACTGGGCCGCTGTTCTCGACATCCATAACCAGATATCCGAACGGCGATCAGGACAATACGGTGGCTCAGTCGTCAAAGGCACCGGCGACGGCATCCTCGCTGTCTTCCCGAGCCCGGCCAATGCGGTCCATGCTGCAGTCGCCATCAGAGACGAGCTGGCACGGATATCGATTCAGATTCGGAGCGGGGTCCACTTCGGGGAGATCGAAGAGACCGACGACGACGTGCTCGGTGTCTCAGTCCACATAACAGCCCGGGTGATGAGCCAAGCCAAAGCAGGAGAAATACTCGTGTCCCGAACGGTACGGGAATTGACGGCAGGGTCCATTGAAGGCTTCGTCGAGGCGGGGCATCATCATCTCAAGGGCATCGCTGAGCCCTGGCAGCTGTTTCTCGTATCAGAGCAGGGTCCGTGAGCCCGAGCTTCTCGACACCCGGTACGGCCGGTCCTTGTATCCATGCTGGCACGCAGATCTTTCCGGAGTGTGGAGAAGCTTCGACCGCCCAGGCAGGTCGTGAAACGAGGAGGTGTTGAGAATGGCCGATGAAAACAACTCCGGAGGAGCATGGATCTCAATCCCTTCGTCCGAGGACCTGTCTCCGGTCGTGATCGACGAGATCGGTGGCATCTCCGAGCAGATCGGATTCGTGCCCAACGTGGCACGTCTGCTTGGGGCCATCCCCGGTCACTTTGTCGGCTGGTGGAGATACTTCGACGATCTCATGCGGGGACCGTCGGGTCTGACCAAGGCCCAACGGGAGATGATCGCCGTGGTGGTCTCAGCGGAGTCTGATTGCCCCTATTGCGAAGTGGCGCATGCTGCGGCGTTGCGGCTGCGTACCAAGGATCCGGTGCTGGTGGAAAGACTCGCCGTGAACTATCGGCACGTTGATCTCGACCCCTCAGACCGAGCGATGCTCGACTTTGCCGTCAAACTGACGAGAACACCGAACGAGTGTGACCAAGAGGACATCAATTGCCTACGCGAGGCGGGCTACAGCGACCACGACATTTTGCACATCATCGAAGTGACCGCGATCTTCAATTACAACGTCCGTCTCGCTTCAGCCACTGGCTTGTACCCCAACCCCGAATATCACGAGCTAGGGCGCGGCCGGTGATTTGCAACATGCTCGGCGCGTGCTGGGCCACTTTCGGCCCTAGACCAAGGTTGTTGACGGACGGAGGCTGGCGGCTGATAGGTGGGATAGCGGTTAGTGCCGTCTATTCGTCATTCCCGCCCACGAAATCTCGAGCGTGGAGATGACTCCATAGCCGCCAGACTGAGCCGGAGCTCGGGTGTCTTTCGGCCGCCCACGGCGCACTCATCCGGGCTCCTTACCAGTCCTGGCGGCCGGGCCGTTCCCCCTCCAGCTCGGTGTCAATGATCATTGCACGCCGTCCAGTTTTATCTACTCGGCGTTGGACTTTGGAAGACGAGAAGCATCCACCCTCTGCTAGTTGTAGTCCTGTCTCGGTCGCTCCAAGTCTCCTGCCTCTTTCTCCAGCCGGATCAGCTCGAGAAGGTTCTCCTTGGCAGTCTTGACGCCCGCCCTCTCTATAGTCTCGGTCTGCCCGGCCTCTTTCAGATCGTCTTCCACGATATTGGCGGGATCACCATGACTCTCATAGGGCAGCTTGCAACCACACGTGTAGCACATCTCGAATTCGTCCTTCCAGTCGGATTTCGGCTCGATCTACCCGGCGAGAAGCCGGGCCAAACAGGCAAAGCCCATCCTCACCACGGCCGCCGAGACGGTGGATCCAATAACTCGAACGGCCTTTAGCGGTCGTGCGAGCCGCCATGCACGCGGGCGGTCTCGGCCGACGACTCACCAACCACCGTCTTTCGTCAACGTACTCACCTCAAGGTGTCTCCGCCGCCGGCTCCACGGTCGCCGGCTCGTAGGGCCGCTTACGAGGGTCATTGAATAGCCAGTAGGCCAACAAGCCCGAGAGGGCGACGAGGCTACCGGAGACGAGGAACACGTTCCTCGTGCCGATGGCGGCGGCGGCCACACCTGCCAACCCCATCGAGGTGATGTTGGCCGCCGAGATCAAGGTGTTGACCGCCCCTCCGACCCGGCCCCGCAGCGAGTCCTCGATGAGGGTTTGGCTGAGAGTGTTGGCCCCCGCCTGCACCGGCCCGACAGATAGACCGACTAACAGCAATAGGACCATCACTTGCCAGACGGCATCCGCCCCGGAAATGGCACCTACGAATATCCCAACCGTCACCAGACCAATACTGACCAGATGGGAGGGTCGGAGCCTGCTCGCCGACACGGCGACCAACGTGCCGGAGATGACGAGTCCGGCGACCTGGCTGGCCTCGATCGCACCCAGGAATGCCTCGGAGACCATCAAGTCATCGATGATGAACGGGACGAACAGAACATTGACCGCCCCTAAACCCAGCATTGTCACCGACAACGCGATCAGAACTGCACGCAGGGGTCTGCTGGAGATCATCACACGGAAGCCCTCTTTCATGTCGACCCACACCTTCGACTCTGCCCCATCCTTCTTTGAGATTCCTGACGTACGGATGCGGCTGATCAGGAGAAATGAGCCGAAGAATGTGGCCGAGTCCACGATGAAAGCGGGGCCCAGGCTCTCCCCGAGAGCGGCGAGAACCCCGGCGGCCGCCGTCCCCAGCAGGTTGAAGACGATCCGCGACGTCTGCGACACCGAGTTGGCTGCGAGAAGCTTGTCCGTTCCCACCGCGGCCGGCAGGAAAGCGTTCCGAGCCGGGTTGAAGACCGTCCCGATCGACGCCTGGACGAACGCGATCGCGAAGATCACCGGAACCAGCTCCTCTGAGCGGACGAAGAGGAAGCAGAGCACCACCACGGCCCGCAGCAAATCGGAGAGGATCATGGCCTTCTTCCGATCGAAGCGGTCCACATACACACCGGCGAGGATGCCGAAGACGAGTGTCGGCAGGGCCATAGAGACCATCAGACCGGCGAGAGCCACGGTCGACCCGGTGAGTCTCTGGATCAGGATGAGCAAGGTGATGAAGGTCAGGTTGTCGCCGAAGTCGGAGAGAACCTGGGCGACCCATAGATACCGGAAGTCCCGGATCCGGAGCAGCCTTCGAAGTTGGCTCACTCGGCCAGTCGTATGGGGGCGAAGACGAAGGAGAAAGAGAATTCGATTGCGTCGTCGTCTTCGTCATCACCTTCCAGCGCCGTGATGAGTTCGTCGAGCCGCTTCGCGAACTCATCGGCCCGGGACCTGCTCATGGTGGCCTGGCCCCTCCCAAGGTTGGCCGGGAGGTCGTCGGGCATGCCGGTCTCGAACTCTCTGGCGAGCATGGCCTCGGCATCGAAGCGGGCCGGATCGAGCACGACGGCGGCCGCGATACGCGCCATCTCCACCGGGTTACCTCCGGATTCGAGGAGCTTCTTACCGGGACGAAACGAACGCGCAGGCGTCCGATAGATCCGTTCGATCATGGCACCCACCTTGCGTTCCTCCACCACCACGATCAGCCCCACATCCGCGAGCTGGTTCACGTGGTAGTAGAGACGGGTTACGGGCACATCCAGGCCCTCTGCGAGTGATTTGACCGACTTCGGTTCGACCAATTCCCGCATGATGCGTTGTCGGAATCTGTTGTTCATCACTTCGAAGACGTGGATGTCGTCGATCTCCATGACTTGGCTGTTATCAAGCATGGGCGATGTCTAATTCGAACTGATTGAATGTTCAAGCGATTTGAATTTTGCTCTCGCTCACCTGAACGAACCTCGTCCTGAATTCGAAGGCCCGGTGCGGCGGTGGCTCACCCGGACCGGGCATGGAGGCCCCTGGTGATGGTCAATGGTCGGATCATGACTCTCTACCTGTGGCACAATGACGGCGATGGTGCTCGTCGTAGGTCACCGGCGGGATTGGCACGCAGCCGGACGGATCCCGGTGCAAGGACATCTGCGGCAACTCACTCATCTCTTCTCCTCAGGGCAATGTGCGGCCGCAAGCCATCTCGCCGATCCATCAGCGGCACGTCATCTGCCGGGTCACCATCGGAATCCGCAACTGGATTGTCGGGTTCGGCAACGGATTCACGGTTGCGTCTGATCCACCCCCGAGCACCGAGCCCAACCAGCAGCAGGCCGAGGAGAGCGACCACCAGGTTGGTCGATACGGACCCTGGAACGACAGCGGTGAGACGATCGACGAATCCAACCATTCTCGAGGTCATGGCCGCCGCCAAGTGTCAACCCAACGACACATCAATGAGGCACACGAGCGGAGAGCCCTTTCAATAGAGATGGCGAAGGAGCAGCAATGAGAGAGAACTATGACCTGACCGTGATCGGAGCGGGGATGGGTGGCATCAACGCCGCCTTCCGAGCCGCCGGTCCGGGGATGCGAATTGCCCTGATCGAGCGCCACAAGGTCGGCGGTACCTGAATCAACGTGGGATGCATCCCCACCAAGGCCCAGGTTGGGTCGGCAAAGGCAATCGAAACTGCCCGACGAGGCAGGGAGTTCGGGTTCAAGATCCGTCGGCTCGAAGTCGACTGGCCGGCGATCAGACAACGCAAAGACCGCATCGTGACACTCATGCGGGACCGGCTCGAGCGAAAGATCGACGATCATCCCCAGATCGACCTCATAAGGGGCTCCGCCAGGTTCACTCAGCCGGGGCAGATCTCGATCGGGGGGACAGGAAGTCCGCTCATCCAAGGTGATCCTGGCTTCGGGTGTGGTGCCGGTCGTCCCCGAGATTCCCGGGTTGGCGGAAGCCGGCTTCGAGAGCAACGAGACCGTCATGGACATGAAAGACCTTCCCAAGTCGATGGTGGTGATCGGCGGAGGTCCCGAGGGCATGGAGTTCTCCCAGATGTTTCATCGTCTCGGCGTCAAGGTGACCGTGCTTCAGCGACGAGACCGCGTCCTGCCCCAGGAGGATGTCGAGGTTTCTCAGGCCCTGGAGACGATCCTTCGTGAAGAGGGCATCGACATCCAGACAAAGGCGGTACCGACTTCTGTGGATGGAATCGGGCGAGGTCGGTTCGCGGTCAATGCCGAGGTCGCCGGCTCATCGAAACGCTTCGAGTGTGGCCGCATCCTGGTCGCGGCGGGAAGACGACCTCACCACATCGGCGACCTCGATCTCGATGCCGCCGGCGTCGAAGCGGACCCCGAAGAGGGGGTGACGATCGATCAGACTCTGCAGACCACAGCTCCCGACGTTTGGGCCATGGGAGATGTCATCGGGAGGATGCAGTACACCCATTTCGCGGTGTATACCGCTGGCATCGCCGTCGACAATGCGCTGACCTCGGTGGGCCGTACGTTCGATACCAGCCGGATTCCGGGTGCGGTTTTCACCGATCCCGAGGTGGCCAGTGTCGGATTGACCGAACAGGAGGCCGTGGCAACGGGTCGACGGGTACGAGTAGGCAGACAACTGTTTCGTCGGGTCGGCCGGGCCATCGCCGTGGGGGAGACCAAAGGATTCGTCAAGCTCGTCGTCGATGCGGATTCTGACGAGCTGTTGGGGATGCACATCGTCTCCCACATGGGAGCCGACTTGCTTCCCCAGGCCATGGTGATGCTGCATACATCGAAGCGAACCATCAATCCGCTGGTGGAGGCTCTGGTGACTCACCCAACCTTGTCCGAGGGCGTTAAAGCGGCAGCCACCAACCTCAAGCCGAGAGAGGGTGTGGCCACGCCGGCTGGGGACATGGCCGGATGACGTTCACACAGACAGCCCCCCATTGACCCGATAGGTGAACCGTAGACGGACAGACCCTTGTCGTCTCCGTTGGGACCGCGTTGCAAGGCCCTGGTCGGATAACCCTCTTGGCATCCAACCACACTTGAAGCTGGACGTCGGCGCGATACCAGATTTGGAGGTTTCCATTGGGAACTACAGCTCAACTCGACGAATGGGCGAAGACGGTTGTCAATACGCTGCAGACGGTTGGCGCCATGTCCTGTATGGTTGGGCCATGGCCTGGCGAGAGACGCCTACGGGGATTCCGGTGCTCTCACGAGGTAAGCACCGGACGCCACGAAAGGGGGCGTGCTTCATGGAGTACGCCTCGTTCCTGGCCGGAGAACGGTGGACCGATCACCCTCGATGTACCCATCCCTTGCTGGCTGGAGTCGCCCGGAGTGTCAACGACCACATCTCCGACACCGCCCGTCCTCGACTAGTTGCGTTGACCCCCTCGGTGATCGGCCTCACCGGAGATGACCCGAGGGTGGACGCCGGGATCGCCATCCGCTGCGCCGCCACAGCCCTACCGGTCGTCGCCGAGCATCGACAGCGCGCGCTGGCAGCGGGTCTGATATCTGCGCGACGGCTTCTCGCTCAGCTCGAAGCCGACGAACCCTCGGGGTTCGACCTCACTGATGTGCTCGATCAGGCTGAGGCTGCTCTTTCCCGGACCCCTCAGGCAGCGTCATGGGCAAGGGAGTTCACCGCAGAAACCCGGCTCACCTCCCGTGCTCTACAAAAGCAGTCGGCACCGTGCATCGTCCGGGTTGCCGTGGTCGGGATTGCGGAGGCGTGCATCTCTGATCCCGACACGCTCCTCTACGAGCTCCTCGACACCGTCGTCCGTGATTGCACCGCGTGGCTCGGTGCCGGTCCAAGCCACACGGTGAGCGACGAGCTCGACTTGGCGGACACAGTCTTGTGGCCCGCTCGAACTCAATGACCCGGGCTGCGCTCCGACGCATCTTCGACTCGGCCACCTCCATGAGACGCAACCCCTGGAGGAGGGCAAACATTGCGATTGCAACGGAAACCATCCCAAGAGCCCACAGGCCCTCGCTCGACATCGACCGTGGGTAGCCGAAGAACAGGGTGAAGACGACACCGAGGCTGATTCGCAACAAGTCGATGCTGTAGCGGTTCAGCCAGTCTCTCCTCCGCCGAGTCTCGACTCGCGGATTTGGCTGTTCGTACGTAGCCGGATGAGTCATGCCGACCTCCTTTGTTGGTGAATCCGACGCCAACCACGATGCGGGAGAACTTGATTCGCCACATCGGATCAGAGTCGACATTCGGACTACGACGGCTCGGGGAGGGCGGGACGGCCTTC
Source organism: Acidimicrobiia bacterium (assembly GCA_036374335.1). Taxonomy (GTDB): domain Bacteria; phylum Actinomycetota; class Acidimicrobiia; order Spongiisociales; family ZC4RG35; genus JANQRA01. The sequence continues at coordinate 11,957 of DASUUC010000087.1, forward strand.
GCCGTATCCGGATACGACCCGGAGGTACGGATATGGGCGCCACCTTTGAGTGCCCGGTTGGAACCTCAGATGCCGCCTGCGGGCTTGGGAGGGGAGGTAAGCGCCTCCATTCTCCGATCACTACCCTGGCGACATGGCGGACTGGACCGACGTCGACCGCTTTGCCACATCACTCCCCGAGGTCAGCCTTAGTACGGGAAGGGATGAACTCCGGCAATGGCGGGTGAAGGACAGGCTTCTTGCCTGGGAGAGGCCGCTCCGCAAGGCCGACTACGAAGCACTTGGCGACTCGGCCCCGAGTGGCGCAATACTCGGAGTGCGAACCCCCGACATCATCGCAAAGGAGGCCTTGATCGCCAGCGACCCTCAGATCTACTTCACGACTCCTCATTTCAACGGGTATCCAGCAGTGTTGGTTCAGCTCGAACGCATCCCGGTGGATCAACTCGAGGAAGCCCTCGTGGAAGCATGGTTGGACCAGGCCCCCAAGCGAGTGGCACGGGCATGGTTGCAGGAACACGTGGGAGACGGACCTACTTCCTCGTAGGCGACGGCGGATGCCGGACCGCTGATGAGTTCGGGAACGAAGTCGATCGACGCGCGGCGGATGCATACCCTGTATAGACGGCCTCGAAAAGGACGAAGATGAGAGATCCCGTCTCCGAACTCGACCCCCGTTTCAGCGACCCGGACACGGTTGCCACTGAATGGGGCACAACGCGCGGACAGTTGGAGCATGCACAGCTGTCCTGGATCTCAACCGTCCGCGCCGACGGGCGGCCTCACGTGACACCGCTGGTCTCGGTTTGGCACGACGGAGCCGCCTACTTCACCACCGGGCCCAAAGAACAGAAAGCGGTCAACCTGTCCCAAAACCCCCACGTAGTCCTCACCACAGGGAGCAACGAATGGAACCACGGACTCGATGTGATGATCGAGGGAAAGGCACAGCGGGTCACCGACTCCGGATTGCTCCAGCGCCTCGCTGAGCTCTGGGCCCAGAAGTGGGACGGTCAATGGCAGTTCGAGCCTCGAGACGAGGGCTTCTTTCACGAAGGGGGCGGTCCGGCCCACGTGTTTGAAGTAGTTCCAACCAAGATCCTGGCCTTCGGCAAGGGAGAATTCACCCACACCCGCCACGTGTTCGCCGATAAGCCGTGAAGGCGGCCACGGTCCGCGGCCCCCTTCATGTCAGTTCTGAACGCATGGTGGCTGGGAACGCCTTGGCGATCTTTGTGGGATCCGCTCACGTCCGGATGCGGACAGTCCTGTCCGCCCACGAAGTCGTCCTCGTCGAGAGCACCAAAAGTCTCGGCGACCTCGACACCGGTCGCCGCAGCTGTGGCCCGGATGATGTCGTTGGTGCCGGACGAGAGGCCACCACCGATCGCCTGAGACTCATCACAGATAACGCACCAGCCAGGCCAAACTGTGGCACCGATGCGAAGTCGGGTCCTGATCCTCGGTCTGGTCACGGTGACCGCATGCGGCAGCTGGTCCCCCATAGACGGAGCCACCACCACGTCTCCGGCGGGAATACTGCCAACGACTCCCACTTCCAGCACTCTGGCGACCATCGGTCCAATCCGTGGCGCCCTTCCCGATGGGACCGTCTATGACATCGCCTTCCCCACTCCCGCGGCTGAGGAAGTTGGCGGGATAGAGGCCGGGCTCGTAGTCGAAGCCGGTGGCGCCGAGATTCCACTCGCCGTCGAGTTCCGACGGGACGATGGACGCCAAACACCGGAAGTCTTCTCTCGCCAAGCTGGAGATTGGATCGTGGATATCGAGATACCCGATTCGTTGGGCAGCAATGGCCGTGATGTCATATCGGATGCTGTCACCGTAACCACCGAAGTGGACATGCCGGTTCTGACACTGCGACCCCCGTTGTCATGGTCTGACCCACCGCGGGTCGAATATGACAAGTTCATCGTGCAGAGCGGCTGTCCCCAAGCTGCTGCGGCGTGCAACCCGACTCACGCCGTGTCGGTCGTGCCACGTTCCGGGGTAACGCTCGCGACCCCGATTTCAGTGCAGTCCTACGCCCTACGACCTGCATCTGACCCGAACTACCTGCCACCAGGACCGCTCAGCGCCCGGTGGTCTCCCGACGTGATCTGGACCGGAGAGGAGATGGTCGTCTGGGGCGGGTCGGCCGATCCGGGCCCATCAACCCTCATCGACGGAGCAGCCTTCGACCCGGGTATCGATGAATGGCGGAGGATCTCGTCGCCGCCGCTGACCGGCGAGCAAGCGACCCGAGCGGTATGGGCTGGCCAGGAGATGGTCGTCCTGGGGGAGGAGGCGACCGTTGCCTGGCATCCGGGAGGTGACAGGTGGCGGGTAGTAGCAAACAGAATCATCCCGCCTCTGGATGTGGGGATGACCGTCGCAACGGGATCGGAGATCATCACCTGGACCTCCGCGGGGCTATACCGGCTCCCTGCCGGGGGAGATTGGGCTTCCATGCCCGACCCGGGGGTGGGGAAGCCAGGTCTCTTCGACGGGAGTGTGCTCCGGATCGAGGGCTCGAAACTGATTGCCATCGGCCAAGACGGCTGTGAGCGCATCGTCACTCGATGGAAAGACGAAAAGTGGAGCGAGCCTTTCCGGATCTCCATGGGCGCGCCCGGACCGAGCTGTGGCAAACCCAACCAGACCTCAGTGCTCGATGATGTCCTCGTCATGTGGGACGACACCAGCGGCGAGGTGGTCTCGGTCGATCCCGCGACAGGAGAAACCACCGACGAACCGGTCTTGCCTTTACCGACGGTGGAGCACGCTCCCGGCCCGCTGGCTCTCGACGACGGTTTCCTGATATCTGCCGGGCTCGAAGCCGCCGTGTTCCAGGTAGAAGGGAAGGGATGGGTCACGGCTGAGCTTCCCGGGCTCGGATCGGATGTCGACATGTTGTGGACCGGGGAGGAGGTACTCATGTGGGCCAAGTGCTGCTACGGCCCGGACGACATCGACGCCTGGAGATGGGTTCTGCCGGCCCCGTGAGAGTCTAATTTCGGTCCTATGTTCTCGATCTGGTTGCTGGTCCGTTTCGCTCACGTCCTGGCGGCGGTGCTCTGGGTGGGCGGCCAACTCTTCCTCTCTCTGGTAGTACGGCCGGCAGCTGGGACCACCCTCGACGACAGCACGCGCTCAGCCTTCTTCATCAAAGTCGGCCGGATCTTCGGCCGACTCTCCTCATTCGTGCTCTTCCCGATCCTTCTCGGCACCGGCATTGGCCTCATATATCACCGTGGAGTGGACATCGGAGCCTTGGCGGTGGGCAGTTACGGGCAGATTCTCACCGTGAAGATCGTGCTCGCGTTCGTCAGCTTTGGCCTCGCCGCAGTCCACGGCGTCATGTCGGGCCGCGCCGGCTCAGGGGTTGCCCGCATCCTGGGAATCACTGGCGGGGTGGTCTCAGCGACGGTCGTTCTCCTTGCTACGGCCCTGGTTCCCTGACGCCCACTCCATCCGAGCGACACGGACCGCGAAATCGAGTGCCCAAATCCCGACAATTACCGCGGCCGGCACTCCCAACCCAAGAACAAAGAGGACTCCACCGGCATTGGCCAGGCCGAGGGGTAGCCAGGGGCGAGCCCTCATCCTCTCCAGGTTCCGGCCCAACCGTGGCGGCCCTCCGGCCAGCACCGGAGACAGATATGCCAAGGAGCCGAGGAGGATCTGTCCCACCCCGGCTGTGACTACGGCCGCGGTCCAGGGGGAGAAGGAGCCGGGAACAGAGCCGACGAGCAGGGAGATGCCGTCGAGGAACGCCCACACCACTAACCACACCGATCCGGCGACGACCTGGGCGTAGGAAAGGCCACCGGCCAGCCCTCTCTTGCCGAGACGGACGACGATCCCGAGGAGGATCAGGCCGAGCGAGGCACCTGCCACAATCGTTCCAGCTCCGACGGCAGGTGCCCCAACGACCAGGCCGAAAGCGATCGACGCCACGGAGAAGAGCGCCAACATCCAAGCAGCCCTGGCCTCTCGCCCGGACACGGCCCTGTGGTGAGCAAAAGTGGGAAGGATGGTCGGAAGGGTCCCCACGATGGTCATGCCGACGAGGCCTACGAGATTGAGATGGGAGTGGGCAAGACGCACATCCGAGAACGACTGACCGGCGGCGTCGGCCCCCATGACCGCGCCCAGAGCAACCCCGGTGAGACCGGCAGCCAGGCCGAGGATGTAGAAGCGTGACGAGAGGTCGAATCGGCGCAGCAGACTGCGGCGCACGGCACTCCACAACGAATAGATGAGCAAACCGAGACCGACGATGACCAAGCCCGCTCCGGTCACCACCGCCCAGACCGCTGAGACCGGTATCCCCACCAGCACCAGTGCCACCCCAATGACGACAGCCCAACGCTGCACACCTGCCACTCCCGATAATGGGGCAGGAGCGGCAGACCAGGTGACGGTGAACATTTGGGTGGCGCCCGAGATCGCGAGGAGAACGGTTCCGGCGAGAAAAGCATGGAGAGGTCCCCACCACGAACCCCCCTGTAACAACACCCACCCTGCCCAGACCAGCGCCACGATCCCGAACAGACCAGCGGCGCGGAACGCGGCAAGGGCTATGTCATGCGAAGCCACGACACGGCGACGCCGGCGCTTCTCGATGCTCATCCGAGTCGCACTACTTGCGTGGAGGCAACATCGGATACTCGATGCCTGCGGCTCGGTGGATCACGAACCCTGCTCCGTGAGCAGCACCACGGCCGCCATCGACGCCGACAGCTGGAACGGCGTCCGGAGGATCCGAGAGGACGGCTGCACCGACCCGGCCACCAGTCACCTCGGTGCCGAGAGGGGGCGCGGCCTCGCTCAACCCGAAGATCAGCAGAGAGAAGTAGCCGGCCAGAGCACCGATCAGAGGGCCCATCACCGTGTTTTTGGTAAGGCCGACGGTCGCTTCAACCAGACCACGTAGCGGTACACCACTGCGAACACCGCAAGCAGGGCCCCGGATAGATAGGGAGCCAGAGCTGCGTCGAAACGGCGCAGACCCTCCGAACCGATGAACACCACCACCGGGAGGATCACCACAGCCACACATTCCCCGAGGTGAGAGCGCGTCTGTTCAGATCCTTGGCCGGCACAGCGACTCAACCTAGCCCAAATGGGAGAGACGGCTTCCCAGTAAGAGATGTCTGGAGGCCCTAGGCACTCCAATCCCTTTGATCCCGGTCACGAGCTCGATTGTCCCAACATGTCGAGCTTGGCGAACCTGGACCGGCTGGATCTGACCTCCGGTCCGACGGCTCAATATGAGTTGCGGGTTCAGGCAAAGAACCAAGCGGCTTCGTCCAAGCGCGCGATGTCGAGGTTCCGTGGCTCAGCCACGGCTACAGCCAGATCGACCGTCTCTATGTCATCTCCGCGCAGCGCCACCATGACCCCCGTCTCGCCCACCATGGATAGTTCGGCGGCGCGGACCCCGAAACGAGTTCCCAGGATCCGGTCGAAGGCCGTCGGTGTGCCGCCCCGCTGCAGATAACCGAGGATCACCGGCCGGGCCTCGAACCCGGTGAGCCTCTCGATCTCCGAGGCCACCTCCTGACAGATCCCGCCGATCCGGGAGAAGCCATATTGGTCGATCCCTGACGCGGAGATGTCACCGGACGGCCCCGGAGTGCCCTCCGCTACCACCACCAATGAGTAGTCGTGACCTTCGGTGTGTCTGGACATGATCCTTTGCGCCAGGTCTTCGAAGTCGACTTCGACCTCCGGAACCAGGACGGCCTCGGCGCCACCGGCCATGCCCCCGGCTACCGCGATCCAGCCGGCGGTGCGTCCCATGACCTCGACGACCATCACCCGGTTGTGTGACTCGGCGGTCGTGGTGAGCCGATCGATAGCGTCGACCACGATCTGCACCGCAGTGTGAAATCCCAGGCTGACGTCGGTGTGACCGATGTCATTGTCGATCGTCTTGGGCACTCCAACGACCGGCAGTCCATCGGCTTGAAGCTGGGCCGCAGTCCGTAATGACCCGTCACCGCCGATGACGACCACCGTCTCGATGCCGAGACGCTCGATAGTCTCGCGCACCGATTCGATGCCGTCCCCATGGACATAAGGGTCTCGCCGAGAGGTGCCGAGGATGGTGCCACCTCGCCCGAGCACTCCCCGGACGTCATCACGGGTCAGTGGCCGGGTGGTGCCGACCATCAGGCCATGCCAGCCCTCCTCGATGCCTATGACCGTCCTTCCCTCGGCCGTGATCCGCGTAACGACCCCCCGGATGGCCGCGTTCAGACCGGGACAGTCGCCACCGGCGGTGAGAACACCTATCGCACCCATGCGGTCGAGTATGGCGGTTTCAACTCAACCAGGCGACACCGATGGGGCGCGAGCCGTCAATCGGCGTACCTGACCGTGATGTCTCCGTTCGAGGTCTCGACGTCAATCGAAGCCGGTGCCGCGGGGTCGGTCCTCACGTCCGTTACCACCCTCCCGTTCGACGTCGAGGTGCTGACTGCATAGTCTGGTGATTCGTCCGGCAAGATCACCACGATCGCCCCGTTGCTCGAGGTCGCCCGGACCGAATCCGGCGCCACGACGAACTCGAGCTGCACCCGGCCATTACTAGTCGAAGCCTCGACTTCGGGGGAGCCCAACCCCGCCGCCAATATCGCGCCATTCGAGGTGCGGAAGGCAGCCGAAGCCGATATGTCGACCACATTGATTGCGCCGTTGCTCGTGGTCACAGAGATCGGCTCGTCGAGAGACTCGGCCGTGATGGCCCCGTTCGAGGTGGAGCCCGATACCTCCACGTCCGATGGCAACGTGACAGCAAAGAAGGCCCGACAACCCCAGCCGATGACCAGCGGGCATCTCTGCTCCAGACGCAACCTGCCGCCATCCTGTTCCACGGTCACCTCTCCGTCGAAGAGCCCTGTTGTCACAGACATCTCGACAGTGGTCCCGCTTGCGCCTCCAATGATGTTCACCGCTCCGTTCTCCAGATCGAAGGCCAGATCGGTGACTCCGTCGAACGTCTGAGTGCTCGTCTCCTCCCCCAGATCGCCCAGGAATGGGAGCAACAGGATCAAACCCACGGCGATCGTCACCAGCCCGACGGTTATCCAGACACTGCGTCTCAATCGTCAGCCTCTCTGTCTGATTTGATTCTACGACCACAGAGGACCGCCGACCTCGAAGTCGAGAGGAGTGCCCCATCCGTTGAGGAACGAGACTTCCTCAACAGGTGCCCGCTTCGCCACACCCCATCTACCCAACGGGTAGCCGCAAGAGACAGCTGCGGCGAACTGCCAGCCCTTGTCGGTGGGGATGTCGAGCGAGTCGAAGACCTCGGCGCTGCGGAAGGCTCCGAGGATGGTGGTGAGACAGGTTCCGACGCCCTCGCCCCGGGCCGCCAACATGGCACTCCACACCGCCGGGTAGATCGACGCCCCACTCGGGTCGTTACGGGTGAAGAAGAGCAACCACATCGGTACCTGTTCGAAGTTCTCCGCCAGCCAATCCGACGATCTCATCACACGCAGGATGGCCTCGTCGCCTCTGGCCTCGGCCGCTTCGCGTCGTCCGGCGTACACCTCCTCCTGAAGATGCTGGTACGCCTCCCGATAGATAGGCCCAAGCCTTCTTCGAATTTCAGGATCGTTGATCACCATCATCCGCCAATTCTGCGCGTTGCTGCCCGATGGGGCCCGGATCGCCGAATCGAGGATCTTGGCCACGACGTCGTCGGCTATCGGGTCTGGTCTGACCCGACGCATGGCGCGCGTGGTGTACAGAGCTTCTGTGAGGTCCATGTCCGCGCAGAATAGGGAACGGATCTAACGCCGAGCGATGAAGTCGCTTGCCGGCGCCAGGGTTGTGCGGACGGCCTCGCCGAGCCTCTAGAGCCGATCAGTAGTCGTAGTCGAAACCGACGTCTTCTTCATCGGCGGCGCTGGCCTCGATCATGTTGCCTTCGGCATCCACAACGAACCAGACATCGTTGACCCCCTGGCCCGTCGTGTCGCCCGGGTTGGCATCTGGCGCGTACCGGTAGAGGGGCATGCCGTTGACAGTCAGTTGCTCGATGTCGTCATTGCGCTGGGTCGTGCCGAACATCGATTGGTCGAGGTCGGAGCTGACGGGGGTATCTGCGGGCACCGGCGGCCAGGTCGCTGCACAGTCGTCGTAGCAGGCGCTCTCGTCTTCGCCGTCGACGGTGAAGATGTAGAGCGTGAATCCATCAGGGTCGACGAGGATGGTCCCCAGGTCCGACTCGGCCGGATGGACTCCGTCCATACCTTCGGCGGCCGAGGATGTGGTGTCCATCGCCTCGCTCGTGGTCGTGTCCATCACTTCGGTCGTCGTTGTGGCCGGCTCCTCCTGCCCGGGATCGGCAGTCGTGGTGACTCCGGGGTCGTCTGTAGCCACCGTCGTGGTGTCATCACCACCTTCGGTTCCGCACGCCGCCAAGACGAACAGCGTCAGAACGAACGGGCCCAAGGTGCGCATTTTCATGTTGAAATCCTCTCGATTTCTCGCACGTTCTACGCACCAGGCCCACTAACGGTTCGCGTCCTGGCACAATCCGGTCGGTGGATCGCGAAATGCTCGACCGATTTCGGGACGGTGACGAGAGCGCCGTCAAAGCCGTCTACGAGCGTTTTCGCGGCCCTGTCTTCGCCATCTCGATGAGTGTGCTCCACGATCATGGGCTGGCCGCGGACGCGACCCAGCAGACGTTCATCAAGGCTTGGCAGGCAGCGACCACCTATGACCCCGAACGTGAGCTGGCTCCCTGGATCTACGCCATCGCCCGCCGCACTGCCATCGACATCTACCGGAAACAGTCGCGGTCGGTCGCCTCGGAGGCCGTGGACTCCATCACCCTCCCCCCATCGCTCGACACGATTTGGGAGGTGTTCGAGGTCCGCTCCGCACTCGATCGACTCCCCGATGAGGAGCGACTGGTGATCAGGCTGAGTCATTTCGACGGTCTCACCCATGTCGAGATCGCCGAGCACATGGGTATCCCGGTGGGAACCGTGAAGTCGAGGTCTCACCGCGCCCACCGGCGGTTGCTCGAACTGCTCAGGCACGTGGAGGAAACGTAATGACTGCGAACCGATCCAGCCTCCGCATCCGTAATCCTTTGAGAGATGATGTCTGACGAACGAGCCGAGTATCTGGCATCCGCAGCAGGACCCGGGCCGTCCGACCGAGACCGTCTGGATCAGATCCGAGAGATCCTGGGTCAGGACACCACCTGGTCGGAACCGCCCCCCGAAGTGGCGGATCGGCTGCTCGCGGCCATCGGTGCCCACAAGACACCGAGTGGAAGAGCGCAGTCCGAGCCGGCGCGGCGGTGGGTTTGGCCGGCTGCCGCACTGGTGGCCACCGCGGCGATAGCCATATCGGTCATGGGTCTGCTCGGGGTGTTCTCGGCTCCCGATGAGCAGGTCGTGGCCATCGCGGGCACCGAGTTGGAGCCGCAGGCGACTGGACAGGCGGCGATCAGAGAGACGGAGTCGGGATGGTGGATTCGTCTCGACGTCGACGATCTGCCCGCAGCCGAGGCCGGCACCTACTACGAGGGTTGGGTGTGGAACGACGACGGGCAGGGAGTCAGCATCGGCACATTCCATTTCCGTGGCGGAGAGCAGTCGGTGGTGCTCTGGTCCGGCGTCGATCCCGAGGACTACCCCGCGATCTGGGTGACCCTCGAGGACGAGGATGGTGACCCGACCGCCTCGGACCGGGTCGTCATGAGGGGAAGACCCGAAAACCAATAGATTCAGGGTGTGATGTCCGCCGCCACGTGGCGGTCAAGTCCACGAGTCCAGTCGAGAAGACCTTCGACGGGACGAGGACCGCCGAATGACAAACCCGATTCACGCCGGCCAGACCCTACGTCCCCCTCCCGGTGGCACCAGCCGATCGACTCCGGCCATCTCCTCATCGCTGAGAGATGACGCCATCCCGGCACGTGAGTTGGATGCGGCTTGTTGCCGATCGCGCGCTCCGGGAATCACCGTGGTGACTGCAGGATGGGTGCGTAGGAATCTGAGCGCGAACTGGGCCATGGTCTCGTGATCGGGAACGACATCACGCAATGCAGCTACCACTGCCAGGTCTCGTTGGTATTGCTCGTTCTGAAAGGGGTCTTCGATCCAAGCGTGGCGGAAGTCACCGACGGGGAAGCTGGCGCCAAGAGAGAACTTGCCGGTGAGGAGACCCATCGCAAGGGGCCCGCGCACGATCACGCCGATGCCGTGCTCCTGGCAATACGGGAGCAGCTCTTGTTCCGCGGTGCGGTTCAGGATCGAGTAGTCGGTTTGGAGGACATCGCAGTCCCCATCGGCATTGAATGCCCTGAGAACCTCGACGTCACCCGTGCTCACACCCCACGCTTCGACCACCCCGTCGTCTTTTAGCTTGCGAAACCCTTCGATGAAGACAGGGGTATTCGGCTCCAGATAGGGGATGTGGCACTGAATGACCTCGACGTGATCCGTCTCCAGTCGGGCCAGCGACCCGCCTACCCCGTCGATGAGCTTGTCGACCGTGTCGTATTGGGACCGTCGGGCATCTTGGTCGAACCCGGCCCAGCCAATCTTGGTGGCGACGACGAAGCGGTCACGTCTCTCCCTCATCGCCCGCCCGAGCAGCTCCTCGCTATGACCGTCGCCATAGACGTCTGCGGTGTCGTAGAAGTTGACGCCGAGCTCGAGGGCGGTCTCGATGGCTTCGAGGTTGTCTTTGTCGTCGCCGGGCCCCCAGGAGCTGCCGGCAACCGCCCATAGACCCAGCCCGACCTCCGTGACGTCGATGCCCGACCGGGATCCCAGTGGGCGGCGTGGTATCCGTTCCATCGGCAAACCTTAGGAACTCGATCCGACAGATCCTCTAGTGGATACTTTCGGCCTCCGCTAAAGTCATTTTTCATGGCGACAGAGACTGTCACCTGGAAAGGCCGCTTCGGTCCGATGGAGCTCAGGGTTGGCAACGCCACGTTCCGGCCCAGCACCATCTCCACTCTGCTCGCCGACTCCCTCCACTTCGAGCCCGGAAGCGTCGTCATCGACGTGGGCTGCGGGTCGGGGGTCCTCTCCATAATCGCCGCCAAATTGGGTGCCTCCCGGGTCTATGGAGTGGACGCTGCTGAGGGAACGGTCGAGGTGGCCACCGCGAATGCCGCCGCCCATGGTGTCGCCGATCGTGTCGAGTTTGCCCAAGGCGACATGTTCGACCCGATCGACCCCTCCATCGAGGCAGACGTGGTGATCGGAGACGTGTCTGGCATCCCAGATGAGATCGCCTCCGCGTCGGGATGGTTTCCCTCGGGCCTGGCAGGCGGTCCCACCGGGGCCGAGCTGCCGATGCGGATGATCGAGGAGTCGAAACGGCTGCTCAGGAAAGGTGGGAGCCTATTCCTTCCCACGGGCTCTCTCCAAGACGAGAGCTCCATACTCGATCGGGCACGTTCCGTATTCGGTTCGATGAAGCAGCTCACCGAGCGCAATATCCCTCTCCCCTCATCGCTGGCGGAGGACCCCGCCGTGCTCAAGGCGCTCAAGGAGAAGGTGATCGCGCTCAAGCAACGGGGCAGTCGCTTCCAATGGACCGCCCGCGTCTGGAGACTCGACGCCTGACCGCGTTCCTAATGCTGTAGCTCCCATATATGGGAGCTACAGCACCTCATAACGAGGTTTCCGAAAAAGTCTTGACGTATGGTCGGCATTCGCCGACCATACGGGAATGGCAGACCATAGGGCACCTGACTACGAGCTGGACCAGAACCTGGCTCTGGATAGCCCCCACCAATACAAGACGCTGTTCGAGAGGACGCGCATGCAGATCGTGGACCTCCTCTTGGAGCGGGCGGCCACGATCAAGGAGCTGGCGGAGACTCTCGACAAGCCCAAGGGAACGATCGGACACCATGTCTCGGCACTCGAAGAAGCGGGACTGATACGGGTGGTCCGCACCAAGATGGTGCGGGCCATCGAGGCCAAGTACTACGGGCGAACGGCACGCACCTATGTGATCGGCGACAAGGCAGAAGACATCGGAATCGATCTGGCCCCCGACCACTTCCTGCAGACCGCCTCCATCGAGTTCGCCCGGGTCGAGGATCCCTCCGTCGGGACAATGAGCACCCTCCGCTATGCCCGCATTCCCGACGAGAGAGCCGACCAGTGGGCGCAGAGGCTGGCCGAGTTGGCTGAGGAGTTCACCGCCGAGGACCGGGGCGGCGAAACCACGTTCGGGTTACTCCTGGCGATGTACCCGACGGACCGCCCGCACCTTCCCGATCACGAGGACGAGGAATGAGCAAGTCGCTCGGGTTCAACTACTGGAAGCTTTGGAGCGCCTCGGTGATCTCGAATCTGGGCGACGGTGTCTCCATTATCGCCTATCCGTGGCTGGCCTCTGCACTCACCAGGAACCCGCTCCATATCGCGGCCGTCGCCGTCGTCACCCGGATCCCGTGGCTGCTCTTCGCGTTGCCCGCCGGGGTCATCACCGACCGGGTCGACCGGCGCAAGCTGGTCGCCTGGATGGACGTCTTCCGCTTTCTGTTCACACTGGGCATCGCCGTTGCGGTCCTCATCACCCAGGCAGATCTGTCGTCGCCCGACGAGATCGCCTCTGGGGTGGCCTCACCACCAGAAAGTGCCGGGATCCTTCTCGGTCTGGTCTATCTGGCTGCACTTCTCCTCGGGACCGCGGAGGTGTTCCGGGACAACTCGGCGCAGACACTCATGCCCTCTGTCGTCGAAAGGTCGGTCTTGGAGAAGGCCAACGGGCGGATGTGGGGTGCCGAGATGGTGATGAACTCCTTCGTGGGACCGCCACTAGCCGGAATTCTCCTCGCCGCCGCCTTCGCTCTCCCCTTCTTCTTCGATGCCGGGACCTTCGCTGTGGCCGCCGCCCTCGTCTTCTCAATGGTTGGGGACTTCCGCCCGAAACAGGAAAGCGACTCGCCGGCCTCCAACTCGTTCTGGGGTGACCTGAAGGAGGGGGTCAAGTGGCTGTGGAGCCATCCCCTGTTCCGACCGATGGCGATCTCCCTCGGAGTCGCCAACGCCACCAACATGATGGCGACCGCCACATTCGTTCTCTTCGCCCAGGAGGTGTTGGACCTCGACGCCACCCGATTTGGTCTGCTCACGACAGGCTTCGCCGTCGGAGGGGTCATTGGCTCATTGACCGCCGATCGCTTCTCGACAATGTTGGGCCAGGGCGCCTCGCTGCTCACGTCGATCGTCGTTTTCACCCTGACCTTGGCGGGGAGCGGTCTCACCTCTTCTTTCTGGGTGTTCTGGACGATGGGTGTCGTGATGTCGATCAGCGTCATGTTGTGGAACGTGATCACCGTGTCATTGCGACAGACCCTGATCCCCGACCGGCTGCTGGGTCGGGTCAACTCCGTGTACCGGTTCCTGGGGTGGGGCATGATGCCGATCGGCGCAGCGCTCGGCGGAGCCGTCGTCGCCGTGACTCAACCGTTCGTGGGCAGAGAGTGGGCGCTGCGATGGCCCTTCCTGGCTGCGGGTCTGATCACCGCCGGGCTCTTCGTCTACGCGCTCCCTCGTCTCAACAGCTCACGAATCGACGAGGCGAAGAGGATGGCGGAGGAGACCAGCGTTTGAAACGCTCTAACTCCCATATCTGGGAGCCACAGCATTAGGAACGCGTAGAGCCGGGTGGTCGGCGAAGGTGGCGGGGAGCTCGACGTCCATGTCGAGGAGCTGTTGGGCCACGGCCTTGCCCTGGGGATCGAACCGGAGCGAGGCGGTTCCCCCGGCGCCAAGTCCGCCGGCGAGTAAGAAGTTGACGGCCTGGATACCAGGCAACTCGTAGCGGGTCACAGTGTTGGCGCCGAGGTGAGCGAGATGGGTGGCCACACGATCGGCGTCGACCTCACGGAGAAGCACTGGATAGAACTCGCCATGACGGGCTCTGATCCCGATGTTGACGTCAGACCCCTTGTCGCCGGACCGGCCATGAGCAATGGCCACCAGCGGGATTGTGATGGTCGGGCCTTCGAGAGATTCGACCCTCGTCCTGCGTGGCTCCGGTCGCTCGGGCAATCGCTTCACCTTCTCCTCAAAGGGCACTGGCATCCCGTCGATGGCGACATGGACCTCCACGGAATCCCTACTCACCGGGAAACACTCGAGGCGGATCAATGGGGTGGGTCGGGGAAGCCCCATGCCGCCACCGGTGACGCCCGGAGGACCGCTCAGGCCGATAGAAGGGACCTCCCTCAAGAAGGCAGCCACTGCCTCCCGGCTGCGATGGTGGACCCCGATCTTCAGGATGACTTCACGCGACTGTGCCCCCCGGGAGTGGGGTCCATAAGTGTCCTCGGCTCCGAGAACCTCCACATGGACCGTCGTGAAGTCGTCGAGACCGGCACGGTCCAGCATGCCCCGACCTCGCCCGATGAGGTCGTCAGCCACGCGTCTCGCCTTGGCCACCGCGTCACGTCCCCCGATGAACAGCAGAGACTGGCCTCGCCACCCGTCAGGAACCTGAGCGCAGGCCTTCAGCTTCTCCGGCGGAGCGAACCCACGCGCTCCCGACACGGCGACCCGGTTGTGGTCAACGTCTGTGACGGTGACCTCGGTCCAATCACATGACACGTCGGGAAGGAGATAGGCGGAGGGGTCGCCGATCTCGTACAAGATCTGTTCGGTCACGGTGCGCACATCAACCAGCCCGTCGCTGTGCTCGGGGGTGGTCACCACGAATCGGCCGTCCCCGGACACCTCGACAAGAGGATACCCGGGATGTGACCAGCTCGTGGTGTCCTCCCAGTCGGTGAGCAGGCCGCCGGTTGCTTGGGGTCCGCATTCGATCAGGTGCCCGGCCAGTGATCCCGCAGAAACCAGGTCGAGGTCATCGGGGCCCCATCCGAACTCGTGGATCAGCGGGCCCAGAGCCAGTGCCGAGTCGACAACTCTCCCGGTGACCACGATTTCGGCACCTGCGTCGAGCGCAGCCGCTATGGGTCGGGCACCGAGGTAGACGTTGGCCGAGAGAGGACCACCCGACAGGCCTACCTGTTCCAATACCTCGTGGCCCATCAGGTCATCACCGGACACCACGGCCACTTTGAATGACGGATCTGACATCTTGATCAGGTCGGCGGCAGCATGCGGGTTCACCCCGCCGGCATTGGTGATCACCCTCATGCCTGCCGCCCGATAGCCGTCGAGGTTGGCCACGATGGTCTCGATGATGTCCCGGGCGTACCCCTGGTCGGGATCCTTGTCCATGGCTCGGCTGAGGATTGCCATCGTGATCTCGGCAAGGCCCTCGTAGACGATGTAGTCGCTTCGCCCATCGGCTAGCAGTTGGGCGGTCGACAGGGACGAGTCACCCCAAGCGCCGGCGGCGCCAGAGACGATGACTTTCTCGGAGAGTGGCATCGGCGGGAAACTAACCTCGCCGAGCAGATGAAGTTCTCCCCATTCACCGAAGAACACGACCTTCTCCGCAAAGCCGTGGGCGAATGGGTGGACACCGAGATCGCTCCCTATCTCGCCGACTGGGAGGAGCAAGGCGACTTCCCCGATGAGATCTTCAAACGTGCCGGTGAGCTGGGGTTCTTGGGACTGGCATTCCCCCAGTCCGCCGGTGGTCAGGGCGGCGACTATTGGGCGCAGGTGGTGTTACTCGAAGAGGTGGGTCGGGTCAGCCAGGCGATCGCCATGGTCCTCTCGGTTCAAACCGACATGTCGACTCCCCCGATTCTGGAGTTCGGCACTCCGGCCCAGATCGAGCGCTGGCTGAAACCGGCCCTCCGTGGCGAGCTGATCGGTGCCATCGGTATCACCGAACCGGACACCGGCTCCGACGTCGCCTCGATCAGGACACGGGCAGTCAAGGACGGCGAGGAGTGGATCCTCAACGGGTCGAAGATGTATATCACCAACGGCGCCCGGGCCGACTTCATCACCATGGTCGTCCGCACCGGAGAATTGGAGGACGGGCACCCCTGGAGTGGGATCTCGATGTTCATCGTGGACACCAGCCTGCCCGGTTTCAGCATCTCCAAGAGGCTCGACAAAGCGGGCATGAAGATGTCGGACACCGCTCTGCTCTATATGGATGACATGCGACTTCCCGAAGACGCCCTACTCGGTGTGGAAGGCGAAGGCTTCAAACAGATCATGTGGGAGCTGCAAGGTGAACGGATGGGAGTGTCTGTGTTCGGGGTCGCCGGATCACGCGCGATCCTCGAAGAGGCGATCCGATACGCCAACGAGCGGGAGGCATTCGGCCAGACCATCGGCCAGTTCCAGGCGGTTTCCCACCGTCTCGCCGAGATGGCTACCGAAGTCGAAGCCGTCCAGTCGCTCGTATACGAATGTTGTGATCTGTGGGACCAGGGCGTGTATGCCACCGAGGAGGTGGCCATGGCCAAGCTCGCCGTCGGTCAGCTTTCCAACAAGGTGGCCGACGAAGCCCTGCAGACTCTGGGAGGCGCCGGACTGGTCGAGGGGTCCTTCATCTCCCGGGAGTGGCTGGGCATGCGCATCGGCCGCATTGGAGGTGGGTCCGACGAGGTGCAACGTCAGATCCTCGCCCGCATCATGGGGATCGAGTGAGCGGGCTCGAGCCACTCTTTCGCGAGGAGCATGAGGCCTATCGTGAGGCGGCCCGGAGGTTCGTCGCCAACGAGATCACTCCCCATTCCGAGGCGTGGGAGGAGACGAGAGACTATCCGCGTGGGCTTTTCACCGAGGTCGGTTCGGCCGGGTTCTTCGGCGCCAAGTTCTCCGAGAGATGGGGCGGCACCGGTCCCGACTACGCCGCGGAAGCGGTGTGGATCGAAGAGCTGTCGAAGGGCATGACCTACGGTACGGCGAGCGACCTCGGGGCTCACAGTCAACTCGCTGCCCTCTACCTCGACCGATTCGGCAACGATGATCTGAAGGAGCGCTATCTGAGACCGTCGATCGAAGGCAATCTGCTCGGCGCCCTGGCGGTGACCGAACCCGGCGCGGGTAGTGATGTCAACAGCATCAGGACACGAGCGGTGCGCGATGGCGAACAGTGGATACTGAACGGGTCGAAGGTCTTCATAACCAACGGCTCATGGTCCGATTATCTGGTGGTGGCGGCCCGCACCTCGGAGGATCCGGGCCACGAGAACATCACCCTCTTCGTGGTCGAAGCCGCCAGCCCGGGCTTCGAGCGCACCCGGATGAAGCTGATCGCCTGGCAGACCTCGCATACCGGCGAGCTCTTCTTCGACGACGTACGGGTGCCCGACGAAAACCGTCTCGGCGATGTCGGCTCAGGGTTTCGCAACATCATGGTCAACTTCCAATGGGAGCGGCTGATGATGTCTTTGGCGGCAGTCGCATTGGCAGAGCTTTCGCTGGAGACAGCTATCCAATATGCCCGCGATCGCTCCGCCTTCGGCCGGCCCATCATCAAGTTTCAGGTGTGGCAACATCGTTTTGCCGACCTGGCGGTGAGAATCCGCACCGGCAAGGCTCTCACCTATCGAGCACTTCGTCTCCACATCGCCGCGGAAAACGGCAGCAACGTGTCTCGGGAGCAACTGGTGCGGCTGACCTCGATGGCCAAGCTCTTCACCCAGAGACTGGCCTGGCAGGTCGCCGACGAATGCGTACAGGTACACGGCGGTGCCGGTGCCCTGATGGAGTACCCGGCACAACGTCTCTGGCGGGATGCCCGGGTCGGGCCGATTGGTGGAGGCACAGACGACATCATGCGCAACGTCATCGCGGGGACCATGGGGTTGGGCGCCTCCTGAGACCCTTCTGTGTCGATTGCGGGCCCTTATACGGCCCGAAATCGACACAGAACGTTGTTCAGATGCCAATTATCGGGGAGTCCTCGCCGGGAGTCTCCCCCACGGCCCGGGCGGCAGCATGGAAGAAGCGGCCCTGCATCGCGTAGAGGCCGCCGCCGTCGTTCTGGACGATCTGACCATTGAGCCATCGTGCCTCGGGGAGACACATCAGCGCCACTGCCTCCGCCGCCGTCTCAGGGCTCGCTGCCTCTCGGAGCGGATGGGTCTCAACCTCGACCTTCTTCAATGTCTCATAGAGCGGACCGGTCATGATCTGCATGGAGTCGGTGTCGATGTAGCCCGGAAGCACTCCAACTGCGGTGACCCCGCTCGGGCCCAATTCTACAGCTAGATATCGGATCAGGGTCTCCATCGACGACTTGGCGGCGGCGAGCAGACCATGGGTCGGGATGTAGCCAATTGTGTCGGCTCCGGAGACCCCGATGACTCGACCTCCTGTTTTTTCCAGCAACGGGAAGGCCAACTGCACCAGAAGAAGGAAATGCCGGACCGAGATGGCGAACGTCTTGTCGATCTGATGCATCTTCAAGCCAAGAAGCGGCTTGAGTGCCGTCGCAGCAGCATTCGCGATGAGGAAGTCGAGACGTTCCTGACCGGCGGCCGCGGTGGAGAACGCCGCACGGACACTCCCCTCGTCGGTCAGGTCCATCTGGACCGCTTCAGATCCCGGGGTCATCTCGGAGCAACCTGCCACGACCTCGTCGGCGGCTTCTGCCTGTTCCCTGTAGGTGACGATCACCCGGGCACCCCAACGTGCCAGGTGGTGGGCGGTGGCGGCACCGAGCCCACGGCTGCCACCTGTGATCAAGGCGACCTTGCCTTCCAAGGGACGAAGATCTGGCATCACCGGGACTCTAAGACCTTGCGCCACCAGCGGATTCGCCCCACATCATTGAATCCGACTCCCTCGTAGAAGGCGGTGGCCGCCCTCGGCTCGTCGGTGATCACCCGACAGGTGCCCATGTCCGCAGCTTTCATCTCGGCAAGCCCGTGATAGATCAGGGCACGCCCAATCCCCTGACGTTGGTAGTCGGGATGGGTGCCAAAAGGCTCGATTTGAGCTACCCCGGAGTCATCGGCCCACCAGACCATGAACGACGCGATCTGCCCGGATGGCGCGACCGCCACCAGATCCCGTTCGGGCGCGTAGACGGGTGATCTCATGAAATCGATGTAGCGCTGCAGATGCAGCGCCCACGGCATGGTTGACTCGAAAGCGGCGTGCGATGCCGCACGGCGAGGGTTGGCCTCGTGTTCCCCGCCGAGGGCTCGGAGGCTCCAACCCGGGGGAAGATCTGGCTGGGGAAGCTCACCGGTGAGATCCCACTGGTAGGAGCGGTTGACGTATTCCGCCGAGTACCCCTCGGCTTCTAGCTCATCGATCAACTCACGATCTCCGTCGGACACCCAACCAACGTCTCCCCTGTCTCTCAGCCGTCGCTGTGCCCAGCGGATGAGTGGCATCCGGTCGACCCCAGGCCGAGTGAAGACGGTGATCTCATTCTCGTGGGGACCAAGGGAGTCGATGGTCACGAAACCCGAGTCATTCTGGATCCAAGTCGCAAGGTGGTCGGGATAGCGGGGGTCGTCGTGATAGACCCACCATGCGTAGTCGCCGGGGTGGATGTAGTAGCGGTCGGTATCCGCGGCGAGTCCCTCCGAGAGAACCGACTGTATGAATGCGAAATCGTTGCGGCTCGCAGGGCGGATCCCAGAGGCGAGTGGGTCCGGGGAAGCCTCCACGGCTAGAGATCTGCCCTCGATACTGTGACTGACCGCCCCCAGGCCTGCCGTGGCCACGTACCAGTCGTATGTCGGGCCGGGGTCCCCATCGTAGGTGTAGCCAAGCGTGGGAAACCCTCCATCTCCACGAGGAGGGGGTATACCCGGGCCCGGACTCGTCCAGGGCCCGTAGGCGAGTTGCGGAAGGTCACTCCTTGATCCAATCCTCGAGGGGGATGCCGAGCCCGTCGGCGAGGCGATTGGCGTAGGCGTAGTAGGCCACGACTTCGGCGATGTGAAGGATGTCGATGTCGGCGAATCCGGCTGCCCGTAGGGTGTCGACGTCTTCGGCAGTCACGGAAGCAGGCTCCACCGTCAACTTCACCGAGTACCGCAACATCGCCTTTCTCTTCTCAGAGATTCTGGCCTGCTCGAAGTCCGCCTCGATTTCGGCAGCGAGAGCATCGTCTCGCAACAGCCGGCGCAGACCGCGCCGGTGATGGACCATTCAATAGTGGCAGTCGTTGACCCGGGATACGACGACGGCGACCATCTCCCGATCGACCTTGCGCAAGGTTCTGGTGCCTTGCATGGCCTGGCGGTACAGCGTGTTGTGAGCGGCGAGGCTTCCTGGGTCGAGAGCGTGGATCCGCATTATCCAGTCCACGCGATCGTGGGCGGGATCGACGACTTCGTCCCGCAGCGACTCGAGCTCTGGTCCCCATTCGTCCTCGTGCGGTGCTTCGATCCAGGCCATCGGTCTCGACGATATCTATCCGAGGTCTCTGGCGAGCAAGTCGTCGTAGGTCTCACGGCGAACCACCAGGCGGGCTTGGCCATCTCTGACGAAAACCACCGGGGGACGTAGGACCATGTTGTAGTTGGAGCCCATTGAGTGCCCGTAGGCACCGGTCACCGGAGTGGCGAGGATGTCGCCCAATTCGAGGTCCCAGGGCACCTTCCCGTGCCAGACGATCACATCGCCCGACTCACAGTGTTTGCCCACGAGTCTGATCGCGCGGTCACGGTCGGCGGTTGTGGAGCGGGGCATGAAGACCTCGTAGCCACTTCCATAGAGGACTGGGCGCGGGTTGTCGCTCATCCCCCCGTCGACTGACACATAGGTGCGGACACCCGGGATGTCCTTGATGGTGCCCGCGGTGTATAGCGTGATCGCCGATCGGGCGACGATGGCGCGGCCGGGCTCAGCTGTGATGCGCTGAGTGATCTCGGCCGACGCCGCGGCCGAGTGGATCGTCGCTCCCCACTCTGTGATCGTTGGTGCCGTCTCACCCTCCACGTAGGGGACGCCAAGACCGCCTCCGATCGACAGCTCCTCCACGTCCATGGGACGGACGAACTCGGCGATGATGTCGATCGCCTTGGCAAACGACGACACGTCGAACACCTGACTGCCAACGTGGGCGTGGAGACCCACAAGTTGCAGCGAATCCGAAGAGTTGATCCGCTCCACGGCCTGAGTTGCCACCCCGCCGGCAATGCTCAGCCCAAACTTGGAGTCGGTGGCGCCGGTGCGCAGGAACTCGTGGGTATGCGCCTCGATCCCGGGATTGACCCTGACCATCACCCGGGCTGTCACTCCCCGATGGTGGAGCACCGACTCCAGTCTGTCGATCTCCGACATGGAGTCGATCACGATCCTGCCAACGCCGGCCTCAACGGCAGCCGCTAACTCCCGGGTCGACTTGTTGTTCCCGTGAACGATCAGCCGTTGGCCAGGGATCCCGGCGGCCAGGGCCACATGGATCTCGCCTCCAGTCGAAACGTCGAGGTCCATACCCTCCTCAACGGCCAATCGGGCCATCGCCGTGCTGAGGAAAGCCTTGGTCGCATAGGCAACGCCGTCAGGGAACGCGGCCACGGCCTCCCGACACCGTGACCGAATGTGATCCTCGTCGTAGACGAACAGTGGCGTACCGAACTCCTCGGCGAGACCGACGACGTCACAGCCGGCTACGGACAGCCGGCCGTGCGCATCCGTGCTCGAGTTGTCGGGCAGCAGATTCCAGGGAAGGACACTCATCCCAGGAAGATGCTGGCAGAGAACAGGTCATGTGTCAGAACAGTGGAAGACATTGCGGGCCCCGGATTGGTGGGATCCGGGGCCCCGCAATGAGTTGCGACACGGGTGGGGGGAGGAGGATGAGGAGAAAGACGCCACCTGGGGAGGTGGCAACTCCACCCGGTGACTTCCAAATGGTCGTCACGTTTGTCGCAAGGTTGGGAGGAAAATGTGAACTTTCCGACGCTTGTGCGTCTGTTCACAAACCATTCAGCGCGTTTGTCGCCTGTTTTGTTCCCAGTTTTGGAAAAAAGTAGAGAGTGAGAAAATTCTGAGGCCAGCCCTCCACCGGAACCCTCTACTCAACTACTGAACGTCACCGAGAAGGCTGGGGCCCACCGGGTGACGACACGGCCATAGCTCTCGCCGGCACGCATCATGTCACCGGCCTCCAGCGCATCGATCGACGCGTTGACCTGATCACAGGAGTCGTCGAATATCAGATCCTGAGGATCGAACAGCTCCGATACTTCTCCATAGTCCAGTTCGACCATCGACTCCGCAGGAAATGGCTCCAACCAACCCAATACCTGGTTGAGCTCCTCCGCCGGTGCGGTGAACACGGCGAGCTTGCCGAGGATCTCACAGGCACGGCGCAAACGGGCTTGCGCCTTTCCAATGTCGGTTCGAAAGCGGAGACGGGGACCGTGCGGTCCCTCGTAGACCTCTTTCTCAGAGGGATCGAACGCGGCAAACCATCTCACCGGAACGTGCCAAGCCGAGGTGAGAATGTGGGACCGATGCTCGGGGTAGCTGCGGTGATAGGCCTTGAGCTCGCGATCTGCGGCCTGAGCTGCGTCTTCGGGAATCAAACCTGCACCGAGCCCGCGAAAGGCATTGGCAAAGGCAACGGTCGACTCCAGCACCCGCAGGCGGAGATTGCGGGGACAGACCAGACGCCGGCCCTGCCATTCCACCGTCCAATGGCTGTCACCCGCTTCCTCAGAGAGGATGCCGTAGGTGTGGACGAATCCGGGCACGGGGTCGCTCGAACCGGAGACTTCCGGCGAATAGACCCGCAGACAGGCTGATTTCGTCACACGGTCATCCTTGCACAAGACGCGTCCAAACTGACCGAACGCAAGCCCGCAACCATCGGTATGCTTCGTGGTGCCCCGTTCAAGATTCGGAGGAGGTCAGGACTTTGGGTGTGTTTGACGCCGTAGCCATAGAAGGTCACGAGCAGATCCTCTACGGCTACGACAAGGTGTCTGGCCTCAAGGCGATAATCGCCATACACAGCACGGCGTTGGGTCCCGCTCTAGGCGGGACTCGCTTTTTTCCGTACGAATCGGAGGACGACGCCGTTGACGATGTCCTCCGCCTGGCCAAAGGGATGACCTACAAGGCGGCCGCTGCGGGCCTCGATTTGGGTGGTGGCAAAGCCGTGATCATTGGTGACCCTCGCGCCGACAAGAGCGAGCGGCTCTTCCGGGCATACGGGCGCATCGTGGACTCACTCCAGGGCCGATACATCACGGCCGAGGATGTCGGGACGACGACGGGCGACATGGACGTGGTTCGGCGTGAGACGCGTTGGGCGCTGGGAAGCTCGATCGCCCTGGGTGGATCGGGCGACCCCTCGCCGGTAACGGCTCGAGGCCTGCTCGCGGCGAGCAGGGCGGTCGCCCTGAAGCTATGGGGCGACTCCGATCTCGCGGGAAGACGGTTTGCCGTCCAGGGCGTGGGCAAGGTGGGGTCTGCCTTCGTCCGTCTGCTCGTGGAGGCCCGCGCCGAGGTGATGGTCACCGACGCCTACGAGCCTGCCATCGAGTCGGCGGTAGACAACTTCGACGTCAAACGAGTGGAGCCCGACGAGATCTACGCCGTTGACTGTGACATCTTCTCCCCTTGTGCTCTCGGTGCCGGCCTCAATGAGAGAACCATCCCTCTCCTCAACTGTCAGGCCGTCGTCGGCAGCGCCAACAACCAGCTCGCCACACCCGAAGACGCTGACCGGCTGGCCAAGCGCGACATCCTCTACGCCCCCGATTTCGTGGTCAACGCGGGCGGTCTGATCAACGTCTACGACGAGCTCCACGGCTACTCGAAGACAAGAGCCCTGCACCGCGTCGACTCGATATTCGACGCCACGCTCAACATCCTCAACAAAGCCGAAGAGCACGGAACCAATCCCAACGAGGCGGCGGTCATGGTCGCCGAGGAGAGAATCAGGGATATCGGAGACTTGCGTAGATTCCGTCGCAGCGGCGATGACAGGAATTGATCAGGTTGGTCACTAGTGCTTAGAACGGAGGAGATGCCCAGACACCGCAGCCTCGGGCTGTCCGACGAGCAAATCGTCGAGATGTACCGGCTGATGCTGCTCACGAGGCGGGTCGATGACCGAATGTTCGCCTTGCAGCGTCAAGGACGTGCCGCCTTTGTGCTCGGCTCCTCCGGTCACGAGGCAGTCCAGGTGGCATCGGTGTTCGCTCTCGACAAGGAAAAGGACTGGATCCTCCCCTATTACCGGGACATGGGAGTTGGTCTGGCCTGGGGTTTCACACCGTTAGAGGTCTTCCTCGCGGTGTTCGCGAAGAAGGACGACGTCTCCTCAGGCGGACGCCAACTTCCGAGTCATTGGTCCGATCCTGGCAGACGGGTGTTCACCCAGTCGTCGGTCATTGGCACCCAGTTCCCCCATGCATCGGGCATCGCCCACGGCCTGAAGCTGCGCGCTCGGGGGGAGATCGCCGTGGTCTACGGCGGGGAGGGGGCGACGTCGGAGGGTGACTGGCACGAAGCCATGAATTGGGCGGGAATCCACGATCTGCCTTTGATCTGTGTTATCGAGAACAACCACTATGCGATCTCGGTGCCCACACAGGAGGAGGTAGCCGGCGGGGTCGCCGAGCGAGCAGCCGGATATGGGTTCCCCGGTCACAGGATCGACGGCAACGACCCGTTCGATGTTCTCGAAACCATGCAGACTGCGGTGGCGAGGGCACGCGCCGGTGAGGGGCCGACCCTCATCGAGGCCGACACCTACCGTTACTACGCCCATACCTCCGACGACAACGATGCCCTCTATCGAAGTCGTGAGGAAGTGGAGCGGTGGCGCAAGAAAGACCCGCTCGGACGTCTCAAGCAATACCTGATCGAGAATCGGCTCCTCACCGAGGCACAAGAGTCTGAGATCGATGATGAGGTGGTCGAGGTGCTTGCCCGGGCCGTCGAGGCGGCCGAGAAGGCTCCGAACCCTGACGAGCCCACCACGCGGGTGTATGCCCGGGTGATCACGCCCGGACCAGCGGCGACTGCGCCGGGACCGGTGGTGCAGGGCAGTGAGACCGTCAACCTGATCACCGCGATCAACAAGGCCCTCCACGAGATCTTCGACCAGCACGACGACGCGGTCCTGTTCGGCCAGGACGTGGCCCGGCGGAAGGGCGGGGTTTTCAAGGCGACAGAGGGACTGACCGACCGGTTCGGTGCCGATCGCTGCTTCAACGCCCCGATCGCCGAGTCGTCGATCGTGGGCTGCGCCATCGGCATGTCTGCCACCGGATTCAAGGTGCTCCCGGAGATCCAGTTCGCCGACTACATCCATCCCGCCTTCGATCAGATCGTGTCCGAGGCGGCACGAGTCAGTTACCGCTCAGATGGGCGATGGAACGTCCCCATCGTCATCCGGACGCCGTTCGGCGCCGGCATTCATGGAGCGCAATACCACTCACAGTCGATCGAGTCGTTCTACGCCCACGTTCCTGGGCTGAAGGTGGTGGTGCCGTCGACTCCGGCGGACGTCAAGGGCTTGCTTCACACCGCCGTCGAGGACCCGGACCCAGTGATGTTCCTGGAGCCGAAGAAGCTCTACCGCCTGGCGAAGGGCCCTTACCCGGAAGGCGATTATCGAGTGGGGCTGGGCAAGGCGGCCATTCGACACACCGGGCGCGACCTGACCATCATCGCCTATGGAGCCATGGCTCACTTCACGACGGAAGCGGTCCCCCTCCTCGAGGAGCTTGGGATCAACCCCGAGGTGATCGACCTACGCACATTGAAACCCCTCGACTGGCCGACCATCGAGGAGTCGATCAAGAAGACCTCGCGAGCGTTGATCATCCACGAGGACAACGAGTTCGTCGGCTACGGAGCCGAGATTGCCGCCCAGATCGCCGACAAGACATTCGAGTGGCTCGACGCCCCGGTGAAGCGATACGCCCTGCCGGATGTGCCCTTGATGCCATATGCCGGCCCGTTGGAGAACGCTCTCTACCCCACGCCGGAGTCGATAGTGGAACGAGCCCAGGAGCTGGCCAAGTATTAGGGGCCACGAGTGCCAGGCGGGATCTAGTGTGCAGTCAGGTCCGCCTACCGTCAGCGCACAAGGTTGGACACTCGTTTCTGGCGTTGAATCGATCGTGTCGGGGACCATCCACTGTTGCACGGAATCCGGATCGGTGAGGGCGGCGTAGACGCATCCGGGTGGAGCCGCGATGTGCCTGATGACACGTGTCGTCGCCATATCCGCGGAAGATAAGCACAGAAGGCGACCAAAGACTCTGTCACCCAATCACCGCCTCCGTTACGTCTAATGAGCATGAGAAGAGCCATTCCTGTCCTGCTGGCAACCGTTGCCCTGCTCGCTGCGGCTTGCGGCGGCGATTCCGGGGCCGGTTCCACGACCTCGACGAGCATCACGGCGCTTTCGACGACATCCACGGCCGCCGTTGGATCAACGATCACCACTTCGACGCTGCCCGCAACGACGACCTCGGTCGAGGTTACAACCACAACCACCAGTGTCGGGACCACGACGACGACTGGGCTCCCCGGTGAGCCGATCGACTTCGGGCCCGCCGAGGGTGATGTTCTGATGGTGATCGGAGTCCGCCATGACGACGTCCTCAATCTGCGAGCAGGGCCGGGCACGAACCAGGCGATTCGCGACGAGATTCCGCCGACGTTCGATGACCTGGTGGCACGTGGAAACACTCGGCAGCTCCCTTCTTCGTTGTGGATCGAAGTCAGCTACGAGAACACCACCGGCTGGGTCAGCCTGAGGTTTGTCGGCTACGAAGGCGACACCACCGACGAAACCGCCCGGATCGTCTCAGAGCTGGGAGAGACTCCAGTCGAGTCAACCATGACCGCATTGGGTGAGCTGGTGGCGGAGCAGTACGCGTCTCAGGAGGAGCCAGAATCCGACATCGTACAGGTGACTCGGGTGACCACCGGCGACCTCGCCGAGGTCACCTACGACGTGGTCGGGCTGGGCGACGACGCCGTGCGCGGCGTCCGGCTCCACATCTTTGCCGAAGAGGGCTCCGGCGGCTTCAGCCTGAAATCGATCGAGGTCACCCTGATCTGCGGTCGTGGTGTGGACGGCGACGGCGCCTGCGTCTGAAACACCATTCTGTGCGGGTCTATCGGGGCTGGGGCCTTACAGATCCGCACAGAACGGCTATTTCCTCTTGCCCAGGTCACCGAGGATCTGCTGAGAGGCGAACCTGCCCGGGGCGCCCATGACACACCCACCGGGGTGAGTGCCTGAACCGCACTGGTAGTAGCCCTCGATCGGGGTGCGATACTGGTTCCAACCGGGAGCGGGGCGGAAGAAGAACATTTGGGGTGCGAGGAACTCGCCGGCGAAGATATTCCCCTCGGTCAGGCCCACGGTGCGCTCGATGTCGAGGGGCGTCACCACCTCCCGGTGGAGCACCAGGTCCCCGAACCCCGGGAAGATCTCTTCGAGGCGCGCCTGAACGACATCACCCAGATTCTCCCTCTCGGTGTCCCAGTCTCTCTCGCGCAGGTGATAGGGGGCGTACTGGATGAAGTTGGACATGACCGCCTTACCGGGCGGAGCCATGTCGGGGTCGACGTTCGACTGGATGCATCCGTCGATGTACGGACGCGAGCTGTACCACCCGTATTTGGCGTCGTCGAAGGCCCGTTCCAGGTAATCCAGACTGGGCCCGATGTTGATGAAGCCCCGGTAGTGGTCGCTGCGTCCTTCGAGACCGGGAAAAGTCGGATTCGCATCGAGAGCGAAGTTGACCTTGGCCGATGTTCCCTGGAACTTGAATCTGGAGATGTCCTCGACCAGATCGGAAGGCAACTCCCGGTGGTCGACCAGCTGCAGGAAGGTGCGTCGCGGGTCGACCGCGCTGATCACGGTCTTCGCTCGAAATTCGGTGCCGTCCTCGAGGACGACGCCGGTTGCCCGACCCTCCTTGGTGACGACGTGGTCGACCGAAGCCTCGAGTCGGATCTCGGCCCCAAACGACTGAGCCGCGCGGGCCAGTACCTGGGTGAATCCTCCGTTGCCCCCCTTGTGGAAGGCCCACGCCCCGTAGGCGGAGTCATGTTCCCCGAAGGAGTGATAGAGCAGTACCAGACCCGACCCCTGAGATCTCGGGCCCACCTTGGTGCCGATGATCCCCGAGCTGGCCAGCCAGCCCTGCATGATGTCCGACTCGAAATAGTCCTCGAGGATGTCGGCGGCGCTGCCGGTGAGAAGCCGCACCAGGTCGTGGAGCACCCGCGGGGGAAGATCGGCCAGATAGGACCCGATGGCGGCCATCCGCGCCCTCTCCTCGGGGTCCTTCGAGGTGATGTCCGGCGGAATGGTATCCATCAATGGTCGAATGGCATGGACAACCTGTTCCATCATGTGGCCGTAGGCGTCATACGCGTCTGCGTCGTGCTTGGAGTGGCGGGCGATCTGGTGGTGGTTCTCGTCACTGTCCTGACCCAGCAGCAGATAGTCGCCGTCCTCTGTCGGAGCGAATCTCGAGGGCATCAGCAATGGCATGAACCCATGTTTGGTCAGCTCCAGCTCGTGGATGATCTCGGGTCGGAGCAGGCTCAGGGCATAGGAGAAGGTGGTGAAGCTGAATCCGGGGTAGAGCTCTTCGGTGATGGCGGCGCCACCGACGACGTGACGTCGCTCCAGGATGAGGGTGTTCAAGCCCGCCTTGGCCAGGTAGGCACCGTTGACCAACCCGTTGTGCCCACCGCCGATGATGATCGCGTCGTACTTGTTCTTGCTGGCCATGGTGGTGACCTACCTCCTCAGGCCGTCTTTCTCGGGGGGTTGTAGAAGGGCAGTCTGGTCACCCGAGCGTCGACAACCTCGTAGCGATGGTCGATGGTCACTTCGAGACCGATCCGGGTCCCCACTTCGGCGTGCTCGGGGCGGAGCCGGGCGATCCCGATGTGCCGTTGCATCACGGGGGAGTAGACGAAGCTCGGGACATACCCGATGCGTTCGATATTCTCGTCGTACAGCATCATCCCGCCATGCTGAGGAGTGTGGTCCTTGGGGGTGATCAGACCCCGCTCGTCGTGGGTGCGCGCCCAATCCTCCCAGTCCGCCATGACCCCCACTGTCTTCCAACGCGAGGACTTCTCCTCGATCTCGCGTTCGATCGCCCTGCGGCCGATGAATGCCCGGTCGTCCTCCTGCAGGTCACGCAGCATCCACCCCATGTTCAATTCGAGAGCCGTTGCCCGTTGGTCGTCGTTCCAGGCGTAGCGAGCGGAGTGGAAGTCGACGTCGATGAGGATCAGTCCCGCCTCGATACGGCTGATCAGGAGGGCAGTCTGACCCACAGGGATCACTCCATATGGCGCCGCCACCTCGAAGAGACGATCCCACAAGCCAATGGCATCGTCGGCGCCCACCCAGATCTCGTAGCCGAGGTCACCGGTGTAGCCGGTTCGGGAGACGGTCACCGCGGCGTTACC
Organism: Acidimicrobiia bacterium; assembly: GCA_036374335.1. Lineage (GTDB taxonomy): Bacteria > Actinomycetota > Acidimicrobiia > Spongiisociales > ZC4RG35 > JANQRA01. The sequence goes on from DASUUC010000087.1 coordinate 41,293, forward strand.
GATCTTGGCCGGGGTGAGATGGAAGTAGCCGATGCCCTCCGCTTCAGGTGCCAGCTGTTTCAGGATCTCCTTCGAGTAAGGCCCTTGCAGGGCGAGAGCACCGTAGTCCTCGGACACATCCTCGATCTGCACCTGCTCGCCTGCCGTCAGACCCTGCAGATAGGCGAGGTTGGGCTTGGCCGCGGTGAGCAGGAACTCGTCGTCGGAGAGACGGAGGATCACGCCGTCTTCGATGACCCACCCATCGCCATCCGACCAGGCCGTGTACTGAGCCTGACCGGGACGGCATTTACGGATGTCGCGGGTGAGCACCCTGGCCAAGTACTTCTCGGCGTCGACACCGTAGATGCGGTACTTGTAGAGGGGGGAGGTGTCGATGACGGCCGCAGAGTTGCGGATGGCGAAATACTCGAACTTGTCCGACAGCTGGTAGCGATCGGTGGCCAGGTATCCCGCCCAGTGGCTCCACAAGCCGGTCTGGTTTGCGGTGCTGGTCCGCGGGTGAAATGGCGTCTCTTTGATCACGAGGAGAATGCCTGAACCATGCTTCAGGAAGGTAGCGTCCCGACGATGGGTCTGCTGATCGCCACCCGTGTTAGTCGTCCTCTACTACTGTCTTTCGATGCTTCATCGAAGAGTCGACTCTCTCACCGGAACGGAGAGCGAGGCACATGGTCCGGGTTGGCGAAGTCGGCGTCTCATCACCGCCGATGATGGGATTGGCTACTCGTTTCACATCACGGAGATCGACGCGGGTGCACGACTGGAGTTCGAGTACTCCAACCATCGAGAGACCGTCTACTGCGTGAGAGGCCGGGGAAGCGTGGAGGAAGTTTCGACTGGAAGATTCGTTGAGCTCGAGCCGGGCAGCCTCTACTCGGTGGGAACCGGGGAGCCGCACGTTTTCGCTGCGAGCACTGAAATGCATCTGGTTTGTGTCTTCGACCCGCCCCTACACGGCAATGAGGAAGCCGACTGACACGGCTGCCGTATGTTGTCCGGGCAATGACTCACCGGTCGACCCGTTCAGTCAAGTGCACGGTCACCGTCTCACCCACCGTCTTGCCGATCCGCTTCTGCAGCTCGGCCTTGACCGGGAGCTTGTGGGTGCCGTCGCCCATGGCCATGAACGAGCTGGTGAAAGGCTCCCCGTCAATGGTGCCGGCTACCTTCACCAAACCTCTGCTGCCGAAGAAGTCGGCGGTCCAGGCGGTGACGAGGTATGTCCAGCCGCCTGCTGCCGGGCTCTTGACCAGAGTGGCGGTGAAAGTCTTGTCGATCGAAGTCATTTCTCATCTCCATACATCAGTGATCCTGGGGTGGTAAGCAGCTCCCCGGTTTCCAGCCAGGTCTTGAGACCGGAGAGGATCATCGGCCACCCTCCGTACAACTCTTCGCTGGCGTCTTCACGAAGCTGACCGTGGGTCACGGTCAGCCGGCAGGAATCGCCGACTGGTTCGATCTCCCAGGTGACTCGGCTAGTCCTTTCTGCGGAGGCCTCGGGGCCCCACAAGGCATGCATCGACTGCACCAGTTTCCGGGGTGGGTCGACCTCCAGGTTCTCTCCTTCTACCAGCGGCTCGGGCGCCTTCGGATGGACTTGCCAATAGGGCGAGCCAGGCGTCCATTCAGACTCGATGTGAGAGCCGAAGTGATACTTGGCACGAATGTCCGGGTCGGTGATCGCCTCCCACAGACGCTCCGGTGTGGTCCGGATGTATATCTCGAAGACCTTCTCCATACTGACCTCCAGGTCGTTCTTGAGGCCGACGAGACCGGCGGCCCACTCCTCGGTGTACTTGCTCACCCAACGGTCGTGGACGAGACGAATCGGGACTGGGTTCAAGAAGTGGAGCTTTTCCCGACCGCGACGTTTGGTGACGACCAGCCCCGCCTCTTCGAGGATCCTCAGGTGCTTCGTCACCCCGGGTCTGGTCATGTCGAATCCGGCCTCCAACATGGACAATGTCTGGCCATCCTCACGAAAGAGGGCGTCGAGCAGCGCTCGTCGGGTGGGATCGGCCATGGCCTTGAACACCAGTTCCATCTGCTCGGGAGTATAGGAAACCACATGGTTTCATGTCAACCGCTTTCCCGATGAGAGCATCCTTCCTCCCGTGAGGCGTGCGTCGCAGCCGAGCCAACGCGTCGCGCCTACCGCTTGAATTCGCCGACGCATCCCGGGGTGTGAGAAGCCCACCGGTTGATCTCGCCCATTTGTCGTACTCTCCAAGAATGCTGCGTGTCGACAGCCGTTGACCGGGAGGCGTCTTCTGGCCGTTCTCGCCTGGGTCGCCGTGGCGATGATCGCCACCATCGGGCTGCTTTGGGTCTTCCAGCGGAGCCTCATCTATCTACCCACGCAGTCGGTGCCGGAGCCTCCCGTCGATGTCACAGAGGTCAGCTACGACACCGAGGACGGGATGACGCTGGCAGCCTGGCTTCTCGAATCGGAGCCGGAACGAGGCGCGGTCGTCGTCTTCAACGGCAACGCCGGGAACCGTTCGCATCGTGTCCCGCTGGCTCGGGCGCTGACAGACCTGGGGTTCACGGTCCTGCTCACCGACTACCGGGGATTTGGCGGCAATCCCGGCTCACCGAGCGAAGAGGCGCTCGCCCTCGATGCGAAGGCCGCCCTGAAATTCATGATGGACCGAGACAGCTTCAGCCCCCTGATTTACTTCGGTGAGTCGCTGGGCGCCGGCGTCGCGATCGAGCTGGCCACGAAGTATCCCCCAGCGGCAATGATTCTGCGGTCACCATTCATCTCACTCCCGGACATCGCTGCTGTGCACTACTGGTGGCTGCCCTCCTCGCTACTACTCAAAGACAAGTACCTCAACACCGAGAAAATCGGCACAGTCGATGCTCCCGTCCTGGTCATCGCCGGCGCTGAAGACATCATCGTGCCCAACGAGCAGAGTCGGGCGGTCTATGAGGCCACCGATGATCCCAAGGAGCTGGTGATGGTCGCCGGTGCAGGCCACAACGACCCTGAACTCCTCGACGGCGACGAGATGGTTGAAGGGATCGCCGATTTCCTCGATATCTATGTGGCCCCTGAGTAGCCGCCCGACCTTGGGCGCTATGTCGAAGCGCCAAGAGGAATGGAACAATGAGCGAGATTCGAGTGGTCCGTCCCGATGGCCGCGATGTTGCCGAGGCGGATGCCACCACGGGAATGATCCGGGAACAGGCCGTCGGCGGGGTCTACCGCAGCTCGCGAGCGGGGACCTCGGGCACCACGAGGCCGTGGCCGAGGTAGAAGTGGCCCATCACAGCGAGGAACTGATAGACGGTGCCCTCCCAGCTGGAAAGGGGCCCGGGCCGATAACCCTGATGACGGACACCTTTCATCACGTTCTCACAGGCTGTCCAGTCTTCCCGGTTGGTGATGTCCCAGAAGTCGACCGCATAGGCAGGATCGAACCCATCCAGCTCGAAGGCCTCCGGTGGGAAGAGCCACGAGCATTCGATGAAGGTCTTATCGGGAGATAGCGGGACGAGGAGGTGGGTCATCACATAGTCCGGGTGCATCGAAAGCAGGAGGTTGGGCACTACCGTCAGATACCAGACGAGCCGCGCTGCATCCTCGTCGACCTCCCGGAAGGTCACCCCATTGGAGGCGCCGTCGAATGACATCGTCACCGCATGATCCTTGAGGACCATGGTGCCGCCGAACCACATCCCGGTTGGCTGATGGTCGAAACCGCTTTCCGGTGGGGTCAGTTCACACAGCTCGGGGTGGATGGATGAGCAGTGGTAGCACTCGTTGTAGTTCTCGACGACGATTTTCCAGTTGGCGTCGACCGCATAAGAGTTGACCGCGGCGGTCCTGAGTCGCGTTGTCTCGTAAGGCGCGGCGAGCTCGGCGAGATTCCCGTAGTGCTGTTCGATCGGGGGTGCCTCGCCAGACAGATCGATCCACACCCATCCCAGATACTCGGCCAAATCGATCTCGACCAAGGGGAACTCCGACATGTCGAACCCGGGTGTCTGCGTGAATGTCGGAGCGGCTCGCAGCTCGCCGTTGAACCGGTAGGACCACGAGTGGTACGGGCAACGGATCAGCCAGGCATCGATGGGATCTCCGACTGGCGCCAACTCATGGCCCCGGTGACGACACACGTTGGAGAAAGCGGTGAGAGCTCCATCTCGGTCGCGAGCGAGGAGGACACCCTCCCCGGCCACATCGATAGCTCGGATCTGGCCCGGTCCGACCAGCTCATCGACGCGACCGACGCAAACCCAGGTAGCCCGGAACAAACTCTCCATCTCCCAGTCGAACACCTTCTGGGAAACATAGGCGTCGGCTGGAAAGGTCCGGTTCTCTCCGAATGGGGCAATGACCCTATGGAGGGCGTCTTTGCTCAGCGGCGCCTGGCTCATCATGGGTCCGACCAGGATAATGGGCGGGTCGCTTCCTAATGCTGTGGCTCCCACATATGGGAGCTGGACCGTTTCATTCGCCCGTCGGGGGTGGCGGAGCATGGATAGCGTTGCCGTGATGCAATCGGAATCGGAGCGTGTTCGGCTTGCAGAGGTGCTGGGCGCGCTTTCCCTGGCGACCGACATCGGAACGGGTCGACCGCTCGGGCACGGGGCGCGAACGTGCCTCATCGCCATGGCCATCGGGGAGCAAATGGGATTGGACCTGGAACGGCTCCGGTCCCTCTTCCAGGTCTCGCTGCTCAAGTTCCTGGGGTGCACTGCTGACTCACCCGAAACGGCTAGGGCGGTGGGAGGTGACGAACGCGGCTTCAACGCGGCACTGGGCCCGGTGCTCTTCGGCAGTGTCCCTGAGATGGCACGGGCGATGGTCGCATCGGTGGGCCGCACCGAGCCCCTCGTCCGGCGCGGACAGCTCTTGGTGTCGGCCATGACCGACACCAAGTCGGCTCGAGAAGGGCTTGCCGCCCACTGCGAGGTCGCCGCGATGCTGGCCCAACGACTCAACATGGACCGGAACGTGATCGCGGCTTTGCGACACGCCTACGAACGATGGGATGGAAAGGGTTACCCAGCAGGAGTGAGTGGGGACGAGATCCCCATCGAGGCGCGAATCGTGGCCGTTGCCGGCGACGCTGATTTGCTCGATACCGACGCAGCACAAACCATCTCGAGACGGAGCGGCAAAGGCTACGACCCGGACGTCGTGAGCGCCTGGCAAGCCGTTGGGGTACATCGGCGCGAGACCGATTGGGAAGAGACGATCAACGCCGAACCGGAGCCCATTGCCTACATCGACGATCTGGACTCGGCGCTGACAGTCATGGCCGACTTGGTAGACCTCAAGTCGACGTGGACGCGAGGACACTCCCGCAATGTCGCAGAGCTCGCGATGGGAGCAGCCGTCGCAGCCGGTCTCCCCGACTCAGACGTGCGGGATATCAGACGTGCCGGATTGGTCCACGACCTAGGTCGGGTCGGTGTCGAAAACGGGATATGGGACAAGCCAGGACCGCTGACCAGCTTCGAATGGGAAAAGGTGATGATCCATCCCTATCTGACCGGAAGGATCCTGAATCGTTGCCTGGCTCTGCGCGGTCTCGAGGCTTTGGCAACGAGTCATCACGAGCGGATCGACGGATCGGGGTATCACCATCAATGGACAGGTTCTCAGCTATCACCGCCGACACGGATTCTCGCGGCTGCGGATGTCTTCGATGCCCTTCGCTCGGACCGGCCTCATCGGGCCGCCCTCGATTGGGATGAAGCGGTCGGCGTAATCAGCGAGGAGGTCGCGGCGGGCCGTCTCGATCGCGAAGCAGTTGCATTCGTGATATCCGCGGCCGGCGGAGAGATCGACCGCCCCGACCAGCCAAACCCCGACGGTTTGACCGATCGCGAGCTGGAGGTGCTGACCCACATTGCATCGGGTTTGACCAACCGTGCCGTGGGCGAAGCCTTGTTCATCTCGACCAAGACCGTGGGTCGGCACGTGGAGAACATCTATTCCAAGATCGGCGTCTCCACCCGAGCAGGAGCGGCAGTCTATGCGATGGAGCACAACCTCCTGTGACTTCGAACGGATGAATGGGGTGTTCACCCGATGCGCCTGGTGCCTCCGATGCCCATGATGGCGAATGAACCTGAGAAAGGACGGTATGGGAGACCCATCTCGAATCGGAGCACTCACATGGTCGGCTTTCCTCGTCGTGGTCCTGGTCGGCGGTGGAAACTTCGTGGCGGTGCGGGTGAGCAACCAGGAGCTGGATCCGTTCTGGGGTGCCGGCCTGCGTTTCGGTCTGTCTGCAGTGATCTTCGTGACGATCGCCTTGACTCTTAGGCTGACCTGGCCGCGTGGGCGTGCGCTGGGATTGGCGGCGCTGTATGGCATCCTCAGTTTCACACTGTCCTATGCGCTCATGTACTGGGCCCTGACTCAAGTCAGCGCGGGGATGGCATCGGTGCTGCTCGCCGCGGTGCCCTTGATCACCCAGTTCCTGGCTGCGGCCCATCGAATGGAGAGTCTGAGCCGACGCAACCTGACGGGCGCCGTCATCGCTCTCACGGGGATTCTCATGATGACCGTGGGCCCATCAGGGCTGGCCGTGCCCCTAGGTGGTCTGATCGCGATCGCCATTGCCGCCTTTACGGTCGCGGAGAGTGTGATCGTCGGAAAAAAGGTGTCGGTGGGACACCCGGCGATGACCAACGCCGTCGGCATGCCAATAGGTGCAATGGGTCTGCTGATGATCTCGGCGGTAGCGGGGGAGCGGTGGGCGCTGCCGCAACAGACTGACGTGAGGTGGTCTGTTCTCTACCTGTCGCTGATCGGCTCGGTAGGGCTTTTCGTGCTGGTCTTGCTGGTCATCCGACGGTGGACAGCCTCGGCCACATCGTATGCCTTTGTGCTCTTCCCGGTGGTGTCCCTGCTTTTGGAGGCATGGATCCTGAATGAGCCCCTCACGGGCCGCTCAGTCGCCGGAGCGGCGGTAGTGATGGCAGGTGTTTGGTACGGCGCTCTGGCACGATCGGCACGCATGGCGGGCAGGATCGGCCTCCAGGATCCGCAGGAGAGGACTGCGACGGCCTGACACCCAAACCGCCATTGATAGGGCGTGACGGCTCAACCGGAAGGTTTGAGCACGGCTCTCGCGAAAGACATGGCGAGTTGACTCATCCGTTGGGCATCCACCGTCGGGTCGCCGAGCATCGCCTCGATGGCAAGCCCGTCGAGCATCGCGGCCAACTGCATGGCGAAGCCTTGGGCTGCGGCGGCGTTGAACTCACCTGTTGAGATGCCGTCCTCGACTATGCCGACGATCTGGGATCGCCATGCCTCGTCCAGTCGCGCCCGCGCCGCGGCCAGACCTGGATCGAGACGAGACATCTCCCATGTGGCCGGCCACAGGACCGAGCTGTCCGGCAACTCCCCCGGGCCTACAGGTCGAGGACAGCTTTCCTCGATAAGGATGATGAGCCGATCCTCGGCGGAGGGCACCGACTCCAGCTTCTGCGCCACCCCCTCGTAGAAGAGATGGTCGAGGCACACCAGGGCTTCGGCGAGGAGTGCCGCCTTGGTCGGGAAGTAGTACAGAACCAAAGCCGGACTGACCCCGACGATCTCCGCTACATCGGCGATTCAAGTCTCACATAGACCCCGCTCGGCGATCGCCGTCGCGGTGGCACCGAGGATGTCCACGCGGCGACTCTCCGTCAGCCGTGGTCGTGGGCTCACCATCGGATCATAGGTCGCCGCCAAGTGGGCTGAACCGCCGTTCAAAGCAGGCCATGAACCCCGCTCGATCAGATGCTCGCGCCGGCTCGCTGGCGGTTGTACATGCCTCCCGGCGTCCGAGCTCCGTCGGCGAGCTGACCCTCCGCCAGATTCCCAAAGGGGGGACGTTTGAAGGCGGCGATCCCATCGCGTGACCACCCGGGTCGACCAGTGGCCCCTAAATGCTGAGCCGAACGTCGCACCGCCACTGCGCTCGCACTGGAAGGATCCCCCGATCCCTAACCTGACCGGGCAATGTCATTGCAGACATTTCTCTCCGAGCTGGCGGGGAAGGCCTTCGCCGATCTCGGGCTGCCTGCCGAGCTTGGTGAGGTCCTGCCCTCGCAACGACCGGAGTTGGCTCAATACCAATGCAACGGAGCGATGGCGGCGGCAAAACAGGCACGCAAGTCGCCACGAGAAATCGCCGCGGCGGTCGCCGACTCTTTGGCAACCCATCCCGAGATCGCCGGCAGTGATGTCGCCGGACCCGGGTTCATCAACATCAACCTCACCGATGAGGCCTTGGCAGATTGGGCCAACCGCACCGCCGAGGACGACCACCTCGGGTTCGACGACTCAACCAACCCGCTCAGGGTCCTCGTCGATTACGCGGGCCCCAACGTCGCCAAGGCCATGCACGTCGGCCATCTCCGGGCGACCATCATCGGCGACTCTCTGGCGAGGCTGTTTGGGTTCGCAGGTCACCACGTCATCCGCGACCCCCATTTCGGTGACTGGGGTTACAACATGGGTCTTCTCATCGCCGCGGTCGAGGATGAGGGCATCGATCCCTCGGCCCTCACCCTCGAGGATCTGCAACGCATCTACCCGGAAGCGGATGCTCGAGCCAAGGCGGATGAGGCGTTCGCCGAACGGGCCCGGCTCACCACAGTGGGCTTGCAGCAAGGCGACGAACAGGCTCTCGCCACTTGGAGGCAGATGAAGGCGGTGTCCGAGGCTTCACAACGTCGGGACTTCGCCGCACTCGGAGTCGAGTTCGACCTCTGGTATGGCGAGTCCGACATCGCCGACCGGCTCAATCCGCTGGTCCGTCGTCTGGAAGTCGCCGGCATCACCGAGGTGTCCGAAGGTGCCCTGATCGTCAGAGTCGACCTTCCCGAAGACAACCGGGAGTATCCGCCCCTGATCCTCCGCTCGACCACAGGCGGGTATCTCTACTCGGGATTCGATGTCGCAACTGTGGAGATGAGGGTTGAGCAACTCGATGTCGACCTGATGCTGTACGTCGTCGACCGGCGCCAGACCGACCACTTCACCCAGGTGTTCCGCGTGGCACGCAAGGCCGGCATCGCTCCCGACGGCGTCGCTATGGAACACATCGGGTTTGGCACGATGAACGGACCTGACGGCAAGCCGTTCAAGACCAGGGAAGGGGGCGTGGTCCGGCTCGGCGATGTCATCGACATGATCAAGACCGCAGCGCGGGACCGCCTCGACGAAGCCCACATCGCAGAGGGCTATCCCGAGGAGGAGCGGGAGCTCATCGCACGCCAGGTCGGGATCGCCGCGCTCAAGTTTGGCGACCTGATCAACAATCGGGCCTCCGACTACGTGTTCGACCTGGATCGCTTCAGTTCCTTCGAAGGAAAGACCGGTCCCTACCTGCAGTACGCCGCGGTGCGGATCAAGTCGATCTTGAGGAAGGCCGAGGAACGCGACTTCGAGCCCGGTCCGATAGTGGCTCCGACCATGGATGTCGAGAGAGACCTCATCCTCGAGCTCCTCCGATTCCCGGAGGTCGTTCAGCGCGGCATCGATCTCCGCGCACCAAACCATATCGCCGAGTATGCGCACGGATTGGCGGGTCAGTGGAACCGGTTCTACGACAGGTGCCACATTCTCAACGAGGCAGACGCGAGTCGCCGCGGATCCTGGCTGTCGCTTGCAGCCTGGACCGAGAACACGCTCCAGACTCTGCTCTACCTCTTGGGGATCGAGGTGCCCAACCGGATGTAGTCATGGAGTTCAAGGTTCGTCCCGCTCGCCGTGACGATGTGGATTCCATCGTCCCGTGGACCACTAAGACGTTCACCTGGGGCGACTATGTCCCCGAGCGACTTCCCGGCTGGCTCGAAGCTCCCGACTCGGAGGTGTTCGTCGGGGTTGACGGCTCCGATGCACCGATCGCCTTGTGTCACGTGACGATGCTCTCTCCCAGCGAGGGCTGGTTGGAGGGAGCCCGGGTCCATCCGGACCAACGCCGATCCGGCGTGGGGAGTGCCCTCAACGACGCCGGGGTGGCCTGGGCGAGGGAGCGGGGCGCTCGCGTCATCCGGCTCGCCACCGAGGCCTCCAATATGGCCGCCCGCAATCAAGTGAGGGGGCTCGGCTTCCGCGAGGTCTCCCGCTGGCTGTTTGCGGAGCTGGACGTCAACCCTGTGCACCGCGCCGCGGAGCGCTACCGGATGCGACCGGCTCCAGGTTCGGACGCAGAGGCCGCCTGGTTGTTCTGGGCGGCCAGCGATCTGGCACGAGAGGCTCGGGAGCTCATTGCCCTCGGGTGGCAATGGCGCACGGCGCGGCCATCTGACGTCACCGAAGGGGCGGCGGGTGAGCTCATCCAGTCGTCCGCCGGCTGGATCAGTGTCGAACAACCTGCCGAGAATTGGATGCGAACCAGCTGGTTCGCCACGACACCGGAAGACATACTCGGGCTGCTCGACGGGCTACTGGACCTCGCTGCCGAACGCGGCGTCACCGAATTGGACATCAAGCTCCCCGATCTCCCCTGGACCGCGGAGGCGATCAGACGAACAGGCGGCGATCCCGAGCAACTGATCGTCCACGCCAAACCGATCTACTGACTGGGTAGAGAGTACGGAGTAGAGAGTAGAGAGACGACAGCACAGGGCGGTCAAATCTCCGCTTGGGAACCGGATCCCCTTTCGAAGCTCGAAACCGGAACACAGGGCAGTCTCTCTAATCGATACCCGATACTCGCTCCTCGATTAGGTAAGGATCAGCATGGCCGTGACCGTCCAGACGATGAACATCACGGGGATGTCGGCGGTGCGAAGCCAGGCGTATTCGTCAGGGGCGGCGCGGGCCAGCAGAGACAGGGGCACGCCGAGCAGGGGCATGACGGTCATACCCGCGACGCCAACCACCCGGAAGCCCTCCACACCCTTGTACAGGGGGGCGGGCACTGTATCGAGGAGACCACCGATGAAATCGTAGAGCAACAGGGCGATCAACCCTGCGAGAAACACGGCAAGAGTCCGGCCGATGCCGACCTCCCAGAGCTTGAAACCGACGAGGCGGCGACCTCTGCCCAGTGGGCCTTCGGAGGCAACACCGAGGCAAAACAGCCCGACGACCGCAAGCACGATGGCGGAAATCAACATTTCTCCGGTGGATAACTCCTGTGACGTGACGTCAACCAATCCGAACCCGCCGATGAGCACAGCCAGTGAGAGCCCGACGAGGAGACTCCCCAGTACCATCAGACCGACATCGGCCATGGTGCCGAAGGCGCCATAGGCCAGGATGGCGTACCGTTTGACCAGGTCGGTCCCGTTCGGCGAAGAGCCTCTCCCGGTCACTGACTCGACCATTTCGCTCCAGCCCTCTCATGCTCATCCAACGATTCCAGATACCACTCTATGGGATGTTTGATCGTGAAATCGGCTTCGAGATGACTGCGCAGTTGCATCTCACAACCCGGGTTGGCTGAGGCCACCTTCTGTTGCCCGCTGGCGCGCACCTGGTCTGCTTTCTGGATGCCCAACTGCTCGGATGCCTCCGGTTGGAGGATGGTGTACAGTCCTGCGGCGCCACAGCAGAGAGCTACGTCGTCGATTTCCACGACTTCATAGCCGGCTGCCTCGAGGATGGCCCGCGGCTCGTCGACCACCCGCTGCGCATGACGAAGATGACAGGGATCCTGGATGGCGATTTTTCCCTTGTCCGCCTCGATTCTCGGAAGAAGTCCACCCTCGATGGCGCGGGCGACCGCCACTGTTACATCGAGGGTCTCAGGGACGTGTCCCATCCACCGGTAGTCAGCGAGATGCGCCGAGCAACCCGCCGCGGTGGCCACCACATGGTCATAGCCACCAAAGGCGTCAGCGTTTTGGCTCATGTAGCGCTCCGCGGCATCGGCCTTGCCGTCGTGTGCAGCCAGTGCCCCGCAGCAGGTCTGCCCTTCGGGAACGGCCACCGTGTATCCCGCCAGCTCGAGGAGTGTTATCGCAGCCTGGTTGACCGGGCGGAACCACACATCCTGGATACACCCGGCGAGGAGGCCAATGGTACCCGAGTCACCTGATCCGCCGACGTGACCTATCGACGACGACGGACGGCCCCGCAGGGGACGGAGTCCTCCGGTGATCCGCCGATACTTCTTCGGAGCCAGTCGGGTGAGACCCAGTGACTGCGCCACCGACAACCCGGCGCCGGCGACACGCATCAGTGGCCGTGACCCGAGGGCGGTTCCCACGGTCCATCGGTTGCGGCTCGCTCGACCGGGGATCTGGGCGTCGATCTCGGCCCGCGCCCCCTCCAGTGTCCTCCCGTAAGGAACCAGTCCGGGACAGACCGGCTCGCAGGCGCGACAACCGAGGCAGAAGTCGAGGATGGCGGTAAACGACTCGTCGACCCCGATGATGCCTTCGCTGACCGCCGACATGGCATGGAGACGCCCCCGCGGTGATGCCGTCTCCCTTCCCGTGAGCCGGAAGGTGGGGCACATCGGCAGACAGAGACCACACTGAACACAGGCGTTCAGCTCGGTGGTCGTCGGGTGGTGCTCGGTGACCCAGGGCATCAGTGGACCACTAAACCCCTCCGGGGAGACGACCGGGGTTGATGATTCTCGCCGGGTCGAATTCGGAAATGAGACGCTCTTGCAGTGCCAGGCCGGGAGGCGGGGCGCCCCAGGGGTCGAATATGGAGGGGTCGCCCTTGGTCATCACCAGTTGCCCACCGCTGGCCTCCGCCCATGATCGGAGTCCTTCGGCACCATCCTGGGAATCGGAGGCGATTCGGATCTCACCCACACCGTGTATGGCCACGTGTGACCAGCCACCGGGAAGACGGGTGATCGCCTCGGATGTACTCGCCGGCGGGACACGCAGTGACCATTGCCAAGCTCCAGTAGGGTCTGCCGGCCAGTCGAAGCCGGGAGTCCACTTGCCACCGAGCCGTCCGGTCTGCGCCTCGATTTCGGCCTCGGTTCCCTGCAGATACACCATGAGGCGACCATCCACCTCGAGCACGGCCAATGGCCTCACGATCTCGGATGCCTGCTCGAGATCATCGACGAGGACCGTGGCCGAGCCGGGAGGGGTGGGCCACAGCTTGAGACAGACCGAGATGATGACACCGAGTGAGCCAAACGCTCCCACCGCCAGCCGATGGAGGTCGTAGCCGGTGACGTTCTTCACCACCCTGCCCCCGCTTCTGATGAGACGTCCATCTCCGGTGACCATCGTCGCTTCGAGGACTCGCTCCCTCGTGCCGTAGAGACGTCCCCGCCGCAATCCGGAGACGCCCGCGGCGATTACCCCGCCGACAGTGGCACCCCCGGGTCGTTCTGGCAGGGCGAGGCTCTGGTTTCTCTCCGCAAGCATCGCTTCTATGGTCTCGATCCGGGCCCCTGCGCCGACGACGATGGTGAGGTCATCGGGCTCCCACACCTCGACATCGGCCAGGCGCTCCATCGACATGACTATGTGAGGCGGAGGCGGGTTCCCATAGCCGGAGTGGGTGCCCCCGCCCCAGACCTGGATCACCAAGCTTTTCTCCGTGGCATAGCGAAGGATCGCCTCGACATCGCGAATGGTCTTCGGGGCGATCTGAAGAGCCGTTTCGGGAGCTCCCGGGATCTCGACCTCGAGCCACGAGATGTGAGGCGGGTGGTAGATCAAACCCAGACACCCTCCGGGACCTCGCGCCGTACACCCCCGAAATCGAAGCATCTCGACCCCATGGGGAGCACCTTGCGGGGATTGAAGACACCACCGGGGTCGAAGACCTCTTTGAGACGGGCCTGGGCATCGAGGTCGAGATCGGAGAAGTTAGACCGCATCAAGTCCCTCTTCTCGATTCCGATTCCATGCTCTCCCGATAGGGCGCCGCCCACCCGGAGACAGGCGGCAACGATCTCCTCGCCGGCCTGATGGACCATCGCGTTGATCTTCTCGTCGCTGGCATCAAACGCAATGAGCGGGTGGAGATTGCCATCCCCGGCATGGAATACATTGGCCATGACCAACCCATACCGGTCGGCGATCGCATAGACGGCCTTCATCGTCTCGACGAGACGGGTGCGGGGAACGACCGCATCGTGGAGGTAGTAGTCGGGAGCGAGTTGAGCGATAGCCCCGAATGCCGACTTGCGGGCTTTCCAGAGCAGAGCGCGGTCCTTGGCGGTCCCGGCTATCTCTATGTCCGTGGCGTGGTTGCGAGCGGCGATTTTTGAAATGACACCGGCCTGAGAGATCACGCCGTCGGTCTCCCCGACGACCTCAGTGAGCAGGATGGCCTCAGATTCGATGGGGAGACCGGCCTCCAGCCAGTTTTCGACCACCTCGCACATCCGTTTGTCCATCATCTCCAGCGCCGCCGGAACCAGACCGGCGGCGATGACGTCAGAGACGGTCTGCGCCGCGTCCTCGACCGTGTCGAAACTCATGAGAAGCGTCCGGACGTCGGGCTCTATGGGCAGGAGTCTGACCAGCACCCGCGTGACGACGCCGAGGGTGCCCTCGGAGCCGACGATCAATCCTTTCAGGTCGAGTCCAGGTGGGTCGGGCGCCTGACCGCCGAGGATGGCGATCTCGCCTCCGGCGAGGACGACCTCCATTCCTAGGACGTGGCTGGTGGTACTCCCCTCGGCAAGACAATGCGGCCCGCCGGAGTTGTTGGCCACATTGCCGCCTATGGTGCACGCCGACTGTGATGACGGGTCTGGAGCGAAGTGCAGTCCGTAGGGCAGGGCGGCCTTGGAGAGATCGAGGTTGATGACTCCGGCTCCGACCCAGGCCGTCCGATTCTCGGGGTCGATGTCGATGGCGTTCATCGCCGTGGTGACCACCACGATCCCACCCTCGGTGGGACTGGCGCCTGCGGCCAGCCCCGTACCTGCGCCTCTGGCGACGATCGGCACGCCGTGAGCTTCTCCCAACTTGACGACCTCCGCCACCTCGGCGGCGTCTCGGGGAAAGACGACGCAGGCGGGTCGGCCACGCATCAGGGAAGCATCCTTTGAGTAGAGGTGGAGTTCGACCGGCTCCTCCATGACGTCGTCGTCACCCAAAACTGCCCGAAGATCGGTCACCAGTGTCATGGTTTCAGGCTACCTGTCTGCTTTCTGTGTCGATCATGGGCTGTCTCAGACCCCATGATCGACACAGAGTGAATCAGGAGGCTCCCCAGCCCCCACCGCCCGGAGTGAGGACGATGAGACGGTCGCCGAGCGCAACCTCCACGGTGGTCTTCCCGGCGAGACGCTCCCGATCGCCGGAGGCGCGGACCAGCCAATCCTCGCCGGCAGCACCGGGCTGGCCGCCGGCGAGACCCCATGGTCGATTACGCCGACGCTCCCCCATGAGCGAAAGGGTGGCATCCGTCCCGAACTCGATCTCGCGATGGATCCCGTCACCACCCCGGAACTCGCCACCCCCTCCGCTATCCCGGCGCAGGGTGTATGCAGTCACTCGAAAGGGATAGTGATTGTGCAGCGATTCGATCGGGGTGTTCTGGGTGTTGGTCATCCCGGTCTGGATTCCGGATTGCCCATCTCGATAGGGCCGCGCTCCTTGACCACCGGCGACGGTCTCGTAGTAGGCAAAGTCGTCGTTGCCGATGAGTACGTTGTTCATCGTCCCCTGCGAAGCAGCCGGGACCCGGTCCGGAGCAGCCTGAGCGAGGGCTCCCAACAAAACATCGGCGATGCGCTGGCTGGTCTCGACGTTGCCCGCCGCGACGGCTGCCGGGGGACGGGCGTTGACGATGGTGCCTTCGGGCGCGATCAGCGAGATCGGCCGATAACACCCGCCGTTGGCCGGGATCGTTGGGTCGGTGGCGACCCGCACGGCGTAGTAGAGACAAGATCTGGTCACTGCCTCGACGGCGTTGAAGTTGGCCTGCACCTGTGAGTCGGAACCGGTGAAATCGGCCTCCAGTGCATCACCGTCGACCGTGACAGTCACTCTGATCGCCACGTCATCGGCTCCCAATTCCATGTAGTCCTCGAACTCGAAGACACCGTCGGGCAATTCGGCCAGCGCAGCCGTCATCCGACGTTCGCCATAGCCGAGTAGCGCGGTTGCCACCTCGAAGAAACGATCGACGCCTTCGGTCTCGACCAGCTCGCTGAGCCGGCGCACTGCCACGGCATTGGCCCCCATCTGGCCGTCGAGGTCTCCCCGCCGCTCCCACGGGGTGCGTGAGGCGGAGACGAATGGGTCGAGGAACTCCTCGGCCCACTTTCCCTCGCTGACTGCGACGGTTGGGGAGACGACATGTCCCTCCTGTTCCAATCGGACAGCGTGGGCGGGCATGGAGCCCGGGGCTTCGCCGCCGACGTCGGCGTGATGGGCTCGGTTGCCCACCCATGCCACGTGGCGCCCCCCGACGAACACGGGCGCCACGATGGTCAGGTCGTTGAGATGAGTGCCACCTTCGTAGGGGTCGTTGACCGCGTACTGGACACCGGGGATGGGGTCGAACCGATCGAGACAGGCACGAACGGAAGCCGGCATCGAGCCGAGATGGACAGGGATGTGCTCCGCCTGCGCCAGCATCTCCCCGTCCGGTGTGAACACTGCAGCCGAGCAGTCGGCGCGCTCTTTGATGTTTGGCGACAGGGAGGTCCGTCTCAGCACCACGCCCATCTCGTCGGCGATGGCTGCGAACCGGTTGCGAGCTACCTCGAGGGTGATTGGATCGATCAAGTCACCAGCTCTCGGATGTGCTTGGTCGCCTCCCGGTAGCTGAGCGCTGAGAGCTCCTCATGAGCGTTTACGAAGGCTGCAACCGCCCCAGGGTCGGTCTTGGCGTATTCCCGCAGTGCCCAGCCGATCGCCTTGCGGATGAAGAACTCCGTCTCGTGAGCTCTCGCCGTGCAGAAGGCGAACAGTCTGTCGACGTCGGTGCGGTCCCTGGCTCCCACCTGGCAGATGATGGCCGCCCGCCGCCGCCACTTGTTGTCGTGCTCGATCCAGGTATCGACCACCGGCCAGGTCTCATTCGGATGGTTCAGGACGAGCTCCCTGATCATGTGGGTGGCCGCCTCATCCACGAAATCCCACCAGGCGCCCTCGTCGATGAACCTCTCGTAGATCGGGAGCGAATCGGGGACGATGAACTGGCGGAAGCTGGCGGCGACGCCCTCGGCCAGATACTTCTCCTCGCGGTGGGGTAGCTCCCAGAGAGCCGTCACCAGCTCCTCGTACTCGTCCCGGTTAGCCGGAGCGAACTCACTCTCGATGCGGCGGAGAATCTCGGTACGGGCCGGTTTCTGGACGCCGTAGAAGGGCATGTCCGTCTTCATGTACGCCTGCATGCCCTTGGCCTTCTCGGGATTGGCTAGCTCAGTCAAGGTCGACTGGACGTATGTGACACACATTCGGGTGACGTAATTCAACGTGTTACAACTTCGGGTGACAACGGGGCAAGAGGCTAACCGGCGTCTCCCCGTCCTTCCTTCGAGCCGGATGTTGCTTGGATGTCTCCCATGCGGTCGATCCCGATCGCCTCTTGCCCATTTCTTGGCGGCCTCACTCCTCAATGAGAGATCTCCAGGCTGCCGTCCTCCAGGACCATCAGCCGATCATCCGCTTCGAGGAGTGTGGCCGAGTTGTCCTCGACGACGACAGCCGGGCCGGTCGTCTCGAAACCCGCCGGGAGCGAACCGCGTTTCCAGACCCCGTTTCCTCCTATGGGCTTTGTCTTCTCGGAGACTCTCGGCAGGTCGGCCCACGCGATGGGAGGACGACCCGTCGCCACGGACCTCACGTTGACCACCTCGATCTGTTCATCCGGGCGGTCGAAGCCGAAGCGATCTTTGTGAGCTCCATGGAACGTCGAAGCGAGCTCAGCCCAGCCAGCTGTCGCCGTGACCTCGAGCTCGTGCGACTGGCCGACGTATCGGATGTCGGCGGTAACGGTCGTTGTCTCCGGCAGCCGGCCAAACATCGAAGAGAAGCGTTCTACGGCTGAGGAGCCAACCGCCTCGATCGACCGAGCCAGGCGATCGGATCGTTCGTCCAGCATGACGGTGCGAGCGAAGTCGGCGCGCGGCGTCGCCAATAGCAACCCGAGCGCCGAGAACACACCGGAGTGTGGGGGCACGAGGACACGGCGAATACCGAGACGGCGGGCGAGACGACCGGCGTGTAGCCCTCCGGCTCCTCCGAAGGCCACCAACACCGAGTCTCGAGGGTCAGCGCCCTCCTCGATTGAGACCGCGCGCAGGGCCCGCTCCATATGGGCGTCGACCACCTCGAGGACCCCGGAGATGGCCCTGTCCACACCGAGACCCGTGGCCATGGCCAGACGTTCCGCAGCCACACGTCCGGCGCCGGTGTAGAGGGAGACGGTCCCACCCAGGGCCAGATCGGCGGGGATGTGACCGGCGAGCACGTTGGCGTCAGTGACCGTCAAGTCCTCTCCTCCATGGCCATAGACAGCCGGGCCGGGTGTTGCTCCAGCAGATCGAGGACCAACCCGCAGGGCGCCACCGTCATCGACCCAGGCGATACTGCCCCCGCCGGCACCAATCGTCTGAATCGGCACACTCGGGACCCGGTTGACCCGACCCGCCACGCGGTGACCCGTTCCCACCGAGAGCACGCCACCAGGTATCCGGCAAACGTCGGTCGAGGTTCCGCCCATGTCGAACGAGATCACCGAATCGTGGCCATGATGGGTACCGACCGCGGTTGCAGCGACTGCCCCACCGGCCGGTCCGGAGAGGAGGAGACGCCCCGCCAACTCCGGAGCCTCGTCGAAAGGGACCAGCCCACCAGATGACGTCATCACCAGCCGGGTCGACATCGTCAATCGCCTGTCGAGCGCGGTGAGGTATCTCGACACCGATGGGGTCAGATACGCCGACAAGACGGTGGTTGCGAACCTCTCGTACTCCCTGAACTCTGGAGAGACGACCGAGGACAAGACAGCGGGCAGCGAGACCTGTTTCGCCAGGTCACGCTCTCCTGAGCCATCCAAATACGAATCGAGGAGGGCGATCGCCACGATCTCAGCGTCGCCAACCAACTCGGGATCGGACAGCCGCCGGTGTCGGGGGACCAGAGGCTGGGGTCGGTCGATCGATGAGTCGTAGAGCGATGGTCGATCCTGGCGGCCGATCTCGATGAGGTCCTCGTAGGAGGCGTCGGTGAGAAGCGCGACGTCTGCCCCCCGCCCTTCGAGAAGGGTGTTGGTGGCCGCGGTCGTGCCGTGGAGGAAGATGTCATCCGCCCCTCCGTCGACGGCGTCAGCAACGCCGTCGGATTGGTCGGGTGTGGTCGGCACCTTGCGACCGATGAGCACGCCGTCGGCGAGGGTCACAATATCGGTGAAGGTTCCGCCTACGTCGACTCCGATGATCCTGGTCACTGGTTACGCTCGACCTGGTATGGCGATCAGAGTCGAACAGACCCCCAACCCCAATGCCCTCAAATTCTCCGTCGATGAGTCGGTGGGTGGTCCGGGCACGTACGTGAAAGGCGCCGAGCCAGAGGAGGAGTACCTGAGGAACCTTCTGGGGCTCGAGGGGGTGGCGAGTGTTTTCTTCACCGCTGATTTCGTGACCATTACCAAGGCTCCCGACGGATCGTGGGACGCGATTACACCTGAGGCGACGGCGATCCTAGAGACCCAGTTCGAGCGCTGACCCGCGAACCCAGGGTTGCAGACACCGGTCAGCGAAGTCCAGCGCCCTGAGAATGAACAGAGGGCATCACAGCGCCGCCTGAGGTCACTCGCCTCAAGGACGAACCAAGGCCGGCCGTCTCACCCCGTCGGACCCTTCGGCCAGGATCACGACGTCCCAAGTCCCGTCGGATCGCCGGACTCCGCCGACGATCTCACCCTGAGTTTCGATCTGCGAGGAGACCTCCTGGGGAACTTCGAGCAACTCGATCTGAATCGGGTCTGTCGATTCGACGACTGCCAGGCCAGGCACTCCCGCCACGAGAGGTTCGCCGTCTTCTCCCATCTCAACCGGGACCGACACGACCAGTGGGGGCTGGCGAACGAACCCGGACTCGCCACTCGAGACCAACGACCTGACCAAGACGTCGACTTCGAAGGAAGTCGGACCAGCCTGGGTCACGGCCCTCGCCCGCGCCCAATCGACAAACACCTGGATGTCATCCGGTGCTTCGGGAAGCGGCAGGCCTCGAGGAAGGAGGGTTTGGAGAGTCTCTCTCGACTGTTCCGAGCCGTCGTATGCCACAAACTCGATCGAGAACCACTCGGCGTGGCTGGCGGCTTGGTCGACCAGCCGCTCCGGGTCAACCGCATAGAGATCGGCCTCGGCCACCACCAGCGGACTCGCCACCGTCGACGGTGTCGCATCCACGTTCGATGGTGCCGTGGTGGCCAGAGCCGTGGCAGCCGTGACCGTCTCCGGTGGAGGTAGTGAGGCCGTTGGCCGGCTTCGCATGAACGAGTAGGCGAGAGCTCCCAACACCACGGCACCCGCAACCGCATAGACCAGCCATTGCCGGTCGCCACCCTTCTTCTCGAGAGTCTCCCAGGGGATCCTCTCGTAGACTTCCTGACGATCGGGCTCCATGTGACGAACGTATGACGGTGGACTAGTCGGATCAAGGGGGTCGCGCCCAGATATCACTGATCTGCGGGAACCGAACCGGCCTTGGCTATCGTCTCTTCGGTATGGCAGTCAACCCCGACCCGAAACCGGGCCGCTGGATCCTCCCCCTCGTGGTGCTGGGGATGATCGCGTTCACCTACTTCTTCGTCCGCGAGCTCCCCGAGGCCTCGCCGGACACGACCCTCGCCGCCGGCGGTGAGGAAACCACCACCACTGTCGCCGGTGGAGGTGGGAACGGCGGAGACGGCACCACGTCTACCACCGGTGGAGGCCAATCCCAGCTCGACCCGGATACCCAGGCCTATCTCGACGAGATCGACGCCATCGACTCGGATCTCCAGGTGCAGCGAACCGATCTGGTGACCGCCAACGACGCCTTCAACGAGGATCCTCGTGCGATCGAGTTCGACGAGGCAGTATCCAGGTTCGAGGCAGTGGAGTCGGCCACCCAGGACCTCGTCGAACGTCATGGGGCACTGACACCCCCGGAAGCACTGGCCAGTAATCACGAGACGCTGCGGACCGCCATCGAGCTTGCCTCGGAAAGCATCACCGAAGCCATCGCCGGGCTTCGGTCGACCGACACAGGGGAACGACGCAACGCGGCAGTGGACGCCTATACCACCGCCGCCGGCGACTACGACACCGAGGTCACCAACACCCACAACGCAGCCCAATCGGCCAGCGGGGGCTAGTGCACCGGTCTCGGCGTGCCGGGCTGCACTTGCGCAACGAAGGGGCCGAGCTGCCGCTCGACCCCTTCTACGATCGCTCCAGGCGATCGACCTAGATGTCGTAGTACAGGTGAAACTCGTATGGGTGGGGACGCAGTCTCACCGGGTCGACCTCGTGCTCGGTCTTGTAGGTGATCCACGCCTCGATCAGCCCCTCGGTGAACACACCACCCTGAAGGAGGAACTCGTGGTCGTCCTCGAGGGCACGAAGCGCCTCGTCGAGACTCCCCGGCACCGAGGGCAGCCCTTCCAACTCCGCAGGCGGCAGGTCGTAGATGTCCTTGTCCACCGGGTCGTGGGGCTCGATGCGGTTCTGGATCCCGTCCAGACCCGCCATGAGCATCGCCGAGAAGGCGAGGTACGGGTTACACGACGGATCCGGGCAACGGAACTCGAGCCGTTTCGCCGCCGGGCTTTGGCTGTACTGGGGGATGCGGACGGCCGCCGAGCGGTTCCGGCTCGAGTACACCAGGTTGACCGGAGCCTCGTAACCAGGGACCAGACGATGATAAGAGTTGGTCGTCGGGGCAGCAAACGCCAGCACAGACGGCGCATGCTTGAGGAGGCCGCCGATGTACCAGCGGGCCAGGTCTGACAGGCCCGCGTACCCACTCTCGTCGTAGAAGAGCGGCTCACCGTCCTGCCACAACGACTGGTGGGTGTGCATACCCGAGCCGTTGTCCTCGAAGATCGGCTTGGGCATGAAGCTGACCGACTTGCCCATCTCCCACGCCGTGTTCTTGACGATGTACTTGTACAGCGTCACCTTGTCGGCGGTGCGGAGCAGGGAGTCGAACTTGATGTCGATCTCTGCCTGCCCGGCGGTGCCCACCTCGTGGTGCTGCACCTCGATCTCGATGCCAGCCGTCTCCAGGTTGTGGGTCATCTCCGAACGGAGGTCCTGGAAGTGGTCGGTGGGCGGGACGGGAAAGTAGCCCTCCTTGTACCGAGGTTTGTAACCGAGGTTGCCGCCGTCCTCGAACTCACCCGAGTTCCACGCTCCTTCGATGGAGTCGAGGAAATAGAACCCCGAGTTCTGATTCTGTCCGAACCTGACATCGTCGAAGATGTAGAACTCGGCCTCCGGGCCCCAGTACGAGGTATCGGCGAGACCGGTGGAGACCAGATACTCCTCGGCCTTCCTGGCAACGTAACGCGGGTCCTTCTCGTAGGGCGAGCCGGTGACCGGGTCGTTGACGAAGCAATAGATGATCAACGTCTTGCGGGACCGGAACACGTCCTCCACCGCCGTGTCGGGATCGGGTATCAGGATCATGTCAGATTCCTGGATGTCCTGGAACCCACGAATGGACGAGCCATCGAACCCGAACCCGTCTTCGAAGGAATCCTCGGTCAGTTGATGAACCGGTACGGTGAAGTGCTGTACCTGACCGGGCAGGTCACAAAAGCGCAGGTCGACGAATTCGTAGCCCTCACTCTCGACGAGGGACAAGACGTCGGCAGCCGTCTTGGTCACGATGCCTCCTTCCAATCTCGTGGTCGTAACCGGACACTTTGTATCGGATGTCGGTTGCCCGGCCATTGCTGCAATGTGAACGCTGTGTTTCGGGTTTTCCACAAGCCGCATTACCGGGTCAGGCCGGGACTGGCGTCGATAATCGACCTGGTGATCAGGAGCTTCACCTGGGTCCACGGCCAGAGCCTCCCTTCGGCCGAAACCACCGGCACCATCCCCGAGATACCCGACGACGGCTGGGTCTGGCTCGACCTTTCGGCCGAGAGCCCGGAGACTGTCGAGGAAACCTGTCGCAGCTTCGGGATCCCCGAACGGTTCATCGCAGACACGCTCGCCGAGGGCAGCCTGCCTTTGTTGGAGGAGCAGCGCGAGCTGATCTACGTGGTCCTCAACGTCTTCCGCACCACATCGACAGGTCGGCTCGGCCCCAGCGAGGTGGACCTCTTCATCGGTCCCGAATTCGTCCTGTCTATCCACGACAAGGACATTCCCTCAGTCGACACGGTGATGGACCGTCTCGAACGAGGAGTAGGTCTCACGGCCGCGTCGCCCGCAGGCCTCGTCGCCCACCTTGCCATGGTGGGCAGCCGCAGATACCCAGAACTCATCGACCACGTGGAGGCTCAACTCGACTCACTCGAGGAACTGGCCATGGGAGCCGACCCCCGCGCCATCAATGAGGTATACGCCCTCCGACGAGACGTGATCGTCCTGAGAAGGGTCGTTGTGCCACAACGCCAGATCTACGACGAGCTCGCGGAGGGAGGTCATCAGTTGCTCGACGAGTCCAGCCGCAAGGAATTCGAGCGGGTCGCGGGCTATCAGACCCAGATACTCGAGTCTCTGGACGCGGCGCGGTCGCTTCTCGGCTCCGTGTTGGAGACCTACCGGGGCGCGATCGCAGATCAGACCAACGAGATCGTCAGGGTGCTCACCGTCTTCTCGGCGATCCTGCTGCCGCTCACTCTCATTTCAGGGATCTTCGGCATGAACTTCGTCGAGATTCCACTGGCCAAGAATCCGCTGGGATTCTGGATAACGGTCGGGGCGATGGCGATAGGCGCCATCGCGCTGTGGATCTATTTCGGGCGGAGACGGTTTGTGGGAACGCCGCGACTTCGCGATCTCCCCAAGGCAGTGGGTCTCGGCATCTTCAGCATCGGGACTGCGCCGATCAGGGTGGTCGCCGGGGGCATCCGCAGTCTCGGGAAGACCGACGAAGGCTGACCCCGGGCGGACTACCGTCGCACCTCGTGGCCCACCCCGTAAACACTTGTGGCGTCTCTCCCGCCCTGAACGCACCTTGCTGCGTCGAAGTGCTCGCCGCAGCTCCCCGGCTGCGCCTGCGCTCCTCTCCTTCCCAGACTCCGATGACTCGGAGACACGCTCGCACTGGGCATGAGGTAAACCACTAGAGATGTCAGCGACGATCGTTCTCGGTGCCCAGTGGGGTGATGAGGGCAAGGGCCGCGTCGTCGACTACTTCGCAGAGTCAGCCGATTTCGTCGTCAGGTTTCAGGGCGGGAACAACGCCGGGCACACCATCGTCGTCGGCGACGAGAGGCTGGCCCTGTCGCTGATCCCGTCGGGGATCCTGTATCCGGAGTGCACGCCGGTCATCGCATCGGGGACGGTGGTCGATCCCGCGGTCCTGTTCGCCGAGATGGACATGGTGGCGGAGAAGGGCCTCGACCCCAACCGGGTGAGAGTGTCGTCCAACGCCCACCTCATCATGCCCTACCACCGCAAGCTCGATGCCGTGATCGAGCGTTATTTGGGGAAGAACCAGATTGGCACCACCAAGAAAGGCATTGGGCCGGCCTACACGGACAAGTACTCACGGGTCGGGATCCGGGTCCAGGACCTCTTCGACCCCAAGATCTTCGCAGCGAAGGTCGAGGCCGCCCTCGAGGAGAAGAACCGGATCCTCCCCAGGGTCTACAACACCCTCCCGATGAACGTCCAAGAGGTGATCGACGAGTATCTGGGCTTCGCCGAGCGTCTCCACGGTCACGTTGAGGACACCTCCCTGCTGCTGCACAACGCGATCAAAGAGGGTCGTGAGGTCCTCTTCGAAGGAGCCCAAGGGACACTTCTCGATATCGATCACGGCACGTATCCCTTCGTCACCTCATCCAATCCAACGGCCGGCGGCGCGGTGGTGGGGTCGGGTATCGGCCCCAAGGCCATCGACGAGATCGTCGGGGTGGCCAAGGCCTATATCTCGCGGGTGGGCACGGGCCCATTCCCCACCGAGCTCCACGACGAGGTTGGGGACCGGATGATCGAGTTGGGAGGCGAGTACGGGACGGTCACCGGCCGGAGACGACGGTGCGGCTGGCTCGACCTCGCAGCGCTCCGCTACGCAGTCCGGGTCAACAGCCTCACCAGGATCTTCTTGACGAAGATGGACATTCTCTCCGCCTTCGACACCATCAAGGTGGCGACGGGTTATCGCGCCGGCAACGACAGTTTCGACGAGTTCCCGGCGCAACAGTCGGTCCTCTACCACTGCGAGCCGGTCTATGAAGAGCTCCCGGGCTGGGGTGAGGACATCACCGGTGTCCGCGAGCTGGAGGATCTCCCCAAAGAGACCCGGGCCTACATCGAGTACATCGAGGATTCCATCGAGGTCCCGGTCTGCTGGGTCTCGGTTGGACCGGAACGGTCACAACTCATCGAGATCTCATGAAGGTATTGCTGATCGGATCGGGTGGGCGGGAGCACGCCCTCGGATGGAAGCTGGCTCGGTCGAGCCGTATCGACGAGCTGATCTCGCTGCCGGGCAATCCGGGGCTTGCCGAGATAGGGCCGGTCGTGGAAGGGATCGATGTGGCCGATGCGGGAGCCATCGCGGCCATGGCCCGAATTCAGCGAGTCGACCTGGTCGTGGTCGGCCCCGAGGCGCCGCTTGCCGCCGGCGTCACCGATGCCATCGCCCGCCTCGGAATACCGGTCTTCGGCCCCACTCGAGCCGCCGCCCGTCTCGAATCGTCCAAAGCCTTCGCCAAAAATGTGATGACCCGGGCCGGCGTGCCGACTGGAGGAGCGGAGAGCTTCACCGATCCCGCCGCAGCCAAGGACCACATCGGACGTGCTGATGGGCCCTACGTGGTGAAGGCCGACGGTCTCGCCGGGGGGAAAGGGGTACTCGTCACCGAGTCGAGGACCGACGCCAAATCCTGGGTCGACCACTGGATCGAGTCGGGCCCGGTTGTCGTCGAGGAGTTTCTCGAAGGCCCCGAGGTCAGCGTCTTTGCCGTCTGCAGCAAGTCGGGGGCTGTGCCGTTGGAACCGGCTCGTGACTACAAGCGTCTTCTCGAGGGCGACGAGGGCCCGAACACCGGCGGGATGGGCGCCTACTCGCCAGTGGGTGACCTGCCTCCTGGTTTGGTCGCCGACACGATGAGGTCTGTGATCGAGCCCACCCTCGCGAAAATGCGAGAGGACGGCAACCCATTCACCGGCTTTCTCTACGCCGGACTAGTGCTCACCGAAGAAGGACCGAAGGTCCTCGAGTTCAACGTTCGACTCGGGGACCCGGAAACCCAGGCCATCCTGCCTCGGATGAGCAACGATCTGCTCGATGTGCTCGAGGGATCGGAGCCGTCCTGGTCCGACCACTTCACGGTCAATGTGGTACTCGCCGCCGACGGCTACCCCACGGCTCCGCAGAAAGGCGCCGAAATCCGTGGTCTCAATGGCGGCCTCGGAGAAGACGTGATCGTGTTCCACGCCGGAACCGTGACAGAAGGAAAGAAGCTCTTCGTGGACGGTGGCCGGGTACTGAGCGTGGTCGGTCTGGGCGACGACCTGGACATGGCGCGCGACCGCGCCTACGAAGCGGCCGAGAAGATCAGCTGGCCGGGAATGCAGTACCGACGCGATATCGCGGTCTGAACGCGAGGATGGGGGAAGCCATCAGGCTTCCCCCATTTCTCGCCCCCCTCCCGGTTTTGTTCTTGCCTCCCCAACTGCGGAACGCTGCGCCCAGCAGATAGAGCAGGAGACTGGTCGCCTGATACATCGAGTGGTCCAAGTTTGAGAATCTCGTGTCGCCTGCTTCGGTTACCGTCCGCGAATGGCTCATAAAGTTGCAATCGTCATGGGGTCGGGTTCGGACCGGCCGATCATGGACAAGGCCGCCCGGATGCTCGACCAGTTCGGCATCGAGCACGAAACCCGGGTCCTCTCGGCACACAAGACGCCGGACGAGGCCATATCGTTCGCGGACAGCGCGACGGCAGACGGATTCAGCGTGATCATCGCCGGTGCCGGGAAAGCGGCGCATCTCGGTGGGGTGATGGCGGCGAAATCCCTCCTCCCGGTTATTGGTGTCCCCATCAATGCCGGCCTAGATGGCATGGATGCCCTCCTCGCCACCGTGCAAATGCCCACAGGGATTCCCGTAGCCACCGTTGCCATCGACGGGGCGACCAACGCCGCCCTACTCGCGGTGGCGATCCTGGCGATCGGTGACGAGGAGCTGACCACCAAGCTCGCTCGATATCGCAAGGACCTGGCGGAGAAGACCCTGGCTGGGTGAAACCGGCTTCGGGCCGATAGCATCGTGCCCATATGAGCGAGATCTCCTTCGATAGGCCAGACCCCCACGACTTTCTCGGCATCGACTCGCTGTTGAGCGAGGAGGAGAGGCTGCTACGCGACACCGTTCGTGACTTCGTCGACAAAGAGATCAAGCCGAACGTCGCCGGCTGGTGGGATGAAGGCGTGATCCCTCATGAGGACCTGGCCCGCAAGTTCGGCGAGCTAGGCATGCTGGGCATGCATCTCGAAGGATACGGGTGCGCCGGAACATCCGCGACGTCCTACGGTCTCGCCAGCCTCGAATTGGAGGCGGGAGACTCAGGGATTCGGTCTTTTGTCTCGGTCCAAGGCTCGCTGGCCATGTTCCCCATCTGGAAATTCGGGTCGGAGGAGCAGAAGCAGACCTGGCTGCCCCGCATGGCGAAAGGCGAGGTCGTCGGCTGCTTTGGCCTCACCGAGCCCGACTCCGGGTCGGATCCCGCCGCAATGCGCACCAGCGCCCGGAGAGACGGATCCGACTGGATCATCAACGGGTCCAAGATGTGGATCACCAACGGGTCTGTCGCCGACATCGCCATCATCTGGGCCAGGACCGACGACGGAGTTCGCGGGTTCATCGTCCCCACCGACACCGCCGGTTTCACGGCTCAGGACATCAAGAAAAAGGCGTCGTTGCGTGCTTCGGTGACCTCGGAACTGGCCTTTGACGATGTGAGGGTCCCTGATGACTTCGTTCTGCCTGGAGTGGCCTCGATGCGCGGGCCGTTGTCTTGTCTCAACGAGGCCCGGTTCGGTATTGCCTTCGGTGCCATGGGCTCGGCCCGAGATTGCTACGAGACAGCCCTCGCCTACTCCAAAGAGAGGACCCAGTTCGACCAGCCCATTGCCTCGTTCCAACTGACTCAAAAGAAGCTGGTGGAGATGATGGTCGCCGTTCAGCGAGGCACCCTGCTCGCACTGCACCTCGGTCGTCGCAAGGACGAGGGAACGCTGACCCCCGAACAAGTGTCGTTCGGCAAGTTCGACAACGTTCGCAATGCCCTCGATGTGGCACGCACCGCCCGCTCGATCCTGGGCGGCAACGGGATCACCCTCGAGTATCCGGTGTTCCGTCACATGGCCAACCTGGAGACGGTCTTCACCTACGAAGGCACCAACGAGATCCACACCCTGGTCATGGGCCAGGCCATCACCGGCATCAACGCGTTCGCGTAGACCGTTCTGTGTCGATTTTGGGCCGCATAGGGGCCCAAAATCGACACAGAAAGCTTCACAGGTAGTCGAAGAGGTCTCCGTTGCGGTCGACGATGACGTCGTCGAGGTCGAGCCAGTCAGCGACCAGCTCCAGTTCCTTGCGCAGTGCGTTTCCCACTTTCTTCTTGTCGATGTCAGGTTCGGCGAAGGCCCCTTTCACCTGAAGGGCATTACGACGGCGGTCGGTCTTGAGATCGACCCGGGCCACCAGGTCACCCTCGTACAGGAAAGGCAACACGTAATAGCCGTACACCCGCTTTGGTTCGGGCACATAGATCTCGATGCGGTAGTGAAAATCCCACAACCGCTTCACCCGGTCCCGGTACCAGATGAGGTTGTCGAACGGGGAGAGCAAGGCAGTCCCTCGTGCCCAACGAGGGAGTGGAGCCTCGGGATGTAGGTAGGCGGGTTTGTCCCACCCTTCCACCTCGACCTCCTCCAGGTCGCCCGCCTCCACCAGCCGACGTAGAACGGGACGAGCCGCCGGCATCCGGATCCGGTAGTAGTCGGCGATGTCGTCCGCAGTCCCGACAGCCATTGACCGCGCCGCCAGCACCAACAGTTCGGCGAGAGCCTCGTCGTGTCCCGGATCGGATGCATTGAGGGCCTCCGTGGGGATCACGCGCTCCGGAAGGTCATACAGGCGGATGAAGTTGGACCGGTCGGTGGCGGTGACCAGGCCTTTGAGAAACAGAGCTTCGAGTGCCACCTTGCCATCGGACCACCCCCACATGGCGTTGCTGTCCCTCTGCCCGGGGGCATCCAGGTCGCGGGTGCGGAGAGGTCCGCGCTCGGAAACCTGTCGGTAGACGTCCTCGACGTACTCGGGATGGTTCTGCTCGATATCGTGGAGACGTTGCCACTTGAGAGCACGGGCCATCCGCCAGCGGAAGAGACGGTGATGTTCTACGGGTATCACCGACGCCTCATGTCCCCAGTACTCGAACATCTCGCCGGACCCCCACATCCACTGATCGAGAGCGTCACGGTCGTAAGGACCGATGCGAGAGAAGAAGGGCATGTAGTGGGTTCGGCAGAACACGTTCACAGAATCGAGCTGGACCAGCCCGATTTGATCGACCACTTTTCGGAAGTGGCGCACGTCGACGCGGCCGTTGGGCCGCTCTTCGATGAACCCTTGTGCACCCAGGGCGTAGCGACGCGCTTGATCGTTTCTGATCTTCCGCATTGGCCACTCAAACTAACGCCGTGGCATCATCCACCACGTGATCGAGCGCTACACCCTTCCCGAGATGGGGCAGATCTGGTCTGACCAACACCGGCTCGAGACGTGGAAGAGAGTGGAGGTCGCGGCCCTCCGCGCCTTCGAGACGCTCGGGAGAGTCCCTTCGGATGTGTCCTCGGCCACCGCCGCGGCGCCGTGTCCCACCCCTGAGGAAGTCGCCGAGCGAGAAGCGGTGACCAACCACGATCTCGCTGCCTTTGTCGACCTATTGGGCCAGGCCGCGGGTGGGGACGCCGCGGGGTGGGTGCACTACGGGTTGACCTCGTCAGACGTGCTCGACACTGCCGGTGGCATCCTCTTGCGCGACTCGGCCGATCTATTGGCCGATGCCCTGGCCAAGTTGCGAACAGCGGTGGTGACCCGAGCTCGAGAGCATCGGAACACGTTCATGATCGGGCGGACCCACGGGATCTGGGCCGAGCCGACTACCTTCGGCCTCAAGCTGGCTAGTTGGGCCTTCGAGCTGGCCCGCGGAGAAGAGCGTCTTGCCGCCGCCCGTGAGACTGTGGCGGTGGGCAAGATATCCGGGGCAGTGGGTACCTACGCCCATGTCCCCGCAACCGTGGAAGCAGATGTGTGCCGGCAACTGGGACTCGGCGTCGAGCCGGCGTCGACCCAGGTCACCGCACGAGACCGGCACGCCCAATATCTCTCCACACTGGCGCTGATCGGCGCCTCCATGGAACGGATGGCGACCGAGATCAGACATTTACAGCGTTCCGAGGTCGGCGAGGCGAGAGAGGGCTTCAGAAGAGGGCAGAAGGGCTCGTCGGCGATGCCCCACAAACGCAATCCAATCCTCTCAGAGCGGATGACCGGGATGGCCCGCCTCTTGCGGGGATACGCCCAGGTTGGATTGGAGAATGTTGCCCTGTGGCACGAGCGTGACATTTCCCACTCGTCCGCGGAACGGGTGGTCCTGCCCGACGCTTCCATCGCTCTCCACTACATGTTGGTGAGGTTCAGAGGTCTGGTCGACGACCTCGTCGTCGACCGGGAACGGATGACGGCAAACCTGGAGTCGACCAACGGCCTCGTATTCAGCCAGGCCGTCTTGTTGGCTCTCGTGGAGTCGGGCCTGGGGCGCGACGAGGCCTATCGCATCGTGCAGCGCAACGCCATGCAAGCCTGGGACGGCAAGGGCCAACTCGAGGATCTGCTCCGTGAAGATCCGCATGTGGTTCTCACCGGCGAGCAGTTGGACCGTTGCTTCTCCCTCGAGCGGATCGCCGAGACGGCCGCTCCGGTCTTCGACCGGCTCGATCAGTTGGGCTGAGGGGATTCTTGTCCTGAACGAGACGCCGTAACTCCCATATATGGGAGCCACAGCATTAGGAAGCGGTTAGGGGGTGGTGGGGTTGTGGACCGTCTCGAGTTGGGACTTGAACGGCTCGGCCGGTAGGAGGACCTGGGCGCCGTATGAGGTCCGGTATTCGGTGACCGAGATGGTGAACCGCTGCACGGTGTCCTTCGAGATGCCTCGATAAGCCCACGCCGTGGCAACGGCGCGGGGAAGCGTCCAGGATGAATCGAGACGCAGCGACGAGCTCACCAGAGAGAGCCGGTCGACCAACACGGCCGGGGACGAGAAATCGGCGGCCTTGCCTGCCAGTTGGAACAGCACGTCCTGTTGATGATCTTGACGGGTGAAATCGGACCCGCTCACTGCCTGCCATTGGCCATCGATAAGTTGTTCAGGATGTCGGGAACGGGCCCAAGCCAATGCCGTCTCGCCGCCTACGACCTGGCACCCCGCCGACTCGAGGTTGAGGTGTGCCTTGGCATCGCGGGTCGGATGATCCACACAGACAGTGATCCCGCCCATGACATCTACGAGACGGGCGAAGCCATCGAAGTCGACACGGGCGAGATGGTCGATCGGAATCCCGGTGTAGTCCTCGACCATGATCGCCAAGAGCTCGAATCCGGTTGCCCCCCCGGGGCACCCTCCCAACCCTGAGTTGAGGCGAGTGAACGTCTGCTTGCACAGGTTCCAGGCGAAGAGATCTCGGGGAAGGCTCACCAGGATCGGCGCCCCGTCGTCCGCTGGCTGCAGGCCAAGGATGATGGTGTCGGCGAGAAACCCTGAAGCATCGGTCCCCACCAGCAGGTATGCGTCGAACACCTCGTCCGCAATCGGCCCCCCCAACGCCGACGCATTGAATGAACCTCTCTGTTGGTTCGACTCCAACCGAGCTGCGATCAACTCCATCTCCTTATCGAGGTCGTACCGCGGGTCATCGAACTCCGAGGAGATGTCGGGTGTGTCACCTGAGTCGCTCTCGATAGCCGAACGCGCCATGCTCGGGTCGAAATCCTCCATCGCGACGGCGTCCAAAGCTGCGCTCACCTGATAGGTGTAGAAGGAGCCCAGACCCAGCAGCGTTCCTGCCACCAGGATCGTCAAGGCCTTCCATGGATGGAAGACGATGTACTCCAGAAGACGCAAAGTTCGCGAAATTCTACGTAATGAAGGCTTCTACGCCCGGTTGATGTAGACAGTTCCGGTGAACAGCGCCACCGTGCGCCCGTCGCTGCGGGTCACATCTGCCCGGTAGGTTCCCAGTGTCCGGCCACGCGAGCTCTCCCGGATCCGAGCCTCCAAACGGTCGCCGGGTCGGCTGCCGGCGGTCAAGACGAAATGGGCGTCGATGGCCACTGCCGGGTCAACGGCAGAGTTCGACGCCAGGGACAGGGCGCAATCGGCGAGCGAGAACACCACTCCTCCGTGACCTCCGCCGAGGAAGTTGGTGTGGGCCTCGGTCACTCTCATGGCAACGACGATCTCTTCGTCGCTGACCTCGACCAACTCGATCCCCAGTCCTGTTGCATATGCATCGTCGGCGAGGAGACCGGCGACACGCTCTCGATCGAAACTGCTCACCGGAGAGAGGCTAGAGAGGTGTCTTCTGAGCTTGGTGACAAAGACGCTACGCTGCCGCGGCGTGATGGCACTCCCACATCTCGCGTCGGGCAAGGTCCGAGAGATCTATGAGATCGACTCCGACCACCTCCTATTCGTGGCCACTGACCGGATCTCGGCCTACGACGTGATCCTCAACCAGACCATCCCCGACAAGGGACGCGTCTTGACCGGGCTCAGCCTCCACTTCTTCGACCTCCTCGACACCCCGAATCATCTCGTTGCCACCGACCTGACCGCAGTCGACGGGTTGACCCAGGAGGAGCGAGAGGAGCTCACAGGCCGGGCGATGGTGGTGCGCCGCGCCGAAGTCGTCCCCGTTGAATGCGTCGTGCGCGGCTACCTCTACGGCTCGTCGTGGCGGGAATACCGCGACGGTGGCGGTCCCACCACGGAGCACCTGCCCAGCGGTCTGCGAATGGCGGACAAACTCGACGAGCCGATCTTCACCCCGGCCACCAAGGCGGTCAGCGGGCATGACGAGAACATCACCGAGGCACAGACCAGGGAGATTCTGGGTGACGCCCTGTATGAAGAGTTGCGCCGACGCTCTCTCGACATCTACAGCCGGGCCAACGAATACGCCGCGGAGAAAGGGGTCATCCTCGCCGACACCAAATTCGAATTTGGCCACGCCAACGGCGAGCTATTGCTGATCGACGAGGTGCTCACTCCGGACTCTTCCCGGTACTGGCCGGCCGATGAGTACGAGCCGGGGGGAGAAATCCCCTCGTTCGACAAGCAGTACGTCCGGGAGTGGCTGGAGCAACAGCCCTGGGACAAGAGCGCACCGCCGCCCGACCTTCCCGAAGAGATCGTCGAGGGGACCCGTGCCCGGTACATCGAGGCATATGAGCGCATAACCGGGAACAGCTTCGACGACTACCTGGCCCCCAGATGAAGGTCACCGTCACCATCGATCGTCGCCCCGAGATCGCCGACCCCGAGGGGAGGACCGTCGAGCGAGCACTCCACGAGCTGGGATTCACCGATGCCAAGTCGGTCCGCATGGATCGGGTGATTCACATGGACGTCGATGGTGACGACCCGGACGAGGTGAAGTCCCAAGTGGAGAGCATGTGCCGTCAGCTCCTGGCCAATCCAGTCCTCGAGGACTTCACAGTCGAGGTGGAGAGGTGAGAACCGCCGTGGTCGTGTTTCCGGGAGTCAACTGCGAGCACGATGTGGTCCACGCTCTGAGGGCCCTCGGTGGCGAGGCCGATCTCGTGTGGCATCGCGACGTCGACTTTGCCGGATTCGACGGCGTGATCCTCCCCGGTGGTTTTGCCCACGGGGACGCCCTCCGCACCGGGGCCATCGCCCGGTTCTCCCCGGCGATGAGAGAGGTGGCGCGAATGGCTGCGGTGGGCGCGCCCGTCCTCGGCATCTGCAATGGCTGGCAGATTCTCTGCGAGTCTGGCCTGATTCCGGGGGCCCACATCGCCAACCGCGACTTCTCGTTCATCTGCCGGTTCGAGGAAGTCGAGGTGGTCGACACCAACTCCATCCTCACCCGCTCCGCCGAGCCCGGGCAGCGGCTCCGCATCCCGCTCAACTCATACGAGGGAAGCTGGGTCGACCCTTCACGAGCCGGACGGGTGGTTCTCCAATATGTGGGCGACCCCAACGGATCCCAAGGTCGTGCCGCCGCCGTGGCCAACGCGGCCGGCAACGTCGTGGGTGTCATGCCCCACCCGGAGCGAGCCACCGACGAACTGCTCGGTTCGACCGACGGTCAGGTTCTCCTGGAGAGCTTTCTCAACGCGCTCGTCCCGGCATGACCACCACCGAGGAGCCGGTCCACCGCCAGCTGGGTATGACCGATGACGAGTACCAATCGGTGGTCGACATTCTCGAACGCGACCCGCGGCCCGCCGAGCTGGCCATGTACTCGGTGATGTGGTCCGAGCATTGCTCTTACAAGTCGTCCCGAAAGCACTTGAGCCGATTCCCCACCGAAGCTCCATGGGTCGTCGTCGGCCCGGGCGAGAACGCCGGGGTCGTCGACATTGGTGATGGCTGGTTGGCCGCCCTGCGAATCGAGAGCCACAACCATCCTTCGTTCGTCGAGCCCTATCAGGGAGCGGCCACAGGCGTAGGCGGAATCCTCCGCGACGTGTTCACCATGGGGGCGCGACCCATCGCCCTCTGGGATCAGATCAGATTCGGGCCTCTCGACGAGCCCAAGAACCGGTATCTGTTCAAGGGCGTGGTGTCCGGGATCGCCGGCTACGGCAACGCGGTGGGTGTCCCCACCGTGGGTGGCGAGATCGAGTTCGATGATTGCTACACCGGCAATCCCCTGGTCAACGTCATGTGCCTGGGGCTGCTGCGCCGGGATCAATTGGTGCTGGGAAGCGCTGGAGAACCCGGATCGGTGGCGATCCTCCTCGGCAAAGCCACGGGTCGGGACGGGATTGGAGGCGCCAGCGTGCTCGCTTCGGCTTCTTTCGACGACGAGTCCGGAGAAAAGCGTCCCGCGGTCCAGGTGGGTGACCCCTTTGAGGAGAAGAAGCTGATCGAGGCCTGTCTCGAGCTCTACGAACGTGGCCTCGTCGTGGGTGTCCAGGATTTGGGGGCGGCCGGGTTGTCCTGCGCCACATCGGAACCGGCGGGTCGCGCCGGGGTTGGAATGGATGTCGATCTCGATGCGGTGCACACCAGGGAGATGGAGATGACCGCCCCCGAGCTGTTGATGTCGGAATCTCAGGAGCGGATGATGGCGTTCGTTGCGCCCGACAACATCGGTGCCGTCCTCGCAGTGGCCGAAAAATGGGAGATCGACTCGGCGGTGGTCGGCGAGGTGAAAGCCGGGAACACGCTCACGATCAGGCACCATGGCTCGGTCGTCGCCGAGGTGCCGGCGGCTTCGCTGGCGGACGATGCCCCCCTCTATGACCGTCCATCGGCACGCCCGGGGTGGCTCGACGAGTTGCAGGCGCAATCGGCAGCGGATTCTGTCACCGAGATTGCCGACACCCTCCTTCGGCTCCTGGGTGATCCGGCAGTGGGCTCCTCGGATTGGGTCCACACCCAGTACGACCACATGCTCTTCCTCAACACGGTGGTGGGCCCGGGGTCGGATGGGAACCTGCTCCGTATCAAAGGCACCGGAAAGGCGCTCGCGGTTTCGACGGACGGCAATGGCAGGCTCTGTTATCTCGACCCTCGTGGCGGCTCGGCTCGGCTCGTCTACGAGGCCGCCCTCAACGTGGCCGTCACCGGGGCGCGACCCCTGGCCGTGGTGGACAACCTGAACTTCGGCAACCCTGAGAAACCCGAGGTGATGTGGCAGTTCAAAGAGGTGGTGGAGGGGATGTCGGAGGCCTGTGAGGCGCTAGGCGTCCCGGTGGTTGGCGGCAACGTTTCCTTCTACAACGAGACCGACGGTGTGGACATCCACCCCACCCCCGTGGTCGGTCTCCTCGGTCTCGCCGATCCGATGCCTGCCGTCCCACCGAGACTGAGTCGGGCTACAGAAGGCATGGAGATCTGGGAGGTCGGCCCCGAGGCCACTGCCAATCTCGCCGGCTCCACGGTGCAACGCATTCGAGGGAGGCTCCAGGGGCTGCCAACTGCTCCAGATGCCCACGTCGCCACGAGAGTCATCGAGCTCGCCGCAGAGCTCGCCCACGCTACTCCTGTGCTTCACGACATCTCCGACGGTGGGCTCGCGGTTGCCCTCGCCGAGATCTGCATCGCTTCAGGGTTCGGCGCCAGGGTGGAAACCCAGAATCCGTTCTCCGAGGACCCCCACCGCCTCCTCGTGGTCGCCGAGCCCGGCACTCTCGAACTGCCGGCCGACATCTCCCGTCGCATCGGCATGATCGGCGGCGGGGACATCGTGATCAACGGGGCGGCAACACCCCTGAACCTCTGCGCCGACACCTGGCACCACGCCCTGCAACGGGCCCTCGCCTAACGCGTTCCTAATGCTGTGCCTCCCATATTTGGGAGTTTGAGCGTTTCATTCGGGAGAACGCAGTCGAGCCGATACCATCGCCGGGTGCCCGGAACCATTGGAATCCTCACCGCAGGCGGTGACAGCCCGGGTCTGAACGCAGCCATCAGGGCGGTTGGGAAGGCAGCGCAGCGGGCTCATGGCATGGAAGTCTTAGGGTTCAAAGACGGGTTCATCGGTCTAATGCAAAACCGCTACGAGCGTCTCGACTCTGACGACCTGTCCGGGATCCTCACTCGAGGCGGGACTATTCTCGGCACATCACGGGTCAAAGTCGACAAAGTGGATGTCGAGGATGGCAAGCGAGTCGACGGCCGTGAGACGATGAGAAAGGTGGTCGAAGACCACGAGCTCGACGCCCTGGTGTGCCTCGGCGGGGGCGGCACCGTCCGCAACGCCCTGAAACTCGCCGACGTCGGCGTCCCTGTGCTGGCCCTGCCCAAGACCATCGACAACGATGTCCTGGGCACAGATACCACCTTCGGCTTCGACACGGCTATGTACATCGCCACCGAGGCCATCGACCGGCTCCACTCCACCGCACACTCCCATCATCGGATCATGGTGGTGGAACTGATGGGGCACAGCGTGGGTTGGCTCGCATTGGGAGCGGGCCTGGCCGGCGGCGCCGACGTGATCCTGATGCCGGAGATCCCCTATGACGTCGAGGCCGTTGCCTCGTCGATCT
This sequence comes from Acidimicrobiia bacterium, assembly GCA_036374335.1. Taxonomy (GTDB): domain Bacteria; phylum Actinomycetota; class Acidimicrobiia; order Spongiisociales; family ZC4RG35; genus JANQRA01. The sequence goes on from DASUUC010000087.1 coordinate 78,658, forward strand.
CTACGAGACGGGCGGCGGGTTCCACCTTCTCGATTGTTGCCGTGGCAGAGGGGGCCATCTCGAAAAAGGACGCCGCAATCCGCAATTCGATGTCGGCGCAGATGGAGGCAGCGGGCATACCGGAGCGCAAGGCGATCAAGAAGAAGCTGAGAGAGCTCGAAGCTACCCGCTCTGGTGGCACCGTCCAGTTGGGCTCGACACTGGCCGGGCTCACCGGGCTCGAGTCCAGGATCACCATCCTCGGACATGTGCAGAGAGGGGGAACCCCAACACCGGCTGACCGTCTCCTGGCGACGCGACTCGGCACCGCCTGCGCCGACTACATCGCCGAGGGCGTACATGGTGTCCTGGTCGCCGCTCGCGGCGAGTCAACCGAAGCAGTCCCCTTGAAAAAGATCGCCGGCCGAACGAAGTCGGTGCCGCTGGACCACCCCTGGATCGAAACCGCCCGCCATCTCGGTGTCGCCTTGGGTGATTGAGCCGGTTGCTCGCGAGCAATGCGTCACGCGACTCCACATCACGCTGAGCGACACGCCTTGCTCTCCAACGCCCGCACCTCCCTAGTCGCGAGCACACCGTCGATGTCGTAGCCTCGTGGTTCAGTGACGAAACCTCTTGGCGCGATCCTCACCGGGGGACAGAGCACCCGAATGGGCCGGGACAAAGCAGACGTGGTGGTATCGGGTTCGACCATGCTCCAGAAGGTGACCAACGCGCTGACCACGGTTGCGGACCGCATCGTTCTCCTCGGCCGAGACAGGAATGGATGGGAGTGCTGGCCGGATTCAGTTCATGCCCAAGGGCCGCTGGCCGGGATTGCCACGGCCCTGGCCCGGACCTCCACCGATCGCGTGGTCCTCGTCGCCGTCGACCACCCCTTCGTGAGACCCGGTTTCCTCCGGGACCTGGTCGCCATCGAGTCCGCGCTGCCGGTCGTCCCCGTCGACGAGACCGGTGTTCGACAGGTCACCTGTGCCATCTACCCCAAAGCGATTTCCGACGCCGCCATGGAAGAGGCAGCGGCCGGAGGTTCGATACAGACACTGCTCGACAGAGTGTCTTTCCGACCGGTTACGCCTCACGAGTGGCGTGCCTGGGGAGAAGACGGTCGCTCCTGGTTCAGCGTCGACACCCCTGAGGCGTTGGACCATGCCCAATCGGCATACGGGTGAAGGCGTCAAGCCGAGAGCGACTCGAGTCGGGTTTGCACGAGCCGACGCTCCGCCACATTGGTGATCAGATCGAGAGAGCGCTGATACTCATGACGCGCAGCCTCAATGTCCCCAGAACGCCGCAGCAACTCGCCCTTCGTGGCGTGGAAGACGTGGTAACCGTCGAGATCGACACCGCACAGGGCTTCCAACCCTGCCTGCGCCCCGTGCGCCTGAGCGACGGCCACTGCCCTATTGAGAGCCACAATCGGAGACCGCGTCAATGGCCAGAGTCGGTCGTAGAGGCTGACAATGCGGTTCCAGTCGGTCTCGTCCCACGAGCCGGCAGAGGAATGGCAGGCCGCAATCGCCGCCTGGATGGCATAGGGTCCTCCGCCAACCTCGAGACCGGAAGCCATGGCCAGGCCTTCTTCGATCTCCCCGTGATCCCAATGGCTGCGGTCCTGATCCTCGAGAAGCACCAGGTCTCCGTGCGTGTCGGTCCGAACGGCCCTTCGTGAGTGTTGGAGCAGCATGAGCGCCAACAGCCCCTGGCACTCCGTTGACCCGGAGAGCGATCGCTTGAGCATCCTTCCCAGTTCGATGGCGGAGGAAGTCAGCTCATCGCGAATCAGGCTATCGCCCGATGAGGCGAAGTAGCCCTCGTTGAAGATCAGATAGATGACCGAGAGGACGGCTTCGAGGCGTTCGGCGACTTCGTCGTGGGAGGGCACGGCAAAAGGGATCCCCGCGTCCCGAATCTTCGCCTTGGCCCGGACCAGACGCTGGGCCATGGTGGCTTCGCTCACCAAGAAGGCGTCGGCTATCTCCCGGGTGGTGAGGCCACCCAAAGTCCGCAGTGTCAGAGCCACCTGTTTGTCGGTGTCCAGGGCCGGGTGACAGCAAGCAAAGATCATCTGCAGCCTGTCGTCGGGGATCGCAGGGCCGAACATCGGAGGCCGCTCGGCTTCTACCTTCTCGAGGCTGGCAAGCAGATCCCTTTTTCTTGCGTAGGTCTTCTCGCGTCGGATCCGGTCGATGGCGCGACGACGGGACACAGCAGCTATCCAGCCTCCCGGGTTGATCGGGATCCCGCTATCGGGCCACGTCCGCATCGCCTCGGCGAAAGCATCCTGGATCGCCTCCTCGGCCAGGTCGATGTCTCGCAACTGGCGTGACAGGCTGGCCACGACCAACGCGTAGGACTCCCGGAATGACTGTTCGATGGCGTTGTTGACCTCTGTCATCAGCGTCTCGCATAAGGTTGCCATATATGGGTGACAGAATCAGCGGGCTCGTCTACGTCGGCGACCCCATGTGCTCATGGTGTTGGGGATTCGCTCCTGAGATCGAATCCCTGGCCGAGGATCTCCCTGTTGAAGTCGTCGTCGGAGGACTTCGCCCGGGGCCCATGGCACAGGTGCTCGACGACCGAATGGCGGATTTCCTCGGTCGCCATTGGGTGGAGATCGCCGAGCGCACCGGACAACCGTTCGATACCGAATTCCTGCAGCGACGGGACGGTTGGGTGTACGACACCGAGCCGGCCGCCATCGCGGTGACCCAGATGCGTGAGATGAATCCGACCGCGACCCTCGACTATTTCACCGATGTGCAACTGGCGTTCTACGGTAAGGGGGAGGACGTCACCGACTTCGACGTTCTATCCGCGCTCGCCGAGAGCTACGACATCGACCGCCGGGCGTTCGCCGACACGTTGGCGACCGAAGACGCCAAAAAGCGTGCTTGGGAAGATTTTTCCCGCTCCCGCAACTGGGGGATCAGCGGATTCCCCACCCTGGTCGGAGAGCTGGAGGACGGCCGTCTCGCCCTTCTGGCACGGGGATGGACCCGGGCTTCCACGATCAGAGAGCGCATCGCTTCGGTCGCGGAGGCGGCTGTCAGTTGAAGAAGCCGTTCGTCCCGGAGCCGAGAATTCATCCCACCGCCCTGATTGCGCCGGGGGCGTGGATCTTCGGTGACGTCACGATCGCCGCCGACGTCTTCGTCCTGTTCGGAGCCGTGATCCGAGGCGAGCTCGACCGCATCGAGATCGGCGCCAAGTCCAACATCCAGGACAACTCGGTTTTCCACTGCGACGAGGGAGTTCCCTGTCTGGTTGGTGAGCGGGTGACCATCGGGCACAGCGCCGTGATCCACGGAGCGAGTGTCGGCAGTCGGGCATTGGTGGGCATTGGGGCCCGAGTGCTGAACGGGTCCACGATCGGCGAGGGAGCCTGGCTGGCGGCCGGATCGGTGCTGACGGAGGGCAAGACGATCCCGCCGTGGACCCTGGCAATGGGCATCCCCGCCAGCCCCGTGCGAGAGCTCACCGACGGCGAGATCACCCGTGCCGACGAAGGTGTCGATCACTATCTCGAGTTGGCCGCGGCGTATCGCGAAATTCTCGACTGAAAGTCGGCGGCGGAACTGTGAACTGTGCCAGTGCTGCTCTACCATCGCCGTGTGCCCGAGGAGGCCAGTGTTTCGTTTCAGAATGGGCCCCGCGAGGCGTGCGGGGTAATAGCCGCCTACTCGACCACGCAGCGGGTGTCTCACCTTCTCTACTTCGGCCTCTTCGCTCTGCAACACCGCGGTCAGGAGTCTGCCGGTATTGCCACATCCGACGGTGAGACCGTCACGGTCTTCAAGGACTTGGGTCTCGTCAATCAGGTGTTCGACGAACCGACCCTGGCGGGTCTCGACGGGCTGCTGGGAATCGGACACACCCGATATTCGACGACCGGCTCCAACAATTGGGCGAACGCTCAGCCCGCCCATCGACAGGTGGGCCATACGTCGGTTGCGCTAGGACATAACGGCAATCTGACCAACACCGAGGAATTGGCGCGATCCTTGGGGATTCGAGGTGCCACCACCGACTCTGATCTGATGGCCGAAGGTCTGGCCCGGGCCATCGACGACAACCGCTCCGACGCTCGCGGTCTCGAACTGGCGCTGATGAAGGTCGCTCCCACCTGGCAAGGAGCCTTTTCCCTGGTGATCATGGATCAGGGTCGCATTGTCGGCCTGCGCGATCCCCATGGCTTCCGCCCTCTCTGTCTTGGGTCGATCAAGGAGGGTGGCTGGGTCCTGGCTTCGGAATCCTCGGCCCTCGACATGGTCGGTGCCACCTTCGTCCGCGAGGTGTCGCCGGGGGAAATGGTCGTCATCGACGCCGGAGGGCCCAAGTCGTACTACCCGTTTGGAGACATCAACCCGGGGCTCTGTGTCTTCGAGTTCGTATATTTCGCCCGTCCCGACACCCACATGTACGGCCGGTCGATACAGGGCGCCCGTCAAGAGATGGGGCGGATTCTCTCCGAAGAGCACCCTGCTGATGCCGACGTCGTCGTCCCGGTGCCCGAGTCGGGGATCCCGGCTGCTCAGGGCTTTGCCACGGCCAGCGGCATTCCTTACACCGACGGCCTGGTCAAGAACCGATATGTGGGAAGGACCTTCATCGAGCCCACCCAACTCCTTCGTGACCAAGGTATCCGCCTCAAGCTCAACCCGATCCCTGAGACTCTCGAAGACCGGCGGGTGGTGTTGGTCGACGATTCGATAGTCCGCGGGTCGACAACCAGACAATTGGTGGCCATGGTTCGGGACGCCGGGGCACGGGAGGTTCACCTCCGGGTGTCCTCACCGCCCTATCGCTGGCCGTGTTACTACGGAATGGACACATCGGACCGGTCAACTCTCATCGCGGCACACATGGATGTCGACGAGATCAGAAAGCACCTCGGTGCTGACTCGCTCGGGTATCTCTCCCTCGACGGGCTCCTCGAGGCCACCGGTGTCGCCGACGCCGGGTTCTGCACCGCGTGTCTCAGCGGCAGCTACCCGACGACAGTGCCCGAGACCTCAGACAAATTCCACTTGGAACGCTCCTAGTGGCCTGTCGCTCAGGTAGGGGGAGCGTGGCCCCGAGTCATCGGCGTCACCTGGCAAGGGGTGAAGCGCTGTCGCACCCGGAAGGTGCGGCTAGTATTTTCGACGCGGCGAGGCGGGTCGAGGGCCGGAGAGAGGCCGTCAGTACATGGGCGCCGGGCCACCAAGAGTGAGGTCGTATCGACAAGCGGGGGTCGATCTCGAGGCGGCCGACCGACACACCGACTCGATAGCCGAAGCGGTCACCAGCACCTGGAAGACCGGGGTCGTTGGCGGTTTCGGCGGGTTCGCCGCCGGAGTCCGCATGCCCGACGGCATGGACGATCCCGTGTTGATGATGTCGACCGACGGGGTGGGGACGAAGCTGGAGGTGGCACGACGCGCCGACCAGTGGGACGGGGTGGGGTTCGATCTGGTGGCGATGTGCGTGGACGACCTGGCCGCGGTGGGGGCCCAGCCGCTTGGTTTCGTCGACTACCTGGCCGTGGGAGCGTTGAAGCCATCCCGTGATAGGGCAATCGTCGAATCAGTCGCCACGGCTTGCCTCCAAGCGGGCTGTCCGTTGCTGGGCGGAGAAACGGCGGAGCATCCCGGCGTGATGGGTATCGACGCAATCGACCTGGCGGGTGCGGCCATGGGAGTGGCGGAATCCGCCGAGATCCTCGACCCGGGCCGGGTCAAGCGGGGTGATGTCGTCATCGGTCTCCGATCCCCGAATCTGCGCTCCAACGGCTTCTCGCTGATCAGGGCGATTCTCGGAGACGAGATCGTGGATCACGCCGACATGCTGCTGGAACCTTCCGTGATCTACTCGCCGGCTGTTCTCGACGCGGTTGCCACAGGTGGAGTGCACGCCGCCGCCCACGTCACAGGTGGCGGCCTCGCCGCCAACCTGTCCCGTTCCCTCCCCGAAGGTCTGGGTGCCGAGATCGACACGGATGCCTGGGATCGCCCCGACGTGTTCGAGATGATCACCGAGCGCGGCGTCCCCGAGGAGGAGATGCGTCGGACCTTCAACCTGGGTATCGGCTTCTGCCTGGTGGTCGATCCCGAGGCCGTGGCTGCCGTGTCGGGTGTGGTTTCGCTGCATGACCCGATCGCAGTTGGCGTTGTGACCGACCGGGACGGGGTTGTCCTGCTTTGAGCTTCCGCGAGGCGAGCGCGATCAAGGGCAGCCCTGGCACCTGGACCGCCGAGGTCAGGGAAGGTTGGGACATATTCGGTGTGTCCAATGGTGGTTATCTCATGGCGATTGTCACCAGGGCGATGGAAGTCGAGTCGGGAGGGCGGCTTCTCATATCGACGACCGGGCACTACCTGAACCCGACCAGCGCAGGACCGGTCTCGATCGATGTGGCCACCCTGAAAGAGGGCCGGAGCATGAGCATGTTGCGGGCCAAGTTGTCACGCGGCGACCGGCAGCTCCTTACGGTCACGGCGGTGCTCGCTGACCCTGGCATGGAAGGCTTCGAGGGTGACCTGATCGTTGGTGAGCCCCCAGATCTGCCACCTCCTGAGGAGTGTGTCCTCGCCGAGCCCGCGGAATCGGCTCCGCTGCCGCCTCCTTTCAGCGGAAAGGTCGAGATCAGGGTCCATCCTGACGATGCGAGGCCCATGTATGGCGAGAAGAGCGGGCACCCGGTGATGCGTGGCTGGTTCCGTCTCCGGGACGATGAGGACCTGGATCCACACGCCGTGGTGCTGGCCGCCGACGCATTCCCACCGGCGATCTTCAACTCCAACCTGCCTGTGGGCTGGACCCCAACGATCAATTTGGCCGTCCAGGTGAGAAACCCGGCGCCTCGAGGATGGCTCGCCTGCCGCTTCTCCACCCGGTTCGTCACAAGCGGGATGTTGGAAGAAGACGGCGAGCTCTGGGACGAGGAGGGTCGTCCGGTAGCACTGTCGAGACAGCTGGCCCTCATGCCCCGGTAACGAGCCGCCTCCGCGAACCCAGGGTTTCAGACTTCGCTGAGCGGTGTCTGCAACCCTGGGTTCGCCTAAGTAGGGCGCCTACGGCTCCACGCTTTCGATCTCGGCGAGGAGCTCCTTCTTGCGGTCGTCCTCGAGGAATGAGGACTCGATGGAGTTGGCGGCAAGAATCGCCAGTCTCTGCTCGCCGAAGCCGAGATCGTCGGCCAGGGCGAAATAGTTCTCCCCGACATAGCCACCGAAGAAGGCAGGGTCATCCGAGTTCACACTGACCAGGAGGTCGGCCTCCATCATCTCTGGCAAAGGATGATCGGCGACACGGTCGACAACACGAAGCGCCACGTTTGACAACGGACAAACAGTGAGGGGTATCCGGTCGCGACGGAGACGCTCCACCAAATCCGGATCCTCGAGACTGCGCACCCCGTGATCGATGCGTTCGACACCCAGCACGTCGAGAGCTCCCGTCACATACTGCGGCGGGCCCTCCTCGCCGCCATGGGCTACCGCGCCCAACCCCAGCCCTCGTGCATGTGCGTACGCATCGGCGTATAGCTCTGGTGGGTAACCGACCTCGGACGAGTCCAACCCCACTGCGATCACTCCCTCGAGATGTGGCTCGGCCTCCCGGATCGTCCCCAAGGCTGCTTCACCGCCGAGATGGCGGAGGAAGCACAGGATCAGGTCTGAGGTGATCCCGTGGCGCGATCTGGCGTCTGCCATCCCCGAGCGGAAGCCGTCCATGAAGACTTCGAATCCGACACCGCGCTCGGTGTGGGTTTGTGGGTCGAAGAAGATCTCTGCATGTCGGACCCCGTCGGCTGCTGCACGATCGAAGTAGGCGGTGAGCAGCTCGTAGAAGTCCTCGGGAGTCTGGAGGACCGCGGCCCCCTGGTAGTAGATATCCAGAAACGACTGCAGATTCCTGAACCTGTACGCACCTGCAACGGAAGCGACATCGGGGTAAGAAAGCTCGTAGCCGTTTCGCTCCGCCAACTCGAACATCATCGTTGGCTCGAGGGTTCCCTCGATGTGGACGTGCAGCTCAGCCTTCGGCAGCCTTCGGATGAACTCTTCCATCCACTGACGCTAACCCCGATCGTCGGCTCGCGATGAATCAGGACGCGCCTGCACTGAGTTAGAGCGCGATGTCTTGAGGCCGCACCGGCGCCCGGTTGATTTCCTTGCCGGTGGCGTCCCTGATGGCGGCGAGCACGGCCGAGGTCGATGAGATGGTCGGCGGCTCACCGACCCCTTTCGCCCCAAACGGTCCCCACGAGCCATCTTGTTCGATGAGCAGCGCTTCGACGTCGGGCGCATCGAGGATGGTGGGCAGCAGATAATCGGTGAAGTTCGGGTTCTTGATGACTCCGCCATCCATCACCAGCTCTTCCATGATGGCCAGACCGACTCCCTGGAGTATGCCGCCCTCGATCTGTCCCCGCACCGACTGGGGGTTGAGAGCTTTTCCGACGTCCTGGGCGGTATCGACACGGATGACACTCACGAGACCGAGCTCGGAGTCGACGTCGACGACAGCACGATGGCCGGCAACGGCGAAGTCGGCGTGGACAGCGCCCTGGCCCTCATCATCTGGCGATTGAGTCGCCGGGTGCCGGAAGGTGACCGTCTCCTCCCAGTCCTCACCGGCAAGGACCGCCATGGGCACGATCACTTCACCACGGCGCGAAACACCCTCGTCGGCGAGGTCATCGCCGTTGTGATGGGCGAGGATGCGCTCTCGGAGCCGCTTCGCCGCTTGCAGGGTGGCGCCACCCGAGAGCTGTGTCTGACGTGAAGCCGATGTGGACCCGGCAGCGTCGATCCGGGACGTGTCGACATGACGAACCCGGGCCTCGCTGATCCCCAGACCGGAACGAGCGAGCTGAGCCAATACCGTGACCAGACCCTGACCGACTTCGATGGCTGCGGTCTCGACCACGACCCCCTCGTCGGTGAGCCGCACCCGGGCCTGGGCATAGTCGTCGAAACCCTCCGAGAAACCCAGATTCTTCAGCCCGAGGGCATAGCCGATGCCGCGCTTCACGTGATGGGACTCGGTGGTGAGCCCGCTACCCCCGGGCAGTGGGGAGCTCTCCGATGCGGTGATTGGCATCGCCGCCAGGGAGTCGATGATGTCGACCACCGGGAGGGGTGTCTCGATCAGCTGACCCGTCGTGGCCAGCACGTCACCGGTGGCCAGGGCATTGCGACGTCTGATGTCGAGGGGGTCGAGCCCGAGGGCTGCCGCCAGCTTGTCCATCTGCGCTTCGTAGGCCACGCACACCTGGACTGCCCCGAAACCACGCATGGCCCCACAAGGTGGGTTGTTGGTGCGGGTTCCGGCACCATCGATCTGCACCGAATCACATCGATAGGGACCGACCGCGAAGTAGCAGGCGTTGGCAAGCACCGCGGAAGTGGTCGAGGCGTATGCACCACCGTCGATGAGGATTCTCGCCTCGACCCTGACGAGGCGTCCCTCGTCGTCCGCCTCGTGCCGGTACCACATCCGCGCGGGATGACGGTGGACGTGACCGGCGAACGATTCGGAGCGGTCATAGACCATCTTCACCGGCTTGCTGGTGTAGAGGGCGAGCATGCAGAGATGGATGTGGAGGTTGACGTCCTCTCGGGCACCGAACGCTCCTCCGATCCCGGCCGGATGTGATCTCACCTGGTCGGATCGAAGACCGAGGCTGGCCACGACCTGCTCCCGGTCGACATGAACGAACTGGCTGGTGGCATAGAGATCGACGCCGCCTTGGCCGTCGGGTACAGCAAGGCCGGCTTCGGGACCTAGAGGGGCTTGGTCCTGCATTCCAACCTCGTAAAAACCCTCGACGACGACTGAGCCACTGGACTCTTGATCGCCGCGCCGGACCTTCATCCGACGAAACACGGCGTCGGCCTGGTCGGCCTCTTCGGGGTCGACGAATGGTTCGAGCACCTCGTATTCGACTAACACCGCGGCAGCGGCGCGCCGTGCGGCGTCCTCGTCCTCGGCGGCGACGATCGCCACCGGCTCGCCCCAGTAGCGGACCAGCTCACCGGCGAGTACGGGCTGGTCGGGGTGCTCGAGCCCGAAGACCCCCCGGCCGGGCACGTCGGCGGCGGTCAGCACCGCATGAACCCCGCCGATGGCCAGTGCCGGAGCGATGTCGATCGAGACGATCCGGGCGTGGGCATGTGGGCTCCGGGTGGTGGCGCCCCAGAGCATTCCGTCGGAGACGAGATCGGAGGCATATTCGAATTCGCCTTTGAGCTTGGGAACTCCGTCGGGACGTAGGGGAGACTCGCCAATACCGCCGGCGACTCGGGACGGCCCTGTCGTGGTCCGCGTCGTCATTGCCGGCCTGCCAGGCTCTCAAGGGCGCGCACGATGGCCCCATATCCCGTGCAGCGGCAGATGTTTCCTGCCAGGGCCTCTTTGATCTCCTTCGTGTCCGGGCTCGGGTTCTTCTCGAACAGCTCGGTGGCGGTAACCACGATCCCGGGAGTGCAGAAACCGCATTGCACCGCACCTGCCTCGTGCATCGCCCGTTGCACTCCGTTCAGGACACCGCCGGCGGCAACACCTTCAACCGTGGCCACCTGAGATCCCTCCACGTCAGCGGCCATCACCAGACACGAGCAGACCAGCTCCCCGTCCAGAATCACCGAACACGACCCGCACTCACCCTGTTCACAAGCACTTTTCGACCCAGGGAGGTCGAGCTCATCGTGAAGCAAGTCGAGCAGGCTGAGGGGTCGCTCCACCCGGCAATTGGCAGGCTCCCCATTGAGGGTGAAAGTGACGATCACCGCAGGCATCTTTCGAGCAGACGCCTACAGAGGACGCCGGCGGCGTGTCTCCGGTAGGCCTCGGTGGAGCGATGGTCTGTGATCGGGGTGACCTCTTCGCCAACCAGACGTTGGAACTCGTCGAGATCCGATTCGGTGGGCCGGGCGATCGACGAGATCATCTCCTCAGCCATGCTCGCTCGGAGCGGGGTGGGACCAACAGAGCCCAGCCCAACCGTGGTGGAGCTGTCCTCGCGTCTCGTCACCACCGCACAAACTGTGGCGATGACCATGGCGTTGCGCACGCCGATCTTGGCGAACTCCTGACGCTCGGGGAGGTCAGCGGGGAGACGGACCGCGGTGATCAGTTCGTCGTCGGAACGAGCTGTCTTCTTGACTCCCGTGAAGAACTCACGCCATCCGATCTCACGGGCTCCTGACCGAGATGTCAGCTCGACGGTGGCGTCGACTGCAACCAGGAATGGGTGCCCGTCGCCGGCGGGGCTGGCGGTCCCGAGATTGCCCCCAATCGTCCCCGCATTCCTGATCTGGGGTGATCCAACCGTGCGCGCCGCCTGAGCGAGAGCACGCGGACCGTCCCGCTCCAGTCGTCTCCAGGTGACACCGCTGCCGATCCGGCCATCACCCCACTCCTTGAGCTCGGCGACCCTGCGGAGCCCGACGACGTGGTCGGGGCGGATATGGCCAAAGTTGGTCTCGACCATGAGGTCGGTTCCGCCGGCGAGCGGTTGGGCACCTTCGGCCACCGCCGCCAGGGCGTCGTCGAGACTGGTCGGGTGATGGAATTCCACGACCTGAAGCTACCCGGCCAGGTCCCAGGCCAACCGGTTGTGCCGCTCGATCAGCCCCGGCTGGTCGACGCCCACCACGTATCCGTCCTGGACGAGAGGCCGTCCCGCCACCCAGGAGTGATCGACCCGAGATGGAGCGCAGAGAACGGTCGCGGCAACCGGATCGTGCAGCGCTCCCGCGAACTCCACCCGGTTCAGGTCGATGGCGATGATGTCCGCCGCGTAGCCGGGGGCGAGTACCCCGATGTCATCTCGACCAAGGACGCGGGCGCCGCCCACGGTGGCCAATTCCAGGGCCTTCCGGGCAGTCAGCTGAGCTCCGCTTCCAATCCCCGGGGAGACGGCGAGACGATTGAGCAGGAGAGCCTGTCGTACCTCAGCAAGCATGTTCGAGCTGTCGTTGGAGGCGGAACCGTCGACACCGAGGCCAATGGGGACTCCGGCGTCGAGATAAGGGCGGATGGGAGCGAGACCGGAGGCGAGTCGCATATTCGATGTCGGGCAGTGGGCGATCCCCGTCCCGGCCTCCCCCATCCTCTGCACCTCGTCGTCACCGACGTGAACCGAATGGGCGTACCAGACGTCGGGACCGGTCCAGTCGAGTGTCTCCATGTAGGCCACCGGTCGGTGTCCGAACCTCTTTAGGCAGAACTCTTCCTCGTCTTCGGTCTCGGCGAGATGGGTGTGAAGTCTCACTCGGGCCCCCCGGGCAAGGGCTGAGGAGTCTCTCATCAGCTCCGGGGTGACGGTGAACGGCGAGCATGGAGACACGACGACCCGTCGCATGGCACCGCGTTCGGGCTCATGATGGACCGAGATTGCACGTCTGGTGTCTTCGAGGATGGGGTCGTGGTCCTCGACCACCGAGTCTGGAGGCAACCCCCCTTCGGATTCGCCGAGACTCATCGAGCCCCGGGAGGCGTGGAACCTGAGATTCAGCCCGTCTGCGCCCTCGAACTGGTCATCGATCCGGGAGCCATTGGGCCACAGATACTGATGATCGAAGACGGTGGTCGCTCCCGAAAGGGCCAATTCGACGAGACCCAGCCTCGTCGATGCGCTGACATGGTCGGGGGTCATCCGCGCCCAAATCGGATAGAGCGTGCGCAGCCAGTCGAAAAGCCCGACGTTTTGGGCGCCGGGAAAAGCCCGGGTCAACGTCTGGTAGAGATGGTGATGGGTGTTGACCAGACCGGGAAGGACGATGTGGCCGGTCAGGTCGATCACCTCGTCTGCCGTGGCCGGGATGTCTGCAGTGTCGTCGACGTTCTCAATCCATCCGTCGCGGGCGTAGATGCCGCCGTGAGGGATCTCCCGACCGTCCATCGTCACCACCATGTGTGCGTTGCGTATGAGGAGCGTCGACATCGTCATCAAGCTAACCGTGTCCATAGAGTCGAGGACATGACACTCAGCACGGACTCTCTGAACGAATGGTCGCAGCGTTTGCAGCAAGCTTCGGCTCGAATCGCTGAGCAGCTCCCTGGCGAGGGGCCGGACCGTCAGCCGGTGCACACCCTCTACGGCGGCGCCCAACTCTTCAGCTCGAACACCGTCACTAGGCTCGGCGAGCTGGCGCGCGAGTTCGCTTCGCAGTGGGCGGCAGAACCCGGCGATTTGGTCTCTGTGCTCGGGCTCGATCCAGGGTTGGCCGAGCGGGTTCATGGCGCGGTGGCGGCAAAGCTGGAGAGGGAGCCGATCGAGGACTACCGGATCGACTTTGAAGACGGGTACGGCCACCGAGCCGACGATGAGGAGGATCGGCATGCCATCGGCACTGCTGAGCAGGTGGCCGACGGGATGGGTGGGGGGACCCTTTCCCCCTTCATCGGGATCCGGGTGAAGTCGATGTCGGGCGAGTTACACCGACGAGCGCTGCGGACCATGGACCTTTTCATCACGAGGCTGGTCGCGGAGGCCGGCCGGCTTCCTGAGGGGTTCACGGTGACGTTGCCCAAGATCCAGGACCTGGCCCAGGTCGAGGTGACCGTGGGGGCCTTGGAGGAGTTGGAATCGGCGCTGGGCATCGACCGCATCTCGATCGAGCTGATGGTGGAGACACCGCAGACCATCATCGACGTCAATGGGGCTACTGGGGTGCGCAAGTGGGTCGAGGCCGGTGGTGGCAGGGTGCGGGGAGCCCACTTCGGCACCTATGACTACACCGCCTCATTGAGTATCACCGCCGCCTATCAGACCATGGATCACCCGGCGTGCGACTTCGCCAGGCATGTCCAGCAGGTGAGTCTCGCCGGGACAGGAGTCTGGCTCTCGGACGGGGCGACGAACGTGATGCCTGTGGGCGATGACCCCGAGGTGATCCGGGATGCGATGCGGCTCCACTACGACCACATCCGGCATTCCCTCTCCCATGCCTACTACCAGGGGTGGGACCTTCATCCCGCGCAGCTGGTGACGAGGTATGCCGCGGTGTACTCCTTCTTTCTCGAAGGCCTCGACGCGGCCGGGGCGCGGCTGTCCAACTTCGTCGAGTCCGCCGCCAAGGCCACGCTGGTCGGCGACGTCTTCGACGACGCCGCCACCGGCCAGGGTCTGTTGAACTACTTCTTGCGCGCCATCAACTGCGGCGCCATCACCGAAGACGAAGCCACCACCCGAACCGGGCTCACGATCGACGAGTTGAGAACCCGCTCCTTCCTCCGCATCCTGGAGGGCCGGCGGGGGTAGGAATGCTTCTGTGTCGATTAGAGGCCCAATAGGGGCCCATAATCGACACAGAAGTGAGTCAGACTTCCAGGAATTGGCGGATTTGTTCGACCACACCTTTTGGATCACGCCGGACCCGCCTCGCGCTGAACCGACGAATCTCCAGCCCGAGGTCCATCAGTTGGTTCTGACGTTGTAGATCGTCGTCGAGTTTGTCCGCCGAGCTGTGGGCATCGATTCCATCCACCTCGACCGCCTTGTTGCGATCGGGCCATATGAAATCTGGCACGCGGCGACCATCGGCCGGGTACAGCTCGAATCCCAACTCTGGTCTCGGCAGTAAGGCCCTTTGCATGAGATACAACAACTCGAACTCTGAGCCACTGTCTGCGGCGGTGTCGTGGACACGCTCCCGGAGGACATGTCGCATCCGCTTGGTTCCTTTGACACCCCGGCCACCTTCGTTGGCAAGCATCAGCCACACCCGGTCTACGGTGGTGATGTTCTGCCGAATGGCAGAGTCGAGGGCCTTGCCGATGACGATCGGTGGCAGATAGATACAACATTCGAGAAGCGTGCGCTCAGGCCCGCACACCGCTACCCCCGACCTCTCGGCGAGATGTGTGGGCCGACGACTACGGTGAACGATCACACCGCTCGGAACGGCCAGGTTGCCAAATGGCATCGTCACCTCAACGGGGGCCGTGGAGATACCATCCATCTTCCACAACATCAGAGCTGCTCGGTGGGATGCCCGTGCGCCCGGGCCACATGCCAATACCGCCGCCATGAGCTTCGACTCCCACGACAGCGGCCGACGGTCGATCTGATATACGCCGGGATGAACTTGCAGCCACCAGCCCCGAGCTACCTGGTATTTCACGTATTTCTCAGTTGCCCCAAGATCGAGCACCTCGCCCCGCGAGACGAGGAAGTGTTGGTCCTTGGCGCGGTCGAGGATGCGCTCAATGACTTCCCCCATACGCTCAACCCTGCCATCTGTCCCCGACAGATCTACGTCTGTGTCGATTGCGGGCCAGATAGGGGCCCACAATCGACACAGAAGCGTTAGTGGTTACCTCGTCACGGTCAGGTAGATGTCGCCGTATGGTTCCGATACCGGGTGGAAGACGGTGCCCGCCCACTCCAACCCAAACCGAGTCAGGTCGAAGGGGAGGTGGTGTTGGTTGGGGAGACGGAAGCTGATTTCGCTTATCTCAGGAACCGCGGCGAGCACTGCCTCGCCCATCAGATAACCCTGATGCTGGACCGAGGCCGACCAATCGTTGAAGAAGCGGTCCACCAAGATCCGACGCACCAGGCTCCAGGTCGAGGACGTGTCTGACGGGAGAGACGAGTAGTTCCAGTCCCCGGTGACCGAGGTGGCGAGAAGCCGATCGGAAGTCTCAGGAAGGGTGGTGAACTCGTCCTTGGGGAAACCCTCGAAGGACGATCCTGAGGTCTTCAGCACCATCAGACCTTCGATGCCGGCCCAGGTCGACTCCTCCGATCCGCGGGCGACACGCGCCTTGCGCCGCTCCGACCTCCCACCAACGAAGCCGTTCACCGTCTCGCGCAGCCAGATGTTCTCGTGGATCGTCACCGTCGTCTGGTCGACGCCAGGTTTGGCGAGAAAGTGGCGGCACAGCACTTCGCCGAAGTCTTCCAGATCACGGGTGAGGTGATCCTGGGCCAGCCCATATACGGTGTTACGCATCGTATCGGTGGGCAACAGACCGGAATTGTCCCCCTCGGTGTGCGCGGCGGCAACGTCACCCTGCAAGAGCACCTGGACGGTCACGTCGAGAAAGTCCCCTGCACCGCCACCACGAAACACTTTGGAGAGGCGGACATCGGTCTTTCCCCATCGGTTGCGGCCTAAAGGCATCTCAGCTCCCCCGGTACGTCGAGTATCCGTACGGGCTCAACAGCAGGGGCACGTGATAGTGGGGGCGCTCCCCGTCGATGATGAACACGACGTGGACGAAGGGATAGAACTCGTTGCCGTACTCTCCCGTCTCGAAGCCGAGCCGAAAGCGACCCTCGGCGAGATCACCAAACGCAGAAACCCGTCCGTCCTCGTCGGTGGTGGCCGCACCGAGACTCAACCATCCATCCGACTCCCAGCGAGCGAGACGCACCACCATGCCGGAAGCGGGCTCCCCGGTGGCGGTGTCGAGGACGTGGGTGCTCAGGGTTGTCACGACTCCTCCTGGCACAACATGCGACGCAGCCTGGTGGCGGTGATCTTCCGCTGCTCCGCTGCGGCATTGGCGATCTCGGTCTCCCGGTCGTTGCCGAGACGGTCCCGGGCGATGGCAAGCATCTCGTCGGCAGTCCTACCTGTGGCGTAGACGATGAAGGTGAATCCGAACTTGTCCTCGTATCTCCGGTTGACGTCGATCAGTTCCCGGATCGTCTCCCGGGATGCCGAGGCGGCACCCGCCTGCTCCTGATTGGCGGTCTCGTCTCCCCGTTCGCCGATTCGGGGATGCCCGGCGAACGCCTCGAGCCAGTCGGGCTCATCGAGCGATCCGAAGACGAGGTCGGCTCCATCGAGAATGGAAGCCGCCGTCGTGAAGGGCCTCCGGCCAATCATGTCATCCACCCACGCTGCCGATGAACACGCCGAGTAGAAGAACCGGACGGCGGCCTGGCCGAACAGCGAGTTGACATATCCCACCCTCCGCTGCGCCGCTTCGGTTCGATCCGGAGTCCCGAGGACCCGGAGCCGAGCAACACCGCCATCGGGATGCATCGACAGGCGGAGGTAGGAACCGACCGCACCGGCGATGTCGATGAAGTTCATCCTGTCTGGATCCACCGGCACACGATCGGCGATCGTCGTCCACGACATTGGATTGTCCGACACCTCGGCGGATATCGAGCCAGGGGCGTTTCCCTTGAAATGAGTGGTGTCGACGATGAGGCGCTCGACGACCCCACGCATGCCGAGCCGGACAACCACCCAGTCGTGACCATCGTCACGCCGCCGCCTGGTCTCCCAGCCGTCCCACATGCCCTCCGACTCAGTTGGGCGTAGCAGGTTGGTGGGGTGCGAGTAGTGAAGGTCCGAGGCATCGATGACCTCTGCCCCAATCGAGGCGTCGGCCAGGTCGACATCTCCCTCAGGGCAAACCAGCTGCATCGCAGGTATCGGATCACCCTCGACTCGCAGCCTGGCCACACCGCCGTCGGGGTAGATGTTGAAACGGATCAGCTCCACACGATGTGGGTCAACGACCTGGAAATCGGTAACCGATGAGCCGCTCAGCCTGCTCCGCGGGACGATCTCCACCCACTCGGCATGTTCGGAGTCTCCCACGCCCGACGCCTCGAGCGAGAAATGCTCGGGGTAGTTGCCGGTGAAGAAGGACGTGTCCACGATCACCCGCCGGACCCTGCCGGGAACTCCCAGCTTGATGATGACCCAGTCGTAACCGGGCTCACGCCGACGGCGGGTCTCCCAGCCGTCCATCCACTTTCCCCGGTCCGTGTACTCGTCGTTGGAGACCGGCTCCGCGGCATTGATCAGGTTCTCCGCCGACGCGAAGAACTCGTCGTTGCAGGCCACGATCCGCCCGCCGACTCGCTCAGAGATGAGATCAATCATTTCGAGTCAGCATCCTCGCAGGCGAACCGAGCACCGTGTCGACCAGACGGCCTCGGAGACGCATTCCCTCGTATGGCGTGAGTGGGTGCCGGTGTTTCAGATCTTTCCCTCTCACCAGAGTCTCACCATCGGGATCGAAGACTGCGAAGTCGGCTTCCTTGCCAACAGCGATCGAGCCTTTTCGATCGTCCAGTCCGGCCAACACTGCGGGAGCATGCGACAACCATCTCGACAACATCGCAAAGTCGATTCCGCGCCGGGCAGCACCGGTCCACACGACGGGGACACGTATCTGCAGTGACGAGATACCTCCCCACGCCGTGGCGAAGTCGCCTCGCTTCAACTCGGGTGGTGCCGGAGAATGGTCAGATACGACCATGTTGAGCGTTCCGGCCAATAGCCCCTCCCAAAGTGCCTCACGGTGCTCACGACCCCGAATGGGCGGGGCGCACTTGAATTCGACCCCTGTCACCTCCTCGTCGGTGAAGGTCAGGTAGTGGGGACAGGTCTCACCGGTAACGCCTGGACTGGTTGCGATTGCGTCTACCCCGTCGGCCGAGGAGACATGGAGGATGTGGACGGGGCTGTCCAATCCCGCGACATCACGGATCGCCTTCGCCTCGGCCTCGGGTGGTCGTGAAGCCAGATACTCGGCATAGGTCGGCCCCGGCTCGCCGACGAGATCATCCGCTTCGGCGTGGACCAGGATGGGGAGGTGGATGGAGAGCCCGTCGAGCGTCGCAACATCGACAGGTGGAAACTCAGGGACACCAGAATCGATGAGAAAGACCTTGAAGCCACATACACCCGACTCGACCAGAGCCGGGACATTGTCGGCGGAGCCAGGCACGACTCCACCCCAGAAGGCCACGTCGACACCCAACTGCTGCTCCGCCGCCCGGCGTTTGGCATCGAGCGCCTCCACCGTTGTCGTCGGTGGCACTGAGTTCAGTGGCATGTCGACGATCGTTGTCGCGCCACCGGCGTGGGCAGCTCGCGTAGCGGTAGCGAAGCCCTCCCATCCTGCCCGCCCGGGCTCGTTGACGTGGACGTGGGAGTCGACCAGGCCTGGGAAGACCACCAACTCACCGAAGTCATGGTCCGCAAGACCGTCACCGATGGCCACGACGACACCGTTCTCCCAGCGAACCGAGGCAGGTCGAACCTCGTCGTCGACGACGACACGGCTCGAGCGAAACGACGGCATGGCCGAAAAACTACCGGGCGGACCTACAGGGCTGGTCGGGCAAATCGCTGAGAAGCTGGATTTGTCCGGTTGTGATTAGGCTTGTGTGATGCAAGCCCGAACACCTAGGGCCGCTAGGCAAGGCGTTTTCGCCGCTCCCTAGCCGCGCTGGCGAGACAACACGCCCCGCCGCCGGAAAGGAGTCCACTATGGCCGACCTTCTCTCACGTCACAACGACGTCCTCGCTCCCGTAATCGCTTTCAGCACCAAGATCCACGCCGATAGGGCTGACGGGATCTGGATAACAGATCCCGACGGAAACCGCTGGGCAGACTTCGCCTGCGGAACCGCAGTCACCAACCTCGGTCACCGTCACCCCGCGGTGGTGGCGGCAGCACGCAACCAACTCGACAAGCTGATCCACTCCGGCATGATCGTCCACTTCGAGTCGCTGGTCGAGGCTGCCGAGAGGCTTCGCGACATCACGCCGCAGGGCATCGACAAGTTCGGATATGCCAATTCCGGTGCCGAGGCCGTCGAGGCCACCGTCAAGCTGGCCAAATACACCAACAAACGGCAGGGCGTGATCACCTTCAGAGGTGGGTTCCATGGTCGGACGATGGGTTCGGTCTCCTACACGACATCGAAAGCCAAATATCGGGATGGGTATCACCCCATCCTGGGCTCGGTCTTCGTGGCTCCCTTTCCTCACCCGTATCGCTGGGGGGTCGAGGCCGAGACGGCAGTCGACATGTGTCTCCACGAGCTGGCGATGATGTTCAAACATGTTGTCTCACCCAACAACATCGCAGCCTTCCTCGTCGAGCCGGTCCAGGGTGAGGGGGGCTACTACCCGGCGCCCCCGCCTTTCCTCGAGGAACTGCGATCGATAGCCAACGAGCACGGCATCCTCCTCATCTACGACGAAGTGCAGACTGGATTTGGTCGCACCGCCGAGTGGTTCGCCACGGACCACTTCGACGCCAAACCCGACATCATGGCGCTCGGCAAAGGCATCGCCAACGGCTTTCCGCTGTCCGCCTACGGGGCCAGCCGAGAGGTCATCGATGCTTGGCCGGCAGGCTCGCACGGAACCACCTATGGAGGGAATCCGGTAGCAGCCGCGGCCAGCGTCGCGGTGATCGACACCATGGGCGACCTACTCCCCCATGCTCGTGAGCTCTCCACTCATGCCTTCGAGAGATTCCACGAGTTGGCCGACCGTCACGAGACAATCGGCGATGTCCGGGGGCTGGGTCTGATGATCGGAGTCGAATTCGTCGAAGACCGCGAATCGCGAACACCGGATGCCAAGGCCTTCCAACACGTGGCGTCACACGCCTTCGACAACGAGCTGATCATCATCGAGTGCGGACCTGACGGGAACGTCCTGCGCTTCATCCCGGCTCTCATCACCACGATGGAGGAGCTGGATTGGGCGATCGACTTGGTCGACGAGGGCCTGCAGAGCTGGGAGTCGGCCTAGCCCTTTTGAGATTCGTGGAACCGCTCGGGCTCAGCTCACATCAAAAGCTCCATGAGAATCAACCTTCTTGGCATGTTCGTCTCGATCGTGCTCGTGATGGCCGCTTGCGGCGGTGGTGGGTCCGTGGGCGTTGGTGACGACGAACCTGTCTTGCAGATCGTCTCCGAAGGCGGCTTCCTCCCCGTGGAGATCGCCCTCAGCAACGGCCCCCGATACACCCTGCTTGGTGACGGCAGCCTCATCTATCAGGGAGTCCAGACGCTGGAGTATCCCGGAAGGCTGGTGCCGCCGTACATGGTGGCGACCCTCGACGACAACCAGATGAACGCGATCCTGGCGATGGTCGAGGACATCGGTCTCCCCGACATCGACGACGAGCTCGACGACAGTGCAATGAACACGGTGGCCGACGCCTCCACGGAGGTGATCACCTATTGGGACGAGACCGGCGAGCACAGTTACGGGGTCTACGCCCTCGGGCTCGAGGAGTCGCCCTCGGAGCGCAACGCCGCGTTTCTCGAGCTGATCGAGACTCTCGATCGGTTCACCGCCGAGGCTCCGGCGGAGCCGTACGGGGCGGATCGGGTTCGGATCATCGCCGGTGAGGGGCTCGTCGATCCCGAATTCGAGGACATTCGTCCCTGGCCGATGGAGGAGACCGACCTCAGCAGATGGCAAACCCTGCCCAACGGTTGGCAATGCACCGTCATCGACGGGCCGGTCCCTGACGTCTTCGAGGACGCAACCCAGACAACCACTTGGGAGCACCCCGACGGCATGTCAGACCCGCTCCTTCTCCTGGTCCGATCACTTCACCCGGGCGAGCCGGACTGCCCTTCGTAGCACGCTTCTGTGTCGATTTCGGGCCGCATAGAGGCCCGAAATCGACACAGAACGTATTGGTCAGCCCGCGACCACCGGCACTTGCGCCATGGCGGCGTCGATCTCGTCCTGAGGGTGGGCGTAATCCTCGAGCTCGCCGGCGAAGTGGGCCTGGTAGGCGGTCATGTCGAAATGCCCGTGACCGCTGAGGTTGAACAGGATCACCTTCTCCTCACCAGCTTCCTTGGCCTTCTCCGCCTCATTCATCGCCTCCGCCACGGCATGGGTGGGCTCCGGGCCGGGAACGATCCCCTCAACGCGGGCGAACTCGACGGCCCGGGCGAAGGTCTCTGTCTGATGCAGTGAGGTTGCTTCGATCAGGCCCTGCTCCTTGAGATGGGAGACGAGAGGGGCCATTCCGTGATACCTCAACCCGCCGGCGTGAATCGGTGCGGGGACGAAGGGATGACCCAACGTGTGCATCTTCACCAGCGGGGTCATCTGACCGGTGTCGCCAAAGTCGAACTGGTAACTGCCCCTGGTCAGCGACGGTGCCGCCGCCGGCTCCACCGCCCGGATCACCGGGTCCATGGACCCTGCCATCATCTCCCTGACGAAGGGGAAGGCCAAGCCGGCGAAGTTCGACCCACCACCGGCGCATCCGATGACTACATCCGGCGTCTCGTCGACGAGAGCCAGTTGCTTCAGGGCCTCTTCCCCGATGATCGTTTGATGCAGGAGGACGTGGTTGAGGACCGAACCCAACGAATACTTGACGTCCTCGTTGGTGGCGGCTACTTCGATGGCCTCGGAGATGGCGATCCCGAGACTCCCTGGCGTATCCGGATCCTCCTCCAACATCTTCCTCCCGTAGTTCGTGTTCGTGGACGGTGAAGGATGGATGGTTGCGCCGTAGGTCTCGATCAAGGCCTTGCGATACGGCTTCTGGTCATAGGAGGCGCGCACCATGTAGACCTCGCAGTCGAGGCCGAACAGGGAACAGGCGAAGGCAAGCGCGGATCCCCATTGCCCGGCACCGGTCTCGGTAGAGAGCTTCTCCACCCCGGCCTTGGCGTTGTAGAAGGCCTGCGCCACCGCCGTGTTGGGCTTGTGCGATCCGACCGGGCTGACCCCTTCGTACTTGTAGTAGATGCGAGCCGGGCCACCGATCAGCTTCTCCAGTCCGTGCGCCCGGTGGAGGGGAGATGGACGCCACATCCTGTAGACCTCGCGGATGGCCTCGGGTATCTCGATGAAGCGGTCCGTGGCGACCTCCTGGAGGATCAGATCCATCGGGAAGAGTGGGGCGAGGTCATCGGGCCCCACCGGCTCGTGCGTGCCAGGATGAAGCACCGGCGGGGGAGGCGCGGGCAGGTCCGCCACGATGTTGTACCAATGGGTCGGCATGTCGGCTTCGGTGAGGAGGATCTTGGTCGTCATAGCCGGTTCACCCTACGCGCGACCAAATCTCCATGTGGCGTAGCCTGGAGGGATGACCACACGGGCCTTGGTCACGAGGCGAATGCTGCTGAGAGACATGGGAACAGCCGGTATGGCCGTGATGGTCCTTGGTGTGGCGGCTTGCTCCGAAGAGCCCACCGACGAGGCGACCCCAACCAGCGAACCGGGCTCGACCTCGACCAGCGACCAGCCGACATCAACGTCGTCGCCATCTCCTGCACCCACCTCGAGCACGGGTCGGTCCGCAGGGCACCAGTGGCAACGGGTGAACCTCGGATTCGTCTCCGCATACATCATCTACCGGAATGGCGAAGCAGCCATCGTCGACACCGGGGTCGAAGATAGCGAAGGATCGATCGAGGCGGCCCTAGGCGAGGTCGGACTCGGCTGGGACGCAGTGGGCCACCTCATCGTTACTCACAAGCACCCTGACCATCAGGGCAGTATGCGAGGGGTCCTGGAAGCTTCCAGCGCCCCCTGGTATGCCGGTGCCGGCGACATCGGGGCGATCACGGCTCCCACCGCCGGTTCGATGGTCGGCGATGGCGACGCGGTGTTCGACCTCGAGATCATCGAGACACCGGGCCACACCCCTGGACATATCTCGGTCCTCGACCCAGCAGGCGGTGTCCTGATCACCGGCGACGCCCTCAACGGCGCAGACGGAAGGGTCGCCGGGCCCAATCCCGACTTCAGCGAAGACATGGACCTGGCCAACGCCTCGGTCGCCAAGCTCGCTGAATTCGACTACGAGGTGGCCCTCTTCGGCCACGGTGACCCGGTGACCGAAGGTGCCTCAGGACTGGTCTCGGAACTTGCACAGTCCCTGGACGGCGGTTGATCGTTGGAGATCCACGACATCCTGGCGGGCCTGGTGGTGCTCGCCGGCTTGGTGGGGATCGTCGTCGTGGTGCTGCCCGGGATCGCCCTCCAGGTGGTGGCAGTGGCCTTCTGGGCGTGGGAAGAGTCGACCCTGACCGGCTGGGTCGTTGTCAGCATCGTGGCGGCACTTGCCGTGGCTGCGAGCGTCCTCAAGTACCTCTCACCGGGAAGACGTCTCCGGGCTGCGGGCATACCCGGATGGGTATTGCTCGCTGCGGTTCTGGTTGGGATCGTCGGCCTTTTCGCCATACCCGTGGTCGGGGCTCCCATCGGATTCGTGGCGACGATCTATGGCTTCGAACGGACACGCAAAGGCAGGGCGCTCGCCTGGCCGTCGACCAGAAGTGCGCTACGCGCCGTGCTCACCTCGATCGGAATCGAGCTCGCCGGCGGTTTCTTGATCGTCGTGGTGTTCTTCGCCGGGGCACTGCTCACCTAGTCCAGGCACCAGGTACCCGGTGCCGTCGGAGAGCTCTCTCAGTCGTCGCTGGAGGCAGCCGCCTTTTCACTGATCTCGGCGACGATGTCGGCATTCGCCAACGTCGTCACGTCCCCCAGATGCCGATTCTCGGAGATGTCCTGGAGGAGCCGGCGCATGATCTTGCCGGAGCGGGTCTTGGGGAGATCCCCGGTGAAGACAATCGACCTGGGCTTGGCGATCGGTCCGATCGAATGGGCCACGTGGCCACGCAGCTCTTCGATGAGAGACTCATCGCCCACCGCTGTCGACCGCAAGGTCACGAAGGCGGCGATCGCCTGACCGGTGACCGGGTCGGCTCGTCCCACGACCGCGGCTTCGGCAACGGCGTGATGACTCACCAGCGCCGATTCCACCTCGGTCGTGGATATGTTGTGCCCGGAAATCAGCATGATGTCGTCGACCCGGCCGAGAAGCCAGAAATACCCGTCCTCGTCACGCTTGCACCCGTCACCCGGGAAGTACTTGCCTTCGAAGCGGGTCCAGTAGGTGTCCACAAAACGCTTGTCGTCGCCATAGATGGTGCGGGCCATCGATGGCCAGGGCTCGGTGATCACCAGGTAACCCCCTCCACCGAGCGGCACACTGTTCCCGTCCTCGTCGACTACATCAGCCGAGATCCCGGGGAACGGCTTGGTTGCCGAGCCTGGTTTGGTGGCGGTGATGCCGGGCAGCGGTGTGATCATGATCGCACCCGTCTCGGTCTGCCACCAGGTATCGACTACGGGTGCGTTTCCTTTGCCCACATGCTCGTGGTACCACATCCAGGCCTCGGGGTTGATCGGCTCACCGACGGTCCCGATGACGCGAAGGGTCGACAACTCGTGTTTGTCGACATGCTCGTCACCCCATTTCATGAAGGCACGGATCGCGGTGGGCGCCGTGTAGAAGATGGTCACCCCGTAGTCGTCGATGATCTGCCAGAGACGGTCGAACTCCGGATAGTTGGGCGCACCCTCGTACATAACGCCCGTGGTCCGGTTGGCGAGTGGCCCGTAGACGATGTAGCTGTGCCCGGTGACCCACCCGATATCGGCGGCACACCAGTAGATGTCGTCGTCCGGCTTGATGTCGAAGACATACGAGTGGGTGGTGGTGATCCCGGTCAGATATCCGGCCTGGGTGTGAACGATGCCCTTCGGCTTGCCGGTGGTGCCCGAGGTGTACAGGATGTACAGCGGGTCCTCGGCGTTGAGAACCTCAGGCTCACACTCCTCCGACTGTCCTTCGACCAGGTCGTGCCACCAGATGTCACGGTCGTCTTTCATCTCGACGCCGTGATCGGTGCGTTTGACCACGATGGCGTGCTCGATGCCAGGCGTGCTCTCCAGGGCCTCATCGGTGTTGTCCTTCAGCGGAACGACGTTGCCGCCTCGCCAGGCGCCATCTTGGGTGATGACGATGCGGGCATCGGCATCGAGGATCCGGCTCGAGAGAGAATCTGCACTGAACCCGCCGAAAACGACCGAATGGATCAGGCCAAGACGGGCGCAGGCCAACATGGCGACAGGGAGCTCGGGGATCATTCCCATGTAGATGGCGACCCGGTCGCCCTTTTCCAACCCCAGGCTCTTCAGCCCATTGGCCAACTTGTTCACCTCTTTGGCCAGGTCGTCGTAGGTGAGAGTGCGGGTATCACCCGGCTCGCCGACCCAGTGGTATGCCACCTGATCGCCGTGATCGGCCAGATGCCGGTCGAGACAGTTGTAGGAGAGATTCAGCTCACCGTCCTTGAACCACTTGTAGAAAGGAGGATTGGAATCGTCGAGGACCTCTGCGGGCACTTTGGACCAGGCGATCCGATCCAACGCCTCCTTCTGCCAGAACGCCCTGAAATCGGCGGCGGCCTCCTCGTGGATTCCCGGCTTGGCGTTGGCCTGGGCGGTGAAGTCCTCAGAGGGCTCGAATGTGCGGTCTTCACGAAGCAGGTTTTCCAGAGCCTGCGTCATTGGCTACTCCTCGTCGAATTGCTGGTTTGGGAACCTACCACCCAGCGCAGACGGCCCCACATGACGACGCCTGCGAGGGCGGCGAGGTACATCACCGTGTTGCCGAGAGTGGTGAAGGGCGTGGAGGTGGTTCCCCCGATGTCCTCGTAGAAGACTTCCTGGGTTCCGAGGTCTGTGGTCGACGAGATGGATCCCTGGTTGTCGGCGACGGTTGACTTCCCGGTGACCGCCGCATGGATGATCGGCACGCCCAACTCCACTGCGCGCATCCGGGTCATGCCGATGAACTGGTCAGACGTCGGAGCCGTCGCACCATAAGACGCCTCGTTGGTCGCGACGACGATGACGGTGGCCCCCGCCCGTCGCGTCTCCAACGCATATCTGGAGAAACCTCCTTCAAACGAGATGACCGAGCCCAGTCCGTCGTCGCCAAACACCACGGGACCGTCTCCCCTGATCATGTCCCTGGGCACCCGATCGAGGGCTGGTATCCAATCGAACACCGGGCGCCATGGGATGTATTCGCCAAAAGGAACCGGATGCTGCTTGCGGTACTCGCCGACGATCTCGCCCGTGGCGTCGAAATAGACGTTCGCATTTATCCATTCGGTGTCGCTGATGATGCGATCGCCGCCGATGAGCATGGGCGCCCCGATACGCAGCGCTTGCTTGGTTATGGCTGCTCGGATCTCATCATTGAGGACCGGATCCGCATTTGTGGAACCCGTCGACCCTTCCGACCAGACCACCAGATCGACCGATCCCGGATCGATGGTGGCGGTCAGTTCCAGATGTTGCTCATACGTGCGCAGCCTCTCATCCGGCGCGCAATGCTCGAAGGGGCAGGGGGTGGACCCCTGGACTATGGCCACGGTGCGGGGACCGCCGTCGACGTGAAAGATGATGGACGGGACGGTGGCGGCCATGGCGAGGAACACGAGTGGTAGCGACCACAACAGACGGTGCTCCCAGTCTCGAGTGAGGGCAAGGGCCAAGACAGCAGCCAGCATCACGATCAGAACGGTCAGGCCGCTGGTCCCGATCGACGCGGCTGGAAGGCGCAGATAGAGGTTGTCTGACAACGCGTACCCTGCAGCGCCCCATTCCAGCCCACCGACGGGGAAGTGGTAGCGAACCAATTCGAGGAGTGCCCACCCGCCGACGGCCAGAACGAGCCACACCCCCGGTGCGTGGTCGTTGTATCGGGGCAACCACCAGCCGTACAAGACCAGGTAGGCAGCTTGTACTGGCACGAGAACCAGTGCGAGCAACTCGAGCTCGGCCAGCCACCACATCAACCCACCGAAGAAGGCCAGACCGTAGATCGCGCC
Source organism: Acidimicrobiia bacterium (assembly GCA_036374335.1). Lineage (GTDB taxonomy): Bacteria > Actinomycetota > Acidimicrobiia > Spongiisociales > ZC4RG35 > JANQRA01. The sequence continues at coordinate 106,106 of DASUUC010000087.1, forward strand.
GAGCAGCAGACCGCCACGACGGTCAGCGGCGAGTCGCATGGATGTCAGGAAGAGGGCGATCCCCGGGATGATCAGAACGCCCGGCCCGAACGGCGGAAACGCCAGGACCGATATCACTCCACCCAGAAGAGACAGGAGGACCGCTTTCACGGCGTGCAGGGTACGGGCCTCCAGCCAGCTAGCCCTGTTCGCAGCCACATTGTCGCGCGGGGTCCATTCCAGACGCCGAAACTCCCATATATGGGAGCCACAGCATTAGGAAGCAGGTTCGGGGGGCTTAGAGTCGGGGGATGTGGGAAGGTGACGTTTGGGTTGCGGTCAGGGCGGCTCGCGCTGGTGCCGACATCGTCCAGGCAGGCTTCTTCTCTTTCCTCGACACCGAGATGAAGAGCGCGGTCGATCCGGTGACCCAGGTCGACCGCGAGGCCGAAGACGCGATCCGAGCAGTGCTCGGCTCCCACTTCCCCGACGACCCCATCCTCGGTGAGGAAGGTGGCGGTGGTGACTGGCGCACTGGTCGGATCTGGATCGTCGACCCTCTCGACGGCACGGTCAACTTCGTCCACCGTCTCCCCCAGGTCGCGGTGTCTGTTGCTCTCTGGGACGAAGGTCGTCCCTTGGTTGGCGTGATCATCGACGTGGCCCGCAACGACGAATTCGTTGCCGTCAAGGGCGAAGGCGCGACGCTCAACAGTGAACCCGTCCACGTCTCGGAGACCGCCACCCTCGACCAGTCCCTGGTGTGCACCGGCTTTCCCTACGACCGCAGGGAACACGCCGCCGCGTATCTCAACGTCGTCGAGGAGGTGATGCTGAACAGCCAGGGAACCAGACGTCTCGGGTCCGCGGCCCTCGACCTCGCGTGGTTGGCAGCCGGCCGATATGACGCCTACTGGGAGCACGGCGGCACCCAGGGGATCAAACCGTGGGATGTGGCCGCTGGAATGTTGCTGGTCACCGAGGCAGGCGGCACCTACACCGACGAGAGCGGTGAGATCAACCGGCTCCAGGCGCGTGCCCATGTCGCCAGCAATGGCAAGGTCCACGACGAACTGCGTTCCATCGTGGCTCGCACCATGCCCGAGCATCTCCGCTGATGTACCACGACCACCATCTCCATCCGTTCGGCTACGCCGCCCTGGTCAACGGTCTCGAGCTGATGGATGCCCCCGACCTGGAGACGGTCATGCGACGGGTCGCCGAGCATGGCGAGGAGGTCCAAGGGCCCATCATCGGTCAACGTCTCAACGATGAGGGAGTCAGAGAGCTTCGTCTCCCTACAGCCAGAGACATCGACGACGTCGTCAGTGACCGTCCGGTCCTCCTCTACCGCTATTGCGGTCACATCGCCGTGGCCAACAGCGCCGCCCTCGAGGTGGCAGGGGTCGACTCGGAGACCCCTGATCCAGAAGGCGGCTCCTTCGACCGGGATGCGCAAGGCCGACCCAACGGGATTCTCAGGGAGACCGCGGTTGGCCCCGTGTCACGGGCCTTGGAGCCAAATGTCCCACCGCCGACTGACCTGGAGATCATCTCCGCCCTGGCAGGGCTTCGCCGCCTGGGGATCGGTTCCATCACCGGGATGATCTCAGTTTCGAGCGCCGTCTGGTGCTCGGTCGACGATGAGGTGGAGACTCTGATCAGGCTCGGTCCGGACCTGCCCGTCGACATTGACGTTCTCCTCATCGCCGGCACTCCCGAAGACCTGCGTGCCGCGAAGGACCAGATCGATCGGGCTGACGGGCCGATCCGGTTCGTCGGCTACAAGGACTTCATCGACGGCAGCCTCGGCGGGCACACCGCAGCGATGTACGAGCCGTTCGCCGATCGTCCCGACACACGGGGCACGAAGCGATACCGCCACGATCAAATGGTGGAGATGGGCAGGACATCGTTGGACCTGGGTGGGTCTGTGGCGATCCACGCCATCGGAGACCGGGCCAACGATCTGGTGCTGGACGTCCACGAAGAGCTCATAGACGGTGGTGCCGATCCGGCCCGGCTCCGGGTGGAGCACGCCTCTGTTCTCACCGAAGCCACGATCGACCGCATGTCCCGGCTCGGGGTCACCGCCTCGATCCAGCCGGCCTTCCTTGCATCCGAGGCAACGTGGCTGGAGAAACGGCTGGGCCCGGAGCGAATGAGCCGCGCCTACCCGTTCCGATCGTTGTTGGAGGCCGGAGTTCCCTTGCTTGGGGGCAGCGACTCCCCGGTCGAGCTCCCCGACCCGGAGATCGGGATCACCGCAGCCGTCGACCGTCACGGCATCAACCCCACAGAGAGCCTCACCCTGGAGCAGGCCGAGGCGCTGTTCGCCCCACCCCAGCGCTGAGCCACCACAGAGACCCATCCTCTACTGAAACGCACAGCCCGGCGGTACTCTTTCCCGCTCATGTCCAGATACAAAGACTTGACCCCCCAAAAGATCTCCGACGGAATCGACAACGCCATCGAACAGGCGGAAGAGGTTCTCGCCTCTTTGATCTCCGTGGAAGGCCAGCGGAACTTCGAGAACACGATGAGATCGCTCGACCGAATCGCAGACATCATCGCTCACGCTGACAACGACTACTACTTCATGGGCTACGTCCACACCGACAAAGACGTGCGCACCGCGGCCAAGGCGGGCGAGGAGAAGATCAGCAAGTGGGCTTCTGACATCTTCTTCCGTGACGACCTAAACGCCGCCGTTCAGGAGTATGCGGCGACCGAGGACGCGAAAAGCCTCGAGGGAGAGCACAAGCGCCTCCTCGAGCACGTTTTGCGAGACCTGAGGCGGGCCGGCCATGAGCTCGACGCCGAGACCCGGGCGCGGGTCAAGGCCCTCACCCAGCGCGAGATCGAGCTCGGAGTGCGCTTCCAGCAGAACATCGACGAGTGGGACGACTGGATCCTGGCAAGCCGGGAAGACCTCGAGGGGATGCCCGACAGCTGGATCGAAGGTCTCGACGTCGACGAGGAGACCGGGAGATACAAGGTAACGATCGCCTATCCGCACCTGATCCCGTTCCTGGAGAACTCACCTCGGCGAGACCTGCGGGAGCAGCTGCGCTTCAAGTTCAACACGGTCGCCGTGGAGGAGAACCGGAAGATCCTCGAGGAAGCCATCGATCTGCGACAGGAAATCGCAGATGCCTTCGGTCTCCCCACCTGGGCTCACCACCGTCTCGAACTTCGCATGGCGAAGAGTCCCGAGCGGGTCACTGAGATGTACGACGAGCTGCGAGACCCGCTCACCGACAAGGCCCAAGCCGAGGTAGCCGCGGTGGCCAAGCTTCTCGAGGCAGACACCGGTGACGACGCTGTCCAGGTCTGGGACTGGTCTTATTACGACACCCAGCAGCGCAAGACCGACTACGGGGTAGACAACTTCGAGGTGGCCAACTACTTCCCGCTCCACCAGGTCCTCGATGGGATGTTCCAGCTGACCTCGGAGATGTTCGGGATCGAGTTCCGGGAGATCACCGACTTCGACACCTGGCACGGCGACGTCGAGTTCTACGCCATCGATGACGCCGAGACCGGCGAGGAGATCGCCAGGTTCTATCTGGATCTGTTCCCCCGCGAAGGCAAGTACGGCCACGCCGCCGAGTTCCCGCTCATCCGCAGCCGCCTGCTCGAAGACGGCACGTACCAGAACCCGGTCTGTGCCATGGTGGCCAATTTCACCAAACCGACCACGGATCAGCCCTCTCTTCTCCAGCACGGCGAGGTGGAGACTTTGTTCCACGAGTTCGGTCATGTCCTCCATCAGAGCCTGGGACGGACAGAGCTCGCCCGCTTCTCGGGGACGAGCACCGAACGTGACTTCGTGGAGGCTCCCAGCCAGATCATGGAGCATTGGATCTGGCGCAGCGACGTCCTGAAGCGCTTTGCTCGTCATCACGAGACGGGGGAGCCGATCCCGACCGATCTCGTGGAGCAACTCGTGGCGGCACGGTTGCTCAACAAGGCAATGTGGCAACTCCGGCAGATGTGCTACGGATGGTGGGATCAGCAGCTGCACGGGGGTCCCGATCGGGACATTGATGCCATATACGAGGAAGGGTCGAAGATCACGTTGCTCCCTCCGCATGAGGGGACGTTTGCCTTGGCCTCGTTCGGGCACCTGATGGGCGGATACGACGCCAGTTACTACGGATACATGTGGGCTGAGGTCTTCGGCGACGACATGTTTTCCCGCTTCGAGGACGAGGGTGTCACCAATCCCGAGGTAGGGATGGCTTACCGCAACGAGGTCCTGGCCAAGGGTGGCAGTTTGGATGCTGACGAGATGCTTCTAAACTTTCTGGGAAGAGAACCGAATAAAGAAGCGTTTCTCGAAAAGCTCGGTATCGAGGGAACCGGATAACGCGTCCCTGACGTCTTATTACCGAACTCTAACGGGAGATTTACTCCCAATTAGCTTTCCGGCACGCACAATTATTGAGTGCACGATCAAGGTTTGTACCTTGTGGGTCAGGAATCCTCCCTGAAGACCCGATAGATTTGAGTAGTGCCGGCCCAGACCAGGAGGGGCCAAATATGACAGATACGGTAAGAGGTGCAGCGATCAAGGGCATGACCCGTCCATCGAAGCGGTTTGCCACCGGTCGCGTTTGCGCCAAGAAGGGCTGTGAGACCAAGCTCTCTCAGTACAACAAGGCGGAGTACTGCCATGCCCACGCGCCTGTGCGGTTCCCGCGGGTGAGGGGCAAGATCGTCGACAGCGGCGAGTAGGGCCTGTCGACAGCCCAATATTCGAAGGCCTCCGGCGACCAACAGGGGGCCTTCTCAGGTAGCCGTCTTCAATTCTGTGAGTAGGAGTTTCCGGAAAGCGGAGATCAACTTACTCCAGATGTAGATGGGCCCCCCCAGAACCTTCTAGTTTGCTGGAAGGTTTCTGTGGTAGGCTGGGTTCGTATGAAAATCGGGCAGCTGGCCGAGCGGACCGGCCTTTCCACCAAGACGATTCGCTACTACGAGGACCTCGGGGTTCTGCCACAGCCAGACCGCGCTCCGAACGGCTATCGCAGGTACACGCCGGCGGTTGCCGAGCGGATTGCGTTCATCCATGACGCTCAGTCGGCCGGGCTTTCCCTGCTCGAGATCCAGATGATCCTCGAACTACGGGACAGCGGCGAGTCGACGTGCGGCCACGTCATCGACTCGCTGGAATCGCGATTGGCAGAAGTCGACCGCCAGATGGAAGAGCTACAACGTACCAGATCCCGGCTCACCGAGATCATCCGCCGGACCAGATCGTTGGACCCGCAAGACTGCAAGGACCCCAACCGCTGCCAAACCATCCCGAAAGGAAGCAAATGACGACAAGCACGACTCTCCAGGTGCCCGAGGTGCACTGCGATCACTGCAAGACGAGCCTCGAGGGAGCCGTAGGCGATCTCAGCGGTGTCGACCGCGTCGAGGTATCAGTGCCCGATGCCACCCTCGACGTCTCCTTCGACGAGGCATCGGTCGACCTCGACACCATCAAGAAGACAATCGAGGAGCAGGGCTACGCCGTCTTCGGATAACTCTCAGACTCTCCTCTTCGACGTCGATGGGATGACCTGCGCCACGTGCGCGGTTCGCGTCGAACGCGTCCTCAGCCGTCAAGAGGGTGTGGAGAACGCAGCGGTGAATCTCGCCGGCGCCACGGCCTCGGTACGCACTGATGGATCGATCGACGCCCACGCCCTGTCGGCTGCAGTGGACAAGATCGGCTACGGGCTGACCGTCCATCAAGCCGGCCAGGAGGCACGCGACGTCGTCGAGATGTACTCCGAAGAGGAGCGTCTGCAACGGCGTAGGTTCTGGACCGCCCTGGTGTTCACGGCCCCGGCCATGGTGCTCCACCTGTTCGGTCCGCACACCCTGTGGAACTCCATCCTTCAGGGGGCCCTGGTGACACCGGTGGTGTTCTGGGCGGGAGCGCAATACCACCAACGGGCCTGGAAGCAGGCCAAGAACGGTTCGGCCAACATGGACACCCTGATCTCCCTCGGGTCGCTGGCGGCGTACTTCTATTCGCTGGCGGCCTTGCGATTGATGGACAGCGTCTTCTTCGAGACGGCGGGGATGATCATCACCCTGATCACTCTCGGCAAGGTCTTCGAAGCCCGGGCCAAGGGCCGTGCCTCGTCAGCGGTCCATCGGCTTCTGGAGCTCGGTGCCACCCAGGCAACTCTTCTCACCTCGGCCGGAGAGAAACGGGTCCCGATCGACGAGATCATCCCCGGTGACCGTCTGGTCGTCCGGCCCGGGGAGAGAATCCCCACCGACGGCGTCGTCGAGTCGGGAGCGAGCACGGTCGACGAGTCAATGCTCACGGGCGAACCGCTCCCGGTGACCAAGGCCGAGGGCGACGAAGTGGTCGGCGCCACGGTCAACCAGGCTGGGCAACTGGTGATGAGAGCAACCCGTGTCGGGTCGGACACGACCCTGGCGTCGATCATCAAGATGGTCGAGGAAGCGCAAGGCTCAAAGGCTCCGATTCAGCGTCTCGCCGATGTCTATTCGGGCAGATTCGTCCAGGGGGTGCTGTTGATCAGCCTTGCCGTCTTCGGTTTCTGGCTGATAGCAGGCGATGGCGTCGGCACGGCCGTCCGCATCGCCGTATCGGTGTTGATCATTGCCTGCCCTTGCGCCCTGGGTCTGGCGACTCCTACTGCGGTCATGGTCGGTAGTGGCCGGGGGGCTGAGCTCGGGATCCTGTACAAACGCGCCGAGGTGTTCGAGCGGGCCAAAGACGTGGACACGATTCTCTTCGACAAGACAGGAACCCTGACCACCGGTGTCATGGCCCCGCAGATGGTGGTCACCGACGCCGACCGCGAGGAGTTCCTTCGCCTTGTGGGGTCGATCGAGGTGGCCTCAGGCCATCCCATCGGCATCGCCGTCGGTCTCGCCGCCGACGAGGAGGACATCGCACTGAGCCCGGCCCAACACGTTGAGAGCATGCCCGGGCTTGGTGTTTTCGGGACAGTGGACGGGCATTCGGTTGTCGCCGGAAACGCGACACTGATCGAAGAGCACGGGCTCACCGGTGGTGAACGATGGCTGGAGACTGTTCAGGATGGTGAGGGGCAAGGCTTCACCACGTTCTTCGCCGGCTGGGATGGTGAGGTTCACGGGGTGATAGCCGTGAGCGACTCCATCCGCCTCGAGTCGGCGGCCGCCATTGCAAGGCTCGACGACATCGGAATTAGCGCCGAGATGATCACGGGTGACAACCAGGAGACAGCCGAACGGGTCGGTGCCGACATCGGGATCGAGACCGTGTACGCGAGCGCGACCCCAGATTCCAAGGCGAAGAGGGTTGCTCAGCTCCAGGAGCAGGGCCAGGTGGTCGCATTCTTCGGGGACGGAGTCAACGACGCACCTGCCCTGACCCAATCCGATCTCGGCATGTCCGTGGGTTCCGGGACCGGAGTGGCCATCGAAGCGGGTGACGTCGTTCTGCTCCGTGACGACCCCCGGCTGGCCCCAGTCGCAGTCGAGCTCGCAGAGTCGACACTGCGCACCATCCGCAGCAACCTCATTTGGGCTTTCCTCTACAACGCGGTAGCCATTCCCATAGCCGCCGTCGGCCTGCTCAATCCCACCATCGCCGCGGCAGCCATGGCGTTCTCCTCGGTATCGGTGGTACTCAACGCCCTCCGTCTCAAGAGGTTCAAACCGTTCTACATGGACAGCCCAATAGAGGCATCTGGGGTGTAGGTTGGACGTATGAGCTCTATCCAGTGGCTCGACCGCCCGGTGCTCGAGGACCCGGTGGCATTGATTGCCTTCGAGGGTTGGGGTGACGCCGGCGAATCTGCATCACTGGCGGCCGAGCGCTTTCTCGATACGTTCGACAACGACCTGATCGCTTCCTTCGACCCCGACGAGCATTTCGATTTCCAGGTTCGGAGACCGCTGGTTTTCGTCGACGAGACCGGGACCCGCCAGATCGACTGGCCGGAAAACGCAATTCACGTCGTGAAGGCCAACGAAGGTGACCTGGTGGTGGTGCTGGGCGAAGAGCCCAACTACAAATGGAAGTCCTTCACCAAGGAGCTGGTCGAAGCACTGCAGACGCTCGGTGTGAGGAAAGCGGTGACACTGGGGGCGTTCATCGGTCAGGTGCCTCATACCCTCCCCGTGCCTTTGGTGGGCTCATCCAGCCGACCGGACTCGCTGACACTCCACGGGTTGCTCCCCTCCAACTATCAGGGACCCACCGGGATCCTCGGGGTCCTCAACCATGCCCTGGGCAATGCGGGGATCGAAGTCATCTCGGTGTGGGCGGCGGTGCCCCACTATCTGTCCAACCAGGACTACCCACCGGCAGTAGAGGCCCTCGCCATCAAGGCCTCCGAGCTTTTGGGCATGAGCCTCGACATCGGCGATCTGGCCTCCAAGTCCCGCCAGTTCCGTGACACCGTCGACGAGGCGATCGAGTCCAACTCGGAGCTGCAGGAATACGTCGAGCAGCTCGAGAACGAGGCCGTCGAAGAGGATGAAGAGCAGGGGGACCGTCTCGTCGAGGAGATCGAGAACTTCCTGAAAGACCGCTGAGCCCAAAACTGTTGTACCCCTGTCACTCCACAGAGCGCATAGACATCCAACACAATTGAAGAGACCGGCCGATCGGCCGGTCTCTTTCCCTACCTACTTCTTGCGCTTGTGCCTGTTGGCTTTGAGGCGCTTGCGGTATTTGTGCTTGGACATCTTCTTACGTCGCTTCTTGACGAGCGAACCCATAGATAAACCTCTCTGAAAAGGGGAAGACCGCCTCCAATGGTCGCGCTGGCCCGGTGTTAGGTCAAACCAGAGTGGGTCCGTTCGACGCTGGATGATCGAACCATCCGGGGTCGTCTGGCGTCTAATCCCCATGAGAGGTGTCGCGGCGTTTCGTCTCGTGTTTGCGACTCGCACCCCTTCCGGCCCTACCACCTCAACCAGGGCCTCGAGGATGGGTCCGTAGCTTGCGGAGGTAAACCCACGAGTTCGAAGCGCCGCGGCATTCTCACGTGGAGGACAAGTAGATCAGATGAGCCCGAAGGTCTCCACCGCGTCGGCGATGACTTCGACCCCCCATTCCCGGAAGGCACCGGCCACCTGGTCGACGGTCTCCGTGGTGGCGATGGCTACCACCGAAGGACCCGCTCCGGAACGGGCCGCGTGCAGCGCCCCGGCTCGCTTGGCGACATCGATCAACTTGGCGACTTCGGGGCTCATGGCGTCACGAGGAGCCTCATGGATCTCGTCCCCATGCGCCGCCGCCAACAACTCGGGGTCTCCGGTGATCAACCCAGCAACCAATGCGGCTGTGCGGGCGACACTCCTGATCACCACGGGTCGGGGGTAAGAGGCAGGCAGAACCGCTCTCGCCTCCTGGGTCGGCAGCCTGGTCACCGGGATGGCCACAACCGGGCGGAGAGACGGATGGAACGGGAGACGGAGGGGCATTCCTTCGGCTGGAGCGAGGACCAGGCCCCCATAGACCGCGGCCGCGGCCTGATCGGCGTGTCCCTCCATGCCCGCGGCCACACGAAACACCCGATCGGGTGTGGCCTCGTCACCCACGGCGCGCATCGCCGCCGCCGCCCCCGCCACAACTGCCGCCGCCGAAGACCCAACACCGCGGGCCAGGGGCACTTGATTGTCGACCTCGATCTGCAGCGGCCGCTCGCCGATAGCACGCCGCGCCGCGGCGACCACGCCGTCCAGTTCCATCTCGGCGGGGCGGTGTTGTCCGAGGTGGGTCACAGACCACTCGTCGGCGATGCGAGCACGCACCACACACCGCGGGCTCAGGGCCATGGCGATACAGTCGAAGCCAGGGCCGAGGTTGGCTGTGGTAGCCGGGGCGGAAGCGGATGACCAGTCGTTCACGTGTCAGACATTATCCGGGGTTACCGTGGCAGCCGTGGGCGACATCTTCGACTTCGAGAGTCTGCTGCCTGAGATGATCCTGGCTCTAGGCCTGGCCCTTGTCATCGGCAACGGGCTCGCCTGGTGGAAGAATCGCAAAGGTGAAGCTCCGAAAGGGGTCGAGGACGCCCGGTACCGACCGGGACGGGTCATGTTCCTCACGGTGGTTGGAGTATTGCTCACAGTCTGGGGAGCAGTCACCCTCTTCACCTGATCAGGTCTTGATGTTTTCAGGGCTGGTGACGATGAGGGCGTCCAGGTCGTACCGGTCACCAGCCATCAGGGCCCTCACCCGCGCCAGCCTGTGCGCCTTGACGCTCTCGGGGAAGACGCCACGGGAAGGTTTCGGTTGTGACGCTTCCCTCATGGATCTCCGACGACTCAGTGGAGGAACTATATGAACTGAATCCTCCACTAGCCCCGGGCCAGGCTGATGAGATCGGTGTTGGGATCGTCCGAGATTGCCTCGTGGATTGCCACCGCGACCGCGATGAGCGGGACTGCGAGGAATGCGCCAAAGAGCCCGAAGGCGATTCCTCCGGCGGCTACGCCCAGAAGAACGACGAGAGGATGGAGCCGGAGGGTTTGTCCAAAGACGAGGGGCATGATCACGTCTCCTTCGAACTGCTGCACACCCACCACAACAGCAAGGATGATGAGTCCATCGGTGAGCCCGCCATTGACGAAAGCAACTGCCACCGCGAGAAGACCCGAGAGGAAGGCGCCGACGAGGGGGATGAAGGCGCCGAAGAACACGATGACCGCCAATGGAATCACCAACGGCGCACCAACGATCCATAGTGCGATGGCTATGAGGCTGGCGTCGAACAACCCGATTATTGCGATGCCACCCATGTAGTGGGCCAATGCATTCCGTCCCACACGAAAACCGGTCTCCAGCTTCTGTGCCCTGTCTGCCGAGACTCGTGTCTCGAGACCGTCGAGCAGGCTCCGCCCATCCTTGAGGAGGAAGAAGGTGACGATGAGGGTGAGGAAAGTGCCCGTGACCAGCTCGAGGGCCGCGGTGGCACCGCCCAGGAGGGACTCACCTCCGACACTCTGAATCCAGTCGGTGATGCTCTCCAAATAGGACTCGATCTCTGCCTCGGTCAATCCCAGCGGACCTTCGATGAGCCACTCACGACCGGTCTCGATCAGCTCTTCGACGTCTTCGCTGAGGGAGTCGAAGTTGTTGGCTACCTGAGGAACGATCAGGGCGAACACTCCGATGACCACCGCTACCGCGGCGATGAGGGTGAGGAGGCTGGATAGTGCCGCAGGGAGACCTCTGTCCCGCAACCAGTTCGACGGCTTCCAGAGCACAGCAGCGAGGAACATGGCGACTACCACCGACAAGACCACGACGCTGATGGTGTTGAGGGCGCGGAATGCGAAGAAGACGACGATCCCGACGGCTATGAGACGCCAAGAGATGTCGCCCCACTTGACCAGCCAGGCCGGGACGGAGTCACGATCCATGGGTTGCTCTCAGAGTGATGACCTCCAAGGTAGCCAGGGCCCCGGCCGAATCGGTGGTCGACCGAGTTCCTGTGTACCCAACAACGATGCGCCGCTACTCTTCCCACACTCGCGGGTGTAGTTCAATGGCAGAACGTGAGCTTCCCAAGCTCAAGACGCGGGTTCGATTCCCGTCACCCGCTCGCCCACCGGCATGAGGCCCAGATCGAGTGTGCAGCCATGCGCGCTCAGCGCGCATCACTGCACAACGGATGGGGCTGGACGACCGTTTACGATCCGAACCCCGCCCACTGGCTCTTAGGATCACTCCCCGTGCCCAGCCGCAGTCTCCATCTCGCCACCCCGGACTCGGTGGTGGAACAGAGCCTCGCCGAGATACGGGTCGATCGGAACATCCCAGAAGGATTCCCGGCTGAAGTCATCGCCGAGGCCCGGACCGTCGAACCGAACATTCCCGAACTCGACCTCACCGAAATCGCCTTCGTGACCATCGACCCGCCCGGCGCCCGTGACCTCGATCAGGCGCTGCATCTGGAGCCACGCGGTGGTGGATACCGGGTCAGATATGCCATCGTCGACGTGGCCGCGTTCGTGTCTCCCGGTGGACCGCTGGACACCGAGTCCCGAAGTCGCGGACTGACCCTCTACGGCCCGGATCGGCGCACGCCCCTCTACCCGAGCATCCTGTCGGAAGGGTCGGCCAGCCTGCTGGCGGACGAGGTTCGACCGGCGCAGGTATGGACCATCGACCTCGACTCTGATGGCGAGATCGTCTCTGTCGACTTGCGGCGTGCATTGGTGCGCAGCAGAGACCAACTCGACTACCAGACTGTCCAGAGATGGCTGGAATCAGACACCGCCCCGGAGCCGGTGCGACTGCTCCCTGAGATCGGCCGGCTGAGAGAGCTCATCGAGCGTGAGCGGGGTGCGGTGTCGCTTCCGATCCCGGACCAGGAGGTGATCAGAGAAGACAGCAGTTGGGACCTGGTCTATCGAGAGCCCCTCCCAGTTGAGGGCTGGAATGCACAGATCTCGTTGATGACAGGAATGGCCGCTGCCCAAATGATGGTGGAGGCCGGGGTAGGCGTGTTGCGCACCCTTCCGCCCGCGCCGCCCCGGCACATGAAAAGGCTGAGGCGTGTCACCCGGGCGCTCGAGATCGGATGGCCTGAAGGGATGAGCTACCCGGATCTCATCCGAAGTCTCGACGCACGTCTCCCCGCACATGCTGCTCTACTCGCCGAGGCCACAACCCTCTTCTCCGGTGCGGGTTATCAGGTGCTGCAGAAAGGATTGAAACCACACGAACACACCGCGCTGGCAACCTTGTACACCCATTGCACGGCACCACTGCGACGTCTCGTCGACCGCTTCACCGGTGAGACATGTCTCTCCATCTCTGCTGGGGAGGAGGTACCCTCCTGGGTCATGGCAGTGCTGCCAGCACTGCCGGACATGATGGCGAAAGCAGATTCGATCGCCGGCGGATATGAGGCTGAGTGCGTCAATCTTCTCGAGGCGGCGATTCTCTCCGACCGAGTCGGTCAGACCTTCACCGGGGTTGTGGTTGACGTGGATGACCACTGGCCGCGCGGTGATGTCCAGATCCGGGATCCCGCGGTCCATGCCCGCGTCGATAGCGACCGACTCGAGCTGGGAGAAGAGATTCAGACCCGACTGGTCAAGGCCTCGGTGCCCGAGCGCCGGGTTGTCTTCGAAAAGGCCGGATGAGGCCTTACGTGTCGGTGTCTTCGAAGTTCTCGAAGTATCGGGACGGTGTCGGTCCCACCTGTCCGCGATACTTGCTCCTCAACGCCTTCGAACCATATGGACGCTCCGCCGGGGAGGTCATCTCGAACAGACAAAGTTGTCCGATTTTCATGCCCGGATACAGAGTGATCGGCAGGTTGGCCACATTGGACAACTCTAGAGTCAGGTAACCGTCGAAACCGGCGTCCACGAAACCGGCGGTGCTGTGGATGAGCAAACCGAGACGGCCCAGGCTGGACTTCCCTTCCAGTCTCCCCACTTTGTCGTCGGGCAAAGCCACCCGCTCCAGGGTGCTGCCCAATACGAATTCTCCCGGGTGGAGGATGAAAGGCTCGTCTTCACTCGCCTCCACAACCTCTGTCAGACCCTCCATCGGATCACGGACGTCGATGTATGGGTATCGGCTGTTGGCGAAGACTCGAAACTGGTTGCCCACGCGGAGATCGATGCTTGATGGCTGAATCGAATCGGAATCGAAGGGGTCGATGACCAGACTCCCCTTCTCGATCAGGATTCGAAGGTCTCGGTCGGACAGAATCATGGTCGGCGAGTGTAGGGCGGGGCCAGGACACGAACCCTGCCATCCCCACCACTAACTAGCGCACCCGCGTATATTCGATTTGATCCGGTTTCAGCGGACACTGCCGGCGCTGCATCCGCCAGACTGGACGTGTAAGTCCTGCCCATCAACCGAGTCCCCACTCTGAAGCTTCACGGGCTTCACGGGCAAGTGACGAACCCCTCCGCGGCAGCCTCAGGCTGCCGCTCGGCCCAAAAGCCCTCACGTGACGTCACGTCCCAGGTTGGCGAAACGGGTGAACTCGGGCTGGAAGGTCATCTCCACCGGTCCGGTGGAACCGGCGCGGTGTTTGGCCACGATGACCTCGGCGATGCCCTTCTTGTCCTGGTCCTCAGGGTGGTAGTACTCGTGTCTGTAAACAAACATGACGACGTCGGAGTCTTGCTCGATCGAACCCGATTCGCGCAGGTCAGACAACCTCGGTCGTTTGTCTTCTCTCGACTCCAATGAACGGTTGAGCTGGGAGACGGCGATGATCGGTACCTCCAGCTCACGGGCCAGGTTCTTGAGGTTCCTCGATATCTGGGCAATCTCCTGTTGGCGGTTCTCGCTGCCGTGTGCCTCCATGAGCTGGAGGTAGTCGACGACGATCAAGGACAGCCCTTTCTTTCTCTTGAGACGACGGCATTTGGCGCGGATGTCGGTGACAGTCACTACCGGCGAGTCATCGATGTAGATCGGCGCCTTGTACATGCGACCGGCGGCGTCGACTACCCGCTGCCAGAGGGGACCGAGTTGGCCGGAGCGGAGCTTCATCGAGTCGACTTTCCCGACTGAGGAGAGGATCCGTTGGACCAACTCCTCCTTCGACATCTCGAGAGAGAAGATGGCGACCGGCTCACCGGCAGCAGCGGCGTTGGTGGCGATGTTAAGAGTAAGGGACGACTTCCCCATGGCGGGTCTTCCGGCAATCACCACGAGATTGGCGGCCTGGAGACCGGCCAGCTTCTTATCGAGATCGACGAACCCGGTGGCCAAGCCTGTGATCTCACTGCCCTGCTGCTCGAGCAGTTCGATGTGTTCCAGGACGTCCTGGAACATCGGGCCCACCTCCAGCAACGCCTGGGATGCCCGCTTCTCGGCGACACCGAGCACCGCCTGCTCGGCTCGGTCGAGGACGCCGGAGATCTCGTCGTCGATGTTGAAGGCGAACTCGGTGACTGCTGCCCCCGCCCGGATCAGCTCGCGGCGTTTGGCGTGCTCCTCCACGATCCCGGCGTAATAGACCACGTTGGATGTCGAAGGGACGATGTCGACCAACCGGGTCAGGTATTGAACTCCCCCGATCTTCTCCAACTCTCCCTTGCGGCGCAGTGACTCGGAGACGGTGACCGCGTCGATGGCCTGGCTGGTGTCGAAGAGCTCACGCATCGACTCGAAGATCGCCTGGTGCGCGGGCACGTAGAAGTCTTCAGGATGGATACGGTCCATGACCTCGTTGACCGCGTCTTCGGACAGGAGCACAGCCCCGATTACCGACTCCTCGGCCTCACGCGAATGAGGTGGCTGTCGGTAGCTAGGCCGCATCTCGATGTGTTCGCCGGTTGTGGTCATCTTGTCCTCGTCCTCCATTCGAGCGCGCAACACCGACAGATTTGGGCCCTGACATGCAAGACCCCGCTGGGGCGGGAAAGTAGTGCCGCCAGCAGCGGGGGAAGTGGGAGGCAACATAGGCGGCTCGACCACTGTCGACCAAGGTAAGACCATCGTTGATTTTCCCACCCTGCTAATTGTTTTTCGCGCTGGTAAATGATGGATAGAGGGTGCGAAATTCAATCAAAGAACGCGAAAACGACCGCTGGATGAGCGGTCGTTTTCGAATGAGACGCCCTGGCTCCCATATGTGGGAGCTACAGCATTAGGAACGGGTTAGGAGGCGGGGATTACGTCCAAGGTGAGAGGGAACTCCACCTCGGGGTGGGCTTTGATTTGGATTTCGTGGAGACCGATGGCCCGAATCGGCTTGCCGATCTCGATCTGGCTTCTCTCCAGCTCGATCCCTGTGAAGCGCTTGACACCCTCCACGATATCGGCCACGCCGACCGAGCCGTAGAGCTGACCCTCGTCACCGGCCTGGGCAGCCAGAACAACCCGGCTTCCCACGAGCTGGGTGGCGATGTTCTCCGCGGCTTCTTTTGCCCTGCGCTCAGCCTCGATGCGCGCCTCGCGGATCGCCTCGGCCTGCAGCAATGCCCCCTCGTTGGCCTTGATCGCCTTCTGTTTCGGCAGCAGGAAATTGCGGGCGTATCCGTCAGCCACATCGACCACATCGCCGCGCTTGCCGAGCGGATCGACATCAGCGGTGAGGATCAGCTTCATCGGCCACCCACATACGGCAGCAAAGCCATCTCCCGGGCGTTCTTGACCGCGGTCGCCACCTTGCGCTGACACTGCGGGCACAAACCTGTGACACGACGGCCCCGGATCTTCCCCCGGTCAGAGACATATTTGCGCAGGACGGAGGTGTCCTTCCAATCGACGACGCCCTCGGGACAGATCGCACACGGTTTCGGCTTGCCGCGACGGAAGTCCTGGCGACGACCGCGGGTGGCGGTCTTCGGGTTTCTTCTGTTCTTTCTAGCCATGAAAGCCTCTCCTAAAAGGGCGCCTCGTCGGGCCCGTAGTCATCTCGTGCCGAGGGTGCACTGGCGCCGGCGGATCCTTTGTCGTCGGACCAGTTGTCCTGGCGTTGTGTCTTGTTGACGGTCGCGGTCGCCCAACGAAGCGACGGGCCGATCTCATCGACCTGGACCTCGACCACGGAGCGTTTCTCGCCTTGCTCCGTCTCCCAGCTGCGCTGCTCGAGGCGGCCGGTGACGATCACACGAGCCCCTTTCTGCAACGACTCGGCGGCCTGCTCAGCCTGCTCTCGCCAGATGGTCCCGGTGAAAAAGCTGGTGTTCTCCTGCCACTCCCCGTCCTGTCCCCGCCAACGGCGGTTGACGGCGAGCCGGATCTTCGCCATGGCGACCCCGGACGGCGTGAACCGCAGTTCCGGGTCATCGACCAGGTTTCCTACCAAAGTGATATTGCTTGACATCGAGTTCTCCTCTACTGCTGGGTCCCGCTATCGACTATGCCGCGTCGCGAGGACAGAATCCAGTCACCTACACGCCAAGACGTACGATCTTGTGGCGGACGACGTCGTCGGCAAGTGACAGCATCCGGTCGACCCCGGCTATGGCGTCGGCTCCGGCCTTGAAGGACACCACGGAGTAGTAGCCCTCGCTGAGGTGGTCGATCTCGTAGGCGAAACGGCGCTTTCCCCACAGGTCGCGCTTGGTGACCTCGGCCTCGCTGTTGGTGAGATAGCCCTCGATCTCGCTGATCTTGGCCTCGACCTCATCCTCGGCCAGGTCAGGCCGATGAATGGTCATCAGTTCATAGTCGCGCATCACACCTCCTGTGGACATCCATGCGGAAGGCCCCACCAACTCGGTGGAGCAGGGGCCGGCGGCGCGTGTCGCCGGATCAGCTGAGAATGGTAGACCGCGCCACGGTCTTTCCACAGTCGAGACCTGCCATGAGCCTGCAATGACGAGTGTGCATGCGGGGACGCTGACCGCGCCCGTGTGCACAGTCAGGAACCGGTCCTCACCATGAGCACCTCACCCGCCACGAACTCCCACTGCCCCAGCGGGGTCTCCAAGGCCCAGGCGACCTCGCCTGGGGAGGGATAGGCGGGACACGGCGAGTAGGGACAAGGCTCCATCTCAGTCGCGTCGATGAGCCTTCCCTCCGAGTCGAACCACCAAATGTCGAGAGGGATCGAGGTATCCCGCATCCCGAACGAGGCGGTCCGCGTCTCCTCGAACACGAACAGCATCCCGTCGAGCCCACCCGGGAGATCCTCGATATCTCGCAGTCCCTGACTTCGTTGGTATGAGGTTTCGGCCAGGGCGACGGTGAGGGACGCCTCCCCAACTTCGATCTCGGCGGTCTCGAACCCTTCCAAGGCCGGCGGCGGCGCACACGCCACCGCAATCAACGCCAACAGGGCGAATACCCGTCTCAGATACCTTTGAGCAGCTCGCTGGCCACCTCGTCGGCGACGTG
>DASUUC010000088.1:0-15217 GCA_036374335.1 Acidimicrobiia bacterium
GTCCCGGATCCGCCTTGTGCCCAGGTTCCTGAACGCGATTATCTGGTGCGGGTATTCACCGAACCGGCCGGGATCTACCGGTTGTGCGGTCTTGCCGATGACAACGGCTGTGTTGAGTTCAAACGCGCCGGGCCCTGATGAGGGCGTCGAGGGCCACCGCCACCTCATCATCGATCTCCACCTCACGCTCGACCACCCCCGCCTCGACGATGTCCAGACCTTCCAGCCACGGCAGGATCTCTTCGACCGCCCAGAGAACCTCCGGATACTGGGGACCTCCCACTCCATGTTCGATATTCGTACGGTCGTGGCCGACCATGAACAACTCACCTCCCGGACGGAGCCAGGTGGTGGTACGCCGGATCAGCGGCTCGAAGTCGGCCAACACGAGATGGAGGTAGACAACGAGGACCAGGTCGTAGCTCCGGTCCGGCTGCCAGGTGAGGACGTCGGCGACCACAAAGTCCACCTCGGCCGAGTGTTCCCGGCCCCGCTCGATCGCCACCGACGAGAAGTCGACTGCGGTCATCTCCCAGCCACGCTCGGCCAGCCAGATTGCGTTTCGCCCTTCCCCGGAGGCCAGGTCGAGACCGACACCGGGCTCACGGTCAGCGAGACGATTCTCCACGAAGGTGTTGGGCTCCGCCGACCAGAGCCGGTCCGTCGCCTGGTAGCGGTCGTCCCAGTCGTTCGCTTCCATCAGCGGCCGATCGCTACCCGAACTCGATGCCCTGGGCCAACGGCAGGCCGTCGCCCCAATTGATGGTTGTGGTCTGCCGTCGCATGTATGCCTTCCAGGCATCGGAGCCGGCCTCACGGCCACCACCGGTCTCCTTCTCCCCGCCAAACGCCCCGCCGATCTCGGCACCCGACGTGCCGATGTTGACGTTGGCGATCCCACAGTCCGATCCGGTGGAACTGAGGAACTTCTCGGCGTTCTTCAGAGACTCGGTGAATATGGCCGAGGAGAGACCTTGGGTGACTCCGTTTTGGATGGCGATTGCTTCCTCGAGGGTGTCGAACTCGATGACCCAAAGGATCGGGGCGAACGTCTCGTCCTGGGTGATGGCGGCGTCCTTGGGAATCTTCACGATGGTCGGCTGCACGTAGAACCCGTCTCGTTCGATGCGATCTCCTCCGGTGACCACCTCACCCCCCTGGGAGCGGGCGATTTCGAGGGCGTCCATCATCTGGTCGATGGCCCGCTCTGAGATCACCGGCCCCATGAGCGTTCCCTCTTCGAGTGGGTCGCCAATGGTGACCTGACGGTATGCCTCCACCAGCCTGCTCACCACCTTGTCGGCCACGGCGCGATGAACCAGGAGACGCCGTAGCGTCGTGCACCGCTGTCCCGCGGTGCCCACCGCCGAGAAGAGGGCGGCGCGCACCGCGAGATCGAGGTCAGCGTCGTCCATCACGATCACGGCGTTGTTTCCTCCCAGCTCGAGGATCGACCGCCCCATCCGCTGGGCGACGGCCGGTCCCACGATCCGACCCATGGCACATGAACCGGTGGCTGACACGAGAGGGATGCGGGTGTCGCCCGTCATGGCCGAGCCGACCGTCTGACCGTCGCCGACTGCGAGGTTGAAGACGCCTTCGAAACCAGAGCCTTCCAGCGCCGTCCGGGCGATCTTGATCACGGCGATTGCAGTGAGTGGCGTGGCCTCCGAGGGCTTCCACAACACGGTGTCGCCGCACACCGATGCGATCGTCGCGTTCCAAGACCACACCGCCACCGGGAAGTTGAACGCCGATATCACCCCAACGGGCCCGAGCGGATGCCAGTGCTCATACATGCGGTGGTTGGGTCGTTCCGACGCCATGGTGTTGCCATAGAGCTGGCGGGATAGACCGACCGCGAAGTCGCAGATGTCGACCATTTCCTGAACCTCGCCCACCCCCTCGGCGTGGATCTTCCCGTTCTCCAGCGTGACCAAGGCGCCAAGTGCATCGATATTCTCCCGGAGCGCGTTGCCGAGCCGCCGCACATACTCACCGCGTTTCGGCGCGGGGAGCATCCTCCAGCGTTCGAAGGTCTCCACCGATGACTGCACCACCTTCTCGTAGTCATCCCGCGACGCCATCGTCACGCTGGCGATCGCACGTCCGGATGCCGGATTGATCACGTCGACGGTCTCCCCCGTCGCTTCCAGCCACTCACCTGCGTAGACGCCTGAGTTGTGCGACTCGATGCCCAGCGATTCGAAAACCTCTTGTTGGTTCATCGTGCTGCCACCACCTCTATCTCTACGAGGAATCCCCCGGGAAGCGCGCCGGCCTGCACCGTCGTCCGCGCCGGGAAGTCGCCATCGAAGAACGAGGCATAGACCTCGTTGACCGTTGCGAAGTCGTCGATGTCGGCGAGGAAGATCGTGGTCTTCACGATGTCGTCGTAGCCGAGGTCGAGGTCGCCAAGCACAGCGCCGACGTTGGACATGACTTGGTGCGCCTGGGCCACAACGTCGTCGGGTGCCCTCTCCCCGGTCTTCGGGTCGAGACCCACCTGGCCGGCGAGAAAGACGAGACCACCTGCCTCGGCGGCCGCCGAGTACGGGGCCAGAGAGTGGGGCGCGGATGGGGTTTCCGGGACGGTCTTGGGCAAGGTCAGGGCTCCTGTCTGGATTCACGCCGAGAGTACCCATAAATGAGAGAGACCCGGCCAAAGCCGGGTCTCTCCATGCAAGCCCTGTCGGACGTTCAGCTGAATGAGTTGCCGCAGCCACAGCTGCGGGTGACGTTGGGGTTGTCGACGGCGAACCCGGCGCCCATCAGGCCCTCCTTGTAGTCGAGGGTGGCGCCACGAACCATCTCCGCACTCTGCGGGTCGACGAGGACTCTGACATCGTCAAACTCCTCGACGATGTCGTCGGCGTCGACCTCGGCGTCGAAGTACATCTCGTAGGAGAAGCCGGAGCATCCACCAGGCCGGACGGCCATGCGCAGGGCCAGACCCTCCTCCTCCTCACTTGCAATGAGCTCACGCACTTTGGCGACGGCGTTGTCCGTGAGGTTTACGGTCTTCTGAGGCTGGGTTGACTTGATGGACAGAATCTGTGTCATTGGCTCCTACCTGAGTCTCTTTTCATCTTAACGTCACTCCGGGGATTTCACATTCCCCATACCTATCGGGAAATTTCTTTTCCGGGTCTTGTAATTACCCTTGATGTCATGTCGACCATTACCAGGGAACAAGTCATGCAAACCCTGGAGGGGGTGCGAGATCCCGAATTAGGCGACAATGTCGTCGAGCTCGGGATGATCACCGACGTCGACATCGACGGGTCGACCGTGGACATCGGACTCGCTCTGACTATCGCCGAATGCCCGCTCCGCTCACAGATCGAGGGAGACACCAGACGCCGGGTCGAGGCGATGCCGGGGGTGGAGATCGTCAACATCCGGACTACGGCCATGACCAAGAAACAGCGTGCCGAGCTGATGACGGTGGCCCGCCGCAACGCCCGGGAGAACGCCGAGCCGACTCAGGTCGGCTCCTCGACGCGGGTGATAGCAATCGCTTCAGGAAAAGGCGGTGTCGGGAAGTCCTCGGTCTCGGTCAACCTCGCCGCCGGTCTGGCGGCTGAGGGATTCCGGGTCGGGCTACTCGACGCCGACATCTGGGGCTTCTCCGTCCCCCGCATGATCGGTGCCAACGGCAAGCTGATAGCTGATGCCAAAACCAAGCTGATAGAACCGGTAGAGGCTTCGGGCGTAAAGGTGGTATCCACCGGTTTGATCATCGAGTCCGAAGCGACCGCTCTGATGTGGCGTGGTCTGATGTTGTCGAAGGCATTGGAGCAGTTCCTCAAACAAGTCGATTGGGGAGATCTCGACTACCTGATCCTGGACATGCCTCCGGGGACTGGTGATGTCCAAATGGCACTCACCCGGATGTTGCCCCAAGCCGAGATGGTGGTCGTGACCACTCCGCAGAGCGCCGCTCAGCGTGTCGCCATCCGGGTAGCGGACATGGCGAGGAGGTCACACATGCCCGTCGTTGGTGTCATAGAGAACATGTCCGGTGATGTGTTCGGCCATGGCGGCGGACACCAACTCTCCGATGAGCTGGGAGTTGCGGTATTGGGCTCGATCCCACTCGACCCTGCCGTCGTCGAGGGCGGCGACAACGGGCAACCCGTGGTCTTGGATCGCGGCTCCGGCCCGGCCGCGGCGGCCTTCGCCAAGACGGTGGAGAACGTCATGGCGGTGGTTCCGCCCGCGGACATGGAGACGTGCACCGGCCGTATCGCCAAGTTGATCGCCGACCTGGAGGACGGTGCGGCCTGAGCCTCAGCTAGCGCTGCTCTGCTGTGGCGGCATCCAGAGGTCGAGCGCGAACTGCTTCTGCTCGGCGCCCGTCACCACAAAGGTCTGCAACAACTTATCGGCAATGGTCTGTCGCTTTGCGTCGACCAGAGGTAGCAGAAATCCCAGGCCGCAAATCAGACCATCCACGATGTGAGCAAACTTGCGTGCGATTCCGGGGCCACTACCGATCAGCTCACCCTGCTCGTTCACGAGCCGTAAGCCCATGATCGCCTTCCCTGGCGTCTGCCCGGTCACGCCCTCCATGTGGCCGATGTATGCCCAATAGGCGATACTCGCCAGCCAGGCGACAAAACTCAGGAAGCCGGCTCTGGAGAAGACCGCGCTGAGAATGGCTGCCGGCAACCAGTCGATGATGGCGCCGAGTGCTCTGGTCCCCCAGTCGGCAAGTGGAGTCGGCGTTCCGGTGGGCTGTGGCGTGGGTGGTTGGGGGGTGGTCACTTCTCTCCTCGTCCGTGGACCCGGCGACATTAGGCACCGTCGGGTTGCCGATGCCGTCTATAGCACCCACCACGAGGAGGACTAGTCCACTAGGTGGTCCCACGAACAGTCATTGCGGTGTCACTCTCCGCGAGGACAATTAGCCAAGAACGTGCACCTAACAAGCGCGCCGGGGGCGTGGGGGCAATTGGGAGGCTTCCATGAGATTGGGGACCCGAGAGGGTCCCCTTCTCGCGTCGCCTGATGTTCGGCCCAAAACGAACCTAATGCTGTGGCTCCCATATATGGGAGCTACGGCGTCTGGATGGCGCAGCTGCGTGTGCCGTGCCAGCCTCAGCGATGAGAGCCGCACACCAAAGTCCGTTTAGCAGATGCTGCGGACCAGGGGGTAGGGGTTCACCGCCGAGCCCCCGCCGGGGTGATATTCGAAGTGGAGGTGGGGTAGGTAGTCCGGCGCATTGCCACTGGAGCCGTTGTAGCCGATCACAGTCCCCGCTTCTACTTGCTGACCGGTGCCAACGTCGGCGAAGTCATCGAGGTGGGCGTAGTAGTAGAGGTCGCCGGCGTCAGAGGTGAAGTAGATCGACTTTCCACCCAGCGAGCTGTTCGAGAAACGTTGGATCTTCCCGGAGTAGATGGCAACGATGGGTGTCCCCCGTGCCGCAATCATGTCGACACCCTTGTGCGACCGTCCCCCCGATCGTGGTGCTCCCCAGGAGTCGGTGAACGAGACCGCTCCCGCCACCGGACAGGCACCACCTCCTGGCGACGGCGGTGAAGGTGGGGGCGTGGTGGAAGGAGCTGTCGTGTTGGAGGATTCTCCGGAGTCATCTGAGCCCGGTGAGGGCTGGCTGGTGGACGTGGCCGCGGCAGCGGCCGCGGCTTGTGCGGCGGCCTCGCGTCGCCGTCTCTCCTCCTCGCGTCGGCGTCGCTCCTCCTCCTCGCGCTGTTGCTGATCGACCAGCTGGTCATAGACCTGTTGCGCCGCGACGAGATCGCTCTGCAGCTCACCGGCTTTCTCCTCGAGCTCGAGGGTGACCTCCTCCTGCTCCTCGAGAGCCTCGCTCAGCCGGGCCGTGTCGTGTTCGAGCTCGTCCCGGAATGTTCGCATCTGGGTGACCACTCCGACGTTATCGCCGTTGACCTGTCGCAGGTACTCCATCCCCGCCGGATACTCCTGATCGCCGGCGGAGAACAAAACAGACAACGAGGTCCCGCTGGTCGAGCCCATGTACAACTCGACGGCAACATCCTGGAGACGTGCCTGCGTCTCGGTGAGCCTCCCTTTGGCGAACTCGATGGACGACTGGAGTCGCTCGATCTCGGAGTTGAGCGACAACTGTCGTCCATAGGCGTCGATGACTTCTTGGCCCAACTGAGCCGACTGCTCGGTGATCCGGTTGACTTCGGCGCGGGCATTGTCGATGTCCTCGTCGGTGACCTGAGCCAGGGCCGGCGCGGCCACAGCAACCACGAGGAGGCCGCTGAGAAGTCGGAGGAGTTTTTTCATCAGGTTTGAGGGGCGACGACTAGCCGATCGCCCTGCAACGTTATCCGGTCCTGATCGATGAGCAACGTGATGTGCGCATCAACCGAGCGCGCCGCCAGTGGATGAAGCGAGGAGTCCACGTCGGAATAGACGACCTCCACGATGTCACGAACGGTCTCCGCCCCCATGGAAATGGCATCGAAGACCTGCTCGTGCCGTTGCAGCCGGTGGGCCAGGTACCAGTCGATGACTTCATCGGGATCGTCCATGGACTCGCCATGTCCCGGATGCAGTTTCTCGAGGCCGGTCCCCTTCAGCTTCTCCAGTGAGGCGAGATAGGGACCCATCTTCTCGACCATGACCGAGGAGCCACCCATGATGTGATCCCCGGTGAAGAGAACATTTCCGGTTCGAAAACACAAGTGGTCATCGGCGTGACCCGGCGTGTGCACCACCTGAACTTCGAGCGTGCCGACCTCGAACCTGGCCCCGTCGAGGAGCCTGATTTCGGGGTCGAAGTTGGGCCCGGCTGCGTAGCCGACTGCAGGGACGCCGAGATCGCGGGCCAAAGGATTGGCTAGTGGTGCGTGATCGCTGTGGGTATGGGTGACCAAGACTTGATCCACGTTTCGACCCATCACGGCCTCCATGATGGCGGAGGCGTGCTTGCTGTCCACCGGACCGGGATCGATGATGACCACTGACCCGGAGCTGTCGTCGAGGAGCCACGTGTTTGTTCCCGGGCCGGTGAAAGGTCCGGGGTTGTTGGCGAGAATCCGGTCGATCTTCATCACGACTCGGCAGGCATGTGGATTGGCAGCAGGGAACCGTCCTCGACCCTACGAGGGAGGACCAAGGTGCGTCCGTCGGCACCTTCGGCCGACCTGATGGCATCGTCGATCGAATCCCAGCGACTCAGCCAGCGGAGATGCGACAGGGTCGGTCGGAACATCGACCACTCTGCGCCGTCATGGTGCGCTAAGGCCGCCTGCGGTGTGACCCACTGATGCCAGATCAACTCATCTGAATCGATCTCGACCTCCGGAGCGTCGACGCAACTCACCACATAGAACCTGGTGTCGAAACGGCGTGGCGCCGCCTCCGGGGTGACCCATCTCGAGACCAACACCAGGTCATCGACTCCGGGCGAGGTATCCAGGCTCGCGAGCCAGCGGTAGTAGTCGTCGTCCCGGACCGGCGGCGCCCGCACCGGCCCCTCCTCAGTGATCAGGATTCCCGTCTCTTCGGCGAACTCACGCAGGGCGGCGTTCCGGTGGGAGAGGTCGTCGTGAAGGCTGAGCCCATCGGGAACGTCGATGTCGTCGACTCGGCCGCCGGGAAAGACGACCAGGTCGCCGAAGAACCCACGGGAGTTGCGGTGAACCATCAAGACCTCGAAGCCTCCTTCGACGGGACGGAGAGCGAGGATCGTGGCAGCGGGGTCGGCACCAGGCACCGTGAGCATGGTACGGATCAGACCTGGCAAACTCGATCTGGTGGACAACAACCCGTACCGGGATCTGCCTTCCGTCGACGTGCTCGCCGACCGGATCGAGTCTGACCTCCCCCGAGCCCTCATCGTCGAAGCCGCCCGGGTTGCACTCGAGCAGGCCCGGTCGGACATCGCCAATGGTGTCGCCCCCGAACCGCATACGACGCTCCGTCACATGATTCGGGCCATGGCACGAGGCGCCGGAGTACGGGTGATCAACGCATCCGGGATACTCCTCCACACCAACCTCGGCCGTGCTCCTTGGTCTACGCGAGCCATCGATCGTGCTTCTGCCGCCGCCGCCGGTTACACCAACCTCGAACTCGATATCGACACCGGAGAGCGCAGCCGCCGCGGCGGATACGTGGCGCGGCTACTCGAGAAGTTGACAGGTGCCGAATCGGCCCTCGTGGTCAACAACAACGCCTCGGCTCTGCTGCTCACGCTGGCAGCCACATCCAAGGACAAGGCCGTGCCGGTCTCCCGTGGAGAGCTCATAGAAATCGGAGGCTCCTACCGACTACCGGAGGTGATGGAAGCCAGTGGAGCCCGACTGATCGAGGTGGGGACGACGAATCGGACTCGATTGGGTGACTATGAGACGGCGGTGCAGACCTACCTGTGTGGCGCAATCCTCAAAGTGCATCCGTCGAACTACCGGGTCGAGGGATTCACCGAGGAGACGGCCCTCGATGAGCTCACCAGTCTCGCCCGAGCCAACGGGTTGCCGCTTATCTATGACATCGGTTCGGGATTGCTCGATGCCGAGGCCTCTTGGTTGCCGCACTGGCTCGGCGGCGAGCCGGGGGCCCGTCAGGCGCTGGTCGCCGGCGCCGACCTCGTCACCTTCAGCGGCGACAAGCTATTGGGCGGACCTCAGGCGGGAATCATGGTTGGTAGCGAGGGGATCATCGCAAGGCTGCGCTCCAACCCACTGACGCGGGCGCTCCGTGTCGACGGCGTCACCTATGCCGCGCTCGCCGCCACCCTCGAGGAGTACCTGGACGGTGATGTGAACAACATCCCGTTCTGGCGACACGCCCTGCTCGACGAAGACGATCTCCGCCCGAGATCAGAGAAGCTCGCTGAGGCGGTCGGAGGATTGGTGGAAACCGGAGCGTCGCGGGTCGGTGCGGGAAGCGCCCCTGGCATCGACATCCCCACGCCTCAGGTGAGGCTGGCTGGCCGGCACATTCTCTACGATCACCTACTCGCTGAAGAGCGACCGATTCTGACGCGCCGCGACGCCGGAGACCTAGTCCTCGATCTCCGGGCGGTTGATCCCGACGAAGATGAAGCCGTCATCGCGACCATCCTGCGATGCCACTGATCGGGACCGCCGGCCATGTCGACCATGGCAAGTCGACGCTGATCCAGCGAATCACCGGGCGGGACCCGGATCGTTGGGAGGAGGAGAGAAGGCGCGGGTTGACCATCGACCTCGGCTTCGCCTGGACGACGCTCCCCGACGGGACCGAGGTGTCCTTCGTCGATGTCCCCGGCCACGAGCGATACCTCAAGAACATGCTCGCCGGTGTGGAAGCGGTCGACGTCGCCCTGTTCGTAGTCGCTGCCGACGAGGGCTGGATGCCCCAGTCCGAAGAGCACCTCGCGATCCTCGACCTCCTCGACGTGAGGCGAGGGGTGGTTGCCCTGACCAAGGTCGACGCCGTCGATGCCGACCTCGCCGAATTGGCCCACGCCGAGGTCGCCGACCGTCTCGTAGGGACCAGTCTCGAGGCGGCACCGATCCACCGGGTGTCCGGTGTCACCGGCGAGGGAGTGGAAGGTCTCCTCGATGAACTTGCGGGCCTGGTTCGCGGCGGGCCGGACATCACGGGACGTCCCCGACTGTGGGTCGACCGTTCGTTCACGATCCCCGGTGCCGGGACTGTGGTGACCGGCAGCCTTCTCGGCGCTCCACTGTCGGTTGATGACACCTTGGAGATCCATCCGTGGGGACTCCGTTGCCGGGTCAGAGGGCTGCAGAGCCACGAGCAATCGCACGACGCGGTTGAACCGGGACGGCGCGTGGCTGTAAACCTCAGCGGGGTAGATCACCACCAAGTGGAGCGCGGCGACATGCTCGGCATCCCGGGCCAGTGGGAGCTGACCAGCCGGTTCGCGGTTCACCTGCGCCGAGCCCGCTTCGTGGACGAGTTGGAGCAGAGAGGTGCCTACCAGATCCACATAGGCTCGTCGGCGCAGCGGGTGGACGTCGTGGGTCTCGATGACGGCGTTGCAGTCCTCCAGGTCCATCGACCGTTGCCTCTCGCCGTCGGCGACCGGTTCATTCTCCGCGACACCGGGCGGCATCTGGTCGTGGGAGGGGGACGCGTCCTCGACCCGGCGCCAGGACGGACCAGGAACGCAATGGCTGCATCACGGGAAATCGATCCGGACGCCAACCTCCACGACATCGCCCAACGTTTGCTGACATCACGACGAATCGACCGCATCTCGCGGCTGATGGCTCACAGCGGAGGTGGCTCACCGACTGACGCAGTGATCGTCGGGGACAGGGCACTGGACCCGTCGCTCGTCGATGAACTGGAGAGACGAGCCGTCACCATGGTCGAGGCCGAGCACACCCTGCACCCCCTTCGCCCGGGGCTGTCGTTGGCCACGCTCGCTGAGCGCCTTGGCGTCGAATCCGACATCGCCGAGGTGCTGGTGGCGCGATCGGAAAGGTTGGAGAGACGGGGCCCGGACGTGGCCCTTCCCGAACACCAGGCCGGACTCACCGCGAAACAGGAGTCGGCCTGGCAGACGGCCCGTGATCATCTCGAGGAGAGCCTGGCAGTCCCCGACGACACCAACCTCGGACTCGACCCCGAGCTACTGCATCTCAAGGTACGAAGCGGCGAGTTGGTCCGCATCAGCCCTAACCTCGTGTATCTGCCCGCCCAGATAGAGGCGCTGAAGGAGGCGATGGCCAGCCTGGGAGGAGAATTCACCGTGGCCGAATTCAGGGATGCGGCGGGCCTGTCCCGCAAGTATGCCGTACCCATTCTCGAGTGGAGTGACAAAGAAGGGCTCACCGTCCGCCGCGGTGATGTCCGCCGCCTCAGGTGAGCCCTGTCGCTAGGCAAGGGAATCATTCAGCCGACTACGGCGATACTCCTTCGTTCGACCTCGGTGAGCCCGCCCCATATCCCAAAGGGCTCCCGGATGTCGATGGCATGACGGGAGCAAGGATCTTGCACCGGGCACACCCCGCAGATGGCTTTTGCCTTCATTTCACGTCGCTCCCGCTCATCCTTCCGTTCGAAGGTTGAAGGGGGAAAGAAGAGATAAGCATGATTCCCACGACAAAGCGCCTCTAGCTGCCAATCGTCTGAGTGGGACAAACCTCATTCCTCCCGCTTGCTTGCGACAACCTGGCCGAAGCTAACGAATACAAACGATGGGTTCAAGGGAGAATCTGGAAGATCTGCTGCTTATGTTTCGCGGCTTGTTACTTGGCGGTCGACTTCCAGATACAAACCGTCCACCCCGGTCACCACGATCGGGTCGCCTCCTTCGATCCCCGACTCACGGTGTGCGGTCCCCCTCCAGCGCGCTCCCCTCACCTCGACGAAGCCGTCGGGATCGAAGTCGACGAGGGCGATGCCGGTCTCACCGATGAGGGTGTCCCGCCCGATCGTTTCGGTGGAAAGACGGGCCCGTTGCACCGTCGGCATCGCCAGCAAGAAAAAGAAGAGGACACCGGCGACGGAGGGAAGAACCAGCCACCAACGCGGGTCGATCTGACCACCTCCGTCGATGAGGAACACGCCCGCGATTTGCAGGTTGACCGCTCCGATGAGCGTCAGGACGAAGATCCCGCCTAGTTGATGGGCAGTGACCAGGAGAAGGAACGCCACCACGACCAAGGCGAGGGCCCACCTGTTGGTGGGGAGGGTCACCACACCCCACCCACCCAGTATGAGGGAAATGGCGGCAACACCGGCGGCGACACCGGGGCCGAGGGCATAGAACTCGAATACGGCGATGGTGAGCCCCATGACGAGAAAGAAGAAGGCCGCCTCGGGGGTCACCGCCAGGCGGAAGAAACGCGTGGCGAGCCCGGGTTTGCGGAAGGTGGGCACTTTGGCGGTCACCCCGTCTTCGATTTCAGTGAGTGTGGAGACCTCGACAGGCCCCTCGGCGGTCTGAAACGTGGCGCCATCGAGATCCTGAAGGTACTGACGGAGGGCGGGCTGAAGCTCCAAACCGGTCTCTGTGGCCGGGTTGGTCTCGCTGGACCGGGCCGCGTCCTCGCCGAGGATGGCCGGCTGAACGAGGCCCAACTCGGAGTCACCGGGTGCGATAGCAGCGTGACTGGCCAACTCGGGGAGCTCGGCGGCCGCGCCGTACGCATATGCAGGATCCGGGCCCACCCACACCGCAACCGGAAGCGGCGGATTCTCGATCAGGTGAGCGACACGATCGAATGCTTCCCGATCCAGGACGGCCTTCGAATTGAGCTGGACGATGGCCAACTCCTGGCCGACCTCGGCTCCCTGTTCGATGGAATCGGCGATGAAATGGAGAGCGGATCGATCCAACGGCCCACTGACGTCGATCACATCTATGCCGCCGCCCGTCGTCTCGACGCACGCGCTCAGCACAAACGCCGCGGCCAGCGTGAGGAGGATCAATCGACGCACGAGCCGGGAGGTTAGGACCGGTTGGTGACTACCACTCGGTCGAGACGTTTGACGACACATCGTCGGAACCTATTCCGCCCCCCATACGTCTTATCTGATTCTTACGACCACGTACCCGATCCCGTGGAGCATCCGGCAACCCGTGTCCGGAGTCCAGATGGGCGCCGCGGATGGCGGGGTAGAGGCTGGCGAGGAGTCCGGTGGCGGCCACCGGACTCCCTCTTCCGCCAGCCCTCTCCGATGAGATGCTGTCGGGGGCTGAGGGGTTCGAGATACTCACCGGCCGAGTGGCCCCCACTCTGGTCGCTTGGGTAAAGGTCATCAGGTCCCCTGCGGCGACCGACCCACAGTGGCCAGTCGCTCAGAGGCCGACGCCAACGGGCTTACGTGTCAACGGAACCGTACTGTGCGGGTTTACATCGACTGAGCCGCGAAAAATCCGCACAGAACGGTCCGGCACTATCGTCCCAGGGCCATGCCAACCGCTCTTGTCGTTGCCGATGGGTCGTGGGTGACCAACGAGGTTCGCTCCGCGCTTTCCGTGGGCTCATGGCAGATCGAGGAGATCAACGACCCCCGCACCGTCACCGACCGGCTCGAGGAGTCGAAGGTCGACGTGGTGATCATCGACATGCAGGTGGGGTCGAAAGGGGGCATGGCGGTGATCCGCTCGATACGACAGGCCACCGACCCTATCGAACGCCCCCGGATGGTCCTCCTTCTCGACCGGTCCGCGGATGAGTTCCTGGCGCGCAGAGCCGGTGCCGATGCCGCGGTGTTGAAGCCGTTCGATGCACCTGAACTGCGCGAGGCACTCACGCTGCAACCGGTCGCCGCCACGGTCGGCGACGAGGAGGAGTAGTCACCGCTCAGGTGCGGCCTCCAACCTGAAGCCGAAGGGCAACTCGAGACGGTTCTCGGCCAACAGGCTGGCATCCGTCAACAACTCTCTGGTGGAGCCGTCGGCGACCACTCGCCCCTGCCGCATGATCACCGAGCGGGGGCACAGCTCCAGGGCGAGTGGCAGGTCGTGGGTGATGATGAGCTGAGTCATCTCCAACGGAGCCAGCGTGGTCACCAACTCCCGACGCCCCGCCCCGTCGAGGTCGGATGAGGGCTCGTCGAACACGAGGACATCGGGCTCCATCGCCAGAACGGTGGCCAAGGCGGCCCGACGCCGCTCCCCGCCACTGAGGTGATGCGAGGGACGGGAGATCAGATCGCCGCCGCCCACGGCCTGCAAAGCGTGGGTCACCCGTTGTTCCAACTCCAGGCCGGAGATTCCCAGGTTGGCCGGCCCAAAGGCGACGTCCTCACCGACGTTCGGCATGAAGAGCTGGTCATTGGAGTCCTGAAAGACCAACCCCACGCGGCGCCTGATCTCTGCGAGGTTCTCATCGTTGACCGGCAGATCGCCGATTGCCACTGACCCCGACGCCGGCTCGTAGATCCCGTTCAAGTGCAATGCGAGCGTCGTCTTCCCCGCTCCATTGGCCCCAAGCACGGCAACTCGCTCCCCCGCCTCGATGGTGAGGTCGACACCGCGGAGGGCGATCCTCCCGTCCGGGTAGGCGTATTCGAGACCCCTGACGACGACCCGGGCACTCATAGGGTGAGGAAGGCGATCGCTGATATCAGAGCGGCGCAGGCAATGACGCCGAAAGCAGCTCTCCATTCCCGTGCGTCGGCATGTCCGTGGTCGAGGGCGGGCATCGCTCCGTTGAACCCCCGGGAGAGCATCGCGGCGTGGACCCGCTCCCCACGCTCATACGACCGCACGAAAAGCGCCCCGGCCGCGCTGGCTATGGGACGAGCCTGAGACACCCAGCGGGGGTCATAGCCGCGGGAGCTCATTGCCATCCGCATCCGGCCCAGCTCGTCGACGATCAGCTCCAGATAACGGACCATGAACGTCGTTATCGCGATGAACAACGTCGGGATCCGAAGGACACTCAGACCCCTGATGATGTCCGGGACCTCGGTGGTGGCGGTGAGCACAATGCTGAGGCTCGCCCCAAGGGTCGCCTTGGCGAGGATGTTCCACATCCCCCACAACCCTTCGACTGACACCGCCAGGCCACCGATCTCCGTCGTTTCCCCGGTGGCAATGAACGGGATGAACAGCGCGAACAGCACAAATGGCGCGATCGCCAGCAACCGCATCGCCACGAATCCGGGAGAGAGCCTCGAGATGGCGGCCAATCCGGCAACTGCGATGGCATACATGCCAAAGGCCCATACCGCCTGCCGGGGGGTGATGGCGATCGAGGCGACGATGCCGAACACGGCGACGATCTTCGCTTCAGGGGCCAGCCGATGGATCGGGCTGTGCTCGTGGACATAGAGCGCGTGAGTGTGACCGGCACCCAACGGTCAGCCGTCCGTCGTCATATCAGTCGGGTCACGACCGCGCCTGTCCCGCATCGCGAGAAGAATTCCGGCGACCACGGACAGAGTCACCAGGGTCCCGACGACTCCTGCCACCCCCAGACTCAACGACTCGTTCGCGATTCCGCCCGTCGCATAGTCGGCGAACAGCGCGTCGGCCAAGGCATGGTCGGAGGCAGACGAGACGATTCCGGTGTCCTGCGCGACGCGCTCCAAGCCATCGGGATCGTCTACGGCGAATTGGCTGACCGCAGAGGCGAGAACCACTGCCACCAGGGCGCCTCCAATGACAAAGGTCCTCGTCCTCACCTTGGTGTCGGCGAGCTGACGTCGATCGAGGTCAGACGCACCGCGAACCAGATCGGGGCGTGATGCGAGCACTGCTCCGACTGCGAGAGCACTGATGACCCCCTCGCCGATCCCAAT
>DASUUC010000089.1:0-17476 GCA_036374335.1 Acidimicrobiia bacterium
ACGACCCGTGAGCTGTCCCTTCACCTCTCTGCCCGCCTGGTACGTACCCGAGACTGATGTCGGGCCCGCACTCCGTCTGGGGGCCAGAACGAGGTCTGGGCAACCAGCCTGGGAAGACAAGTTGATTGGTCTCATCGGCCGCACCGCCCTGCTCCCTGAGAATGGAGACGAGATGGCAACGCACGAAGCTCCACACCACGCAATTCGAGTTCTCCGGGCCCCGGTGGCGGCCCTGCCGGTACTTGACTGGGCCGCCGGTTCGGGCGTCGATGAGCTGAGCAGTGATTCGCACCCGACTGCCTTACTTGCGGACGCCGCCTTCGAGGATATGGCCCACCCCGAGATCGGTGGCCACCTTCTCCGGTTTGACAGTTTGTCCTTTGTACATGAACGAGGAGTTGCGGGCCGGCAGGAACAACCCCGAGATCTTGGAGAGGTCGGTGATCAGGTCCTCGGAGATACCGTCACTGAAGTACTCCTGTTCGGCATCGCCGCTCATGTTGACGAAGGGCAGGACCACCACCGACGGGTTGTCGGAGATCGCACAGCAAATGCTGACAACGTGCGACCTCTCTGGGAAAGCCGCGGTCAATCCTCGAGCCAGTCGATGGCCATCTCGGCGGCGATCTCGGCGGCCCGGTCACGATCGTCATCTGACAAGACCCGCCAGATTCCTCCGGCTTGACGCATGCCGATATCGGAATATGATGGAACGCATGGCACGAGCAGCGACGACGTCGGACGTCTTCAACGCGATCGCCGAGCCGCAGCGCCGGGAGATCCTGGTGCTGCTACGGGCGGGTGAGCGGCCGGTGACCGAGTTGGCCCAGGAGTTGGGGATGACCCAGCCGGGGGCGTCGAAACACCTGCGGGTGCTCCGGGAGGTCGGGCTGGTGCGAAATCGCAAGGCAGGCAAGCAGCGCCTGTACGGCCTTGACGCCCGGGGGCTGCGACCGGTCTACGAGTGGACCGGCGGGTTCGAGCGGTTCTGGAACGAGAGCTTCGACCGGCTGGACGAGTACGTGCAGGACCTCAAACAGGCAAGGCAGGAGGAGTGACCGATGGCAGCGATAGGACGGGACGGGCCGGCTCAGTCAGCGACGGCCGACCGCGAGATCGTGATCTCCCTGGTCATCAGTGCCCCACGGGAGCTGGTGTTCGAGGCGTTCACCGAGGTGCGGCACCTGTCGCGGTGGTGGGGACCGAAGGGGTTCACCACCACCACGCGGTCGTTCGAGTTCCGCGTCGGCGGGGAGTGGGACTTCGTGATGCACGGACCGGACGGGACGGACTACCAGGAGTGGATCTCCTGGACCGAGATCGCCCCGCCGGAGCGGATCGCGCTGGCCCACGGTGAGTCCCGCGGCGACCGGAACGCCTTCGAGTCGGTCCTCACGTTCGAGCCCGACGGCGCGGCGACCCGGATCGAGATGCGCACGGTGTTCCCCACCAAGGAACTGCGCGACGAGGCGGTCGAGAAGTACCACGCGATCGAGGGCGGCCAGGAGACCCTGAGCAACCTGGCTGCCTACGTCACCGAGATCGTTCGGAAGGGAGCTGAGGGCTGATGGCCAAAAAGGTGTTCTTCAGCGTGACGATGTCGCTGGACGGTTTCATCGCGCCCGAGTCCCTCGAGGACTTGATGGGGCAGCAGTGGATGGAACTGCAGCAGTGGATCTTCCCGCAGCGGTTCCTCCGGGAGAACCTGAAGCTCGGCGAGGGCGGCGAGGAAGGGCGCGACAACGACATCGTGCGGGAGACGTTCGAGCGCACCGGCGCGAGCGTGATGGGCAAGCGCATGTTCGACGCCGGCGAGCAGGCGTGGCCGGAGGAGGCACCGTTCCACACGCCGGTCTTCGTCGTGACGCACGAGAAACGTGACCCCTGGGGGCGGCCGGGCGGCACCACCTTCCACTTCGTCAACGACGGCATCGAGCACGCCCTCGACCAGGCCCGCCAGGCCGCCGGCGACCGGGACGTCCGCATCGCCGGCGGCGGCGCGACGATCCTGGAGTACGTGAACGCCGGCCTGATCGACGAGTTCTCGATCGCGCTATCACCTGTGCTGTTCGGCTCCGGAATCCGCCTGTTCGAGGGCGTGGACGCGGGCCGCGTGGCCCTGGAGCCGGTCCGGGCGGAGCCCTCCCCAAGGGCGACGCACCTGACCTACACCGTCCGGGAGCGATAACTGTCCCGAACACCGCGCTCTCCCGCCGAGGTCAGCTGCCCGCAGACGGCCCGGCCCGCCCTGGCGGCGACGATGGATGGCGATACGTGCTCCCCTATGGGGGCGGGGAGCTGGCCGTGTATGCCGACACGGTGTCCGAACTGCTATCCGCATAGGACTTCCGGACCAGGGTGCGGCCGATCGCGTACCGCGCTTGCGTATCGCAGCTACTCGCCGCCCGGTAAGGCTTGACTGATACTGACTCGGGATGAGCCAATCGCTGAGAGGAATCCCTTGTGTGTTGTCGGTCTGCTCGATCCGGTCGGGCCGGCAGTTGCGGTCAGCGAAGTGACCGTACGGGCTCTTCGGCCTTTGCGAGTGCGATCCTGTGGCCGGGCCGGTGGCCACGGCCGCAGGATTTACTCAGACGGGGGCGATCGCGGTCACCACGTAGTAGCGGTGCCTCCAACCCGTCTTCACGGTATCGACCGCGGTATCGGCGTAACCCAGCTCGAGGAGTCGGGCAGTCAGTGAGTCGACGTCCGTCGAATTGAGCCCGTGCCCGTCTTTTCCCTCATTGATGATCCCCTCCACGATGTGGAGGCGCCCGCCCGGCGCCAGCACCCTGAGGATCTCTCTCAATCCCGCATCCCGGTCGGCCCAGTGATGGAACGAGGCGATGTTGGCCACCACGGTGAAATGGTCGTCGGGGAAGGGGAGCTCTTCGGCCGAGCCGACCCGCACCTCGGCCGTGGGGACGCGATTGGATGCCCGGGTGACCATGGACGGGCTGGGGTCCACGCCTGCGACCTCCGCGCCCGTGGCCGCGGCATGCTCGAGCGCAGCTCCCGGCCCGCAGCCGACGTCGAGGAACCGGTCATCGGCGGTGAGTGCCGCCAGCTCCACGGCGGCGAGGTTGCTCTTGGGGCTTCGATTGACGAGCGAATAGAGCCACGCCCTCAACGGTGACCATCGCTCGATCTCTTCGGTTGTCATGGGCAGCAGGCTACGTGTCGAAGCGAGAACCCCACTCGTCGGTTCCATCCCAGCGAGCGCTCAGCCCGCTCGACCGACTCGAAGCCTCAGACGGGAGACGGCGTCGGCCACACACGCGCCCTGCTGAAGCCCGAGCTCGATGGCCCGGGCCGGAAATGGATCCCTCCGTAGAGGCGAGGAATCGCGGCCTCCTCGGCGCATCGACTGAACGAGGTGAATGTGCGTGGTGTCAGAGACCTCCATCGCATCGACGTGGAACTGTGAGTCTGTGGCTTCCGAGTAGCCCGGGTGATCGCCCGATTGGCAAATGGGCGCCAGAGCACCGCGAAGGTCCGACTCATGCTCCAGTAGGGCTGGAGAGCGAGCTGAAAGCCCGGCGCAGTGGGGACCCAGAGCCCGGGTCCGACCGGGGGCACATGGTCGGCTGGGAAGTTGCGGTGATGCCCGTCGTTCGTACCGTCGGCCCGGGAGAATGCCAGCAGGGCCGCGGCCACTCCTTCCCCAATGAGATCGAGTCGCCGATCAGCCACGCCGGACCTCCGGCAGGGCGGAGGGAAGTCTCCAACAGGTCGATAGCGGTGTGATTCGGTGCCGAGCTGGCGGCGAACAGGCTCCTGGTCGCCGCCGCCAGCGCGGCGTTGGCCGCCGTCGGCCAGTGCAGGGCCCGCCCCTGTCGGGTCGCCGCCGGAGTACTCAGCCCGGGCAGCTGGCCGCCGAGGCTTCGGAAGCCGGGCGAGCCATCAACACTGCCTCCGAGAGAGCCAGCCCGAGGTAGGCGAATGCCCGCGAAGCCCGGGAGGTGAGTAACCCGCAGTGGTCCGGACCAGTTGCGGGCTCAGGTCGAACCATGCCAGCGCCGTGTCGGCGTCGTGCTCCGATGCGGTCGCGGATCGGGGCGGGAGCCTGCCGCCCAACTGGCGGGGAGCATGAGCCCAGCCACGGCCAAAGGGGCATCTCCCAGGAAATCTCTCGGGGACGGGTCTGCGGGTGATATCGACCATTCGACACTCCCACGGCAATAGGAAATCGCGCGGACGAGGGCTTCACATTTCGGCGTCAAAGGAGGGAACGGCCAGGCGGCAGACCTATGTCGTGAGCTGGCGAGTGACTTGGGTTCTCCTTTCCACCTTTGCTACGTCGATTGGGAAGGACCTCGAAGGAATGCCGGTGGTCCACCGGTGGGACTTTCGTCAGTGGCAGTTCCCGTTGGAAAACTGGACCCGGAGCTCACCATTGGAGAAATGGATCTGCTCGACCGAATTGAAAACGAAAGTCGAACCTTCCGATCCACTCCCCTTGAGCCGGAAAGTAACCCAGAATCCCTCGTTGTTGTCCGTGATGTTGCCTCCGAACCAGATCGTGAACCTGCCATCAACCGTCTCAGCGCCCGAGTCGAACGGCACGAAATGGAAAGTGCCCGTCTGCGTGCCGGTGACGTGCTCGCCACCATTCGGGTCAGTGGTCATA
Source organism: Acidimicrobiia bacterium (assembly GCA_036374335.1). Lineage (GTDB taxonomy): Bacteria > Actinomycetota > Acidimicrobiia > Spongiisociales > ZC4RG35 > JANQRA01. Next base: position 4,631 of record DASUUC010000089.1, read on the forward strand.
TGGAACACGGCGTTGTAGGTGACTGTCACCTCTCCCAGATCCCCGGTGCAAGGGTTGATGTCCTCGAACGTCTCCGTGAAGCCTTGCACCGTTTCGGTGGTGGCGTTCGCCTTGCCATAGGCTGTCGGTGCCAAGAGCCCGACGAGAAGACCTGTTATCCCCAACACCAGAATTGCTCTGCGTGCCATCTGCTCCTCCTCGCAGCTAGATGAGGGGAGATCCCCGGTACCCCCTATAGGGATCTACAGGCGGGGCCCCGGGAAGTCAACGCTTTTCTTGACCGGAGTGTTTTTACGGGCTCACGGAGAGTGAAAGGCAAGAAAGCCGTCCGTCGACCCGGGATGGCTTTCGTGCCTGCCCTGTTGGATACAACACGAGGTTCGTTCTTCGGATCAACTCCTCCGTGGCGATTTCGGACTCCGCGACGTTGGGGACTTCGCAGGAACCGATGCGAGGATGGTTGGCGCCTGGACTGTTCTCGCGTCCTCATTGCTGATACCCGAGGCGCTCTTGTTCCTCGCCCATCCCCAATTCGTTGGAGGTTGAAGCGGGAGGTGCCAGTCCGGCGTCTCCCCATCCCTCGCTACGCGTATCAGCATGAAAGTGACAGCGGACATGGCCAGGGGGTCACCGCGTAGGCACCTGGTTGGGGCCCCCGGACTATCACCCCGGGGCCCCAATCAACTCGCCTGCTCCTATGTGGGCAGGCGGTGTTTCACTGCCACGGTGAATCCCCATCCGGATGTGAGTCCCAGCCCCCACCACTCAAACCCTGGTCGAGCCAGTCCTGGTCATCGGCCTGATCGAGGCGATAGCCTCCGCCGGTCCCTTTGCAGTTCTGGTTGAGCCCGAACGATGTGACAGCGGCGAAATCGCCGTCGGCGTCGAAGATCGGGCCGCCGGAGTCACCGAAGCAGGTACCGCCGGTGTGGGCCTTGCCCGGGCTGTTGGAGAACACCAGAGCCGCGTCGTAGGGAAAGGTCGGGCCGAAGCCGAGCACACCTGTGCCATCGATGACCATCAGGCCATCGGCGATATAGCGCTGATCGTTCTCTCCGGCCCCGTAGTTGGGCTCGAAGAACGGCACGATCTCACGCAGCCCGTAGCCGACCGCGGTGAAGCGGTCCTTGGCCTTGAAGCGCCCGCTTCCCGGTGCCTCGTATTTGTCGAGGGCGCCGAGTTCGACCAATTCGGGGTAAGGACCCAATGGCACAGTCTCGCTCGCCATCGGGTTCAGGACCACGACGCCCAGATCGAAAAGCAGGAACGCGGCATCGTTGTAGAACGGGATGGGCCAGGCGGTGCCCCGGATCCAGTCGGTGGCGTCGGGACCGTCGAGCCAGTCCTCCCGATCCAAGAACCGATCCTCATTGGTGTTGTCGTCCGGCCCGGTGGTGTCATCCGGGTTATCGAAGTAGTCGGTGCTAGGAGGGAATCCCTCATAGTTCGGTTCCTGGGAGAAATTGATCCAGACGTCGGTACCACCTGCCCCGTTGTCGGACTCCCCATCATCGTCGGTGTCGACGAGAGGGCTGGGATTGCTGGGATCAGTCAGCGTCGAGTCGATACCGTCACCAACCGCAAACGTGCAATGACCCGCGGTGAGCACGACGCTCTCGTCGATCAGAGTCCCAGTGCAGTTGAACCAGGCGCCCGGATCCTCGGGGCCGAAGCGAGGGTCGATGGCGTCGGGGACGTAGAACAGCAACTGGCCGACGTAGGGATACTCCGCACTGTTCCCCTCACCGTCGGGTGTCCCATCCGTGATGGCAAGGGCCGGCACCGCCAGTGCTCCGACCACAACCACGACAAGAAGCCCTATCAGCTTCCTCTTCATCTTCGACCTCCTAAGTCCTGCCTTGTCCCGCCGACCACGTTCCGGCGGAGACTTGCTCCGACCACTCTAAGTGGCGAGAAATGGCTATGCATTCCTCCGGAAAAGCGCTGTGAGCAAGCCCGATCGGCATTGGTAGCCGAGTGATTCGAGAAAGCCCACCCACCAGTCGGTGAGTCGTTTGGCTGAGATTCTCGTAGAACTGGAAACGAACCCCCTTGTGGGCTTCATCGTTCTCGACGAAGAATTCCTCGAACAGGTCCAGTGGGAAACCCGTTGAGAGACAGATCGAATCGCGTGGAGTCACTGGCGAAAGCCTCCTGTTCGGCTGCGGATTGATTGGACCAATCCTCTCTGACCATCCGTGCTCAACCTCGATTTCTGCTCTTCGTATGACGTCACCAACAGCCCGCCCACGAACAGCTCGATCGAATCGGATCTGCGGACGGCGCCAACGTAGATCCACGTCTCGGTTGGGATGTGAATGCGATCGCTGGTAATGCCGAAATTCCCCTAGGGCCCTTGGTGCAGAAACCGAGACCGTTGTCGGCATGTTCTGTGAAAGTCCAGCCCATCGATGGTGGTTCCGAACTTCTGCAGCCATTTCTCCGCCAGGATTCGTTCCCCTGCGTGCAATCGAATCTCAGCCCGAGAAGCCAAGTCGCCGCGTCGACAGGTCTCGTCGGTACCAAGTGGCCCTACAGATCGGAGAGTCCCGCTGGAAATGGCTCGGACGTCCAGGTCCGACGGTCTGAGGAGTCCAGTACTCGACGCTCTACCCCATGGGCCTGACGATCATTGCGTAGCCGGTCGGGTCTCCAGTGATTCCCTGCTGATCGAGGCCAATCGTTTCCCAGACTCGCCGGACGAGGATGTCGACCAGCTCCAGGCCATCATCGACAGGGTGACGACAACAATGAGGAGTCCGAATCCGGATCCGCACCCATCGTCGCGATGTGCCCACCAGTCAGCCCTGGCTGGTCGGCGTCGTGGATGAACTCTCACCAAAGGCGTTCGCCGTGTACAAATAGGCGTATGTCCTTTGGCCTGATGGTAGCTGATCTCCTGACTGCAGCGCGGCTGGGAGTGTCGGTTATCCTGCCTGCGGTCTTGTGGCCGCGGGGCAGCCTGACCGCTGCAGCGGTTCTAGTGTCGGCAGCATGGATCTCCGACGTGGTAGACGGGCGCCTGGCCCGATACTCCGGTGGGGAAGGCCGTCTCGGACATTGGGACCTGACCGCAGACACGGCTGTTGGCGCCGGGGTCGTCGTAGGCCTGGCCGGGGCAGGCGCGGTGCCCGCGTGGTACGCCGTCAGTGCCTTGTTCCTGTTGGGAGCGTGGTTCCTTCGCACCCGGAGTCTCGCCAGTTCGATGATCCTCCAGTTATCGGGTTACGTCCCCCTGTTATGGACCCTGTTGCGCGAGCAAGCCGACTGGTGGTGGCTCCCCTTCTTCGCAGCCCTCCTGATCGGTTTGGTCGACTGGCGTCGCCTCATCGAAGTCAACGTTCCTGGTTTCCTTCGCAGTGTGACTCCCCGAAACTGGAGGCGGGTCACCTAGAGCCCGGCTTTGAACCCGCGTATTGGCCTCGATGGCGAGTTGACGGCTCCGCCTTTTCAATGATCACGGGTAATGGAGGAGATCTTGGTACTCGTCGAGACCTGCGTCCACAGCCATGCGAGCTCAGTCGACTCGAGCTCGGCCTCTTTCGACGCGTCTCCGACCTCAGTCACAATCCAAGCGTATCGGTAGCAGCGAAAGAACCATCTCCTCAGTCCAGACGAGGAACGGCGGGCAACTCCCAGGCACCGTGTGTCTAACGCGGGTGGCGGTTCACCTCCGCCCCGCGAGCTGAACCGCGCCTAGTTCATTCGGGCTGACGGGAGCGACAAACCCAACCTGTCTCAAGACGGCATGGTTAGCCCAGGCTTCACCTCCGTGTCATCCGGAGTCGTTAACGCGCGGACGCATCGCCCCTCCGAGTGGTACCTTGGCCTCATGGTCCATGGCAGCCTCCGCAACCTGACAGAGGGGTCCAACACCGGCCCGGGCCTCGGCGATCGCGCTCCAGCATTCGAGCTCAGGCGCACATTCGAAGAGACGGTCGCCTCGAGCGGACTGTTGTCGAGCGGACCCGTGCTCCTCGTTTTCTACGTCTTCGACTTCGGCCACGTCTGAGGCGACGAGCTGTCCCAGTTGGGACAGATGACTCCCCGTATCCGGGAGCTGGGCGCCGAGCCCGTCGCGATCGCGGTCACCGCCACCTTTTCCCAGATCGCGTTCTCGGAGAAACTCGGGGTCGACTTTCCCATGCTCTCCGACTGGGAGGGTGAGGTCGCCCATCGATACGGGGTCCAATACGACGTCTGGAAAGGCCACTCCGGGCTGGCCAAGCGCTCGGTATTCGTAATCGACACCGCCGGCACCGTTGTCTATCGATGGGTCACCGACGATGCCCTGACGCTGCCCGACCTGGAAGAAGCTCTTGCCGCCCTGCAAGCGCTCTCCCCGACATCGGCAGGGGCCTAGTTGCGGGCCGACCTCGCCATCAAGGGCGGGACGGTGGTCTCGGCCACGGCCCGGCGGCAGGCCCACGTCTACATCACCGACGGCATCGTCCTCGCAGTGGGGACCGAGGAGCTGGAATCCCATCGGGTCGTGGACGCCTCCGGTCTCCTGGTGTTGCCCGGGATGGTCGACTCTCACGTTCATCTGATGGATCCGGGTGACACCAGCCGGGAGGACTTTCCCACGGGCTCCGCGGCCGCGGCGGCGGCGGGTGTCACCACGATCATCGAGCACACCCACCAGCACCCGGTGCGTAACTCCGCCGACCTCGTCGCCAAGCGGGCCCATCTCGAAGGGAGATCCCACGTGGACTATGGGCTGGCCGCCCACGTCTGGCCCGAGGACATCGCCGGGCTCGGCGGGCTATGGAGCGCCGGGGTCGCCTTCTTCAAGATCTTCACTTGCACCACCCACGGTGTCCCCGGCCTCGTGGGGGACGATCTGGAACGCGCCTTGGGAACGATCGCCTCCTGTGGTGGCATCGCGCTCGTCCATGCCGAGGACGAGACGATGACCAAAGAGGCGGAACGCCGTCTGCGCGATCAAGGCCGGGAAGACAGCGGCCTTCTTCTCGAATGGCGCAGTCGGGAAGCGGAGGTGGCGGCCGTCGCCGAGGTCTGCCGGATCGTGAACGACAGCGGAGTCAACGCCAGCATCGCCCACGTCAGCTCGTCCGAGGTGGCCGAGCTCGTGGTCCGATCTCGGGTGGGCGGTTCCGACATCGGGGCCGAGGCATGCCCCCAATACTTCGCACTGCGCGAAGACGAGGTCCACACCGAGGGCCCGCTGCGCAAGTTCACCCCGCCGGCGCGGGCGCGCACCGACGCCGAGGCGGAGCACATGTGGGAGCTGCTCCGTTCCGGGGCCTTCACCCACGTCTCCACCGACCACGCCCCCTCGACCCTGGCTCAGAAAGACGCCGGGATCTGGGATGCGCCTTTTGGGCTTCCTGGCCTCGACACAACGGGCCCTTTCCTGATCGACGCGGCACTGCGGGGGAAAATCGACTTCGAAGACGTGGTCCGGCTCTACTCGGAGTCGCCGGCGCGTCGTTACGGGCTCTACCCCCGGAAAGGCAGCCTTCGCCCCGGCTCGGACGCCGACGTCGTGCTGGTCGATCCTGAGGGCTCGTGGCAGGTTCGCGACGAGGAGGTGATCTCCAAGGCCGGATGGACCCCCTACCGGGACCGCACCTGGCTGGGGAGAGTTCGAGCCTCCTACCTGAGGGGGAAGCTCGTCGCCTCCGAACGGACGCCGACGGACCTGCCTGGCGGCACCTTTCTCCCCGGCACGGGCTCCCAGGCCGCTGATACATTCACTGCTCGTGGCTGAATCGCAGCAGAGAAGTGTCCCGGGCAGTCGGGTGGTCGACCGGCTCGAAACGGCGGTCACCTCGGCCGCGAGCGGACGGCCGCGACGAGTCGCCGACACCTTTTAGTCGTGGCTACCTACCTCAAAGAGCCCCAGGGACGGTCCCGGGCCGCGACCGACGAGATCCGGGAGACGGTGAGCACGATCATCGCTGAAGTGGAACGGCGGGGCACCGATGCGATCCGCGCCTACTCGGAGCGATTCGACGACTGGAGCCCGCCCAGTTTCCGTGTCTCCGGCGAGGAGATCGACTCGGTCGCCGAACGGGTCGACCCCGAGGTGCGGGCGCACGCCCGATTCACCATCGACCAGGTACGCAACTTCGCCTTGCTGCAGCGGGAGAGCATGCATGAGTTCGAGGTCGAGACCCTTCCCGGCGTGGTCCTCGGGCAGCGACACATCCCTGTCCGGTCTGTCGGTGCCTACTCGCCGGGAGGGCTGTACCCCCTGATCGCCTCGGCGATCATGACCGTAGGCACTGCCAAGGCCGCCGACGTCCCCCGGGTGGCGGCCGCCGCCCCACCCCGGGACGCCTCCGGAATGCACCCGCCCCAACTCTGGGCGATGGTGGAGTCGGGCGCGGACGAGATCTTCTGTGTCGGCGGAGTCCAAGCCCTGGCCGGACTGGTCTTCGGGATCGAGGATTCCAAACCGGTCGACATGGTGGTGGGGGCGGGCAACGCCTATGTAGCCGAGGCGAAGCGGCAGCTGTTCGGGAGGGTCGGGATCGATCTGCTCGCCGGGCCCACCGAGATTCTGACGATCGCCGATCACACCGCCGACCCCGCGGTGGTCGCCGCCGACCTGCTGGGTCAGGCGGAGCACGGCCCCACGTCGCCGGCGATCCTCGTCACCACTTCCGAGGACCTTGCACGGGAGACGGCCCGGGAGGTGGAGCGATGGTTGGAGACCTGGCCCACGGCTGATGTGGCCGGTGTCGCCTGGAGGGACTTCGGGGCCATAATCCTCTGCTCCGACGACGAGGAGATGGTGGCGGTCTCCGACGAGATCGCCCCCGAGCATCTTCAGGTGCAGACCGCCGAGCCCGATTGGTTCGCCGAGCGTCTCCGCAACTACGGGACCCTGTTCGTCGGCGCCCACGCCACCGTCACCTACTCGGACAAGGCGATCGGTACCAACCACGTCCTCCCCACCGAACGCGCCGCCCGCTACACCGGTGGGCTCTGGGTCGGCAAGTTCCTCAAGACGGTCACCACCCAGCGGGTGACGGCAGAGGGCTCACGCCTCGTCGCCGAGCACGCCGCCGCCGTGGCCGATGCCGAGTTGATGTTCGGCCACGCCATCAGTGCCCGACTACGCACCAACCCCGAGTACTTCTGGGACGCCACCCCCGGGGTGGAGGAGACATGAGTGACCCCCGGGTCACGGTCATCACCGGCGCCAGTCAGGGTATCGGGCGCCACATCGCTCTCGCCTTCGCCGATGCGGGAGACTATCTGGTCCTGGCGGCGCGCGGCGAGGCCAACCTCGAGGAGACCGCGGCACGAGCCCGGGAGTCCGGCGCCGAGGCGCTGGTGGTTCCCACCGACGTGACCGATGCCGATGACACCGAGGCGATGACTGCAGCGGCCCTCGACCGGTTCGGCCGGATCGACGTCCTGATCAACAACAGCGGCATAGGGGGACCATCCGGGCCCCTCTGGGAGCTCTCGGTGGAGGAGTGGCGTCGGACGTTCGCGGTGAACGTGGAAGGGGTGTTTCTCGTCACCAAGGCGGTGATGCCCCACATGGTCGAACGGGGGAGCGGGTCAGTCGTGATGATCGGGTCGATCACCGGGAAGCGTCCCCTTTGGGGTCGCACCCCATACGCCTCCACCAAGTCGGCATTGGTCGGGCTCACCCGCACCCTCGCGGTCGAGGCGGGCCCGCACGGGGTGCGGGTCAACCTCATCTCACCGGGGTTCGTAAGTGGCCCCCGTCTCGACTGGGTAATCGATGCCCAGGCCGAAGGGCGGGGTATCAGCACAGAGCAGGTCCGCTCCGAGCTCGCAGCGGAGGCCGCTCTGAACCGGCTCACCGAGCCCGAGGACATCGCCCGGGTGGCGTTGTTCCTGGCATCGGAGGAGTCCCGGGGCATCGCCGGAGCCGACATCAACGTCAACTCCGGTGTAGTCATGTACTAGAAGACCGAAAAGGAGGAACCATGCCCCAATTGATCGATCTGTCCCAGGACATATATGAGGGGATGAAAGTCTATCCGGGCCACCTGAAGACCGTCGTGTTCCAGCACGCCACTCACGCCGAGACCGCACCCCGTTTCGAAGGCGGCTTCTCCTTTCAGACGCTCGGGTTCATGCTCAACGACAACGGCCCGACGCACGTGGACTCTTTCAGCCATCTCGACCCCGACCCCGAGGCGCAGAGCATCGACCAGATGTCCCTCGACCTCTTCTACGGTCCCGCGATCTGTATCGACGTGTCCGATGTGGCTCCCCAGACCGACATCACCGGTGACGACCTCGACGAGGCGCTGGCCACATCGGGGCTCCAACTCGACCCCGGCGACATGCTCTTCCTCTATACAGCCACTTTCGACCGGCACCACGGCACCGACCAGTACCTCTCCGAGTTCCCCGGGCTGGGGGAGAGCGCCGCCGAGTGGATCGTGGAGCGGCGGGTGAAGACCTTCGGAGTCGACTCCCCGACCCCGGACAACCCGACCTCGACCTCCTACCCGTGTCACATGATGTGTCGTCGCGAACACATCACCCACTACGAGAACCTTCGACTCACCGAAGTGGTGAACACTCGCTTCACCTTCGTCGGCTTCCCCCTGAAGGTGGTCGGGGCGCACGGCGGGCCCACCCGAGCGGTGGCCATCGTCTCGTGAGGAAGCTCAACCTGGGCGCGGCGAACGCCATCTTCGACGCCGCGCTGGCCAAAGGTCGCGAGTTGGACCTGGGGCAAGCTGTCGGCGGTGGTGCTCGACGACGGCGGTCACCCGATCGCCATGAAGCGGGAAGACGGCTCGGAGTTCCTCCGCCCCCAGATCGCCAACGCAAAAGCCTGGGGTGCACTGGGGATGGGCCTACCCAGCCGGCTCCTACGAGACCCCGTTTTCTGACCGCATTGACAACGATCTCCGACGGCCGCCTCGTCGCCCTGCCCGTCGGCGTGATCATCAGAGACGAAGCCGGCTCGATCCTCCGAGCGGTGGGGGTATCGGGCGTTGTCGGAGCCCGACGAGATCTGGGCCGTCGCCTGGGTGGAGGCTGCCGGTCTGCAGGCCGACACCGGTGAGCGCCCGGAGTGGCGCCGACCCTGACTTTCAGCCCTCCCGTCACGTCGGGCATCGATCCTATATGATGTAGGACGATCCGGGGGTCGGGTGAAAACGGCCCCGGCTCATGACAAAGAGGAGAACACCATGGCCAGAAAGGCCGTACGGTTGGTTGCAGTTGCCCTCGCCCTCGCCCTCGTGGCCGCCGCTTGTGGCGACGACACGGGGACCGATGACACTGGGACCGATGACACGGAGACCGATGACACCACAGATCCTGACGAATTGAAGGTGATTCGATTTGCCTTCGCCCCGGACCCGGTCTGGGACTACCTCATCGACTCGGGGATCCGCGAGGAAATGGAGACCGAGGCCAACATCGCCATCCTCGACTCGGCCACCTGGAACGAGGTCGGGGTCTACGCCGGCGGTAACGCCGACATCATGTCGGTCGGTGACTTCGAGGTACCCACCATCGAGGAGGAATTCGGCATCCCCAGCGTCATCTTCGGCAAGTACAACATCGACCGGAGCATCATGGTCGCCTCACCGGAGCACCCCGAGTACGAGACGCTGGCCGATTGCGTCGGCGGCACCGTGGCCGTCTGGGACACGCTCTCGTCGACGACCATCTGGGGCATGCTCGCCCACCAGCTCCACGACCTCGACTTCCGGGTCGACGGCGGGGACTTCGAGCTGGTTGTCGTGGACATCACCAACACCGGTGCGCAGGCAGCCAACGGCGACACCGATTGCGCCATCGTCCTCCCCGACTTCAACATCCCGATCCTGATCAACGAGGAAGTGAACGTTCTCTACGACGGAAAGACCTCCGCCGACCTCTACGCCGAGCTGGTCGAGCAGCCCGGGCACGAGGGACCGATGATCAACATCTTCCTCGCCCGCGAGGATTGGTACGACGACCATCCCGAGGAAGTGGCCTTCTTCCTCGAGCTCTGGGACCGTGGCCTGCAGGAGTGGGCGGCCAATCGCGACGAGATCATCGCCAGCTATCCCCAGCACTTCGCTGCCGAGGGTGACGATCAGGTGGCCTGGATGCAGGACTATCTCAGCGAGCACGATTGGTTCGCTACCGGGGTCTACCTGACCGATGAGTGGGTGGAGTCAGAGACGGAGCTGTTCTCACTGCTCAACGAGGCCGGCTTGGCCGAGAGCGGCGACCCGCCACGCTTCGAGGTCGTGCCGCAGGGTTGACGCAGGCAACAGCACCTGTCGAGACGACGGTCCCCGGTCCCGCCGCCCCCAAATGGCGGCGGACCGGGAGCCTCGTCTTGGGCTGGGTCGGGTTCCTTGGCCTATGGGCGCTCATCTCCCGGTTCGTCCTCGACGAGTTCACCCTCCCCGGGCCGGCCAAGGTCGGGGCCGCCATGTGGGACATCGTCGTCCAGGGGGAATTCATCGACGACTTCGCGGCAAGCATCAGCAAGACCTTCATGGGATTCGGGCTGGGCGCGTTCTTCGCCGTCCCGGTCGGGTACGCCATGGGCAAGAGTCGCTACTGGAAGTCTTTCTTCCACGACGGTGTCATCGGGGCCGGGAGCATCCCCGGGATCACCTACGCCGTCTTCGCTCTGGTCATCTTTGGCACCGGGTTCCTGGGCCCGGTCCTGGCCGTCGCCCTCATCTCCATGCCTTACATCGCATTGAGTGTGGCCGAGGGGGTCGAGGGCGTCGATCCCGATCTGGTCAGCATGTCCACTGCCTTTCAGCGGAGCCGCCAGGACATAACCCGGCACGTTGTCTTCCCCTCGATCATGCCCTTCGTTTTCGCAGGAGTCCGGCTCGCTTTCGCCATCGCCTGGAAGGTGGAGGCCCTGACCGAGGTCTTCGGGTCGTCCAACGGCGTCGGATTCCAGATCAGGTTCGCTTTCCAGTCCTTCAGTATCACCAACGTCATCGCCTGGACACTCCTGTTCATCCTCTTCATGCTGCTCATCGAACGCGGGCTGGCGTTGGTCGAAGCGCGGGTCTTCCGCTGGCGGATCTGGGAGCAGGCGACATGACAGCGCCCACCACTGTCGGGCCCTCGGCGTCACCCAGCCGCAAGCCCCACAGCAGGGTCCGCCGCGTGCTGACCTCGGATTGGGGGGCACGGATCACCTTCTACGTGGCCACGATCATCGCCTGGCAACTGCTGGCGTTGCAGGTGGATCGCATGCCGGAGCCATGGGAGACGCTCGACTTCTTGTACCGGGAGGTCACGGGTGGGTCCCATGGCGGGGTGGTTACAGGCGAGTTCTGGGAGCATTTCTTCGCGACCCTGCAGAGATTCTCCATCGGCCTCCTCGTCGGGTTCGTCGTCGGGGTCGTGTTGGGCATCGCCATCGGCTCTATCCGTTTCGTGCGCAGCCTCCTCAACGACGTCATGCTGGTCTTCCTCGCCCTCCCCGCTGTCATCTGGGCCTTCCTCACCGTCATGTGGTTCGGCCTGGGATGGGAGGCCCCGGTGTACACGGTGATCCTGTCGGCGATACCGTTCGTGGCGGTCAACGTCGCTCAAGGGGTGCGCGCGGTGTCACCGGACCTGCACCGCATGTCGGATGCGTTCCGGGTGCCCCGGCAGCGCCGGATCCGCAATCTCATGCTCCCGGCCATCTCCGGGTATCTGTTCACCGGCCTCCGCTTCGCGGTCATCATCGGGTGGAATGCCGTGCTCCTCGCCGAATGGTTCGGTTCCGCTAGCGGTGTCGGCTGGAGGTCTCGGTTCTGGTATGACGCAGCCCGCTACCGCGGCTTTCTCGGCTGGGTTATCGTCTTCATCTTGTTTATCTTCGTGCTCGACGGGCTGGTAATGCGACCGCTGCAGCGACGGGCGTTCCGATGGCGCGACGGCTGGCGGGACGACGAGTCGGAGCTCTCCCTCGACAACGTGGTAGCGACCGGGATCTGACGATGGACGGAACACAATGGCCACTTTGACCGTAGACCGGCTGAGCAAGTCCTTCTCGCCAGTCAGCAAGGGCGGCCAGCCGGTGCGCGCCATCGAGGACATCTCCTTCGAGATGTCGGGACAGGTCTTCGTTTCGCTGGTCGGCCCCTCCGGGTGTGGGAAGAGCACGCTGCTGAACATCGTCTCCGGGGTGGAGACCCCGACCAGCGGCACGGTGACCACCACACAGGACGGGAAGCCCGCCCGCCTCGGCTATGTATTCCAGGACCCCCGGCTCCTTCCCTGGAGGACAGTCCTTCAGAACATGCTCTATGTGAGCGACCTGGAAGAGGAAGAGGCGCGGACCAACGCGCGACGATTCCTCGACATGGTGGGATTGGGGCACGCCGAGGACATGTTCCCGGGTCAGCTGTCCGGCGGCATGCAGCAGCGGGTGGGTATCGCCCGCGCCTTCTCAGTCGGCCCCGACCTGCTCCTCATGGACGAGCCCTTCTCCCACCTCGACGCGATCACCGCCCGGTCCCTGCGTGAGCAACTCCAGGGGTTGTGGAACGAGACCAAGAAGACCGTGCTCTTCGTCACCCACGACGTGATGGAGGCCGTGCAGCTGTCCACCCGCATCATCACTCTCGCCCACCGTGGGACCGTGTTCGACGACACCCCCATAGGCCTCCCCTTCCCGAGGAAGGCGTCCGACCCCGACTTCGCACAACACCAGGCGACGATCCTCGGTCGTTTCGAGGACATGGAGGCGCAACGGTCCACGGCCGCGAGCTAGCACCTAGGTGTACTCGGCCGGGACGTTGGTGACAGTCCTTGGATGAGTGAAGACCTCCGAGTGGAGTGGTGATTGCAGCCATCACTCACAAGGAGGTCTTCATGGCTCACCGTAACGCTCGGCTCACGGCACATGGACGTCGT
>DASUUC010000090.1:0-11716 GCA_036374335.1 Acidimicrobiia bacterium
CATGCCTGACCACTTCGGACGCCACGGCCGAGCCGCCCGGGGAGTCCACTCTGAACACGATCGCCTTCACCTTGTCGTCGGCGATGGCATCCCGGAACGCCCGGGCCACCTGATCGGCCCCGAGCGAGGAGCCGCCGGTCAAGGGGTCGAAGCGCGAGCTGCCCCGATTGATGGAGCCGACCCCATAGATGACCGCGATTCGCTGACCCTTGCGATGGGGTCGGCCCACCTTCTTCAGATACCGGTCGTGGAAGATGAACTTCGATCTCTCCCCGGCTGCCTGGTAGGCCTGATCTCGATAGCCGATGCGGTCGACCAACCCGGCTCCTAGTGCCTCGTCGGCCGTGAGCGGGGCTGAGTCGATGAGGGTCTCGACCTTTCTGGCGTCCAGGCCCCGGTCGGCGCTTATGCCCGCGACGATCTGCGAGAAGTGCTCACCGGCGACCGCCTCCAGGGCCTCCCGGTGCGGTTCGGTGAACTGGGTCTCGGTGAGCAGGTATTTGGCGGCCTTGTACTCCTTGCGGTGGTCGAAGTCCGGGATCAAACCCAACTTGTCGAAGACTCCGCGCAGGAACTGGCTGCGCGCCACCAGACCCTGCACCGAAACCTGTCCCATGGGTTGCAGGTAGATGGTCTCGAAGGACGCGGCGAGGTAGTAGTCGATCGTGGCTGTGCCGGACTCCCCAAACGCCTCGGCGAAAGCCACCGTCCTCTTGTCCGCCCGCCGGAAGCGATGGACCGCGTCGCGCAGCTCCTGGGCATGACCGATCCCTATGCTGCCATTGCCGATCCTGGCAACCAGACCGGTGACCCGGGGATCGTTGGCCCCGCGATCGAGGGCGTCTACCACATCCCGCATGGTCACTGCCCCACGGGTGAGGGCTCTCGAAATCGGGTCGGTGCCCTTGGTCTCAACGACACCTCTATCGAGATCGATCTCGATCACTGCGCCCTTCGGCAGCCTGCGCTTCACGAGGGCCCCGGCACCGAGGGTGAGGATGATGGCCACGACGAGGATCAGAACCGCCCACCACACCCCCAGGGCGACGATTGCCCAGGAGATCAGAGTGATTACGAGAAGGAGACCGGCGATGATGGCGACGACTTTGAGGATTCTCTCGAGTTTCATGTGACTCCAAGGTTCGGCGACGCAAGTTGGGACGTGACCGGTCCCGGCGATCATCCTACGGTGAGGCACATTCCCGCATCGTCGGTACGATCGATTTCCCGATGACCGCTCCGCTGTATCCCCTACTGGAGGGCTGGCGCCGCTCCCCGCTCCCCGATCTCGGCTCCACGTGGGCCGTGGCCGCGGGAGGGCGCGCCTTCGCTCTGGCGGGTCTGTTCGACAGCATCGGGGAGACCATGCTCGTCGTGGTGCCCGGGGAGGGCGACGCCGAGGAGTTGGTCGACGATCTTCGGCTGTTCATCGACGATGTTGTGTTCGCGCCTGCCTGGGAGACCCTGCCTTTCGAACACGTCTCCCCGAACATTGCGACCATGGGGCAGCGTGCCGAAGCGCGACATCGTCTCACTTCGGTTCGACCGGGTGTGGTGGTGGCGTCGGTGAGATCTGCGATCCAACGACTCAGCGTCTCGCCGGTCGCCCCTTTCAGGATGGCAGCGGGCGATGAGGTCGACTTCAACTCCATCACCGGGGAGCTGGCCGCCCTCGGCTACCAGCGCACCGATCGGGTCGAGGCCCGCGGCGAGTTCGCGGTGAGAGGCGGCATCGTCGACCTATTCCCGGCTCAGGGTGACCATCCTGTGCGTCTCGACTTCTGGGGTGATCAAGTCGAAGAGGTGAGAGAGTTCGCCGTCGCCACCCAGCGATCGATGGATGCCCGGTCCGGGGTCACGGCCTACCCGGCCAGGGAGGTTCGCCCCGACGCCAAAGTCCGGGAACGGGCACGCCTGCTTCTGTCCGAGGCCCCGTGGGCGGCATCGACATGGGACCGAATCGCCGAAGGCCAGGTGTTCCCCGGCATCGAGTCGTGGTTGCCGTGGCTCGCCGGTGAGCGGTGCCTCATCGACGAACTCCCCCAGCGGGGGACCCTGGTCCTCGCGGATCCGGTGCGAGCGCTCGACCGATGTCGCGACCTTGTGAAGGAGGAGTCGGAACTGGCCGCGGCCCTAGCCCCCACCTGGGGGGAGGCGGCACCCGAGGCGGGAGACCACCCACCTCTCTACATCGATCTGGAGGCCTCGATCGGACGGCGACCACACCTGCAGATGCCGACGACCCCGATGCGGCCTTCCGACGACGTACTCGAGATCACCGGTCTAGATGCGGTGGCAGGTGATCCCGCCTCGGTCGCCTCCGCCTTGAACCGTCTCATCGGAAGAGGGATCGCGACGGTGGTGGCCATGGATGGCGAGGCGGCCGCAGATCGCGTGGCGCGGGCGCTGTCCGAGGAGGGTCTTGCCCTCGACAGAGTAGAGACTCTGCCGCGACCCGGGTCCGGGATCCTCTCCTCCGGTATCCACAAAGGCTTCGTGGCGCCGTCGATCGGCGTCGCCGTGCTCGGCGAGCAGGAGATAGCGGGTCGTCGTCGTGCCCACCGCAAGAGCGGGCGGACGAGATCGCAGGCACAAGACCAGTACCGTGACCTCGCCGAAGGTGACTATGTCGTTCACCATCAGCACGGCATCGGCAGGTTCGAAGGGCTGGTCTCGAGGACGATGGTCGGAGTGGAGCGGGACTACCTGGTCATCGCCTATGCCGGCTCCGACAGGCTCTACGTCCCGGTCGAGCAGCTCGCAGCCGTCAAGAAGTACACCGGTGGCGAGGCACCCCGGCTCTCCCGGATGGGTGGCAGGGACTGGTCAGACCAGAAGGCGAAGGTACGCAGAGAGGTGGCGGCGGTGGCCGCCCAGGTGGTGGAGTTGCACAGACAACGCGCCCTTGCCTCCGGGCATGCCTACGACCCCGATTCCCCGTGGCAGCACGAGCTGGAGGCCACCTTCCCATTCGAGGAGACCCTTGACCAGTTGCGCACCATCGCCGAGGTCAAAGCCGACATGGAGACCGACAAGCCCATGGACCGGCTCATTTTCGGCGATGTCGGCTTCGGCAAGACCGAAGTGGCGATCAGAGCCGCGTTCAAGGCGGTCCACAGTGGCAAGCAGGTGGCAGTCCTCTGCCCAACCACCCTTCTCGCCCAGCAGCACCATCAAACCTTTGCCGAACGATTCGCAACCTACCCGGTGCGCGTCGAGGTGCTGTCGCGGTTCCTCACCCCGAAACAGGCGCGAACCGTCGTCGAGGGACTGGCCTCTGGCGAGGTCGACTTGGTGATCGGCACCCACCGGCTCTTGTCGGAGGATGTCCATTTCAAGAATCTCGGACTTCTCGTGATCGACGAGGAGCAGAGGTTTGGGGTCGGTGCCAAGGACGCCATCAAGCGACTCCGCGTCGGGGTCGACGTCCTCACACTGACGGCGACTCCGATCCCACGCACTCTGGAGATGGCCCTGACCGGGATCCGCGATGTCTCCCACATCAGGACACCACCAGAGGACAGGCATCCGATCCTCACTTATGTCGGACCGTATGACGATCAGGCGGTCTCGGCGGCGATCAGGCGGGAGCTTCTCCGGGAAGGACAGGTGTTCTACGTCCACAACCGGGTCCAATCGATCGATCGCGCCGTAGCCAGGCTGGGTGAGTTGGTTCCCGACGCTCGCTTGATGGTGGCCCACGGCCAGATGTCCGAGGGACAGCTCGAGCAGGTGATGATCGACTTCTGGAATCACACATTCGATGTGTTGGTGGCGACCACCATCATCGAGTCGGGTCTCGACCTCCCCAAGGTCAACACGCTCATCGTCGAGCGGGCGGACCTTCTCGGATTGGCTCAGCTCTATCAGCTCAGGGGAAGGGTGGGGCGGTCGAGTCAACGGGCCTACGCCTACTTGTTCCATCCTCCCGACCAGTCGATGTCCGAGGACGCTCACCGCCGGCTGGAGGCGATCGGCGAAGCCACCGACCTGGGATCGGGATTCCAGCTGGCCCTGCGCGATCTCGAGATCAGGGGTGCGGGGTCGATCCTCGGTGAGGTCCAATCGGGCCACATCAACGCGGTGGGTTTCGACCTCTACACCGAGCTGGTCGCCGAGGCCGTTTCGGAGATGGAAGGCCGGCCGATGGAAGAAACCGGGCCTCCTGAGGTGCGCATCGACCTTCCCGTGGACGCCCACGTCCCCGAGTCGTACATCGAGGATCAGGAACTCAGGCTCGAGGCCTACCGTCGTCTCGCCGCGGCCACGACCAACGATGAGGTCGATGACGTCGTAGCCGAGTGGAACGACCGGTTCGGAGACCTTCCGGACGAAGCTGGATCTCTCATCTCCCTGGCCCGGCTGCGGGTCGAGGCGATCAGGGTGGGTCTCACCGAGATCGTCAAGCTCCGCAACGAAGTGCGGATGGGGCCCGTCGACCTCAAGCCGTCGCAGGAGGTCAGGCTGGAGCGCCTCGAGCCGAGGGCGGTGCTGAGAGCGGCTGAAGGGGTCATCTTCATCCCGGCTGCCTCCCCACTGGTCGATCATCTGATCCAATTCGTGAAGAAGATGTGGGAGGAGTGAATCTCATCTAGACGCGGCCTGCCCCTACCATTTCGGGCGTCTTCCCTTCCAAAGGACCTTCATGAAGAAACTCTTGTCTCTCCTCGCGTTTGGAGCACTGCTCCTGGCCGCCTGTGGCGGCGGAGCCGGTTCCTCCTCTTTGGCCGCCACGGTAGATGGCACCGAGATCACCGTCGGTGATGTCGAGTCGCTGATCGACTCAGGTGGAGCCACGGTGCCGGTCGATCAGTTCGCCCAATATCTTGCGTTCGCCATCCAGTGGAACATCCTCTTCACAGCCGCCGAGGCTGACTACGACGTGACGGTGAGCGACGAGGATGTCACCGCCGAGGCCGATCGGCTCTTCAACGAGCTGGCGTCGGGAGACGAGAGCCGTGAGGACTTCCTTTCGTCACGAGGAGTCACCGAGGAGTTCCTCGCCAAGATCGCCGAGCAGAGCCTCATCGATCAGAGAGTCAGGGAGATCCTGGTCAACGAAGCCGCGGAGCCGACTCCCGAAGACGTCGACCAGGCCCGTGCCGATGCTGTTGTCACGCTGACCGAGGCGTGCGTGTCTCACATCCTCGTGGAGACCGAGGAGGAGGCAACACAGGTGATGACCCGTCTCGACAACGGCGAGGAGTTCGCCGATCTGGCCACCGAGCTTTCCACCGACACCGGGTCCGCTGCCGGTGGTGGCGACCTGGGGTGCACCACGCCGGCAGACTATGTCGACTCCTTCAAAGAGGCCGTGCTCGGGGCTCCTGTTGGTGACGTATACCCCGAGCCGGTGGAGAGCCAATTCGGGTACCACGTGATCGTCGTCACCGAGCGCACCGAGCCTGCCGCCGAGGAGCTGCCGACCGATGAGGAGCTCATGGCTGGTGTCATCGAAGAAACCGTCGTGGGAGACGTGCAGGAGTGGTTCTTTGACTCGATGGAGGCCGCAGAAGTCACCGTCGCCGAGGAGTACGGCACCTGGACGCCCGTCCCTCCGTCTGTGACGCCGCCGACCAGCACCAGCACGACCATCTCCGGCGGCACCACCACGACGACTTCGGACGGCGCCACTACCACCACTTCAGGGTGATCACCATCACCGGCCTCGGCCCCGGCGCACTCGACCGGGTCCCGCAGCCGGTGAGGGCTTTGCTCCTCGACGAACGGCGCGTGGTGATCGCCCGCACCGTCCACCATCCCGCTGCAAGCGAGCTGGGCGAGCTGCGAGAGGTCGTCTTCTGCGACGACCTCTACGAACAGGCAGACACTTTCGATGACGTCTACGAGGCGATTACCGGACGGGTGATCGAGGCCTCCTCCTTGGGTCCGGTGATCTACGTGGTGCCCGGCAGCCCGATGATCGGCGAGTTCGCAGTGCGTAAGATCCGTGACCTCGCAGACAACGTCGAGATCATCCCCGCCGAGTCATTCGTCGACGCGATCCTCGACGCCGTCGGCTATGACCCTCTTGATCGTGGCCTGCAGATACTGAACGGCCACGACCTTCCCGACCCGCTGATCGTGGACAAGCCCACGATCATCGGTCACCTGGACCGCCCCGAGATTCTCGCCGACGCCCTGGATGCACTGCGGAGAGTCCTGCCCGACGGAGGCGAGGTGAGCCTCCTATCCCGAACCGGCGCACCGGACGCCTCGATGGTCACGGATCGAATCGACGCCATCGACTCCGATCTAGCCGGTTTCCGGACGTCGTTGTTCGTCGACACTGCTCCGGGTGGGCTCCTCGGCGCAATTCGTGTGATGCGACGGCTACGCGAGGAGTGTCCCTGGGACCGGGAGCAGACCCACCAGAGTCTGGTCAAGAACCTGGTCGAGGAGGTATACGAACTGATCGAGGCCATCGGGCGGCTCCCGGAGGAAGGGGTCGACTGGGTCGCATATGCCGGTGTCGAGGACGAACTGGGCGATGTCTTGTTGCAGGTGCTCTTTCACGAGGCAATTGCCCGGCAGGTGGGTGCCTTCGACATCGACGGCATTGCCGAAGTCATGCGTCAGAAGCTCGTGCGCCGTCACCCGCATGTGTTCGGCGATCTCGAGGTCTCCGAGCCGGATGAGGTCAAGGACAACTGGGACCGAATCAAAGAAGAGGAGCGAGGAGGTCGCTCGGATTCTGTTCTGGATGGTGTCCCCGATGGTCTGCCCGGGCTCCAGCGCGCCGCCAAGATCCAGAACCGCGCCGCCAAGGTCGGATTCGACTGGGACAACGCCCGTCAGGTCGTTCCCAAGGTGCGTGAAGAGTTCGAAGAGCTGGAGGCAGCACTCACCGGCCGGGGAGACGTCGACGCTGAGTTGGGTGACCTTCTCTTCTCGGTGATCAACCTCGCCCGGCATCTTGGAGTCGACCCCGAGCTGGCCTTGCGTCGCGCCACGTCCACCTTCGAAGCCCGCTTCCGACGCATGGAAGAGGACGGACCCCTACACGGGGTCGAACTCGACGAGCTCAACCGCCGCTGGGAGAGGGCCAAAGGCGATCTTTGACCACAGAAGCGGTTTGAGTGGTGCCCGGAACAACCCGGGCACCCTGTTAGCTTGGCACGGCCAGGCAAAAGCGGATCCATGAGCAGCATCATCGAGCGCATTCACGCACGACAGGTACTCGACTCCCGGGGTAACCCCACGGTCGAGGCCGAAGTCTTCACCTCCGACGGATTCGGGCGCGCCATCGTGCCCTCGGGCGCCTCCACCGGCACCCTGGAGGCAGTCGAGTTGAGAGATGGGGACGACGCCTACGGCGGCAAGAGCGTGATGTCGGCGGTAAACCATGTGAAAAACGAGATCGCCGGTGCCATCACGGGCTGGGACGTCACTCGTCAGGAGCAGATCGACCTGGCGATGAACGACCTCGACGGCACCAACAACAAGGGCGCCCTCGGAGCCAACGCCATCCTCGCGGTCTCCATGGCCGTGGCCAGAGCCGCCGCGGCCAGCGTCGGGCTGCCCCTCTACCGATATCTGGGTGGTCCCTCGGCTCGAGTCCTGCCGGTGCCCTGTCTCAATGTGCTCAATGGGGGAGCACACGCCGCCAACTCCGTCGACATCCAAGAGTTCATGCTGGTCCCTGCAGGGTTTCCCTCCTTCTCGGAGGCACTGCGGGCCGGTGTCGAGACCTATCACGCGTTGAAACGGGTGATCGCTGGCCGCGGACTGTCCACCAACGTCGGTGACGAGGGTGGATTCGCCCCCGACCTGCCCACGAATGAGTCCGCCATCGATCTGCTCATCGAAGGGATCGAAGCCGCCGGATACCGGCCCGGTGAGGAGATCGCCCTCGCCCTCGACGTCGCCGCCACCGAGCTCTTCCGGGAGGGCAGGTACACGCTGGAGGGCCGGGACCTCCAATCCGAGGAGATGATCGAGTTCCTGGTCGGTCTCGCCTCTGATCATCCCCTCGTCTCGATCGAGGACGGCATGTCCGAAGACGATTGGGAGGGATGGTCCGCTCTCACCTCACGAATCGGTCAGACCACTCAACTCGTCGGCGACGACATCTTCGTCACCAACGCCGAGATCCTCCGTCGAGGCGTCGAAGAGAAGGCAGCGAACGCGATCCTGATCAAGGTCAACCAGATCGGCTCGGTCTCCGAGACTCTGCACACCATGCAGGCGGCGGAGAAGGCCGGGTACAGCCAGATGGTCAGCCATCGCAGCGGCGAGACCGAGGACACCTTCATTTCGCATCTCGCAGTCGCCACCAACGCCGGTCAGATCAAGACCGGTGCCCCGGCCCGGGGGGAGCGGACCGCGAAGTACAACCAGCTGCTTCGCATCGAGGAGCGTCTGAGTGATGAGGCTCGATACGCCGGTTGGGATGCATTCCGGAGGGTGAGATGACACTGATCCGTCGTCCCGGAGCCGCCGCAGTCACCTTCTTGTTCCTGCTGATGGGGGCGGCCTTCCTCACTCAGGTCGTTCCCTATCGCCAGATCATCGAGACACAACGCCAAGTGGCGACCGCCCGAGCCGAGCTGGAGGCTCTCGAGGATCACAATGCCGAGCTCCAGGCAGACGTCTCGGCCCTGCAGACCGATGCCGAGATCGAGAGACTGGCCCGGGAGAAGCTGGGCTATGTTCGTCCCGGTGAGAAGGCATACGTGGTCCTCGATCCTCCGGGTACCAAGGACCCCGAGCCCGCCGATCCCGCTCCGGCGCCGCTGGAAAAGACCTGGGTGGAAAAGGTCTGGGAGTTCATCACCGGGGCCGACCTCAGCTCCTAGTGACCGAGATGGATGACCGTCAGGTCATCGAGATCCAGCTGGGTCGTCCCCTGCGTGCCCGATCTGAGGTGGTGATGCGTTGTCACCTCGGCCTTCCTGTAGTGGTGCGGGTCCCCCCGCATCTCGAGGACGGGACTCCGTTCCCGACCCTGTACTGGCTCACCTGCCCGCTGGCCACCACTCGGATCGGGAGACTGGAAGGCGCCGGCGGGGTGAGACGGATGGAATCCAAGGCATTCGCAGATCCCGACTTCGCCGCTGCTCTGGAGAAGGCGCACTCGGACTATGCCGCCGAGCGAGAAGCCCTTGTCACAGATGACGATGTTCCCCGTCCCTCCGGAGGGGTTGGAGGAACCAGACGCGGGGTCAAGTGCCTCCACGCCCATTACGCCCACCATGCCGCCGGAGGTGAGAACCCGGTTGGGCAATTGGTGGATGCATGGATCGGGCCGCTCGACTGCGAGGTGCGATGCGTGGTGGATGGCGGGATGAACCCCGAGTGGGTGAGCCGACCATGAGAGTCGGTGTCGTCGACATCGGCACCAATTCGATGCGTCTCCTCGTAACCGACGGGACCAAAGAGCTAGGGCGATGGGTAGAGGTGACCGGGCTGGGCCGGGGTGTCGACACGGACGGGGAGCTCTCCGAAGAGGCGGTCGGGCGGACTCTTCCGGTCTTGGAGAGATTCGGAAGGCGGATGACGGCGCTGGGCGTCGAGACACGGTACGCCATGGCGACATCGGCCACCCGGGACGCATCGAATCGGGACGCTTTCCTGGACCGCGCCGGGGCGGTGTTGGGAGTCCGGCCTGAGGTCATCTCAGGAGGGAAGGAGGGGATTCTGGCCTTCGATGGCGCCACCGCAGACTTCTCTGTCGAGTACCCGGTCTGGGTCAGTGACATCGGTGGGGGAAGCACAGAGATCGTGATGTACGACGACGGATTCTCGATTCAGATGGGCTCGGTCCGACTCACCGATCGGATGCCACCGGTCTACCCGCTACCCGACCACGATCGGGAGAAGGCGATGGAGACTGCATGGGCGGCCTTCACCGGATATGAGTTCGGCGAGGTCGGTACCCACATCGGAGTGGCCGGCACCTGGACGAGCCTGGCCGCCATCGCCCAGGATCTTCCGGCCTACGATCCGGAGAAGGTCCATGGCTACTGGCTCGATTCAGACGATCTGGAGGAATTGGTCGGTGTTCTCTGTGACATGACACTCGAGGAGACCGAGGCGATCCCCTCGCTGGATCCCAAACGTGCTCCGGTGATCAGGGCCGGTGCCATCGTGGCCCACGCCGTAGTCGCTGCGTTGGACGTCGACTCCACACTGATCAGTGTCAAAGACACCCTCGACGGAGCGGCATTGGAGATACTCGACGTAACCTGAGACCGTTCTGTGCGGACTTTTCGGGACCGAGTCCGTAAAGATCCGCACCGAACGGTTGGAGACCCCCCGGGCCCGGGTGGCGGAATTGGTAGACGCGAGGGGCTTAAACCCCCTTGAGCCCTGACGGGCTCGCGTGGGTTCGAATCCCACCCCGGGCACGAGAAAAGTCCGCCGCCGTCGTGAGGACGGCGGGCTTCCCCGGTAAAGGACGTGGGACCCGGGCCGGTGGGTGGGGGAGGGGAGAGGAACCGGGCCCGGGTCCCACGAAGACACGGGAAATTGAAATCAAGGTCTCTTTTTTGGAGACGTTGCCCTCCTCGACAACCCCGTTCACGGAAATTGTACTGCTTCGACTTGAACAACCAATTCCTCCCAGACCCTATTTCGTGGCGCCCGGAACGTGTTGCCTTCGCGGGTCTTAGTGTTACGAGGACATGGCTGAGTACCCATCTGAATACGAGTTGGACGTGGTGCTTCGCGACGGCAGCGGAGCAAGAGTGCGTCCGATCCGTCCTGATGACGGAGACCTGGTCAAGGCATTCTTCGAAAGGCTCGGCCCCGAGTCTCGGTACTACCGCTTTTTCCAGGTGAAGAACACTCTCGAGCCCAAAGAGATCGAGCACTTCACCAGCGTCGACTACGACGACCGCATGGCGCTCATAGCGCTACGCGACGGCGAGATGATCGCCGTTGGCAGATACGACCGCGAGGGGCTCTCCGATCGGGCCGAGGTCGCCTTCGCGGTCGTCGACGACCAACAGGGGCGGGGGCTGGGCACCAAACTCCTCGAACTGCTCACTGCCTACGCCCGGTCCCAAGGCATCAGGGGATTCCGAGCATTCGTCTTGGGTGAGAACCGTCAGATGATGCGAGTGTTCCGCAACTCGGGGTACGAGTTGGCGCGGACCCTCGACTCGGGGGTCTTCACCGTCGATTTCCCCACCACCGAATCGGAGCAGTCCTTGGCGATCGAGGCCGACCACGAGAAACGGGCGGTGGCGGCGTCGCTGCTGCCGCTGTTCTTCCCCAGGTCGATCGCGGTGATCGGAGCTTCAAATGACGAGAGCTCCATCGGCGGGAAACTGTTCAACAACATCCTTGCCGAGGGCTTCTCGGGTCCGCTGTACCCGGTGAACCCGACGTCGAAGGTCGTCCGCTCGGTCAAGGCATATCCCACGATCGGAGAGGTGCCCGACGAAGTCGACCTCGCCTTCATCGTGGTTCCGAAGCGATTCGTCCTGGATGTGGCTCAGGAGTGCGCCGGTGCCGGGGTGCGGGGCATCGTTGTGATCTCGGCCGGTTTCTCCGAACTGGGAGAGGAGGGGGCCGAGGACGAGAAGCGTCTCCTCGAGATCGTCCGTCAGTCCGGGATGCGCATGGTGGGACCGAATTGCATGGGATTGGTCAACACCTCCAGCGCGGTCCGTCTCAACGGGACGTTCGCCCCCGTCTACCCTCCCGCCGGGAATGTTGCCATGTCGTCGCAGTCGGGGGCCCTCGGCATCGCCATCCTCGACTACGCCAC
>DASUUC010000091.1:0-4405 GCA_036374335.1 Acidimicrobiia bacterium
GGAGGACTCAACGGGACTCGCTCTCCTTCTGGAGGATGAGATCAGTGCCCGATGTCGTGGGTACCGGCTTGGATGAGCCCACTCTCGTAGGCGAAAACCACGATTTGGGCCCGGTCCCGGAGCCCAAGTTTGGTGAGGATGGGCAATGCCATCAGGACACCGCCACGATCGTCTTACCCCGGGCGTGTCCTTCGGCCTGATAGGCGAGTGCGTCGACTGCTTCAGCAAGTGTGAAGCGGCGATCGATAACCGGACGAACCTGTCCGGCGTCCACCATGGTGGCCAGGGTGGCACCGTCGGCGCTGCTGGCCTGTGCGGTTCCGCCGGCGAATCGCTGGCTCCAGAACCTCGACATCACCGCACCGCCGATCATCCGGTCGGCGGGACGGAACCACTTGCCCTTCTTGCCGGTGACCATCACAAACACGCCATTGTCGGCGAGCATGCGACGCGAGGCGCGGAGGCTCTTGCTCCCAGCGTTGTCGAAGAAGACGTCGAACTTGTCGTCGAGACGGGTGAAGTCTTCCTTCTTGTAGTCGATGACCCTGTCTGCCCCGAGGGACTTTGCCGTCTCGACATTGGCCGTGCTGCAGACAGCCGTGACATGGCTGGCGCCCAGGACCCTGGCGATCTGAATGGCGAAAGAACCGACGCCGCCAGAGGCACCATTGATGAGGACCCGGTCTCCTTCTTTCATCTTCGCCCAGTCACGCAGACCCTGTAGAGCCGTCAGTGCGGCGACTCCGAGAGTGGCTGCCTCATCGAGAGGGATCGATTCCGGAGCATGGGCGAGGTGTTTCGCCTTCACTGCCACATACTCGGCGAAGGCGCCCTCAGTGATCTCGCCAAACACCCTGTCACCGACCTCGAACCCCGACACGTCTGCCCCGACCTCGACCACCGTCCCCGCCACGTCGGCACCGGGAATCACCCGTTTCGGACTGCGGAGTCCGGCAGTAAGCCGGAGGAAGTAGGGGTGACCGGTCATGAAATGCCAGTCGAGGGCGTTGGTCGAAGACGCGGCTACTTCGACGAGCGCCTGATCGGGTTCGGGGGTGGGGACCGGACGCGAGGCGATCTCGATCACGCTGTGGGCGTCTTCGCCGTACGCGATCTGCACGGCGGCGGTCATCGTCTTGGTCTGTTGGTTGGTGGTCACATTCTCCTCGGGTTTCATACGATGTAAGGTACCGTACCTATACGGCGTAAGGCTGTCAAGTCTTACCCTGTACGGTAAAGTGCCCAAGTGATGGTCATCGAAGAGAAACAGGAGACGCGCGCTCCCCTCAGCAGGGAGAGAGTCCTCGCTGCGGCGATCGAGCTCGCCGATCAGGGTGGCATCGAATCGCTGACCATGCGAGCTCTTGCCGAACGGCTCGATGTCGAGGCGATGTCGCTCTACTACCACGTCGCCAACAAGGAGGCGCTGCTCGACGGTGTAGCCGAGATGGTGGTGTCCGAGGTTCTCGAAGAGGTCGCCGACATCGACACCAACACGACACCCGACACGTGGAAGGACACGATGCGCTGCACCATCCTTCGGGCCCGGGGTGTGATGCTTCGACACAAGTGGGCTCCGATGGTCCTGGAGACGCGGACCACGATGAACCCCGCCGTTCTCCGCTACTTCCACGGATTCTTGGAGATCTTCCACAACGGAGGGATGTCCTGGGATCTGGCGCACCACGCCCTTCATGCATTGGGCAGCCGTGCGCTTGGCTTCAGTCAGGAGATGTTCAATCCCGGACCGGGCAGCGAAGACGAAGAGGCGAGCGAAGAGATGCTGGAGCAGATGATGAGCGAGTTGCCGCTGTTCCCGGAGTTCATGCAAAGCATCGTTCATACCGATCCCGAAGACGACACGCTCGGGTGGTGCGATGACCAGACCGAGTTCGAGTTTGCTCTCGACCTGATGCTCGACGGTCTCGAGCGTCTCCGGCTAGCCGACAGTCCGGCGTCGCCCAGATCAGCACCGCGAACAGACAGAGCGACATGATGCCCACCATCGCCCCCATCAGCGCGAAGATCGTCGCATTGGTTTCTTCGAAGACCTTGAAGTGGGAGGCTTCGCCGCGCCAGGCCTGCACAGTGATGAGGCCCACCTCGATCGTGGACGACACGCCGAGTGTCCAGGCGCTGGTTCCGGCGAGACGAGGGCGGTCGGGGAGCCTGTCGAGAATCCAACCAACTGTCATCAGGAGGAGGCCGATCGAGAGGCCGAATACGATAGGCTTTCGCCAGGAGACAGATCCCGACCATTCAAATCCGGTGGCGGCGAGGAGACCGGTGTGGACGAGGGCGCTGAAGATCCAGAATCCTCCAAAGACATAGAGCACCCTGCTCGAATGTCGCTGTGGCTTCAGATCGTCGAGGAGCGGACGTATCGCGGTGAGCATGTTCCTTCCTTTCATCGCTCTCTCGAACGTATGAACGGGAAGGCGCCGCGTCGTCACCCTGGCGCGGTATCGCCGCCTACACCACGAGGGTGATCCCCATCTCGAGTAGGAGTTCAGCCTCCTCCCCGGGATGGGTGCCAATCCGGACCCGATGCCGTACCGTTTCCTGGTGAGCTCGACACTGGGCAAGCCCCGCGTCTTCGATGCCGTGCTGGCTGCGGTCGTCTTCGTCGTGAGCATCTTCCTGGTGCTGGGCGAGGACACCCTTGCGTGGCGACAGTTCGACGAGATCATGCCGACGGCGGTGTGGGTCTCCGCCGTGGCGTCAGGTTCCCTGTTGTGGCGCCGGACCAGACCCCTGGTCATCCTGGGGCTGCTCATGGCGCTCGAGGTGTTGCCCAGCTCGATTGCTCCACCCGACTCGACTTTCGCCATCCCCTTCGCCCTGTATTCGGCGGGCCGCTACGGAGAGAACGACCGGTGGAACTTCCTGCTCCTCGCCGCTGCGGTCGTCATCGTCTCTATCCCCACCTACATGGACAATGAGGACGTCGCGGAGTTCGCCCTCGCCGTGATCTCCATGTTCGGGATCTGGTACGCGGGTCGGAGGGTTCGATTCCGGGGCGAGCGTCTCGCCGAACGCGAGGAGCTGCGTCACGAGGAAGCCCTGCGCACGGTCGTCGAGGAGCGCACCCGCATCGCCCGCGAGCTACACGACGTGGTCGCTCATCGGGTCAGCCTCATGACCGTCCAGGCCGGCGCCGCCCGCACCATCGCCACCGACGATCCGGAGAGGGCGGCCGAAGCCATGGGGGCCGTGGAGCAAGCCGGCCGGGAGGTTCTCGGCGAGCTGCGCCATCTGCTCGGTGTGCTCCGACCCGACGCCGAAGGCGACCTTTTTCCGCAACCCGGGCTGATCGACATCCCTCATCTCGTCGACGAGTTCAATGAGGCCGGGCTGGAGGTCACGCTGTCGGTCCACGGGGAAGAGGTCGAGTTGCCGGTCCGGGTGGAGCTCGCCGTCTACCGCATCGTCCAGGAGGCGCTGACCAACGCCCTCCGCCACGCCGGGCCCGACGCCCGTGCAATGGTGCGTCTCGAGACCAACGGGGAAGGCGTCCGCATCGAAGTGACAGACGATGGGATCGGAGCTTCCCCGGGTGTAAACGGCGGCCACGGCATCGTCGGCATGCGGGAGCGGGCCCAGCTTCTGGGCGGCAGTTTCCACGCCGGTCCCGGTCCGCGCGGCGGGTACTCGGTTTCCGCGTATCTGCCGGTGGAGGAGGACAGCCCGTGATCCGGGTGGCCGTCGTCGACGACCAGGCACTGATCCGCGGGGGTCTGGCCATGGTCCTGAACCATGAGCCCGACATCGAAGTCGTCGCCGAAGCCGGAACCGGAACCGAAGCGATCGCCGTTGCCGCGGCGGAACGACCGGACGTCATCCTCATGGACATCCGAATGCCTGAACTGGACGGGCTCGAAGCAACGGCGAGGATCCTGGAACAGGCCGACTGGCCGGTGCGGGTGATCATCCTCACCACCTTCGACCCCGACGAGTATGTCTATCGCGCCCTGAAGGCGGGCGCGAGCGGCTTCGTCCTCAAAGACATCCCACCCGAAGACCTGGTCGACGCGGTTCGGGTGGTTGACGACGGCGGCGCGTTGCTCGCCCCCTCCATCACGCAACGGCTCATCGGCCAGTTCACCGAACGTCTCGGTGTCGACCGCTCCGTCTCAGACCGGCTCGGCCGTCTCACCGACCGGGAGCGTGAGGTCGTCGTGGCAGTGGGACGGGGCAAGAGCAATGCCGAGCT
Source organism: Acidimicrobiia bacterium (assembly GCA_036374335.1). Taxonomy (GTDB): domain Bacteria; phylum Actinomycetota; class Acidimicrobiia; order Spongiisociales; family ZC4RG35; genus JANQRA01. Next base: position 4,214 of record DASUUC010000091.1, read on the forward strand.
CTCCGAAGATCTGTTCATCGGCGCCACCACCGTCAAGTCTCACGTCTCCAACATCCTCACCAAACTTGGGCTCCGGGACCGGGCCCAAATCGTGGTTTTCGCCTACGAGAGTGGGCTCATCCAAGCCGGTACCCACGACATCGGGCACTGATCTCATCCTCCAGAAGGAGAGCGAGTCCCGTTGAGTCCTCC
>DASUUC010000092.1:0-8846 GCA_036374335.1 Acidimicrobiia bacterium
ATAAGCAAACCATTGTGCTGCGTAGTCCCACCGAGGAATCTCGCTTTCTGGCAAGATAACGGTCACGCCGGTCTCGGCGATTGCCTGTATCGATCTGAACGTCTGAAGAAGACCCCGGCGTTCGGCCAACGGTCGTACCTCCAAGGTCATAACTCAAGTGGAGTCAGGACCAACATTCAACAATTGGAAGTGGTCGACACAGGGGGCACCGAATAGCCCTTGATCCGTTGACGCATCCACTCTTCGGCGCGCAGCCCGGTGCGAATCTTCCGTTTGAAGAAGGCGATGCCGTCACTCTTCTGAATTGGGATTCTCGGTAGACGATACGGATCGGTGTTCGCATCGATCGAGGACACGGCTGCCAGGGCGGCCGTCTCATATCTTTCACGTACCAAGCTTTCCGCGGAATCGCTCCAGTATCCCCAGGGATAGGCAAAATGCCGGGGTGGCCTCCCCAGGTGTCGCTCAATGAGACGATCACAGTTGTCCAAGTCCTCGCTCAGCGCGTCTGCTTCCGTTCTCCGGACGTCGACATGGCTGTGAGTATGGGCCCCGACCGTCATCAGACCGCTGTCCAACATCGTCTCCAAGTCCGACCAGGTCAGCGGTTCCCCTCCTGTTTCGGGGCGAAGGGGTATACCGGTTTCCAAGGGTCGCGTGTTCAGGTAAAGCGTGAAGGGGAGACCGCGGTCTTGTAACTGCGGAAATGCGAACCGGAAGACGTCGGAGTAGCCGTCATCGAATGTAATGACGAAGGTTCTATCCGTTTCGGGCGAGTGTCTGGTCCCTAGTGCTGTTTCGAGATCGACGACGCGGCCCATCTGATCGATCCAATCGAGGTGGGTCTGGAAGACCTCGAGAGAAACCTCCATTTCCTGACCGAGGTCGGTGCCCACCTGGTGATAGAGGAGGATTCGGGGCCCCGTGAGGCGAGCGAAGAAGGTGTCGATCCCCGCGAACAGGGCCTTGGCGGCGATTCGCGCCGCCCTCGTGACCATCGTCAGTCCCAACCCATGTCCCGACCCAGCAGGACGGACAGATCCTGATTGTGTGGGGCGAAGACAGATCGCAGGTGTGCCCGGGTCTTTGGTTGCATGGTAATGCGATCAGGCTGGGTCGTCGTATAGCTGTGGTTCTCGAAAAAGGGTGGTGACCAGCGCGCAAGTTGGAGGTGATGGACGATCTCCGCCATTGTCCCGCTGGTATCTGTGAAGAGATCTTCGCTGCGAACCACCAGAAGTTGCTTGTGCGGATAGTGGGTGAGCCAGGCGCGAAGATGATCCGCGTATTTCCCACGTTCCACATACGAATAGCGTCCCCAGGCTTTGGATGGGTGGTCCGGGTTGACGAGAATGGACTCGAGATCTGGCCCGATCCGCTCCGGCTCCGCGTCGAGGGCAGCTTCGAAAGACAGATCTTCGAATCCCAGGCGTCGCATGTGGAGGTAGTGGGAGAACGCTCGATCGACAGGGTTACGCAGGAGCACCACCAGCTTTGCATAAGGCAGTAGATCTGCGGCCCGGTGCGGAACCCGGGGGTCGAACAAGTAGTCGGGAGTTGCCTCAAATGAGTGAAGGCGAACTCCCCGAAAACGTCCATGAACGACGCCTCGCAAAGCCAGAGGGAAATGCGACCGGTACCACGTTTCGCCCATGCGGTAGTTGGAAGTGAAATAACCAACCTCTTTGCGCAGCGACGGAGCTACATCGGGATGACGACCCAAATACTTATAAAGCGAGCTCGTGCCACCCCGTTGGGCACCGATAATGAGGAAATCGGGAAGAAGCCTCCGTCCAGAGGTCAGCTGACGAGTTTGGAGGCGTTTTCGAACGAGCCACCTCCGCGCTGCAATCGGTGTCAACGCCTTCAGCGCATCGGCTGAGCGATACCGCCAACCCCTCACAAAGTCGGGAGGGCCGCTTGACCGTTTCCGGTAGCCCATTCCAATCGGAGCCTCTGCATTTGTACTCCTCAGGAAGTCCTCACATGGGATCCCCTCGGCCGTGATCTGCGCCCGCGCTCTCCCTTACGGTCCTGGAGCATCACCCCGAGGAATCGAGCCCGTCGTGACTCCAGAGACGATGCAGCCGCCTCCACTCGGGCAATGCTGGTAGAGCGTGCTCTCGCCAGAATCAAGGTGTAGTCGAGTCGTTGGGCCAGGGTGAGCATCGCGGGATCGGTCGCCACCGGGCCGGCCACAACAGTCACGTCGGCCACCTCACGGGCCGCATCCATGATCTCATCGAAGGCGGGTCCTGCAAGGATGTCTGCTGGTCGGCGGTCTGTGTATCCCGAAGTCACACCGCGAAGGCCGGGGACCACTGGCTCGATGTCTTCGAGCGCCTCCTTCAGCATCACGCGCACCACCGAGATCTCGGCCCACACGGAGAGCAGCTCGGCCAGGGTTGGCCCGCCTCCCCCGTATTCAGGCAAGCTGCTCTCCGAGTCGAAATCGGCATCCACCAGGAGCACGCTGCGCCCAACAGCGGCCAGGCTGGCCGCGAGATCAGCCGCGGCTGCCTTGAGCTCTTTTGCGGACGCGCCAACCCTGGCGATGCCGATAGTGACAGGGCTGTCACCCATGACGCCTTGAAGGTCGGCCCTGATCGCCTGGATATCGCTCAGCCGCCGTCCCTTACGGGCCTGCGTGTACCAGGAGGCCGCCCTGGAACCACTCATACGACGGGACGCCAATCGGCCCAATGCCCTCACCCCACCGAGGTCGGCCATCGACCAGACCGGCTTCACGGCCAGATCGAGGAGGAGCAAGCCTCCGATACCGAGGAGGACGGCCAGAACGAACCCGCCCGCTCCCGCCAGCCTCGGTGAAACCGGGGAGGGGCTTTCGTCGATGACGGTCACCGTCCCTTCCGAAGTCAGTTCGGATGCACTGGCCTGATTGAGAAACAGGTCGAGATAGGCCTGGGTCACTTCCTTCTCTTGTTGTTGTAGCGCCTGGATGCGCAGGTCTCGCTCAGTGTCTGCTGGGTCTTGAGTCAGCGGGCCCTCCGACCGGGCCTCGAGCTCAGCCAGGGCGGCCTGGGTGGCCTGGAGCTCCGCCTCGATCTCCTCCTGAGTCCTTTCGGATTCGGTGACGTCGAACAGGGCCAGCTCCACCGCCAACTCCACGGTGCGTGATTGGAGCTGTGTGATCTGAGCCTGGTTCGCTATCTCCTCGGTCGCCGAGGGCTCTCGCGCCTCACTCTGCAACTCGGCGATTTCGTTGCGGATCGTGGCGACCTGTCTCGAGTAATTGGCCAGGTCTTCTTCGACACCGCCCACGCCGATGGGATCGGCCTCGAGGTACCGGTCTCGCATGCCGGCGGCGATCCCCCTTGCATCGCTTTCGCTGGACCCGTATCCGATGAACAGCAACTGGGCGTCGGTCTCCCCGATCTCGGAAACGATCTCGGCCTCATCGTCCACAAGAGCCGATTCGTTCGTTGCCAGTGCGAGGGCTCGGGCGTCATCCAATCTCTGGCGCAGATCCCTGCCCGACTCGTCACTGCTGGTCCTGACGAGCACGATCGGAGCCTCAGCTTTGAAGCTCGGTTCGATGCTGTTGTTACGCAGCGTGGCGAAGGCGAAGCCTGCGACCAACCCGGCTATTCCCACGATGAGCAGAGCCCACCACCGGACTCGAACCATCAGGAGGACTTTCTTCACGCCCACGGAGCCAGTTCCTCCATCTCCACCAGATGCAAAATCTCGTCGGGCTCCCATTCCTGTCGGGCGATGGCGTGCAAGAGCGGCACGAGCTGGTCGGAGCGTCCCGCCTCCGCCTCCCTGTGCAACGTCTCGAGGATGTCGTGCATGGTGGCCGGACCCGGATAGCCGGGCCTGGTGACACCGATCTTGGGATGACGGCTCGGTTGCAGTGGCTCCACGGAGAGGATCTCCGTCTTCTTCTCCCCAGGCCGGGCCCCGGTAACCACCACTTCGATGTCACGGCCCGGGACCAACCCGGCCAGCCTGATCATTCGGTGGGCAAGTTCCTCGATCCTGGCCGGCTCGCCCATGTCCAGGACGAAGACCTCTCCGTTCTCGGCGAGAGCCGCACCTTGAAGAACGAGACCTATGGCCTCGCCGACGGTCATGAAGTACCGCGTCATCTCCGGATCGGTGATCGTGACCGGCCCACCGCGGCGGATTTGCTGCATGAACGTGGGGACGACGCTGCCCCTGCTGCCCAACACGTTTCCGAATCTGACCGACGAATAGATGGTCTGTGCGTCCGTCGCCGCCGCCGATTGGACCAGCATCTCGGCTATCCGCTTCGTCGCCCCGAGCACACTTCCGGGATGGACCGCCTTGTCGGTGGAGATCATGACGAAGTGCGAGACGCCACATTCCTGCGCTGCTCTCAGCAAATTGGCTGTGCCCACCACGTTGGTCTTGACCGCCTGCCCCGGGAACTTCTCCAGGATTGGCACGTGCTTGAGGGCGGCGGCATGGAAAACCAGCTCCGGCCGTTGCTCTTTCATCGTCCTCGTCAGCTCGTTGAGGTCCCGAATGTCGCACAGGACCGGCTCCACGGCTTCGGTCTGTGGCCAGGTGAGCATGGCATCGTGGAGAAGGGTCTCGTCCTGGTCGAGGGCGACCACCATGGCATCGGCCTCGAGCAGCTGGCGAACCATCTCGGTGCCAATCGAGCCCCCCGCCCCGGTCACCACCACACGTCTACCCGCAAGCAGTTCTGTAGCACCCGCAAGATCAGCCAGAACGCTTTGACGAGGAAGGAGGTCGTCGATCTGAAGATCGCGGATGTCTCGGAGCGTCCCGTTTCCGCTGTTCTCGAAGAGGCTCGGCAGGATTCGCAGACCCACGTCGATGTGCATGCAATCGTCGACGAGCCGGCGCAGGTGCTCGTCGCTCACCGGATCGGCCACTACTACCTCGTCGACCTCGAAGTCGGTGACAACCTCGGCGATGTCGCCAAACGCCGCCAGCACCGGAAGCCCGGCAAGGCGACGCGGTTGGCTCATGCCATCGAGGGTGACGAACCCGACGACGTCCCGCGGGTGTTCCCGTGTTGATCCATGTCGCGCCAGTTCGGCCGCAGATCTGCCGGTTCCCACCACCAGCGTTCTGATACGCCCCGGGAGATCCTCGATACGCTTGAAGGAGAACAACCTCGCCCGGAAACGTACGGCTCCCATGCCCCCCAAAGCGAGTAGCGATCCAGCCGCCACCACCGTCAGTGGCATGACCCCTGGCTGTTCGGTGATGCTTCGATAAGCGAGAATCCCTCCGATCACGACGGCGGAGGCGACCATGGCGGAGAAGACCAGCCGCATCGCCTCTTCCACGCTGGCGTACTCCCAGACATGGCCGTAGGCACCGAACAACAGATTGGCCACCAGATGGACGATCACCACCAAGGGCAGATATCGGAGGAAATTACGGGCCCAGTTGTCGGGCACACCCTGCACATCGATAAACCGGAGTACCAATGCCGCCGAGTAGGCGGTGACGACGATCAGAGCGTCGATCAGGGCAAATGAGACGTCGGAACGAACCCTCGCTAGGCCCTGAGCCAGCCGGAGACGCCAGTCACGTTGCCCATCGTGGAGGTCTTCGGTCCGCGCGATCTCCATTTGTGCAGCTCCCAGCCTTCCCGGTTTGCCCCGGCGGTTAACCCAGGGACATGGGAAATGGCCTGGTCCACCCCGGATTGGGAATCAATAAAGAGATTCCCTCGAAGCCACCATTGCCAAAACCACCGTTGCCCCTTTCCGGAGGTTGTGTAAGTTAACCACACTGAGCGCGACCGTGCACCGGGGATGTGCTGGTCGCCCACAGCTCTGCGAATCGAGGTTGGTGTCGGGTGCGCACACTGGTGAGTGGGGTGTCCGGTTTTCTAGGGAGGCAGGTGTCCAGCCATCTCCTCGGAGTGGGTTGGGACGTCACCGGATTCGATCTGGTGCCGGCGCCCGGCCTGGACTGCGAAGTCATCGAAGGAGACCTCAGGGACGCCGAAGCGGTCCATCGCGCCGTCGCCGGCAAGGAAGTGGTCTGTCACATCGGAGCCATCGGCGACGTGTACGTCGCCGCAAGAGATCCGGCCCTGGCATCGGCTGTGAACGTAGGCGGCTGTGCTCACATAGCCGCGGCCGCGGCGTCTTCGGGGGCGCGGGTGGTATACGCCTCGACATGGGAGGTATATGGAGCGCCTCGATACGAGCCGATCGACGAGGACCATCCATGTCGGCCCGACCATCCCTACAGCATCACCAAACTGGCCGGAGAACAGATCCTGCTATCGGCGAATCGACTGCAGGGTGTGCCTGTCCTCTCGTTGCGTCTCGGCACTGCATACGGGCCGGGGCTACGACCCAATTCGGTGTTTCGTGTTTTCATCGACAAAGCCCGCAAGGGAGAGGCGATCACCATCCAGGGAGATGGAAGCCAGGCACGTCAGTTCACCCACACCTCCGATATCGCACTGGCGTTCGAGTTGGCGTGCCGGTCCGATGAGCAGGGGACGGCACTCAACGTGGTGACTCCGGACAGCCACTCGATCAAAGAGTTGGCCGAGATGATCGTCCAACGATATCCAGCCGAGATCAGGTTCGAACCGGCCCGAGCGGGAGACGCACCCCCCGGTCTGGTGTCGGCCACCCGGGCAAGAGAGAGACTGGGCTGGCAGGCGGAGACCACCTTCGAGAGGGGCCTCGACGAGCTCCTCACAGAGGCTGGAGGCGACTGATTCAGGTCCCAGGCCGCGTTCCCACCGTGCTCATAGCGATCAAAGGTTTGGGGATCGGTGGCGCTGAGCGTCTCATATCGGAGGGAGCCAACCACTGGCGACGCGACCTATTCGACTACCAGGTCGCCTACGCCCTCCCCTGGAAGGACCAGTTGGTGACCGATCTCGAGGAGCTGGACGTCCCGGTTCACATGGTCGGTGACCGGCGCGGTCTCACCCTCCGCTCCCTGCCACGACTCAGGGACCTGATCGGGAGTCTCGGCACCCGGGTGGTGCACGCCCATCTCCCCGCCATGGGAGTCGCCACCCGCCTGACTTCCCCCGTGCCGGTCATCTACACCGAGCACAACATGGTCAGCTCCTATCACCCGGTCACCCGGTGGGCGAACCGGATCACCTACCGGAAGAACGCCGCGGTGGTCGCGGTATCCAATGAAGTGGCCCAATCCTTGGAGGGCTACCCGGGCCCGACGCCGTTGGTGATACCGAACGGAGTGGCCTGCCGTGTCTCCACCGAAGAGGCCATGCTCGCCCGAAAAGAATTGGGAATCGAATCTGATCGGCCACTCATCGTCCAAGTGGGCAATATCCGGCCTCACAAGGGCCACCTCACGCTGATCGAAGCCATTGCCACAATTGGGCAGCGCCGTGGGGATCTCCAGGTGGTTTCGGTCGGTGCGGAGAAGCATCCCGGAGACCTGGAGCGGATGCGCCGGTACGCCGCCAGCCGCGGGGTAGCGGACAGGATCCGCTTCCTGGGTCGCCGCGAGGACGCCCTTCGCTTCGTCGCCGCCGGGGATGTCTTCGTCAACCCATCCACCTTCGAGGGTCTCCCACTGGTGGTGCTCGAGGCGATGGCCCTGGGGACACCGGTGGTGGCCACCGCGGTGGGTGGGGTGCCGTCGGTGGTTCGGCCGGATGAGACCGGCGTCCTGGTCGATCCCGACGATCCGCAGGCTCTGGCCGAGGCGATCCTGTTCACTCTCGATCATCCGGCTCAGACCGAGGGCTTTGCCCGAGCGGCTCGCCGGCTGGTGGCAAGCACGTACAGTCTGGAGAGGATGGTTGGAGCCTACGAAGATGTGTACCGATCGGTTCTCCATGGCTGACACGGTGACCATTCGGCCGTACAGGGACACCGATCTCGATGAGGTCCTCGACCTCATGCGACTCACCCTCGGTGAGACCGCCCAGCTGCAGCGCACGCCGGCCCTCTTCGCCTGGAAGCATCTCGACAATCCCTTCGGGCGGTCGATCATGCTGGTGGCAGAGACCGAAGGACAATTGGTGGGATTCCGCGCCTTGATGAGATGGGAGCTGTTGACCCCGCATGGCGACATCGTGAAATGCGCCCGGCCGGTCGACACCGCCACACACCCCCGGTTCCAACGACGGGGGATCTTCCGCCGGCTCACCCTCGAGGCGCTGGACATCGCCATCGGCGAAGGAGTGGAGGTCGTCTTCAATACCCCCAACAAACGATCCGGTGCGGGGTATGCCGCCATGGGCTGGATCGAGGTCGGCCGCATCGAGGTCCTACTCAGACCGTCCCTGAGGATGATGCGGCGGTCCGACCGCGATCGCCAGATTCCCGAACCAGCAGAAATCATTCGAGACCCCCGTCCCGCCGAAGATCTGGCACCGGTACGGAGGTCGGCACGGGGGCTGACCACACGACGGGACAGCGCATATGTGAACTGGCGCTTCGCCCGCCACCCCACTGCCCGCTATTCCGTGGTTGGTAATGGCGACGGTCAAGCCGTGCTCAGGCCGAATCTGCGACGCGGTCGTCGTGAGCTGGTGATATCCGACATGTTCGGTTCCCAGCCTCGGGTGGCCGCTCGAGCAGCGCGGAGAAACAGCCACCCGGACTATCTGGTGGCGTCGTTTCAGCGAGGAACCCCGGAGAGAACCGCCTTGATCCGTTCTGGGCTCTTCCCCGTCCCCGGCCTCAACGCACTAACCCTCTACGTCCGACCCCTGGTGGCACTTCCGAATGACGCAACCTCAATGAGCGCTTGGGACCTCACACTGAGCGATCTGGAGCTGCTGTGAGAGCCACTGAGACAGGCGTGTGGGCCCTGGCGGCCATAGCCGCAGTTGGTTTCACCGTGGCCGCCTTCCTCGGCTTCGACGT
>DASUUC010000093.1:0-5623 GCA_036374335.1 Acidimicrobiia bacterium
CACCACCTACTTGCTGTACGCCAATCGGAAGGGCAAAGGCCAACAGGAGGAAACCGGCTGCATGACCAATCCGGAAGCAAGCCATTGATCCGTGGCATGGGCTGACCCCAACGACCTGCTCATTGTCGGTGAAGCCGGAGACGTAAAACTGTTCCGAAGCCCAACCCTGCTCCTGATCGGAACGGCTGGACCAGAGCTCTCAGGCCGCGCCGACCCCTGGGACTCGAAGTTGACGAACCTCTGATAGGGCAAGCCGGGGAGTGTGATGATGCCTCCCGTCTGCTGTCCACCCGTGGGCCATTCCCTCTGATGCCGTCAAAAGGATGCCACTCGCTCCGCGAGCCAGTTCCAACTCATGAAGACCGGTGTGGGGATCGTTCCACATTGCCACGACGCGAGAAGGCGACTTGCCCGGAGGTCGAGATCGCGCCGCCATGCCGTAGGACGTAAGGGTCAACACAGCCGATCCGGGGTCGTCGGCCAGGACCGAGGCATAGCGACCGGACCATCGGCCGGCGAGTTGCGGACCGTCGAGAAGGACGGCGATGATGATTGTCGGTCCTACCCGGCGCAGCAGGTCGCTGACCTCATCCAACCGGGCGAGGTCCTCACAGATCAGCGGTACCGTCGTGGCGCTCCCTCCTACATCGATGATCTCAACGGTCCGTTCGGGTAGGTGAATCGCTTCCCACCAGAGCTTGGAGGGCGCCAGGGCTCGGGTGAGATGGTATTGGCGAATCTGGTTCCCGTCTAGGCACCACCGATTGTGCTTGGTCTGCTCGTAGCACTCCCATCCCGAGCCCGTGTGTACCCCAAGGTGGAGATAGTTCCGTCCAAGATCGCCGGCCTCGCCCATCTCCCTCACTCCCGCGAACAGGTAGTTGACGCCATATTCGGCGAGCAGCGCCTCGAGGGGGCGTAGCTCGTGTGGTTCCACCGCGGCTTCGGGGAGGATCAACGCATCGACTCTCTCCACTTCCTCAATCGCTTTTTCGAGAAGGCGAGCCACATGGGAGAGATCCAGGGGTGCTTCTGGAGCGAACTCGAAGAATCCATAAGCTTCGGGATCCATGTTCTGGAGAGGTCCCTCGACGGGGCGGAACGCTCGGCCTTCGATATGAAATGGCCATGGAAGAAGGATGGCGTTGAAGGATTGAGGGTCGCCCATCGTCTCGAGCGGTGCCAGAGTTGGCTCGAACCTTCTCCAGCGAAGATCCACCGATTCATAGCTGAGTGCCAGATATCGAGAAAACGACCGGATGGTTATGCCCCTTCCCGGGAAGTTGGTCTTGGGGACGATGCGAATTCGGGCCGGTGAGATGCGCGACAACGACCCGTGCTCTGCCATCAACCCCCAGGCACGACGCTCGAAGGACTCAGCGGAATGTGTGCCCAGGCTGCGGCAGGCCTCATCCGCCATGGCGTGAAGCGTGAGAAATGCCGAGCACAACTCTTCGGCTCGACCGTATCGGAGGTCACTCAAGGACGTCTCTCGGTGTCGGGCGAGTATCTCCCAATGCTCGCGCACCTGGTGCGGAATCAGGTCGCTCCTCCCCGGCTGGGCGACGAGGCGCCATTTCTCTGCCGCGGTCTGAACGCTCTGATTCCAATCGGTCGTGGGTGGCCATGTTCGGCGCCCATGGGGCGAGACCGCGAATCGATATGCCTCCGTGTGATCCAGCACCAAATTGGAGATCGCAAAGACGTCGGGAGGCCAGGCGGGGAGTTCATCCCAGGCCGGAGCAGGGGAGAAGGCCCTGAAATATGAATCGACGGTCGGCTCGAGAGAGGAAGCAGGGCCCTCGGCGCCATTGGCGAAAGTCGAGTGGTATCCAAACGTAGACTCCACTTCATCCTCCACTTGATATCTAGACCAATACCCACCTTCTCGTGCGATCGTCTAGAGCCAAAAGGCCCTAGCCAGGCGAGATCCTACGTCAAGGTGCCACTGGCGTGTGGGCCGACGAAGCAGTGGATCAGCGATCGTGAGTCTCGCCACGGGCACTTGGATGGGAAAGGGCCGGCCATGGACCTCAGGCGGGTACCTCGAGGACGATCGCGGTTCCCGTCCCGGGGCGAGAGTCGATCTGGATCCTCCCACTCACCAGTTGGGCCCTTTCGTGCATTCCGATGAGCCCGAGCTTGCCTTGCTCGTTGAGCTGTGTCATGTTCCGTGGTGCCTCGAAACCTCGTCCGTCGTCTCTCACCTCCATACGAATCAGCTCCGGCTCGAACCGCAGATGGACGGTGACCGAACTCGCAGCAGCGTGACGCTCCACGTTGTGCACGGCGGCTTGCCCGATGCGGAAGATGGCCAGCTCGGTCTCAATGGGGAGACGCCTCGACCGACCTTCGATTCTCAATGCGGCGGAGACTGCGCTCCGCTCGCCGAGCTCGACTAGCAGCTGTTCCAGAGCCGAGATCAGACCCAGCTCATCCAACGTCGGAGGACGCAGGTCGCGGCTGAACCTCCGCATTCCGGCAACCGTCTGACCAGCGAGTTCGCTGATCGTTTCGATTTCGGCGGCAACGGGTGTCTCGCTGAGACGATTGGCAAGGGCCGCGAGTTTACGTTTGATGACCACCACGTTCTGCGCCGCCTCATCGTGCAGCTCACGAGCAATGCGTTTGCGCTCCTCCTCTTGGGCCTCGGTCATCTGCATGGCATAGGAGCGGAGCAGGTCGCGTTCGCTTTCGGTCAAACGTTGGTTGGCGATTGCGATCGCCACGTGGCTGGCCACGCCGGCGAGTAGTTCCCGGTCTTCGTCGGTGATGGGGCGTCCTGGGCTGATCTTCGCCGCCAATAGACCCCGCACTCTCCCTGCAGTCTCCGGTTCGGGAAGGTCGGCGATGACCGGTTCGACGACGATGCCGTTCTCATGTGATGCTGGCTGATCGTGATTTCCTGTCACCAGCCCGTCACGAATGAATGTCGTCAACACATCAGCGGTCGGTCTGTCCAGAGAGTGATAGGCGACAATCGTCGGCTGGGTTCCTGACCCGGGGGAGTCGGTGAGAGCGACGCAAGCCGCTTCGAGGTGAAGCATCTCGACGAGCCGGCGAAGGGTCTCTTTGATGGTTGACTCGAGATCCACGGTGAGCGTCAGGGCGGTGATACTGTTGAGCAGCTCCAGTCGTTGGGTGGTGGCTTCTGCCCGCCGTCGGTGGAGGCGCTCACGCTCGACCGGCAAAGACATCACGACTCCGACTATGACGACGAAGATCACATAGAGAATTTCGAGCCAGCCGAAGTCGGACCTGTGCCAGATGAAGAGGTTGGGCAGGGTGAGAACTGCGCTCCATAGGCCTGTGAGCACCGCCCCCTCGGTTCCGTACCGGAGGCTGGCGTAGCCGATCGGGCCAAGATAAAGAACGACCGGGATGTGGTGGAATGCCGACGGGACCTCCAACCCGGTCCGCGAAACCCACATCTCGGCGAGGATGTGTATCGCAGTGACACCGAGCACGCCTCCCTGGATCACCCAGAACTCCCGCTCATCCAGGCGTTCCGGGAGGTTCTTGATGAGCCTCGCGATCCTTGCCGGGAGTGGTCGGGCCGTGGCGGCGACCACTCCATGGGCCTCGGTCACGGCGGCGTCCCGATGTCTTCGATGGTGAACCATCCTTGACGCAATCCATAGAGCACGGCCTCTGTCCTCGACCCCACGTCGAGCTTGCGGAACACGTGGCTGAGATGGGCTTCGACCGTCCGGACGCTCACACCGAGTGTCCCGGCGATCCCCTTGTTGGCCATGGCTCGCGCCGCCAGACGAAGCACCTCGAGTTCACGATCGGTGAGGGGCTCTATCGGACCCGATTCCCCAACGTCATCGGTGCCGGCCGCCAGCCGGGCGAGGACCTTGTGCGCAACTGCGGGATGGAGCACAGACTCACCGGCATGGAGAGCTTTCACCGCCTCCACCAACTCATCGCCCTGAACATCTTTGAGCAGATATCCAGCGGCTCCGGCTTCGATAACCGCAAAGATGAATTGTTCATCGTCGTGCATGGTCAAGATGAGGACGCTGACTTGTGGGTGACTCTGTTTGATTTGCCGGGTCGCCTCGATTCCATTGATTCCCGGCATGCCGATGTCGATGATGGCGACGTCGGGGTGATGCTGTGCTGCGGCGGCCACCGCTTCCTCGCCGTCCGCCGCCTCGCCTACCACCTCGATCTCACCGGTGGCCTCGAGGAGATGGCGTGTGCCCTCGCGCACCAGCGCGTGGTCGTCGGCGAGGATTACGCGGATGGGCTCCCCATCCTGGGGCTTGTCCACAAGCGCCTTTCCTTCCTCGATGAGACCCAGAATACGGCGCCGGGCGAGTCAGGCGCAGCGTCCGGTTCGCAAGTCAGATGAACGCTCCCAACAGGACGGCGAAGAGGGCCATCCCACCCCAAGCCAAAGTGGTGAGGGCAATCAGAAAGCCGAGACCGATCAGCGGTAGACGCCACTGGCGCGGCCGGCCGAGAAACCATCCGGCGAGCATTAAGTAGACCGGGGCGAACACAATGCCAAGGAGCAGCCACAACCCGAACGCCGGTGTGCTCACCTCTCTGTCTCCTTGATCTCGATCAGGGGAAGGGCCTTCGCCGCCATGAGGAAGAACAGCACCAGGATGGAAAAGGCGCCGATGACCGACGACAGCTCGACCCAGGAGGGGAAGTAAGAGCTGGGTAAGTCGTGGTAGAGCTGAAAGGCGGGGTGAGACGGGCCTTCGATCACGAACAGGGTCTTCTCGATGAGGATTGCCGGCACAGGAAGCGTGGCGACTGCCGCAATTCGCGCCACACTGAAGAGCCGGGACGAGAGCTTCGCCCGCATGATCGACGCCGAGCGATGGCTGAAGGTCTCCGAGACCGACGCGCTAACCCCAGTTAGTAGATCCAACGGCGGGAGCGAAGCTCTTCGGACCCTGCGCCGAAGAGTGGATCGCGTGCAAGCGGTCGGCAGTCGGCGAGGCCACCACAACCAACATCGATTGGTTGCTGCGCGCCCCGGTGCTTCCGGGAATCCGAGGCCGAGCAGTTGAAGCAGATCACGACCCTAGATGTACGACGTTGGCTGGCGGCGATGACCGAGGAAGGTTGGTCAGCCTCTACCGTGCACACGTATCCCAGGTGCTCGCCCAGGTTCTGGACCGGGCCGTCGATGACGGTCTCATCGCGTCGAACCCCGCGGAGAAGGGCGAAGGCACTGTCGCCCCGGCCAAGGCGTCAACTGTTCCTCACAGCGTCCGAACTTCGGGAGCTGGCCGACGAATGCGGACCCTAATGCCCCTCTGGTCTGGTGCCTCGGATGGTCGGGGCTTCGGTTCGGAGAAGCGACGGCGTTGGTGGATCGGGTAGACCCAGCGCGGCGAAGGGTGAGGGTCGAGGAAGGGACGACCGAGGTGGGCGGCCGGCTGGTCCTCGACCTAAACCCAAAGTCCCACCAGTTCAGGGGATTCCTCGCCAGACCGCGTTCGGGGTCCCGGTTCGGGCCAGTCGTGCTACGTAACCCTATCAAGACCAGTCCCAAGGTCGAGTGGCGAACGATGAGGGTCGAATGACTCTAGCTGGCTCCCGATCAGAGAATAAGACTCAAAGAACAAGTGCGGAGAAGCGGCTCAGGTGAGTACCC
>DASUUC010000094.1:0-14642 GCA_036374335.1 Acidimicrobiia bacterium
GTGGTGATGCCTATTGGCGTTCTCTCTCCCCGGGTGGCTCAACGAGACCCGACTCGTAGGCCAAGACCACTGCTTGGGTGCGATCACGTAGGCCAAGTTTGGTCAGGATGTGACTCACATGAGTCTTGGCGGTTGCTTCTCCGATGAAGAGTGTCTCGGCAATCTCTGCGTTGGAAGCCCCACGTGCCAACAAAGTCAGGACTTCGATCCCGCGGACTCTGAGCGTCCGTCTTCGGGGGCCAGCGGATTCATCCGCTGGCCCTCTATGACGTGGAGCGCTACCTCGCACTGTCAGCCCAGCAACCCGGCTCAGGCAGGTGAACAAGAGGGACTACCGACGAAAGAGATGTCCGAGTGGCCAGATGGACATTTGGTGAGACGACAAAACCGTGACTCGCTTTCCGATAGCGAAACCACTCAGCTGTCGGTGACGACCGGCTCCACCCACTTGATCCGCCCGGCGTCTCCCCAGAGACGTTCCAACGAATAGAACTCCCGTGCCTCGGATTGGAATATGTGAACGATGATGTCGCCGAAGTCGACGAGAACCCACTCCCCCTGGCTACGGCCCTCCACCCGCAATGGCTTGATGTCGTACTGCTCCTTCAACCTCTCCTCGACGTGGTCGGCCAGGGCCTGGACATTGATACGGGAGCTCCCGGTTGCTATTACGAACACGTCGCAGAGAAAGAACGCCGCTTCGACGTCGAGCAAGACAATGTCGGATCCGTTCTTGGCGTAGAGAGCATCGGCTGCCGCCCGGGCCAATTCGACACTGTGCTCTATGACGAGTACTCCATCTGCTTGAAGGCCCTTACCATATCGCCTCAGACAGATTCCGCATAGAGATTCGTAGCCTCGACATATTCGAAGACCGGGTCCGTCACCAGATATCGATAGGGCTCACCATTGGCAACCCGGCGGCGAATTTCGGTGCTGCTGATCTCCAGAAGTCCCATGTCGAGTTGGATCGCCCCGAGACGGTCGCCGACTCCCCGGGTAATGCCCGGACGTGGCGCTTCGATGAGGGCGACCCGATCGAGAACATCCTGCCATCGTTGCCAGGTCTCGATTCCGGCAAGGGAGTCGGAGCCGAGGATCAAGAACAACTCCTCGTCGGTTGGGAAGGTCCCCACGGTCTCGATGGTGTAGGTCGGCCCGTCCCGATCGAGCTCTCGAAGATCAACCTCCAATCCGTCGCTGCCGGCGATCGCGAGACGACACATCTCCAATCTGTGCTTCCCCGGGGTGACATCCCGGCCAGACTTCTGCCAGGGGTCACCCGCGGGGACTATCAACACCCGATCGAGTTCGGCCTGATACAAGGCGCACTCGGCGGTATGGAGATGGGCGACGTGGATGGGGTCGAAGGTCCCACCGAGAATTCCGGTTCGCACGGCCGCGAGGATAGGGCCGCGGTGGCTCCACCAATCGCAATGCTCTGCTGATATCTGTCTCTTGACAGCCCATCACACCTGCCGGATCCACGTATTCCCCGTTGATCCGCGTCGACATGTGAACCCCTGGCGACCCGTGTGGAGTTCCAGCCAGACCGACAGGCGATCTCCTCGACACCCGAGCCCCTGATCTGACCTCGACCTCTGATAGATACGACAGCGATACCTTGAACCCCGGCACCGGCTCAATCGTGACCGTTCTCATCCCGGCGACCGACCCGGCGAAAGTGACGGTCCCACTCACCGGAGCCCGGACCGCTGCACCGACCTCCGCCGCATAATCCACCCCCCAATGTCCTGAGTAACGACCCACCGGCGCGAAATCGGCAGTGATGGGCCCATCGACAGGCGCACTGAGACACACTGCGGCTACAGCAAAGACAACGAGCATCTTTCCCCTCCATCACCGAACGTACAAGGGTCCCGTTTCCGAATCCAGGGGGTCGCTAGCTAACTTCGCGTTTGATCAAAGGAGAACAATGACAACTGCCCGAATCGGGCTCATGGGATTCGGCAGGATCGGGCGGAACGTATTCCGTCTGCTCCATGATCGCGACGACCTCGACATCGTCGCCATCGCAGATATCGCCGAGCCCACCGCGCTCACATATCTTCTCAAATACGACTCGATCTACGGACGCTTCCCCGCGCCGGTGGAACACGAGGACGGAACCCTCCACTACGGGTCGAAGACGGTCACGTTCGAGGATTCCCGCACTCCGGCCGACACCAAGTGGGCCAAAGACGACGTCGACATCGTCCTCGACACCACCAGCCGATATCGCTCTCGGGCGGAGCTGCAGGGACACCTGGACAATGGCGCGTCCAACGTCGTGCTCACATCCAGCCCGGAGACGCCCGGTGAGATCCCACTCCTGTTGCGAGGAATCAACGACGAGGTGCTCGGCGGCAACACGGAGATGGTGGCCATGGGGTCCAATACCTCAAACGCCGCTGCCCCGATCCTGCGCATCCTGAACGAATCCTTCGGCCTGGAACGGGTTTACATGACAGTGGTCAAGGCCATGTCCAATGCCGGCCGGCTCGCCGACGTCCCAACAGAGGGCTACCGCACCAGTCGCGCCGCCGGGGAGAACATCATCCCTGCCGAGACGAACTCGGCGGAGATCATCACCCAGGTGCTCCCTGAGTTCACCGGAAAGCTCATTGTGACCGCACTCAACGTGCCGGTCCCCGATGGCTCAACCGTCGACATGGTGGCCGAGACCTCCAACGAGGTGACGCCAGAGGAAGTCAACCTCGCGGTGAAGCGCCAGGTGGAGTCACGCTATCTAGAAATCATCGAATACGTAGACGACCCAATCGTTTCCTCTGACGTGAGATTGAACAGCCATTCGGGCATCTTCGACAGCCTCGCCACCATGGTGACGGGTGGCAACATGCTGAAGACCATCACCTGGTTCAACAACGGGTGGGGCTACTCACACCGGGTCGTCGAAGCCACCGCGGCGATAGCCGCGCAAGGAGGTTCACAATGACGAGGGTCGCCATCAATGGGTTTGGCCGCATCGGCCGGAACGTGTTCAGGATCATCGCTTCCCGCCCCGATACGGACATCCGGGTAGTCGCGATCAACGACCTGTCCGACGACGACATCCTTGCCTACCTGCTCGAATACGACTCGGTGATGGGCCGCTTCGCCCAGGAGGTAACGGTCTCCGACGGTGTCATGAAGGCTGGTGATCACGAGATCAAGATGCTGATGGAACGCGACCCTGCTCAACTCCCCTGGAGGGAGCTCGAGGTAGATGTCGTCATCGAGGCGACCGGGGTATTCCGGGACCGGGCATCACTGCAGAAGCATCTCGATGCCGGAGCCAAACGAGTGATCCTCACCGTGCCGTCGAAAGATGAGATCGACGAGACCATCGTCCTTGGCGTCAACGACGGAGAGTTGGACGCTGGCGATCTGATCGTCTCCAACGCGTCGTGCACCACCAACTGTCTTGCTCCACTGGCCAAGATCCTCGACGATGAGTTTGGCATTGAGAAGGGTGTGATGACGACGGTCCATGCCTACACGAACGACCAGCGTCTCGCCGATGTGCCCCACAAAGACCTCCGCCGGAGCCGGGCGGCCACCGAGAACATCATCCCCACCACCACCGGTGCGGCCAAAGCTGTGGGTGAGGTGCTACCCCAGTTGGCCGGGAAGTTGGATGGCATGGCCATGCGTGTTCCGGTGCCAGACGGATCGACCGTCGACCTCGTCGTCGAACTGAAGAAGGACGTCACGGTCGAGGAAGTCAACGCCGCCGTCAAGAAGGCGGCCGAAGGCGAACTGGCGGGGATCGTGGAGTACACCGAGGACCCCATCGTCTCCACAGACATCATAGGAAATCCCCATTCCTCGATCTTCGATGCCAGCGGCACCCAGGTCTTGGGCAACAACCTGGTCAAAGTGATGTCCTGGTACGACAACGAGTGGGGCTATTCCAACAGGGTCGTCGACCTGATCGAGCGTTTGGCAGAAGTGATCGAGGAAGACGCCACCGTCTGACCTGGAATAGCCCCCTCACACAACCCATCAGATGGAGTCGGCCGAGAGTCCGTCAGTCCGATGATCTGACCACCACAGCCGCGAAGGCGACGACCAGCCCGCTGGCCGCCACCGGGATGGCGCGGGAGCCCGTGGCATCGACCACCCACGCCGCGCCCACCGGGCCCACCGCCGAGGAGATGTGGAAGACGAGGCTGACCAGTCCCATGGCGGTGCCGAGGCTCGCCTCGCCGAAGACATTTTTCGAATGCATCCCTATCAGAGGCGAGACTGCGCCGATGCCGAATCCGGCGGCGACGGCGTAGGCCGCCGCCAGCAGTTGGTTGCCGGAGAAAGCCAAGGCGAGCGCTCCCACAGCTATCGCCGCGTATGAGATCCGAAGCGAGTTGGCAATGCCAAAGCGACGGACGAGCGGCATCAACGGCAACCGCCCCCCGAGTTGAGCGAAACCCCTGAAACCGGCCCAAAAGGAAGCGGCGGTCAGAGCCAGACCGGCGGCGGTCATTGCCGGGACCTGATAGACGAGAATCGCACCCACTCCGATCCCGGCAAGGGTCTGACTGGCGAGCAAGCGTCGTGCTCTGCCTGACCTCATGGACCGGGCCATCTGACCAGCGACCGGTGGCAGGTGCCCCGTCCTGGCGGGCCTGGTGTCGATGGCCAACACACCGAGCAGAAGGAATAGGGCGGTGGACACACCGAGGAACCGCAGGGTCACCCGCCAATCGAACACGGTCACCAGCCACGCAGTGAGAGGGATGTAGATCACACTCGCGAAGGCGCCCCAAATCGTCAGGACGGCGATGGCGCGGTCCTCAGACCCCGGGCTGATACGAACGGCGGCGGTTTGGGTCACGTGGTAGAAGCCCAGCGAGGCAACCAATCCCCCGCCTACGGCGCCGGCGATGGCGAAGACTTGAGGAGTCGGTGCACTGGCGGCGGCGACCAAACCGCCACCACCAAGCGCGGCGGCCACCGAAAACACCAGCCTGCTCCCCCATCTGTCCAGCACCCAGCCTCCGGCGAGTGAACCGAGCCCGGCGATCAGAGATGCCGCGCTGAAGGCGGCCGCCACTGCCGGCTCGCTCCACCCGGTCTCTTCGATGATCGGATCGAGCAACACCCCGAAGCTGTAGAACCACGATCCATAGACCGCGATCGTGACCAAACCGAGAACGCCGATACGAGTTCTCGGGATGCCGCGCTTCGGTGTCCCCGATCCACTCTCTGCCGATCCGTTACGCATCACGCGCAGCCGATATTCACAGAGAGTTCAGGAGTCGTTGAGGACCCTCCAAATTTGCTCCGCCTTCACCGGCACCTGGACTTCGGCACCGTCGAGGGCGTCGGAGATGGCATTCAACACCGCCGGGGTGGCCCCGATCGCTCCGGCCTCGCCGATCCCTTTGGCTCCCAGGGGGTTGGTGGGAGTCGTCGTGACCGTACTGTCGAGCCGAAAACTGGGCAGGGAGACCGCAGTCGGGATGAGATAGTCGACGAACGAGCTGGTGACCAGATTCCCATCCTGGTCGTACTCCGCCTTCTCCCACATAGCCTGGCCGATCCCTTGGGCGAGGCCACCGTGCCTCTGGCCTTCGGCGAGCATCGGGTTGATGATGTTCCCGGCGTCGTCCACCGCCCACATCTCGTCGAGCCGGGGCGATCCCGACTCCCGATCGATCTCCACCACCGCCAGGTGCATGCCAAACGGATAGTTGAGCCCACCCGACCTGAGGTGGATCTCCTCGTCGAGACCCGGGGTCACCCCCTCCGGGACTTTCCCTTGCATCGCGGCGGTGACCACTTCCTCCCAGGCGACCGACACGTCGGTACCGGCCACCGTCGCCCTCCCATCGGCAAGCGTGATGTCCTCGGCGGAAGCCTCGAGGAGATGACCCGCAATACGGACGGCTTTGGCCGCCACCTTCTGGGCAGCAGCGTGGCTGGCGGACCCACCCTGGGCGATCGAGCGTGAACCGGAAGTTCCCCATCCATAGGGCGATGTCGCGCTGTCTCCCTGCTCGATGCGGACTCTGGAAACGTCGAGACCGAGCACACTCGCCACCAACTGGGCGAAAGAGGTCCTGTGGCCCTGGCCTTGATCGAGAGTTTCGACGAAACAACTCACCGACCCGTCGGCGTGGACCTGGATACGGGCGGCGCCCCAACTCTCGAAGCCGCAGACTTCGACGTAAGCGGCCAAACCGATGCCAATGAGACGGCCCTCTTCCCGGGCGGCCGCCTGTCGACGACGGAGGCCTTGGTAGTCAGCGAGCTCGAGCAACTTGTCGAGGGCCCTCTCGTACTCGCCGGTGTCGAAGACATATCCACCGAGTTCTCTTCCTCCCGAGGATGCATAAGGGAACTGATCGGGTTGGATGAAGTTGCGACGTCTCACTTCGGCGGGGTCGATGCCGGCGGCTTGGGCGACGGCATCGACGACCCTTTCGATGGTGAGAGTGGCTTCAGGTCTCCCCGCCCCGCGGTATATGCCCCTGGGAGCCCGGTTGGTCCACACTCCCCGCATCCTCCACCCGTAGACGGGAATGTCATACGTCCCGGTTCCCATGCGCGGAGTGAGCTCCATGAACGACAGGTACCGATGACGGCAGCCCAGGTCGATGAGACTGTCGATCCACAACGCCCTGATCTTGCCGTCGTCGTCGGCAACCACCTCGTAGCGGTGGCGCTGCGCCCTGCCGTGCCCGATGGTGAGAAGGTGCTCCCGACGCGATTCGGCCCATTTCACCGGGCGTCCGGTCTTGCGGGCGGCAATGATGGCCAAGTACTCCTCTTCGGCGAGGTCGAACTTGCAGCCAAACCCTCCGCCGACGAACGGGGTTATGACCCTCACCGACGACTGCGGCAGATCGAAGTCGGCGGCGATCTGTTCCTGCATCAGTTGGGGGGCTTGACTGGAGAGATGCACGGTGAGCCCGTCTTCCTTCCACTCGGCGAGAATCACCCGATTCTCCATCGGCGCGGGAACCACCCGAGGATGCTCGATTGTGCCGCTGAGCTTCACGGGGCCATCGACAGCCTCGAATGCACTGCGGTCGCCTTTCGAGCGCTCATAAGCAACATTGGACTCCGAGTCCAACCCCTGATGGATCGGAGGGGCATCGATGGCCTCCACCACGTCACCCACCACATCCAACGGCTCGTAATCGAGGAAGACCAGATCAGCGGCATCGCGGGCCGCAGCAGCTGACTCAGCGATCACTGCAACCACGGGATCCCCCGGCATCAGAGCTCTCCCCTGCACCAGGGGGAACCGCCGGGGAACGTTGCGGTCGGGTCGGGGCGTTGGGGGCATGGCCACATCTGCAACCTCGTCAGGGGTGATGACTGCCCATACACCCGGAGCCTCTTTGGCGGCCGAGATGTCGATCCCGGTGATGTCGGCATGCGCGAACGGGGAGCGAACCAGGGCCAGATAGAGAGTCCCCACTGGGGTGAGGTCTTCGACGTATCTGCCGGTGCCGGTGACCAGAGCGGGGTCCTCGCGGCGCTGGACGGGCGCGCCGATGAACGACGGGATCACGGTTTCGCTGGTCACCGGCGAGAGGGTAGTGCCCGGTCGGGAACGCCGACGACGGGGTCGCTATTCGAGAAGGGAGAGGACTGTGGACCGGAAGTCGTTTGGCTGGAAAGGTTTCGTCACGAAGGCGTCGGCACCACCCTCATTGGCCCGGCGACGTGACTCCTCTTCGGCATGCGCGGTGAGCACCACAACGGGAATGGCCTGCGTCGTCGGGTCTTTTCTGATCCGATCGAGGACTTCCCACCCGTCCATTCCGGGTAGCCCGATGTCGAGGACGATTAGGTCGGGAGATTCAGAGCTGACCGCGGTCAGGCCGGTGAGACCATCATCGCGGGTGATGATCTCGAGATCCGCAGCCCGCAGGCAGACTTCGATCAGCCGCCGGATGACCGCGCTGTCCTCGACAATCAGAATGCGTGAGCCCATCTATTTCACCTCGTCTAGCAGCCCCAATGAGGCCAACACCCGTATCGGCAGCTTGACCAACCGGGTTTAGACATTCTGAGGGCGCGTGGTGATCGGGTGCCTTTGGCGCCACGTCGGATCGCCGATCCAGCCCCATGAGTGAAGAGCCTGCTCGGACGGGCTATTTCACCAATCCGACCTCGCTGGTTCGCCCCGACGGCAACGTCAGCGTCTCGACGAACTCCTCGAGCTGGCGGAGAGTTCTCACTTCGTGCACGGACGTGCAGTGTCTGGCGTAATGAGACATCGCCGAATCTCCCGTGTCCCAGTAGGCGGCCGGCTCCGGGTTCAACCAAACCAGGGCACGGGCCGCCCTCTCCACCTCGGCCAGGACGCCATCGCGCGGCGGTCGATAGTTGTTTCGGGCGTCACCGGTGATGATGACCGTGGTACGCGGGGTCAGTTGGCTCCCATACCTGTTGTAGAAGGTCTCTAGCGAATTCCCGTAGTCGGAATGTCCGTCGAGCCAGACCACCTCGGCTTCGGTGGTGATCCTGGACACGGCGGAGCCGAAGTCGACACCTGGCCCGAAGAAGTCCGTTACCTCGTCGATCGTGTCGACGAATGCGAAGGATCGCAGGCGGGAGAAGTGCGTGGACATGGCGTGGGTGAACTGAAGCGTGAAACGGGAGAAAGTGGCCATCGAGCCCGAGATGTCGCAGAGCAACCAGACATCGGGCCGGTGTGGACGGGGATGTTTGAATTGGGGATCGGCAGGCACACCTCCGGTCGCCAAAGACTTCCTCACGGTGCGACGGAAGTCGAGCCGTCCGGTCCGCCGCTTCCTCCGTCGTGCCAGCTTGGCTGCGAGCTTACGGGTGAGCGGCCCGATGGCGGCCTCCATCTCGGCAAGGTCATTGCTTGTCGCGTGCATCAAGTCGATGTCCTCGATGAGCGGCCGACGCAGCGTCTTGGCCACGGCCTCGCGACCCCGGTCCGCAACCAGCCTGCGGCGAATCTCCTCCTGGACCTCGTCCCGGAGTCGCTCGATGAGCGCCTCCACCTCCTCACGAAGCAGACGTTCTTCGAACTCCGTGAGATCTCCCTCCCCCGTCAAGGCTTCCAGTAGCTCGGCTTCGAGCTGACCGAGGTCGAGACGACGCAACGTTCGGTACAGGTAGTAGGTCCCGCCCACCGGTCGGCCCGGCTCCATGCCCGCCAGATTCTCGACAGCCTCCCGGACTGCCCGCCGCAGTGCTTCCTCGTCCATCCCCGCCAGGGCATTCACCAACGAGTTGAAGAGTGCCTCCTCGTCGAATCCACTTTCGCCGGTGCCACCTTCTCCTCCACTGGCATCTCCGGTCTGACCGGGCTGGGTCTCAGGTGACTCGTGGCTGTCGCTCGGGAGAGGAATCGTTGAGAAATAGATGTCGAACGCGGTGTCGAAGGCTCGCTCGTGGCGGAGGTTCTTCACCAGAGTCGCCCGCAGTGTCTCCCTCAGAGCTGCCCGTCGGCCGATGTCGATCGCCTCTACCGCCTTCATCGCGTCGATGGCCTCCACCATGGACACGGGGACCCCGGCCTCGCGCATCTCGTCGATGAACCCGGTGATGACGGGAAGCACCTAGTGCCCCGAGGGGGCCGAGGTCAGCTCTTTGGCCGCCTTCTCGATATCAGTCTGATACTTCAAGAGGATATGGAGCGTGTCGCCGAGCACGTCCTCGTCGACCTCTTCGACCGACAACGCGATGAGCGTTCTTGCCCAGTCGATAGTCTCTGACACCGAAGGTGCCTTCTTCAAGTCGAGGCTGCGAATGGAACGGGCCACCTTGGCGACCTGGGCGGCGAGATGCTCGGACAGGTCCGGAACACGGGCATTGAGGATGAGCTGTTCTCGTTCCGCATCCGGATAGTCGATGTGGAGAAAGAGGCATCTTCGTTTCAAGGCCTCACTGAGCTCACGGGTGTTGTTCGACGTCAGGAAGACCAGAGGTTGGGTATTGGCGCTCATCGTCCCCAACTCAGGGATCGACACCTGGAAGTCCGAAAGGATCTCCAATAGCAAGGCCTCGGTCTCTACTTCGACACGGTCGACCTCGTCGATGAGGAGGACCACCGGTTCAGTGGAGCGAATCGCTTCGAGGAGTGGTCTGGTTAGCAGAAACTCTTCAGAGAAGATGTCATGGCTGATCGTGTCCCAGTCATGGTCGACGTCCGACTGGATTCGCAGCAATTGCTTCTTGTAGTTCCACTCGTAGAGCGCCTTGGCCTCGTCGAGACCCTCGTAGCACTGCAAGCGGATGAGGTCCCGCTGGGTGATTGCAGCCACCGCCTTCGCCAGCTCGGTTTTGCCGACGCCTGCCGGGCCCTCGACGAGAACGGGCTTGTCCAGTCTCTCTGCAAGATAGACCACCTGGGAGATCCGCTCGTCGGCCAAATAGTTGGCCGAGCGGAGCGCCTCGGCGACTTGCATTGGTCCTTCGAATTCCATCCGTCTCCTGGGGTCAGCCGACCCATTCTATGGGCGCCGAACCGCGTTCCTAATGCTGTGGCTCCCACATATGGGAGTTTCGCCGCCTGATACGGCGCCTTACTCCTCCTCAGTCTCGTCTGGCGTGAACTCGAATGCGAGATCGCCGATGCGAACCTCGTCGCCGGCGATTGCACCCGCTTCCCACAGAGCCTCGTCCACACCCAGACGCGCCAGACGCCTGGCTGCCATGTCGGCGGCTTCAGGCAGTGTCAAATCGGCAAAGGCTACGGCGCGCTCCGCAGAGCGCCCCTCGATACGCCACGCATCGTCTTCGCGCCTGACCGTGAACGTGGGGCCCAAGGGTCGATGCAGGATGAACCCGCGTCTGGCCGGCGTCTCCCGCTCTGCCTGATCGACGAGATCGGCAATGGCATGGAGAGCAGGTCGCAATCCTTCACCAGTGACTGCCGATACGGGCGTGGCCCCAAGGGCGGCCGCCTTGTCGTGGGCCGCTTCCAGATCAGATTTGCTCACCAGGACAAGCGAAGGACGGGCAGCCAGCTCCGGCGAATACTCAGCGATCTCGCGTTTCAGGATTTCGAGCTGTTCATCCGGTGGGTTGGTCTGAGTATCGGCCGGGTCGAGCAGCATCACCAAGACCCGAGCGCGCTCGGTGTGACGTAGGAATTCATGGCCCAGACCCTTTCCTTGGGCCGCACCTTCAATCAGTCCCGGGATGTCGGCGAGGACAAACTCGCGACCGTCGAAGCTCACAACTCCGAGATTCGGTTCGAGGGTCGTGAACGGGTAGTCGGCGATCTTCGGCTTTGCAGCAGAGACCTTCGAGATGAAGGTCGACTTACCGGCGTTCGGAAAACCGATGAGCGCGGCATCGGCGAGGAGCTTCATCTCCAGCGTGAACCATGCCTGCTCGCCATACTCGCCCTGCTCGGCGACAGCTGGAGCGCGGTGCGCCGGTCCCACGAATGCGGCATTGCCGAGGCCACCTCTGCCGCCGCGGACTGCCATCACTTCCTGGCCTTCTTCGACGAGGTCGGCAATGAGAAGACCCGACTCGTCTCGCACGACAGTGCCCAGAGGGACTCCAAGAACCAGATCATCGCCAGCCTTGCCGTGACGGGTATCGCCTTCGCCGTGGGTGCCGTCACCGGCGGTGTGATGAGGATTGCGCTGATAACGGAGCAAGGTGGCCACCGATGGGTCGGCGCGCAATATGACGGAGCCTCCGGGGCCTCCATTTCCTCCGGTGGGCCTCCCCTTGGGCCGGCCCTTCACCCTCTCGAAGGCGGCAACCCCTGCCCCACCATCACCACCGCGGAGACTGACGCGAACCCGGTCAACGAACATGACCGGACGAAATGGTTATGCGGTTACTCGCCGAGAACCGAAACCCGACGGCGATTGTTTCGGACCGCGTACTTGACCTTGCCCGAGGCGGTGGCAAAGAGGGTGTCATCGCTGCCGCGGCCGACGTTCTCACCGGGGTGGATACGTGTCCCCCGCTGACGAACGATGATGGCACCGGCGTTGACGAATTCGCCGTCGAACACCTTGGCTCCGAGACGCTGCGCGTTTGAGTCACGACCGTTCTTGGATGAACCGCCAGCTTTGGTCTTAGACATCTCTACTCCTCTTCTGAGGCTGCCGACTCTTTCTTCTTGGCCGAAGCCTTCTTCTTGGCAGCCGCCGGGAGCTTGATCCCGGTGATTTCGATACGTATGTACTTCTGACGATGACCCTGGCGGCGACGGTAGCCGCTTTTGTTTTTGTACTTGAAGATGTCGACTTTCGGACCGGCCGACTCTCCCAGCACCTTGGCCGTCACCGAGGCTTTCGCCAGTGCCGTCCGGTCGGAGACAGCATTTCCGTCGTCATCCACCACCAGTAGAGGCTCGAAGCTGAGCTTGTCGTCGTCGGTCTTGACACGCTCGATGTCGATCACGTCGCCTGATTGGACCTTGGTCTGTTTGCCACCGGTGCGGATGATGGCGTACATGCGAAAACCTCTCTGGGAAAGGGGAGAACCAAGACTGAATGCTACCGACTCCGCGGTTTTGGGCAAAGCCTGCCGAATGAAACGCTGTGACTCCCAAATATGGGAGCTACAGCATTAGGAACGAAAGGTCAGGCCTCGATTTCGGCCGCGGCTGCCTCCGCTGGGGTCGGGGTGGGGCGGAAGGATTCTTCGATGATGACCCCGCGACCCGAGCAATGCTCGCACTTGTGCGAGAACTGCTCGAGGAGCCCGGCGGAGACGTTCTTGCGGGTCATCTCGACCAGACCCAAGTGAGAGACCTCGAATACCTGAGTGCGGGTCTTGTCCCGTGCCAGGGTCTCCTTGAGACGTCTGAGCACCTTCTGCTGATTCTCCGTTGTCTCCATGTCGATGAAATCGATGACAATGATCCCTCCGATGTCACGGAGCCGCAGCTGGCGGCCGATCTCCTCGGCTGCCTCCAAGTTGTTCTGCAGGACGGTTTCCTCGAGTGTGCTCGAGCCAACGAACTTTCCTGTGTTGACGTCGATGACCGTCAACGCCTCGGTTCGGTCGATGACCAAGTGGCCGCCTGAGGGAAGAAAAACTTTGCGGTCGAGCGCCTTCTTCAGCTGATCATCGACGTGGTACCGATCGAACAGGGCGATCTCGTCTTCGTAGAGATGGACCTTGCTGACCAGGTCGGGAGCCGTGGACCGCAGATAGTCGATGACGGTCTCGTGGGCCTCCTTGTCGTCGATCATGAGTTTGCGAAAGTCGGCGGTGAAGTGCTCCCTGATCACCTTGATCAACAACTCGGGCTCGCGATGGATCAGCCGGGGCGCGTCGCCTCTCTCCGCCTCCTGGTTGATCGCATCCCACTGCTTGGTCAAACGTGATATGTCGGCGGCCAACTCCTCGGGAGAGGCGTGGAGCGCCGCGGTACGGACGATAACGCCAAAGCCTTCGGGTCGGACCTTGTTGATGACTTCTCTCAGGCGGTTCCTATCGGCGTCTGGAAGGCGACGGCTTATGCCGATGCTGTCGGAGTCCGGAACCAGCACCAGATAGCGCCCGGGGAGGGAGGGGACCCCGGTGAGGCGGGCTCCTTTGGCACCCATGGCGTCCTTCGTGACCTGGACGAGGACCTTGTCGCCCTCTTTGAGCACATCCTCGATGCGCTTGCTGTTCTTCCCTCCGTTGCCCCGTCCCCCCGCGGAGACGTCGGAGGCGTAGAGCACGCCGTTCTTGGAGGCGCCGAAGTCGAGGAAGGCGGCTTCCATACCGGGGAGGACGTTGCGGGCGATGGCCAGATAGATGTTGCCCGCAACCGAGCTGGAATCGTCTTTGGCGACGTAGTGCTCCACCAGTACCGGTCCTTCGAGAATGACGATCTGGGTTTGGTGGCTGTTGGCACTTACCAGCATCTGCTTACGTGCCGACTCGGTGGGGACGATGATCTCGTCGTCGACCGGTCGATGGGACCGTGTGCGCGAGGTCGAGATCCCGTTGCGGGACTTGGTAGGAGATTGCTGTTTCTTGCCCTGTTTCTTACGTTGCCTGTCCTGCTTGGACTTGGCAGGGGCCGGTGCCTCGAGACGTCTGACCTCGACCTTCTGGCCTTTGACCGTGACCGTCTTCAGCTCCTCGACGGTGCCGCCCGCAGATGACTTGCGGACGATCTCTGGGCCCTTCCGACGGAATAGAGCCATTTGTTTTCACTCCTCTGAAATGTGTATAGCCGGGAGGACCCAAATTCCTGGCGAGGGTCACGGCCGGAAAAGTCGAAAGCGGATGGCGCCGAGATGGAAGCTCGAAACGCCTCCCGACAACCACAAAGGCTAACAGAACCCGGCGTGATAACTAGACAGCGCTACAACTAGACAGCATCGAGATCGAGCTCGGGTTGCTCCGGTTCGGTTGGGTCGTAGCACATGCGACAGCGGGCCTCGTAGGCGTCCTGGGCACCGAGGACCACCAGGTCGTCGGATTGGACGATCCTCTGGGTGTACAGCGCCGGCCCGCCACAGCGATGGCACACTGCCAGCATCTTGGTGACGTATTCGGCCCGGTCACACAACGATGGGATCGGTTCGAAGGGTCTTCGCAGATAATCGGTGTCGAGCCCGGCCACGATCACCTGCTTTCCCGTGGCGGCGAGGTCGTCGACCGCGTCGACCAGCCCATCGTCGAAGAACTGGCCCTCGTCGACACCGATCACTCTCGTCTGGTCCGACACTGCCCGT
>DASUUC010000095.1:0-13879 GCA_036374335.1 Acidimicrobiia bacterium
TCTCCGGCTTCACCGACAATGAGCAGGTCGTTGGGGTCAGCCCATGCCACGGATCAATGGCTTGCTTCCGGATTGGTCATGCAGCCGGTTTCCTCCTGTTGGCCTTTGCCCTTCCGATTGGCGTACAGCAAGTAGGTGGTGGCGAACGTCGGGTGCGATGGGTGAGTGTGGCGGCCATGATCGCGGCGGTGCTGCTGGCGCTCCAGATCGGTCTGTTGGGCCTGGAGCGGCTGTGGCCAGCCAGATCGGAGCCGATGTGACCGGCTACCTCGACGCCGCATCTGACGACGAGGTGTCGATCTTGCCCTGGATTACTGGCGTTACTCGTTGCCTGGGTCGGGTTCATCAGGGCGGTCTGGTCCTCCGGTCTGTCATCTTCGATCCAATGGATCGTGGCAGTAGGAGCGTTGTTGGGTGCGCTCGGCCTGCTCTTTCCGAGTTCGCTGGGCGAGTACGCAGCATCGCTTGGTACCGCTGCAGCCCTGTGGCCCCTGGCGGCCCATCTGTCGAACAAGGAGGCCATCTCGAGCGGCCGATGACTGGGCTGGTTCCGGCCGATCCACCATCGAGGAGCCCCTGATTCTATGCCCAGGCACTAGCCGAACCTTTCGGCTGCTGTGGCGCGGCCGCTACCCCCGGCTGAGATTCCCTGAGGACTAAAGTCCCTATTTCGAAGGCGGCTCTTTCCCCGGAGATGGGATCACCCGCCCGAGGGAGCAGCGCCAGACGGTACGCCAAACGCGAGATCCGCGTTGATGAGTTTCAAGCGCCAGAGAATCCTGTGAGAGTCAGCGGACCGGGGAGCTTGAAGGGAGTCCCCAGCAAGGGGAGTGGATCAGGCAAAGCCACACGTCGACTGGCTATCCGTTCGTCCTCGAACTGGTACTTCGTACGGTGGACGAGGCGTCCGGCTGCCACCGGGTACCGAAGTCGGAGTTCGCATCACAAGGAAGCAAGCGGAAGGAGTGACCGATGTTCCTACAGCTCGACAGCAGCGTGACTCTGGCGCTCGTCTGGGCTCATATGGGCGGCGACTGGGATCATATGAGCGATCACATGGGCGGGTGGGCCTGGGGGTTCGCATGGCTGTTCGTGATCCTGTTGGTGGTCCTCGTCGTGGCCTTGGTGGCTTGGGCCGTCCGGTCGGTCTCGCGGGGTGGATCGGCGCGCTCGGGTCGGAACGGAGCGGTCGCGGTCCTTGAGGAGCGCTTCGCCCGAGGAGAGCTCTCTCCAGAGGAGTACAGGGAGCGCCGGCGTGTACTCGACGAACGCTGACGCTCGGCGGGATATGACGAAGGCACCCCCAAGTCAACTCCCTTGAAGCGGGGATTCCGTTGTCCTCTCGCGTCGAGTCGTGAATTCCCCAGGCGGTTATCGTTTCAGCTTGCCCGCTTCGGGCCCAGTCCCGTGTGCCAGATCGATATCTGATCCCACAAGCGGAGCCGATTCGAGTCAATTCTGTCTTGATCGACGAAAACGGCTGTCGATCTTCTCCCAGGGATCTGTCCTTTCGAGACGCGCGGGGCGGACCGCATAGAACCATCATCGGACGAGCGCCAGGAGATCCAGCGAAGTCTGTCGACACACCCACGCGCCCGAGCGCAACCTGAGCCAATACCACGATGGCTACGCACTCGACCCGAACATCTCGGCCCATGTGGCTCAGACGTGCGTCTCGTCCCGCCCCTGCTCTGTGTCGCCATCTGCCCGGTGAGAGAGGACTCTGCCTCGCTCCAACGCGACGAAGACGCCTGCCAGGACGGCGATGGAGAGAGCCGAGATCGGGCCCTCGGGCGTAGGCATCAATAGACCGGCTAGTCGGTTGAAACTCGTCCAAATGACCACAAATACGGCCAACCCGATACCGACACCCGTGGCCCAGGCGGAGGCTCGATCTGGTGTCATCAGCCGAAAGCGGTGAACACCGGTGGGAAGGTCATGATGACACCAGCAATCCCAAGTGCCATGCCGATCCAGAACACTCTCTTGATGTCGGGATCGCTTTCCCTCCACACCAAACCAACGATCGCCCAAATGATGAAGAATGCGAGGCTGGCCAGGATCGTCTTACCGGCCAAGGGTCCAACGCCTCGACCGAAGTCCAATGATCCAAGGAAGTCGTGAACTGCCTCCGAGAGCTCGCTGAGTAGCGTGAGTAGCCCTAGGACGAAGATACCGGTGCCGGCTGCGACCATGGCCGCCGCCCCGGGACCGTCGTGTCGATCCGGTAGCTCGAGTTCTCTTGATTGTGCTTTTGTTTCTACATCGTATTTGTTGGTCATCTCACCACCTCAGGTGATCGGAGCGATGCTGTTGAGGAAGCCACCGAAGACGCCTCCGATCGCTGCGGCACCAAAAGCCGAAACGAACATCGCAAACACGGCTGCTCTCAACCACGGACGACCACGAAGACGTGGCCCGTAGTAGTAGATCAGGAAGGCGACGGCCGTCGCCAGGATCGGCGCGGCCCAACTTATATGCTCTTTCCACTCCATACCGAAGGCATGCCACCATTCGGTGTCACCGGATACGTTCGACTTGAGGAAGTCCCGAGGCGAGCACGTGCCTGTTGGAACCGTCGCCCCAGCGCATCCGGCATATGGATCATCGCCCAGAGGAGCCAACTGTGCCCGGTACCACGGGTAGACGACCCAGGATCCGGTGATCACCGCTCCCCAGGCGACGACAGCCATGGTCCAGGCTCCGACATAGAGCTGGGTCATCTGGCCTCGAATCGCCCCTAAAGCTTTCGAGCCTGACCGGAGCTTCCAGAGCCCAATCAATGTCCAGACGAACGCGATCAGAAACAGCACTCCCAGGACCAGACCATGGATCGTGGTCCAAGCTTCTCGACTGAAACTCATATCAAACCTCCTGTGAAGGCCCATCTCGTGGGCTGAACCTTGGTGCCTTGTGCTGCCGACCCGCCGATTCGCGTGGCTCAGTCCAGAGGGCTTCGCGAGTTAGTCCGTCGCTGTCCTTTCGGCGCTGTCGCACAGGACTCCTCTTCTGTTCGCTCTCCCGCCTGCGATCACCCCCGTTCGCTTGGCCCCACCTCCAGGATCGTTCGGCGCTCCTGAAATTCCTCGAGCTCGATCTCGCCTCTGGCGAATCGACCCTCCAGAATGTCCAGAGCTGTGTTCCCTCCGCTCCTATCTCCGCCACCGGCGGGAGTCCATCCACTGCGAACACCCCACACGACCACGGCGATTACCCCCACCAGGAGGAGAAGCTCGAATCCCATCATCATCATGGACTCCTCTCATTTGCTGCATGAAAGACGGAAATCGCGGTCTCTGCTGCCATATGACCCCCCTTCCTCCACGGGGCGTTGACACAGTGCCGCCCTCTTCACGGGCAGTACTCCTTAGAGACACCTTTAGGGGCCGAAGGGGAAGAATCCCAGAGTCGTTGGACACAGAAAACAAGTGAAAACACGTATACGAATCCAGGTGATTCCACCTAAATGCAGCCAGAAGAATCGCAGGCATGGGGTCTTCGTATTGACCTGAGCTTCGTGACAGCTTGAAATCGATTCTGCAACCATCGACCCACGTGAGCAATAAGGGGTGCGTGTTCTCGGCCCGTCTCAGACAGAGTCCGCCTCCGCCCACAGACTGAGTGCATCAGAAGGCATCATCGCCAGGATCAAGCCGGCAACAGCCAATGCGCCGGCCCCGGCGACGGCAAGCATCGATCGGGCCGACGTGATGTCGCTCCCCTCACCCGGAGCCGGCCAGGTTCATGAACAAGAGCGAATGCCCCATCCCATGGCAATTCTCGGGCCGGTGGTGCCGGGAGAATCCGGCGCGGGGTTTTCCCAATCCTCTCAGCGGTCCGAATCAGTCCGAGGGCCGGGCTAACGTCTTGACCTGGGGAAGACATGCGCCTTCGTGGAGGATCGCAGGCTGGGGCCGGCGCACAGTCATGGAGTCAGCCTGACGAAGGTCGCGGTCGCGGACGCACCAGGGCCCCGGTTTCTCGTTCCACCCCCCTTCCGGTCAAGGACGGAGGTCTGCGGACCCTGATGCAGCGTGCGCAACCATCCTGGCACGATCACCGCATGGCGAAACGACCGCGCTGGCTGAGGTGGATCGCCTGGGGCGCAACGGCTCTCGCCGCCCTTCTTCTCATCGTGCCTTTCCTGTTGCCCCTCCCTGAGCTCGACACTGTCCCGCCCCGGGAGCTCGCCGACCCCGAGGACCGGTTCGTCGTGCTGAGTGGAATCGAGGTTCGCTACCGCGAGGCCGGGTCGGGTGAGCCGGTCTATCTCCTCCTGCACGGATTCGGAGCCAGTGCCCGCAGCTGGGACCGGGTGTTGGAAGGCCTGGCCAGCCAAGGCAGAGTCGTCGCATTCGACCGGGTGGGTTTCGGCCTCACAGAGCGCCCCCTGGAATGGGACGGTGACAGCCCCTACGGGAGCTCCGCTCAAGTCGTGCTCGCCATCTCGCTGCTCGACGTGCTCGACATCAGCGAGGCGATCGTGATAGGTCACTCGGCTGGGGCCGAGATCGGGGCGGCCCTGGCCCTGGACCATTCCGATCGTGTCGCCGGTCTGGTCCTGGAGTCACCGGCCGTCGACTCCGGTCCGGGTGAATTGACGAGGCTGCTTCTGGCCACACCTCAGGGTCGAAGAGTCGTTCGCTTCGTCGGCCGGCGGGCGGCCGATCGAGTCGATCAACTTGTGCAGTCCGCGTATCACGACCCGACGCGCATCACCGAGGACGCATTGGATGGGTACCGGCAGCCCTTCGGCGCCGACGCCTGGGACATCGGTCTAGCTCATTTCACTGCCGCCGCACACTTGGACTCAATTCGCGACCGACTGGCCGAATTGTCCCAGCCTCTGCTCGTCGTCACCGGCGGGGAAGACACCTGGGTGCCAACCGATGAGAGTGTGGAACTCGCCGGGGGTCTGCCCGCATCTGAGCTCGTCGTCATCCCCGACTGCGGGCACGTGTCACACGAAGAGTGTCCCGGTTCTTTTCTCGAAGCGGTGTCAGGATGGGTCGTCACCCGATCCGTCGGGGGTTGACAAGTTTCTTGAAGCAGACACCACCATGGAGTCCCCTCAGGGGACGATCACCTCACAAGAGGTAGGACACCAGCCGAAGCAACATCCGCGCCCTTTGACCTGTTGGTTCTGGGTTCGTCCCAAGGGACCCACTGACAAATCCCCGAGCCGGGCAAGGCCGACCGGCCCATACACCTGACAGGACAAGTGAATCGGGCCCTTCAAGCAGCGCGTCGGCGCATTGCCCTATAGATGAGGAGGGCGATGATGGCGCCGATGATGGAGCCGATGATGCCAGCCGCATTCAGCTCGATATTTCCCTCGAAGATCAGCGCACCGAGGAATCCACCGATGAGCGAGCCAACCAAACCAAGAAGCAAAGTCCCGAAAAACCCCATCGGGTCGCTCCCCGGGACGAGAAATCTCGCAAGGAACCCTGCGATCAATCCAACGATCAACCATACGATAATTCCCATGTTCATCCTTTCGTATGAGGTGGCACGCCAATTACCCGACCGGCCTCGCAGGGAAACCTTCCCCGGTGCATCGGCTTACCTCGGCTTTGGCCTACGTACCATCACACGGCAGTCGTAGGGATCGCAACGAGCGGTCATTCAGGGGTTGAGGGATGGCTCAAGAAGGGACATCGGCGAGCTCGGAGTTCAAGGGTCCGCTAATCGGTGGCCTCATTTCCGCGGTGGGGTTGTTCGGGCTGGTCTTTGCCGTTGGTCGCATCGGTGATTTCGAAGCTCTCCGGATCATCTCGGCGACACTTCCCTCGGCACGATTCCTGGCTTCGGCGGCCATCGGTGCAGGGGTCACCATCCTGGCGCTCCTGCTGACGCTCATCGGCTTGAGCCTCACACTGGAAATCTCCTTTCACGTGCGCCTCTACCGGCGTCTCAGGACGATCACGAGCCTCACCGTCGCTGCCATCGTGATCGGCGTTGCGCTCCTGTTGGCTGTCAGTGTTCCCATCGGGGAGGTGGAGGAACTCTCCGGTGCCTACGACCTGCTCTACTACGCACTGGCAGTCGCCGTTGCTTCGCTGGGCGGTCTGATGGTGACCATTGGCCTCATGATCAGCTCGACTCTCTCAGGGCTCATCGATCTGGCTCACCCGGAGGGTCCGGATCACCTCCTCCACGACCACGCCGATGCGTCCCACACCGAAGGGAGTCCCGAGCGTTAGGCCTCGCACGAGTTTCGCAGCACCCTGATACGGGTATCAGACCGCCTCATCGAAAAAGAGAGATCCACAGTGCCACCCCATGCTTCAACAGTTCGTCCCATCCCCGAGACCCCGCCGGCAAAGGAGTCCGACGAGGCTGCACCTCATCAGCATCGAATGGCTCAACAGCAGGGTGACGCATATGTGACTGCGGTGACCCACATGGCCGAAAAAGTAGCGATGACCGGAGCCGAGGCTCACGCCGGTGAGATGATCGTCGCATTGGCGCTCGAGGCGGCCGAGGGGATGTATGAGTGGGATCAAGGGATGCTTCGCTGGATGGAGCCGAGTGATCAGAACGTGCACATCGAGGTGTCTGCCCGGGACGCAAAGGACAACCGATTCATCCCGGGCCTCAACGTACACGTGCGAGTCATCGACGAAGACGACGAAATCAGGGCGGAGGGCACTCTGCCGATGCTCTGGCATCCGTGGCTCTACCACTACGGATCCAACTTCGTGCTTCCAATGGGCAGCACGGTGACCGTGGAGGTGGAGATCGACGCACCCGACTTTCCGCGACACGATCAGAAGAACGGGATGCGGTATACCGAAGATATCTTCGTGAGGTTCGAGGACGTGGAACTGAAAGAGGGCTGACCACACCGGGGTCGGGCACCGTGACGCTGCTCTTCACCGACCCACCTGGTCTTCCACCACTCCACCGACACCATCGTGGGGACCAAGGAGATCCCATACTCGCGGGCGAGGTCCGGACGCTCGTTCACGTATGCCCACCAACCCGGTCAACATCGCGGCGCGAATCGGCGAGTTTGCCCGCTCCATACTGCGCACACTTGCAGTCTCCGGATGTCGGAGTCGGAGAGCCCGGACCCATCGTCAGCCCCGAGTTCTGCAGATGTCATCCTGGCGACGAACTCCGGACTGGTGCCAGCCCGGTTCGGCTCTTCGGCTGTGTACTCCTGCATCGGATCAAGCCACCGATCGCCCGCGAGGTCTACACGAGTCGTTGGGCGAAGCTGAGCTGGTGTCCGTCCGGATCGGTCAGGTGGAAATATCGCTCGCCCCACTCGGCGTCTCGTGGCGGCGCCTCAGGATCGAGGCCGAGGTTCAGAGCCAACTCGTACATCGAGTCCACATTCGATACGTGGATGACCAACCGCCCCCACCACGACCAAGCCCTGTCCGCGGGCTGAGAGATGAGGTTCAGATACCCCGTTCCGACGTGGAAGCTGGTGAAGTCGGCCCTTGAGCCACCGTACCGCTCCTCGAAGCCGAGCGAGGTGTAGAACTCGAACGCGCGGCCCATGTCGTGGGTGGCCAAGGTCACCGCGTCGATCGATTCGATGCTCGGACCAGGTCGATTCCCTGTCACTCCAAGGAAGCTAGCCAGCGACGGGTCACTGGGACTCGGCCGAAGGCTCCAACCGATCCAGTCGCCCGAGTGATTGGCCGGCAATGCGGAGCCGCAGGACCATGAGCAACGCCGAGAGGGCCAGACCTGTCGCCAACCCGACGACCAGCAGGACGACCAGCGAGACGGGGCTGACCTCGTCGCCAACGGTGATCACCTGCGGTGGCGCCGCCGACGTCTCGCCGTCGAACCGATCCAGAGCCACCAACAGCTTGGCCTCGGTGGCATTGAGCCCCCGGAGCGTCGACTGTTGGGATTCGACGGCCCGAATTATCCCATCGGTCTCTGCCGCCACGGCCGCCGAGATCGCTGACGTATCCGCTGGCGCCGCCACCGACGCAGGGACGGCGTCGCCAACCACCAGGACACCCGCCATGCCGTCTCCCTGGGCTGTGCCATGGAGTGAGCAGAACACGCGATAGATCCCCGGCTCATCAACGCTGAGCTGAGCAGTGTTGCCAGACGCCACCTCACCGGTGTCGAACGAGCCATCGACAGCAGTAAACGTATGGGGAAGCTCCCCGTCGTTGGAAACCGTGAGAGTGGTTCCACTCGGTGCGAAGTGGGCGGTTCCCGCAAAACAGGAGTCCTTCATCGAAAGGTCGGTGCCTTCCCGGTACCCCGCGCAGCCCGAGGTGTCGACCCCGCCTCCACCGGCGGTGGCCACCGCCGGGATCAGCATCAGCATCGCAACGGCAATGAACAGTCTTCTCATCGGAGCACCTCCATGTGGCTCACTCATCGGTCAGTACATCTCCCAACCCGGATCCGTTCCTAGAAATCTGATCTGAGGCCGGATGGCGAGGCCATCTCGACTCGGCGAACGCCGTCCGTATTACCAGCAACAAACCGACGAGCCCCACGATTGTCAGCCAAAGGCCGTCGAAGGGGACGGGCCGGGCGACCGGCGTCGGCTCCGGGTCGGTCCGCTCCACCGTCAGGGGCTCGGCCTCGGAGATCGACTCGACCACGTCTCCTGTCTGGTGGTACCCCTCTAAGTGCCGCCCCGCGCCTCCGGCTAGCGCCGTGCCCGACATCACCCCGACCAGCGTCACAGCCGCAACCGTCATCGTCAGTAGGCGTCTCATCTCCTCCTCGAGACTTCACCCAACAGACGACGTCCCCATCTCCATCGTTCACGAAATCTGGGCGCTGAACGAAACTTCGAGCGGCGACGTCTATCTGAGAGATGAATCGTCGGACACATCGACCAGCAAAGGCAGGATGCGAATAAGCCGTTGGATGAAGATGCAGTCGGACGCGCGAGGAGCGAACACGTGGACGGACCAGACGCCGCAGATGTCTTGGCCGCAGCCTCTGGCGATATCGCCGCGTTCGAGCGGCTGGTCCGGGAGATGCAGGGGCCGGTTTGGCGATATGTCGTACATCTGGTCGGAGACCATTCGCTCGCCGAAGACGTGTCCCAAGAGGTGTTCCTGCGCGCCTACCGCAAGCTTCACACCCTCCGTGATCCGGAGCGGTTCGTCCCGTGGCTGCTCGCCACCGCGAGGAACGCGGCGTTCGACGCCGGTCGCCACCGGAAGCGACGTCCCGTGGAATTGGTCGGGGGTCGGGAGGTGTGGTCGTTTCAGGATTCCCAGGATCCCCACATCAGCCTCGAAGTCTGGGACGCGCTGGCCCGACTCGACCACCAACTCCGGGAGTCTGTGGTGCTGGTCGGGATGATCGGGCTCACCTACCACGAAGCCGCCGACGCGATTGGGGTTCCCGAAGGCACCGTCAAGAGCCGCACCTTCCGGGCCAGGAAGCTCTTGGTGGAGATGTTGGGACCGGGAGACGACGATGTCCTCTGACACGCGCTGCGATCAGGCGATGCTCCAGATCTCAGTGGCTCACGACGAAGGACGGGGACTCTCCCCGTCAGCCGCGGACCACATCGCGGAGTGCCACGCCTGCTCCGATTTCGCCGCGCGCATCGACGATCTCGATGGGCTCCTGGCCCGTGGCGACTACGACCGGTCCCCCGACTTGACACCAGCGGTGATGGAGCGGGCTACCCGGACCCGAACCCAGTGGTGGTCGATCGCCGCAGTCGCCCTGGTCGGCATCGTGGTCGGGGCACTCATCGGAGGGCTGGGGACACGCCCCGACATCGGCCAAGCTCAGGACCTCGGCGAGTTGTTCCATACGTCGGCCACCGACCTCGAAGGGCTCAGCGCCGACCTCTTGGTGGTCGAACGTGGGGTACACCCCATCATTTCCGAGCGTGTTTACACCGGGAGCATCGACTACGCCGCTCCCGAGCGCCTCTCAATCCGGCTGATCGACACCACGCGGTACCCGGGTCCGGAATGGCCGGCCAACGATGTCCGGCTCACCATCTCCAATGGCGATTTGGTCACCGTTGCCGGGTCGCCCTGCCCGGTTTCCGCCCTACCCGATTGCCTGGTCGGACCGGCCACTCGCGCCGTGCGAGACCAACCGCCCTTCGACGATGGAGTGCTGCTCCCTCTCGAGATCGCAGGGCCGGCCCGAAGCCTCGCCCGACCGGGTGGCGTCGAAGTCCTCGGGACCACCGATCTCGACGGGACACCCACCATTCAGGTGCGGAGCACGGTCGCCGCCGTCGAGCTGATTGGCGCCATCACCGACCATGGTGCCTGGCGGGAGCTCCATCCCACCGACCGTGTGCTCATGTGGCTCGACGAGGAAACCTTGGTGCCGCTCCGTGTCGAAGTCTTTGCCACCGGCTCACCGGAGCGAGAGCTGTGGCAATTGCGGCACGACTACGACGATGAGCCGGGAGACGATGCACCGATCTTCATCATCGAGCTCACCAACCTCGTTCCCGAACCGGGTCAGGTGGAAGGGGACGCACCGGGCGACGCACCCTCACGCGGATTCGTCGACGGGGACGTCGATATCCCCCAACCCAATCTTCCCGCCGGATTCGAACCACATCGGAGCGGCTTCTGGCTGCTTCCGGACGGCGGTCGGGTGGAGGTGGCGAGCTGGAACGACGGGCGCTCCTGGCTGATGGTCGAACTCGTCACCCAATGGGAGGAGCCCCGTCTCTTTGGCCTTTCCTTGCCGTTCGTCGAACCCATCGACCTCGATGAAGGCTCGGTCGGCTACTTGTCCCCAACGGGTGACGCCTTGGCGGTCCATGGCGAGACTTCGGAAGTCCTGATCTCCGGCTCCGTTCCCACCGAGACCCTGGTCGAAGCCGCTGCCTCAGTAGGCGTTCGTGGCCTTGCGGTGCCCTCCAGCTGGCAGGAGGCTTCCACGGTCGACATCGCCAAGCTCCCCGACGGGACCATGGTCCCTGATGTCGAAGGTTGGTCTGTCCTCGGCCGTGTTGACGAAGAGAGAACAACCATCCTCCTCACCGG
Organism: Acidimicrobiia bacterium; assembly: GCA_036374335.1. Lineage (GTDB taxonomy): Bacteria > Actinomycetota > Acidimicrobiia > Spongiisociales > ZC4RG35 > JANQRA01. The sequence continues at coordinate 10,974 of DASUUC010000095.1, forward strand.
GAGCGGTGCTCGCAGCGTCATCGTCAGCCAAAGCCCGGGCAATCGGCTCGACCCACCGACCGGGCCCGACTACTCCGGAGTGGAGGTCCGCGGGGCGGACGGGCGGTACAACGCGTCTGAGGCCACCCTGGAATGGGTCGAGGTCGGCCAGGTAATACGGATGAGAAGCGAGACGGTCGGGCTCGCCGAGCTCGTCGAGATCGCTGGGACGTTGGAGACCCGTTGAGACGAAGTCTTCAGTTGGTCACACTCCTGATCGGCGTGGTGGTCGGCTATGCCATCGCGGTCGCGGCGACTCCGGGTGTTGTCGCACCATCGGTCACGCCCGAACCGGGCGATCGGCACGCGTCGGCATCGACCACCACCACGTCTGCGGCTATCTCGACTTCGACCACGACTGAACTGTCCCAGCCGGAGACCTATCTGGTGTGGTCGACTGGAGGTTTGACTTCGGAGCTGGTCGAAGGGCTGGCAGAGCGCTTCGATGACTTCTCCGTCGTCCGGGGCGACACCGTGGAGCTCGACACAGACGATGACCTGGTGATCCCCCTGGACGGGTTGGCACTCGATCCCGAGACTCATCGCAGTTTCGATCCGCGACGATCGCTGGTCGGGTTGCGGCCGGGCACCGTCGCCCTGGGAGCGACGTCGGCGATGTTTCGGGGCCTGGAAGCGGGCGATGCGCTGTCCATCTCGAACCGCACCTACCAAGTGGCGGCGGTCGCTCCCGACGAGGTCGTCGGAGCGGCAGAGGTGATCTTCTCCGCAGCAGACGAGAATGCCCCGGCTGTGACTGACCGATATGCCCTGGTGCATTCCGAACTGGAGAGAAATGAGTTCGAGAGCATCGTGCGAGACATGTACGACGGCCCGGCACCGCTACGCATCAGGTCCGAAGACGAGACGCCCTGGATGCGCCACGGTGACGCCGTGCTCCCCCAGATCTTCATCAAGACCGCCCTTGGTGAGTTCGCCTACGGGAGCCGGTCCGGCTCGAAATTCTCCCAAGACCCGGCCTACGTAGAGGCCAACATCATCGAAGGGGAGGTACCGATCCTCGGTGCCGTCACCTGCCACGAGAAGATCGTCGAGATGCTCCGCGGCGCCATGACGGAGTTGGTCGACGATGGTCTCGCACATCTCGTCGACCCCGCAGGCTTCGCCGGATGCTGGAACCCTCGGTACATCAGGGCCACCACCGGGAGGTCCGCCGGAATCTCACGCCACGCCTGGGGCGCTGCCCTGGACCTGAATGCTGCCTCCAACCCTGTGGGCTCTGCCGGCACTCAGGACCCACGCTTGGTTGCCGTCATGGGCGACTGGGGCTTCACGTGGGGGGGTGACTGGCTGGTGCCCGACCCGATGCATTTCGAGTACGGCGTCGTCCCCTGAGAGTTGGCCGTCGTCGTCTACGGTTGGTCCCGCGATGACAGACTCATTGCTCGACATGGTCGATCAAGTCACCACGGCGGACCTCGTCGACGCCATGGGCCGTCTCCACCGGCATCGGTGCCATCTGCTCGACCTGGTAAGCCCCACCCCGGGACGCCGACTCTTCGGACCGGCGGTGACCATCTCCTATTTCCCCACCTGCAGCGCCGCGCTCGACCCGGGTCAGTACAACTTCGGACGTTTGTTTCTGGAGGCCGTTGGAGACCAACCAGCCGGCAAGGTCCTGGTGCTCGCGAGCAATGGACACCCCGACACCTCCCTTGCCGGAGGCACCAAGCTCTCCCGTGGGCACAATTTCGAGCTGGCCGGTGTGCTCGCCGATGGGCGGCTGCGCGACTTCGACGAGCTGGCCGGGTACGGGTTCTCCACCTATTGCCGGGGCGAAGCGACCCGGTGGGGCGGAGACGTCGTCACCCCCTTCCAGGCCAACGTCCCAGTGGTCATCGCAGGGGTGGGGATCCGACCGGGAGACTACATCCACGCCGACTCCTCAGGTGCTGCTGTGATCCCGGCTGCAGAGGTGCGGGGTGTCCTCGAAGGCGCGGTCGCTGTGGTGAGGGAGGACGAGGGCTATTTGGCAGCCATCAAGGAGGAGAGCTGGGATCGTCCGCCTCGGGACGAGCGGTGACCGCATCCAGCGGATCGACCTTGCCCATTGCCCACCAACCGACCAGGAGCGGCAGAGCCGCCGACAGAACCCCCGCCCGCGGCGACACGAGGTCGGCGACGACGCCATCGATGATTGCGGCTACCGGCCGTGAACCCAGAAAAGCCATGCTCCACAGAGCCATCACCCGGCCCCGCATGTTCTCATCGAGCCGACGCTGCAAGTTGCTGTTTGTGGTGGTGACACCGAGAAGGAAGCCGATCCCGGCAATCAAGAGAGCGAGAATAACCATGACCTCGTTCGGAGCGAAGGCATAGCCGATGAGACCGACCCCAAGCAATATCAGACCTGCTTTCGTGGTCGAGACGAGACCAAGCCGAGATCGGACCATCCCTACACCGAGCGAGGCCACCGCGGCCCCCGAACCGAAGGCTGCTACCTGGAGGCCGACGAAAGTCTCATCGAGACCGAACATTTCGGCGTAGGCGGGTGATAGTGTGTTGACCGGATCGCCGGCCCAGCCCACAGCCAACGTGGCCAGAACCAGCCACAACATCACCTTGCGCTCTCTCACGTAGATGAGCCCGGCGCGGACGGAGCCATCCCCTCCCCGACGCTGGATGTCGCGAGGGCTGATCAGCGCGAGGACGACGATCAAAGGGAGAAATGTGAGCGCGTTGATCCCAAACGCCCATGCTGCCCCAAGAGCGGCTACGACCAAGCCTGCCAGGGCAGGACCAATCGCCCGGGCCAGGGTGAAGCTCGCCGAGTTGAGCGCAATGGCGTCGTCGAGGTCATCGGGCTCGACGAGGGCCGGGATGAGAGCGTTCATGGCCGAGATTCCCAC
>DASUUC010000096.1:0-31275 GCA_036374335.1 Acidimicrobiia bacterium
GCCATGTAGGCGAGCCGCTCGCCTTCGCGCAGCATGGCTGCCCGCATGCTCTCCACGATCGTCTTTCGCTTTTCCAGGCCCATCTCGCGGTAGATGCTGAACGCATCCCGAGCCGCCCTGACCGCTTCGTCGATTGTGGCGTGGATCCCGTCGCCGAGCTCGACCTCGGAGATAGCCAGCTCATCGCTGGCTCGGAGAGTGGGACCGGCGCGCTCAGCGAACTCTGCGGCCGCCACCCGCCCCTTGACGCGTTCGATGATCGCCCTGATCTCGGACTCGCTGAGCTGGGAGCTATCCAGAACGAGCCTCCTCACCCTTGTGGTACCTGACGTCGCCGCCAACATCCCAGGAGTCGACAATCGCCATGATCACCGCATCGCAAGGACGGTCTCTCGTCATCTCGGTCTGACGAGCCGAGCTCCCCGACGCATAGAGGACGACCTCGCCCACGCCCGCGCCGACGGCATCGACCGCGACCACGTAGGACCCCGTCTCCTGATTGGACTCGTCGATCTGTTTGACCACGAGGAACTTCATCCCCGACATGAGTGGTTCCTTGCGACTGGCGACCAGCGTCCCGGTGACCCTGCCTAGCTGCATGGGAAGGACATCACCTACTCGAGGTCTTCCTGAGCCTGCTCCTGACGGCCAAGAGGTAATGAGAGATCCACATTGACGTGGGGACGTGCGATGACATGCGTAGCAGTGACTTCGCCGACCTTCTCGGCTCCACGGACACCGGCATCGACGGCGGCCTTCACCGCGGCCACGTCGCCGCGGACGATGGCGGTGACATATCCGCCACCGGTCTTCTCCATGCTGACCAGCTCCACCTTGGCCGCCTTGACCATGGCGTCTGCGGCCTCAACCATCGCCGGGAAGCTGCGGGCTTCGATCATTCCAAGAGCTTCAGCCATGAAGCTCCTCCTTTCGTTTGTTCGCTATGGGAACCATTGCCGACTATTGACCGGGATCCCGGCCGGTCAGACCTTCGAGGGCGGCCACCGCCGCCTGCCAGCCCACTTCGATGTCTCGCTCCTCGCCACCCAGGTAGACCCTGCCCATCGAACCGTGACTGCGGACCTCGAGGACGTTGATCTCCGCGGCCTTTTCGGCCTCGTTCGCTGCCAGGGAGGCATAGGCGGCAGGCTCACATTCGAGGACATACAGGGTCTGGCCCGGGATGATCATCTGCCCGTGACGGGTGCGGTTGATCAACTGCGCATGGTGGTCGTCGATGCGTCTGATGATCTGCGAGCTGTGGATCCGGGGCTTGATCCGGTCGTCGATATCCTGCTCGATCGCCTCGAGGATGGCCTCGCCTGCTGCTCTCGTCTCAGCTTGCTCCGGGGAATGGACCTCGAGCAACCCGTAGTAGCGCTCGATGATTTGCAGACCCGGTCTGACGGTGGTCGCCTTGAGGGCGACGTCGGTGAGCCGATTGATCTCGATCCCCGGTGCCACCTCCACCCACAGAGACGAATCGCCCGCCAGGGGGAGGAACCCCTGGGCGACAGTGCCCAGAAAGGCTGCATACTGGGGCTGCAGGCTGTCCAAGAACGCGTAGGACCTGAGCTCAATACCTCTCGTCGTCACTATCTCCTCCATCCGACCCGCTGACGATCTGAACACCGGCCGAAGCGCCGATCCTGGTGGCGCCTGCCGCAATCATGTCTTCGGCATCATGTGCCGTTCTCACTCCGCCCGATGCTTTTACTCCCATCTCCGGGCCCACTGTCTCACGCATCAAGGCGACGTCATACACCGTGGCGCCTCCGGGGCCGAATCCGGTGGACGTCTTGACGAAGTCTGCCTTGGCTCGTTTGGCGAGAGCCGAAGCCACCACCTTCTCCTCGTCGGTGAGCAGGGCGGTTTCCAGGATGACCTTGCAGATGGCTCCTACCTCGTGAGCGGCATCGACCACCTTGGCGATGTCGTTGTAGACAACATCGTTCTGGCCCGACTTGAGGGCGCCGATGTTTATGACCATGTCGATCTCCCGGGCACCGTCACGAAGCGCCTTGCGGGCCTCCATCGCCTTCACCTCGGCCGTGCTGGCCCCGAGGGGAAAGCCAATGACGGAACACACGGGGACTCCAGATCCACGCAGGTTGTTGGCAGCGCGCTTGACCCACGTGGGGTTGATACAGACAGAGGCGAAGTGATACTGCTCCGCCTCGCTGCACAGTCGATCTATGTCCTCAGCCGTGGAATCGGCCGTGAGCAGAGTGTGGTCTATGTACTGGGCGAGGTCCAGAGGAACGTCGGCAGCCTCACCGTGGAACGCCACCCGGTCAGCCCCGTTGGCCACCACCTGACGCACTTTCTCGCCGGTCTCCGCCATGTCGAACCGACTGGACAGGGCGGCAAGGACCTCCCTGGTGATGGCCTCGACGAGAGCTTCGCGGTTCATTCCGGTCGTGCCTTCATTGGGCCCTTCGAGTATTGCTTCTCCAATGCTTCGATCTTCGAGACCCGCCTGGCGTGGCGACCGCCTGCCCACTCGGTGGCCAGCCACTCCTCGACGATCTGCCAAGCTAGCCCCTCGCCGATCAGCCCGGCACCGAGACTGAGGACGTTCGCATGGTTGTGCTCCCTGCTGTTGCGCGCCGAGGAGATGTCGTAGCAGTTTGCCGCGCGGACCCCAGGAACCTTGTTGGCAACGATGGCTGAGCCGATGCCGGCGCCGTCGATCACGACACCCCATCGACATTCACCAGAAGCGACCTTCTCCGCCACCGCACGGGCGAAGTCCGGATAGTCAACCGACTCGTGGGAATGGGTGCCGCAGTCGGTCACCTCCCAGCCTGCTTCCCTCAACTTGAAGGCGATTCGCTCCTTCAGCGGGAAGCCTCCGTGATCAGCACCGACGGCGATCCCGTCTCCGGGCTCGCTGGTTGACTGCCCAACTTCGGATTTTGTGGGCTGAGCACCGTCGCCAGGCTCATCCGCGTCGATGACACCATCGAGGATGCGCTCCACGAGTGATCGGACTTCCTCTTCGGAGGGGAGGTCTTTCTGCTGCGTAGGTGCCATCGCAGCCGCATCCTAGGAGCCGAGCCGGACGCAACCCACTTATCATGCGAGGGTGGCGCGTCGCGATCAAGCTTTCCTCTGGGAGACGGAGGTCCTCCGCTCCTACGGGCGCAGAATCGGCTCGAGTCGGCGGGGTGACGTCGATGCCGATGACTGGCTGACTGTCAAAGAGGCGAGTGACGCCACCGGCATTCCCACGTCCACCATCCGAAAGTGGGCCAGAAACCAGAACATCCCGAGCTTCATGGAACGGACCGAAGGCGGTTCCCTTCGAATGGTCTCCATCAGCGGGATAAGACAACGAGCATCTGAGCTGGGACGCGAGCTCGAGACTGGCGAGGAGTCATTCCAGGGTCATGGCCCATCCGATCCTCAACCCGACCTGGGAGACTCCACCCCCCCACCCTCGGCGGACACCGCCGAAACCTCAGCGCCGGAAGGCACGATGCTGGTTCCATTAGACGCGTGGAACCGCATGCTCAATCAGCTGGGCAATCTCCACGAAGCCGGCCAACAGCTCGCAGAGGCCAGAGAGCGGGCCGCCATGGCAGAGACCGAATCCCGCTTCCTCAGGGAGCGGCTCGCCGAGCTACGCGAGGAGTTGGACAAAGCGAAATGGACGGCAGCGGCGCAGAGCCCCGATGACTCAGATGATGGGTCCTTGGACCATCAACCCACTCCGACGGCACTCGTCCGAAGTATCTACACGAGCTGGCGGGCCGGGCGTCGCCGTCGTAGCTGACTCAGACGCCACCCGAGCCCGTCAACCGGTAGGTGATCTCCTGACTGAGATTCATGTCCATGGCGAACTCGACCATCTCACCGGTTGTCTCATCGGGGATGTTGACATCCATGACCATGTGGGTATCGCTGGCGAGCTCGCTTTGGCGGCTCAATCCGGCCTCGAGGTCGAACCAGCTCGTCATGTCCGAGACGGTCTCATCGATGGAGAAGACGAAGCGAAGCTCATCGATGATCGCGTCGAGCTCGGCCTGCTCCTCGTCGGTGGCGTCCTCCGCCATGAATGAGGACATGAACCCGATCAGGAACTCTGCCAGGTCGAACTCGACGGCACCCGTGGTGCTGGTCGTCTCGATCACAAAGACCTCACTCCCGTCGATCGTGTCGGTGCCGACCACCTCACTTTCGATTCGAGTCGTCACCGGATCGGCTCCTGGCATCGTGGGCACCTCGATCGTCTCCGACCAGGTGTCGCCGACTGTCACCTCGTCCTCGGAGAGCGGCGGTCCGACGAACTGGCCAGTCCCGGCTGCCGCCCCCAACTGGTCGAGCATGTCGAGACCACCCAATCCTCCAAGGAAGTCCTCGCCGGGCCCGCTACTGTCGTCAGGGATCACGTTTCCTCGTTCATCGACGACGATGGTCACATCCACGGGCTCCATCTCGGCAATTTCGGGTATCTCGGAGGAGTCGACCGACTCACCATCAACGGTCCCGTTGAATTCAAGGTCTGAGAAGTCACCGACGATCTCGATCTCGAAGGTCCCAGGCTCAGGGCCGTCGGAGACGGTGTAGGTGAAGTCCGAGGTTCCTTGGATGCTGATCGAAGCCTCACCCGGAATCTCCTTGTCCCCGCCCGTAGCGGTGGTGTCACCGGTCGAGGTGAGGTCTATGGCCTGGTCGATGTCCACCTGGTACTGATAGGTGGTCCCCGCCTCGAGTGCATACGACAACACCACCGCCTCGGGAGCGGGCGTGGTGGTCTCCTGCGGGGATGTGGTCGCGCTCTCGGCCTCCCCGCCGCAGGCCGCGACGACGAGGGCGAGCAATGCGATGAGACTGATGGTGCGGATACGCATAGCGCCAGATTATCGGCAGGTGGGAATAGTCGACTGAACACCGGGTTAGCTTGCGTCCATGAATCCGTGGACCCCGCTTGCAGGTGCAACCCTGGGATGGGCCGCCGGGTCGGTTCTCACCCGGGCAGTTCTCGTACGCGGTGTGAGCACCTGGACCATGATCCCGCTGCGCATGGGTTTCGCGCTGCTCAGCCTGCTGGCGGTCATCGTGGCGACCAGGCGCTTTTGGACACTGGACCCGGTGGCGTGGAGGAAAGGTGTCGTACTGGGTGGTATCGCCATGGCATTACCCATGGTCCTGATGACCCTTGCTTTCGAAGACCTCCCGGTGAGCGTGGGAGGACTGCTCATCGCCCTGGTACCGCTGGCCACGATCGGGGCAGCCCATTTCCTCGTCGAGACCGAGCGCTTCCAGGCCAGGTCTCTTCCCGGGCTGCTTCTCGCTCTCGCCGGCTCGGCCCTGCTCGTCGGCTTGGGAGGGAGCTCGGTGGAGGGGGTAGGCGACCTGTGGCGTGGTGTGCTCCTGATGCTGGGCGGGGTCGTCATGGCAGGCGTGGGAGGAGCCTTGAGCCGCCGGTACGCCCTGGAGGTCCCGAGCAACGACCTGGTCCTGCCCCAGTTCAGCGTAAACACGGTGATAGTGACCCTCGTCCTGCCCGTGTTCTTCGACTTCCAGATCGAAACCATCGACACCGCCGGCTGGTGGATGATCGCCGGGATCGGCGCCTTGGGGACGACTCTGGCTTTTGGGTCGTTCCTCGTCGCCGCGGGGCTCAACCCGGCTTACCGCCTCGCCTATGTCGGCTACGCGATCCCGGTCCTGTCGGTCGTTCTGGCCATCATCTTCCTCGGCGAAAGCCTCACCCCCGCCATCGTCATCGGGGCTGCCATGATCCTGACCGGAGTTGTGTTGGCGGAGCGCACGACCACCCACGTCCCTGAGCCCGGAGTGGCCACCGCCCGTTGAGTGGCCGGATGATGAGGTCTTCCAGCCGGACATCCAATACCCTGCCGCCGGTATGAACCGTCGAATCCTGGTCGCCGTCGCCTGGCCGTACGCCTCGGGCCCGCGTCACCTGGGGCATCTCGCCGGCGCCTATCTACCTCCTGACATCTTCGCCAGATACCACCGTCTCGCCGGCAATGAGGTGTTGATGGTCTCCGGGTCCGATGCCAACGGCACGCCGATAACGGTCAAGGCCGAAGAGCTCGGCATCACTCCCGAAGAGGTAGTCAACACTTACCACCCCGAGTTCCTCCGCTATTGGGACGATCTGGGGATCTCGTTCGATCTCTTCACCACGACCATGACCGAGAACCATCACAAGGTGACCCAAGACCTCTTCATGAGGCTCCTGGAGCAAGGGTATGTCACAAGAGGCAGCTCAGAGCAGTTCTACGACCCTGAGGCCGAGAGGTTTCTCCCCGACCGCTACGTCGAGGGCGAATGCCCCCATTGCGGCTACCCGAATGCGCGTGGCGACCAGTGCGACAATTGCGGCCGCACCCTGGACCCGGTCGATCTGATCAATCCCCGCTCCCTCCTGAGCGGCGCCACCCCCGAGCGGAGGACGACCGAGCACTACTTCATGGACCTCCCCGCCTTCTCCGATCGGCTTCGCCAGTGGTTGGAGTCGAAAACGAGTTGGCGCAAGCATGTGCGGAATTGGGCCCTGGGGATGGTCGAGGACATGCCGGTGCGGGCCATCACCCGGGACATCGACTGGGGTGTGGACGTCCCCGTGGACGACCTCGGTCCCGGCAAGAAGATCTACGTGTGGTTCGACGCCGTCATCGGGTATCTCTCCGCATCGATCGAATGGGCGTCCAAGACGGGCGACCCCGACGCATGGAAGAAGTGGTGGCAAGATCCCGAAGCCGAGTCGTATTACTTCGTGGGCAAGGACAACATCCCCTTCCATGCCGTGATCTGGCCGGCGATGCTGATGGGTCACGGCGGGCTCAATCTCCCCACCGACGTGCCGGCCAACCAGTACCTGACCTTCAAAGGTGACAAGGCTTCGGCAAGTCGAGGTGTTGGGCGCTCGATCGCCTGGTACACCGAGCGGCTGCAGCCTGATGCCCTTCGCTATGCGATCGCATCGGTTTTCCCCGAGCAGGGAGACACCGACTTCTCGGACGCCGAGATCATCCGTCGGGTCAACGAGGAGCTCGTCGCCACCTGGGGCAACCTGGTCAATCGGGTGCTGTCGATGAGCACACGCAACTTCGACGGGAGAGTCCCCGAACCTGGTGAGCTGACCAACGAAGACCGAGTGATCCTCGACCTGGGCCCCAGGACACTGGAGGCAGTCGCCGACCACATCGAGAAGGTGGAGCTGCGCGCCGGTTTGCGGGCCGCCATGGATGCGGCCGGAAACGTCAACGCCTATCTCAATTCCACCGAGCCCTGGAATGTGATCAAGGATGACCCCGAGCGCGGGGCCACCATCCTTTGGGTGGCCATCCAGGCGATCGCGTCGATACGAGTTGCGCTCTACCCCTATCTACCGCATTCCTCGGTGACTATCGGTGAGATGCTCGGCACCGGGCCCGACATCGACGCGTGGTCCGCGCCGGAGGTGCCAGGCGGGACGATGCTCGGAGACGTAGCCCCCGTCTTCTTCAAGCTCGAAGACGACGTCCTCGACGACTGAAATCTGGGAACCTCCCACGGGATCGAAAGGTGGCCGACTTGGGTTTGGAGTGCTCCGGTTTGGGATAGGTTGGGGGGCATGGCCCGCATCACACGAATTGGCATCGGTCTCGCCTTGATACTGCTGGGTCTGTTTTTGCTCGTGCTGCCCGGACCGGGAATCCTGACGATCGCCGGGGGTCTGGCCGTTCTCGCCCCCGAGTTCGAATGGGCGCAGCGGCTCCTGGACTGGATGAAGTCCCGCTACCGCCAGTACTTCGTGACACCTGAAGATGCCGCGGACGAGACCGTGCCTGAGCCCAGGGTCTAACTGGGTGGATATACTCCCATCGTCTTGGCCTTTTCGGTCTTCCAGAAGATCTCCCCGATCTCGTCGATGAGATCGATCAGCTTCTGACCTTCGGCCGGGTCAGCCGACTTCTTGGCCTCGCCGGCCTGATGGATCGCCCGCCACGTCAGGTCGTCGAGGTTTTCGAACTCTTTGCGGTGGTCTGCAGTGAAGAAGTCGGCCCAGAGCACCATCAGGTGGTGCTTGACCAACTCCGCTCTCTCTTCTTTCAGTTGGAGGGCGCGGGCGCGGAAGACCTCGTCGTCCGAGTCCTGGTACTTCTCCGCGATCTTGAGGACCGACATCGCCTCGATCTTGGCCTGTGCGGGGTCGTAAACACCGCAGTAGAGGTCGCAATGGGCGTGTGCGACGGTTACGTGTCGCATATGACTCCTTCTCTTGATTTGGTCAACTCCGACCATACTCCTGAGCGGCAATGGCAATGAAGCGCTTCCGGGTGGCCGGACACTCGATGACTCCCACACTCCATCCCGGACAGGAGGTCGTCGCGGTGACTACCCGGCAGGCGATGCCCGGAAACCTCGTCGTGTTCGAACATCCCCGGCGTCTCGACTTCTGGCTCGTCAAACGACTCGTCGACGAGACCGGTTGGGTCATGTCGGACAACCCGGAAGACTCCGACGCCGACTCACGCTCCCTCGGGCCCATACCGGTGGACCGGCTCATGCCGGTCGTGGACCGGCTCGACGAGGATGCGTTCGCCCACGGTGCCGACTTACTGGTCTCCGAGGACGAGCATCTCGCGCGACTGGTCGACCGGTGGGGCCTGCCCGTGTTCTGGCAACGGCAACCCGGATTCCCCACCCTGGTCCTGCTCATCCTCGAACAACAAGTGTCCCTGGAGTCAGGCGCGGCGATGTACCGGAGACTGGCCGGAGAGGTGGGCGAGGTCACCCCGGAATCGTTGATCGAAATGGGTCCGGCTCGGCTCACCGGCATCGGGGTCACCCGCCAGAAGACCCAATATCTGCTCGAGCTCGCCCGTCAGGTGGTCGAGGGCGAGCTCGATCTGGTGGCGTTGGAAGTCGACCCGGTAGCCAAGGCCCGGACCAGGCTTGTCCAGATCAAAGGGATCGGCCCCTGGACCGCCGACGCCTATCTCCTCTCCGCAGGACGCCGACCGGACATGTGGCCGGTCGGCGATCGAGCGCTCCAGGTTGGAGTGGGAGAGGCCCTCGGCATGACGGAGGTTCCCAACGGGGCCCAGCTCGAGATCATCGGAGAACCGTGGCGCCCGATTCGAGCTGTGGCCGCCCGCCTCATCTGGCATGCCTATTTGTCACAACGAGGGCGCGTCGAGCCACCGGACCCGACACTTGCGCGCGAGGTGCTTCCGGACGCGTAGAGTCGAAAGTGCCATGACCGAGTTCATCGTGAACATGGAGAACCAGCCGGGGAGGTTGGCCGCCATCACCGAGGCGCTGGCTGCCTTCGACGTCAACATCGAGGCGTTGACGGCCTACGGTCACAACGGGGAGGGCACGGTCCGTCTCATCACCAGTGACTCGCCGACGACGCGACGGGTGCTCCACGAGGCCGATCTCGGCTTCGAGGAGCACACGGTGCTGACAGTCCAACTCCCCCACCGTCCGGGAGAGCTGGCCCGACTGACCAGGTCCCTCGCCGACGCCGGCGTCAACATCGATGCCCTCTATGTAATGCGAGCCAACTCCGATGGCATCGAGCTGGCGATCTCGGTCGATCAACCAGAGTCGGCATTACCCCACCTGGATGTGGTCGGCGGAGTCCTCGGAAATAGCTGACCAGACAGAAAAACTGCACGAAGCTCACGACTCGAGCATGTAGATCCAGCCGGACAATTCCAGATAGAAATCTGCCGCTTCGTAAACTCGCTCCGATGCGGACCACAGTTGCCAGGCTGGTCATGCTCGCTCTGCTGCTTGCAGCCTGTAGCCCGAGCGAGGCGGCCGAATCCACCAGCACATCCTCAACCACCTCCACTTCATCCACCTCCACATCATCCACTTCGACAACATCCACCACCCTCGAGCTCCCCGAGACCTCTCTCATCAATGGTCTCCCGGTTGACGATCCGACCCTCATGCAGCGTCGGGTTCTCGCTGTCAAGATCGACAACCACCCCCTGGCGAGGCCCCAGTCGGGCATCGATCAGGCCGACATGGTCATGGAGATGCTGGTCGAAGGCATCACCCGGTTCATCACGATCTGGCATGAGAGTGACAGCGAGTACCTCGGGCCCAATCGTTCCGGTCGTCCCACCGACGCCAACCTGCTTCCCTCGTTCAACGAGCCCACCTTCACCATCTCAGGCGCTCAGGGGTGGGTGCAGAACATGATCACAGCCAACGGCGTGAACCTCATCAAAGAGCTATCCAACGGCACGTTCCGGATCTCGGGAAGGCGGGCACCGCACAACCTCTACGTCGACACCGTCGTCCTGCGGGAGACAGCCGACGAACGCGGTTATCCGGACCTACCACCGGATGGGCCGATTTGGGAATTTGGGCCAATGCCTGCCGACGCACTCCCTGCTTCGTCGGTGCAGGTGAACTTCGCCAGAAACACGGTGGTGTGGGACTGGGACGAGACCGAGGGCATGTGGCTGCGCACCGCCGACGGTCGGGAGGGCATGGTCCACGACCAGGAAGGCAACGAGACCAGGATCGGGGTCCCCGTGATGGTTGCCCTCTACACCAACCAGTACTCGGTCAACGGGCTCCCCAGCTCCGAGGTCACCGGCTCGGGCGAGGCCTACGTGTTCGCTGACGGCAAGCACGTAGCCGGAAACTGGGAGCGTGAAGAGCTGACCGACTGGTTCACGCTCACCGACGCCGACGGCAACGTGATCGACGTCCCCGCCGGCAAGATCTGGATCTCCCTGGTTCCCACCAACTCCAGGCTCACCATCACCGAATAGTCCTCGCACCGTGATCGGGCCGTCAACTACCGTGCCAACACGTGTCCGATCAGATAGCGACCGACCGAGTGAAGGCGGCCCTCGCCAGGGCGCACGAGACCCAGGACACGATCAACGCGTTCATCTCATTGGACGACGCGCGCGCCCTGGAGCGGGCCATCGAAATCGACTCCAGACTGGCTGAAGGAGAAGAAGTTGGCCCTCTCGCCGGTGTCCCGGTCGCGGTCAAGGATCTGATCGAACATGTTGGTCGGACGACGACATGTGGCTCGTCGTTCTACACCGAGGTCGCAACCAAGACGGCTGACTGTCTGCAACGTCTCGAGGATGCGGGGGCAGTGATCATCGGTCGGACCAATCTCCACGAGTGGGCCTTCGGCTTCAACTCAGAGAACGAGCACTGGGGACCGGTACGCAACCCGTGGGATCTCACCACGTCGGCAGGTGGGTCCTCCGGGGGATCAGCAGCCGCAGTGGCTGCGGGCATCACCTCCATTGCCATAGGCACGGACACCGGCGGTTCGGTCCGGGTCCCCGCCGCCTTGTGCGGCACCTTCGGCTTGAAGGTGACCTATGGGCGGATCCCACTCGACGGCGTGTTCCCCCTGGTCCCCTCGATCGACACCGTCGGCCCCCTCGCCAACTCGATGGAGAACATCGCCGTCTCCTATCGGGTCATGTCCGGGGACGAGACCCCCGAGCCCGACCGCAAGGCGCTACGCATGGGAGTACCCGAGCCCTGGTACGAGGGTGCCCCGATCGGCGACGATGTCAAAGGTGCCTTCGAAGGTGTGGTCGCCGCTCTCCGCGGGCTCGGCCACGAAGTGCACCCCATCCAGATGCCCGACACCCATCCCAGTCACCATCTCATCGGGGCTATCGAGGAGGTGAGGACCGTACATCGAGAATTCCGCCTTCAGGGCAAGCACTACGGAAAAGCGGTTGAGGAAAGGATCATTGCTGTCGAAGAACTCAGTGCCGATGAGATCGCCGAAGCACGGGAGTGGCAAAAGATGATCAGGCAAAGGTTCGCCGACGCCTTCGCCACCGTCGACTTCCTGATCACACCCGCGAGTGCCGCTCGTCGCAAGCTGATCGGGCAGGACACCATCGGCGACAAGAACCACCGCACGGTCCTCTCCTACTTCACCGCCATCGTCAACCACGCCCTTCATCCTGCGCTGGCGCTTCCCATCCTGAATTCGGGTGCGCCCCCGGCGTCTTTGCAGATCATCGGACCGCTCGAATCCGAGCCAGGACTGATCGGTCTCGGCCGCTGGTTGGAGGACGTGAGCATCGTTGGATTCACGCCCGCATCCGGGAATTCACCTATTCCAAGCGGTCGATAGACTTGGATATGCATGACAACCCACGGGCGGTCAGGAATTTCGAGCTCAATCGGGGTTCTCGTCCGCGCCGCGAACTCTCAAGGAAGTGACTCAAAGTGGCTGATGAAATCGCCACCGCAGACCCCTCGACCACACCTACCGAAGAATCCGAAAATCTCGTAATCCGATTCGCCGGCGACTCCGGCGATGGCATGCAGTTGGCCGGCAGTCGGTTCACCGACGCATCTGCGCTCTTCGGAAACGATCTGGCCACGCTCCCCAGCTTCCCCGCAGAGATCCGCGCTCCGGCAGGGACGCTGCCGGGCGTCTCCAGCTTCCAGGTGCAGATCGCCGATTTCGACATACTCACTGCCGGGGATGCGCCCGACTGCCTGGTCGCCATGAACCCGGCGGCTCTGATGAAGAATCTCAAGGACCTCCGGCAGGGTGGGACTCTCGTCGTCAATTCCGACACCTTCGACGAGCGCAATCTCGCCAAGGCGGGATACGAGGAAAACCCTCTGGAGGACGACTCCCTCAAGGGTTATCGGGTCATCAAGGTCCCGATGGACGAGCTGACCAAGGAGGCCGTCAAAGACAGCGGTGTCAGCGGCCGCAACGTCCTGCGCTCGAAGAACTTCTTTGCCCTGGGACTGATGGCGTGGCTCTTCCACCGGCCCACGGAGCCAACCATCGAATGGGTGGAGAAGAAGTTCGCCAAGGTGCCCGAGGTAGCAGCCGCCAACAAGGCTGCGTTCAAGGCCGGTTACACCTTCGGCGTGGCCACTGAGGCGACAAAGAACACCTTTGAGGTCAAACCGGCGACACTGGGCGACGGCACGTACACCAACGTGAACGGCAACACTGCCCTCGCCTGGGGTCTGATCACTGCGGCGCAAAAGGCCGGCCTCCCTCTCTTCTACGGCACCTATCCGATCACCCCGGCATCCGACGTCCTCCACGAACTGTCCCGCCAGAAGAACTTTGGTGTGCGCACCTTCCAGGCCGAGGACGAGATCGCGGGTGTGGGCGCCGCCATCGGCGCTGCCTTTGCCGGGAACCTCGCCGTCACCGGTTCATCGGGGCCGGGCATCGCCCTCAAGTCGGAATCGATCTCTCTCGCCTTCATGCTCGAGTTGCCGATGATCGTTCTCAACGTCCAGCGGGGCGGCCCCTCCACAGGTCTTCCCACCAAGCCGGAGCAGTCCGATCTCCTCTTCTCGCTCTATGGCAGGCACGGCGAGTCACCGATCCCGGTTCTGGCGATTTCCTCGCCTTCTGATGCCTTCGCCATGGCCATCGAGGCCGTCCGCATCGCGATCAAATACATGACCCCGGTGATCCTGCTCAGTGACAATCAGATCGCCAACGGGTCGGAGCCCTGGCTGCTGCCGGATCTCGATGCCATACCGGAGATCGAGGTCGGCTTCGCCACCAAGCCCAACGGGCCCGACGGCACGTTCCTGCCCTACATGCGCAACGTCGACACCTTCGCCAGGCCATGGGCGGTTCCGGGCACGCCCGGGCTGGAGCACAGAGTGGGGGGTCTGGAGAAAGAGTCGATCACCGGCAACGTGTCATACGACCCGGCCAACCACCAGTTGATGACAGACACCCGGGCCTGGAAGGTCGCCAACATCGCCAACGACATTCCTCCGGTGGAGGTCGACGGCGATGAGGACGCCGAACTGCTCGTGCTCGGTTGGGGGTCGACCTTCGGATCGATCCGCGCCGCGGCCCGTCGAGCACGGCTCGACGGTCACAAGGTGGCGACGGCGCATCTTCGCTACCTCAACCCGCTGCCCAACAACCTGGGCGACGTGCTGCGGTCGTATGACAAGATCCTCATCCCCGAGCTCAACACTGGCCAATTGCTGAAGGTGATCCGGGCGGAATACCTGCTCAACGCGGTCGGCTTGAACAAGGTGGCTGGTGAGCCCTTCAAAGTGACCGAAATCACCGAAAAGATCCTGGAGATGGTCAAGTGACTTCCCCGACATACACGAGATCAGACTTTCAGACCGATCAGGAGGTCCGCTGGTGCCCCGGATGTGGTGACTACACCATCCTGGCCTCGATGCAGATGTTCCTGGCCGGCCTGGGCCGGCCCCGCGAGGAGTTCGTCTTCGTGTCGGGCATTGGGTGCGCAGCCCGCTTCCCCTACTACGTCAACACCTACGGTATGCACTCGATCCACGGCCGGGCCCCGGCCATCGCCACCGGCATCGCCACCACCCGACCCGATCTCTCGGTATGGGTGATCACCGGCGACGGTGACGCCCTGTCCATCGGTGGCAACCACCTCATCCACGCCCTCCGCCGCAACGTCAACCTCAAGATCATCATGTTCAACAACCAAATCTATGGGCTGACCAAGGGCCAATACTCCCCCACCTCGGAGGTGGGCAAGACGACCAAGTCCTCCCCGTTCGGGTCGATCGACTACCCGTTCAACCCGGTGTCGCTCGCCCTAGGTGCCGACGCGACCTTCGTGGCGAGAACCCTCGACATGGACCGCAATCACACCCAAGCGATGCTGCAGAAGGCATACGACCATGAGGGTGCCGCCTTCATCGAGATCTACCAGAACTGCAACGTGTTCAACGACAAGGCGTTCATCCAGCTCACCGGCAAGGAGGAGCGGGTTCACAACCGCATCGACCTCGAGCACGGCAAGCCCGTCGTCTTCAACGACGGCAGCAAGGCCGTGGTCATGCGAGGCGGCCAGGCCGAGATCGTCGACTCCTCGTCAGTGGATCCCAAGGCGATCCTCGTCCATGACGAGACCAGGGAAGACCCCTCGATCGCATTCGCGATCAGCCGGCTCTCCCATGGGCCTTACGGGCCGACCCCGCTCGGCATCTTCCGAAACGTCGATCGGCCCTCATATGACCGTCAGGTCAACCTCCAGGTCGCCAATGCGCAGGAGAAGCTGGGCACGGGAGATCTCAACAAGCTGATCCGATCCCATGGCACGTGGACGGTGGGCGCCGGGTCACACAACGGCGGCGGCCCGAACGGGTCAGACAGCGGCGAGTAGATCCCTGATCGCGGCTATCTGGTCGCGCACCGACTGCGGACTTCCCGAACCCTCGGTCCTCCGGTGCCCGACCGACCACGAGGGGTCGAGCAGGGCGAGATCGCCGGGCTCGAACCTGGAGTCGATGGCGGAGAGATCCTCGACGGTGGCCTCCCCCAGCGATCGCCCGGCTTCTTCCAGATGGCGGACGAGACGTCCCACTTCGGTGTGGGCCTCACGGAAGGGGACACCCCGTCTGACCAAGGCCTCGGCGAGGTCGAGCGCCGTGGTGGCGGCTCCGGGAGCCGGTGGAGCGAATTCGATTCCTTCCAGCAAGGCCATTGTTGCCTCGAGTGACGCGGCCAGCGTGTCGTCGGAGTGAAACACGATCCGCTTGTCCTCCTGGAGGTCGCGGTTGTAGGTGAGAGGCAGACCCTTCTGCAGGGTGAGTATCGAGGTCAGGTCGCCGATGACGCCGGCCGACCGTCCTCGCAGTAGCTCGGCGATGTCGGGATTGCGTTTCTGGGGAAGGGCCGACGAGCCGGTGCTCACCTCGTCGGAGAGCTCGACCCACCCGAACTCCTTCGAGGCCCACATGATCAGCTCCTCGGCGAGACGGGACAGCTCCACCATCGTCTGGGCGCAGCAGAAGACGTATTCGGCGACGAAATCCCGGGAGCCGACGGCGTCCATGGAGTTGGCCATGACCTCGTCGAGCTTGAGCATCTCGGCGGTCATCAGCCGGTCGAGGGGAAGTGACGAGCCGGCCGACGCACCTGCTCCCAACGGGGAGATCGCGATCCGGCCGATGGCGTCAGTGAAGCGGTCGGCGTCCCTGAGGAGCATCCAGGCGTAGGCGAGCAAGTGGTGGCCGAGAGTGGTGGCCTGTGCCTGCTGCAGGTGGGTGTAGGACGCGATGATCGTCTCCGCGTGTTCCCCGGCGATGTCGGCCAGCAAAGAGACCAGCCGGTGAAGTTGAGCGACTCTGTCGCTCGCTGCTGCGGACAGGTATAGGCGGAGGTCGAGGGTCACCTGATCGTTGCGGGACCGCCCGGTGTGAAGCCTTCCGGCCACATCACCGACAATCTCACCGAGACGTCGTTCCACCGCGGTGTGGACGTCCTCGTCGCTGCGCACGAACTCGAAGCCATCGACCTCGTCGAGGATTTGCCTCAGACCGGCCACGAGCGTCTCGGCATCGCCGGCTGCGATGACCCCGGTCTTCCCCAGCATCGTCACATGGGCGATGGAGCCCCGGATGTCGACTTCGAGCAGCCGACGGTCGGCGTCGTCACCCGTGTAGCGACGGGTGACCTCTGACATCGACCCGTCGAAACGCCCGCCCCAGAGGGTCATGAGTCGTCGCCGTATCCCCGGATGCGCAGTGCGTTCAGGTTGATGAAGCCTTTCGCATCGGACTGGTCATAGACATCGTCCGCTTCGAAGGTGGCCACGTCGGGGTCGTAGATCGTGTTGGGAGAGCGACGCCCCGTCGTGCGCACCGAGCCTTTGTAGAGGACGAGCCTCGCCTCGCCGGTCACCGGCGCCTGGATGCGGTCCATCGTCGCCTGCAACGCGGTCCGCTCTGGCGAGAACCAGAACCCGTTGTAGACGATGCGGGCATATTGCTGGGCAAGGCTGTCACGGAGGTGCAGCACCTCACGGTCGACGACGATGGACTCAACGGCCCGTCGGGCGGCGTGGAGTACCGTCCCCCCCGGGGTTTCGTACACACCGCGGCTCTTGATGCCGACGAATCGGTTCTCGACGATGTCGATACGGCCAACGCCGTGGGGGCCGGCGATCTCGTTGAGCCTGGTCAACAACTCCACGGGTTCCATGGTCTCTCCGTCGATGGACACGGGCGTGCCCGACTGGAGGCCGACGACTACCTCCCGGGGCTCATCTGGAGCCACCTCGGGGTCGGATGTCATCCGGAACATCCCTGCCGGTGGCGCTGCCCAGGGATCTTCGAGCACGCCTCCCTCATATGAGATGTGGAACAGATTGGCGTCCATCGAATACGGCGACTCTTTGGTCACCGGAGTGGGGATGCCCCGGGCCGCGGCGAACCCGACGAGGTCGGCTCGCCCGTTGAGCTTCCACTCCCGCCAGGGGGCGATCGTCTTCAGCTCCGGGGCCAGGGCGGCGGTGGAGAGTTCGAAACGGACCTGGTCGTTTCCTTTTCCTGTCGCCCCATGGGCAATGGCGTCGGCATCATGCGTCTTTGCCGTCTCCACCAGACCTCTGGTGATGATGGGACGGGCCAGCGACGTGCCCAGCAGGTATTCGGTCTCGTACACCGCGGCTGCCCGTATTGCGGGGAATACGGCATCCACGACGAATGCCTCGCGGAGATCATCCACGACGGCATCGACCGCACCCGTGTCCAGTGCCTTGGCTCGAGCCTCCTCCACCTCTTCGCCTTGCCCGACATCGGCCGTGTAGGTCACGACCTCCGCGTTGTACTCCTCACGAAGCCAGGCGAGTATCACCGAGGTGTCCAGACCTCCCGAGTAAGCGAGGACGACTTTCATCGCCGCAACGATGGCCGATCACCTCCAGGTTGTAAAGACAGCCAGGCTTTGTGTGAGATGGGTATTCGGCGTCCTCAGGGGCACTCCACGACCGCGATCTGTGTCGTCGCCCCGCCGGCATTGCCCCGCTCGTCGAAGGCGACGATACGCACATCGACCGTACCGACCACCGTGAAGGGACCGACCACACCTTCGAACATGTCGTCGCCGACCGGAGCCATCGCGGTCTCCTCTTGTGCGCCGCCGTCGGGGCTCCACTGCACCACGACCGATTCGAGAGCGGAGGTGTCCCTGACTCGCGCCGATACGGTGGTCTGCGTGTTCGAGCACTCGGGATCTCCGGAGACCTGTATCGACGCTGGTGAAGCCTGCGGATTGTGGATTACCGGGTTGTCCTCGTGTGAGCCCACCACCGGGATCTCCTGCTCCCCATCCGACCAGGTGACGGTGATGGTCTCTGCGAGGTCCCCCTCTCCGACATTCTCTCGGTCCAGCTGCAATTCGATGGTCACCGTCTCGCCACCGGCAAGCTCCCCCTGACGGGGAGAAACTGCAATTGCCTGCGAACTGGACGAGATCTCCCATTGTCCGGGCCGGCCACCGCTGTTGGTCAACTCGAGCTCGTTGGCCGTCGCCTCGCTTCCGAAATCGATGCTGTCGGTGGAGATTTCGATGGACGCTGGTGCGGCCGCCGTCGTCGAAGACGTCGCGCCTCCTCTGGCGGCGGTGGTCGTCGACGAATCAGGAACCGAGCTCGTCGTGGCTGTCGGGGCTGTAACCGGCGGCTGGGTGCCGGGAACCGTTGCGATTGGACTGAGCGGTTCGAACTGCGCGGAGACGGCAAGACCGACGAGACCGACTATCAGAGTTACCAGAGCGAACAGGCCGATCTTGGTCCACTCGGGATCGAGCGCTCGCATCGAGAACGCGGAAGCCACCTCACGCTCCACTTTGCCCAGAACCCGGGGACGGAGCGCCGGCGGGGCGGGGACCACTTCATCGGGCGCCACTGCCTTCGCATCACCCGACACGTTCGCGGCTATGTCGAGGAGAAAGGATCGGAGATCGGTCGGGCTGTCGGTCAGATCGAGACGCGTGGACGCTTCGAGGAAGGTGTCGTTGGCGCCGTCCGCCGCGTCACTTCGAGAGCGTCCCCTCGCGAGAAAATACGAGAAGACCTCCGCCGCATGCCGATCGTAGATCTCGGCAAACGCGTTGGCGTCCCCGGCGCGGTAGTCGGCAACGAGTTCGATATCGGTGGGTGGTTGGGTATCGGACATAGGTGTAGGACAGCGGCGCGTCCGCACAAATCCTTACAGCAGAGCCGCCATATACCCGGATTTACCGGGACGAACCTCTCAGCTCCCGATCGCCGGCGGCGCGACCCCTCGTTTCACCCGGTGGCTCGGGAAAGGCCCGAACCATCCGACCAACAGGATGAGCACGGCTATCCCGGACCCTGCCACGAAGGTGGGTCCCGTCCCGATGACTCCCACGGCCACGCCCGCCAGCAAGGGCCCGATGGTCTGGCCGAGACGGGCGAACCCGACCCAAACTGCAAGGACAACGGCCCGGTGCTCATCCGGGGCATCTTCCATGGTCACGTCCTGAAGCATCGGAATGAAGAAACCCTCCGATGCGCCGTAGATCAGTGTGGCCGTGATCGCCACGATCAGCGTGGTGGTGAGACCGAGCATCACGTAAGCCACGACCAGGGCAGTGGCGGAGAAGATGACCACAGTGCGCGCACTGGTGAGTGATCTCATCCGGCCCAAGTTGAACGAGGCCAGAGTGGCCGATATCGCCGGGAGTGAGATCAGCAGGCCCCGCGCCCCCGCCTCCATGCCGAACACCTCAGCGAGATGGAGGGGCAGAACGGTGAGGAACAGGCCGAAGATCGCTATGAAGACGAGAAAGGCGGAGAGGATGCTGGCTCGGAGGACCGGGCGCTTCAACACGACAATCGCCTCTCCAAACTGCTCCTTGACGTGGGGAGGGCTTTCCGGGCGGCGACCGTCGAGGATCGTCCAGGCGGCCGCTGCAGTTCCGAGAGCAACCGTGTAGATCCCGAAAGTGACCCGCCAGCTCGCCGCCTCGGTAACCAAACCGGACAACACGGGCATCGCCGCCAGCCCGATTGTGAGAACCGCAGAGTTACGGCCGATCAGCCTGGTCCTGTCGGGACCGGTCCAGTTGTCGCCGATGAGGACGACGGCCAGGTTGACGAGAGCAGCCGAACCCACACCTTGCAGGAATCGGGAGAGCAGCAGGATCTCGAACGTCGGGGCGATCGCCGCCAAACCGCCGAAGACACCGAAGATGCCGAGACAAACGGTGAGGACGATGCGGCGCCCAAACCGGTCGGCGAGAAAACCGGCAACAGGGGCGATCACGATGCCGGCCAGGGAGCCGGTGGCGACCAGCAGGCCCGCTCGGTCTCCGGGGAGATCGAACTCGTCCAGGATGTCAGGGATCGCCGGCGTCACCAGCGTGTTACTGAGAATCCCCGTGAGCGTGACGGTGAAGATGAACACCAACGGGGGACGGCGTGACATCACGTCAGAGTAAGGACCGTTTCGACAAACGCCCAAAACCCTGCGATGAACCAAACCACGTCCGCAAACGTCGGTTCTTACGCGAGTATGGAGAAGCGATGACCATCCGGTGGCGTGACGAAGACCCGGGGCTGCCGATCGACTTCGAGCAGTGCTCCAACGGTGAGTACGACCCCGAGCCGGTGAACCCGGTCCGACGCGTGGCGGAGCGGGCAGCGCGAGCCGCTATCGACGAGACGGTCACCCGCACCGGGGTCGGCCGTCGTCAGTTCCTTCGCTCCGCAAGCGCGCTAGCCATATGTCTGACAGCCATCGACGGCGTGGTTTCCGCCGCCCGGAACCTGCAACCCGGTCTGTTCTACCCGTTCGATCCATCATCCCGGCTCGACACCGAAGCTGCGAGATCGATCCTCGGCCCGCCACAGTTCGTCTTCGACGTGCAGGGCCACCTCCTCGAGTACGACATCGATGCGTCCACCCGTGGTGATTGGTTCTGGGGTAGCCAGTTCCCCCAGGCGCGATGCGAGGAGGAGGACGACCCGCGGGCTTGTTTCGCCACCAATCACTTCCTGGAGGAGATCTTCATCCGCTCGGACACAACCATGACCGCCCTCTCCGGACTCCCCATCAATCCCGAGGGCAGCCCGCTGTCCAACGAGGTGATGGAGGAGACCCGACAGCTCGTGGTAGCTCTCTCCGGTGACGAGAGGGTGGTCGTCAACGCCCTGGCCCTACCCCAGACCGCACCCATCGACTCGGTGCTCGATGAGATGAGCAAGACGGTTGAGGAAAATCGCATCGCAGGCTGGAAGACCTTCACTCATTTCCCCTCGGGCATCCATTGGTGGCTCGACGACCACGATCCGGACCTGGCACCGGTCGGCAACGTATTCCTGGAGCACCTGGTCGCCATCGGCACCCCGATCCTCTTCGTCCACAAGGGTCTTTCCAATCAGACGCGGTATGGCTCGCCGGTGGACATCGGCCCTGCTGCGGCGACACACCCCGACGTCTCTTTCGTCGTCTACCACTCCGGGTTCGAGGTGGCTCAAAGGGAAGGTCCCTACTCCGCAGATAACACCAACGTAGGGGTCAATCGACTGATCACCTCTGTGCGCGACGCCGGCTTAGACCCCGGACAGAACGTGTACGCCGAGCTCGGCTCGACCTGGTGGCATCTGCTACGCCGACCCGACGAGGCGGCCCACGTCATCGGTAAGCTCCTCGTGGCATTTGGCGAAGACAACATCCTGTGGGGAACCGACTCGATCTTCTACGGCTCCCCCCAGGGCCAGATCGACGCATTCCGGGCCTTCGAGATCCCTGAGGAGATGCAGACACGCTTCGGCTACCCGCCGCTCACGCGAGGCGCCAAGGCGAAGATCCTCGGCTGGAACGCGGTCAATCTCTACGGCATCGAACCGATCACCGAGCCGGTCGGGTTCACCCGCCAGGACCTCGAGCTGGCGCGGGTTGAGCACCCGGTTCCCACCCGAACCTGGGGCCCGCGTACGGTGGAAGGTGTGCGCCGACTCCGGGCCCATCATCAGGGTTGGCCCTGATCCGGCTCGCCACTCGTGCTCGTCGTGCCCGCGACCGGACATGTCGCTGAGCGACACGTTTTGCTCGCGAGCAAGGCGGAGCCCGGCGTCCCGGGCCAGCACTACGAGAGGGCCGACCTCACGAAGGACGACACCTCGGCTACCAGTGCGTCCCGGTCGAGCTCGCCGTTGGGTCGGTACCAGCGTTCGATGGCGTTGAGGATGGAGAGAATGAAGATGGAGCCGATCTTCGGGTCCATCTTCGTCCCGAGTGAGCCATCGGCAATCCCCTCCCCGATCACGGAGCGAAACGCCTCCTCATAATGGTCTCTGGCGGCGATGATGCGGGATCGGTGCTCACCATCCAGCATTCGGGCTTCATTGAGGAAGGTGCGGGCCACCTCGATGTTGTCGACCACCACGTCGACATGCCCAGCGATCAGGGCGTCGAGGCGATCCGAAGCCGTGCCGTCGCTGGCCACGGCCTGCTCCGCCGACTCCTCGAAGAGACGGGCGCCCTCCTCGACGACTTCGACGAGAAGGTCCCGTTTCGACGACACGTGGGAGTAGAGAGATGAGCCCAGAAGACCTAGCTCCTTGCCCAGGTCACGCATCGAAGTCCCGTGGTAGCCGCGGTCGGCGAACAGTCGCCCTGCTGCCCTCACCACATCATCACGAGTGTTACGGGTGGTGACCATCAGCGGTGGTCGTAGCGGACGACGACCTTGTCAGTGGTGGGGTGGGCCTGGCAGGTGAGGACGAAGCCGGCTTCCACCTCGGAGTCGACCAGCGCGTAGTTCTTGTCCATTCGCACCTCGCCTTCCTCGATCCGGCCTTTGCAGGTGGCACACATACCACCCTTGCAAGAGAAGGGAAGCTCGTTGCGCACTCTCAATGCCGCGTCCAGGATCGAGGTCTCCTTGGTCATTCGGGTGTCCACGGCCCTTCCGTCGAGGATGACGGTGAGATCGACACTGCCTTCGCCCGACGGTGGTTCGGGTGGAAGTGCATCCTGGTCGAGTGGGCCGGCGAAGAACAACTCATCGTGGACTCTTTCCGGTTGGACCCCGAGCTCGGTCAGTGTCGACCTGGCGTCCATCACCATCTCAAAGGGGCCACAGAGATACCAGCCGTCGACCTCATCCGTGCCGAGGAGGCGATCGTGGATCGTCTTGATCTTCTCGGCATCGATCCGACCGGAGAGCAGGGGCACGTCCGAGCCCTCCCGACTGAGGATGTGGAAGAGCTGAAATCGCGGGTGGTACCTGTCCTTGAGGCCCTCGAGCTCGTCGAGGAACATGATCGAGTTGGCGGTGCGGTTACCGTAGAGGAGTGTCCACGACGACTTGGGCTCGTTCTCGAGAGAGCTGCTCATCAAGGAGAGGACGGGGGTGATCCCGGACCCGGCGGCAATGGCGACGGCTTTGCGAGGCTTGGTGGGATCGATGTCGATGATGAATTCTCCAACCGGCGGCATGACCTCGAGGACGTCTCCAGCATCGAGCTGTGTGGTGGCATAGGTACTGAAGGCGCCTCCCGGCAGTCGCTTGATGCCAACCCGGAGCTTGCCCGAGCCCGCCGGAGCGCAGATCGAGTAAGACCGACGAACATCGACGTCGTCGAGGAAAGCACGCACGGTCACGTGCTGCCCGGGGATGAAGTCGAAGGTGGTCTCCAACTCGGGTGGGACGTCGAAAGTGACCGCGATCGCGTCTTCGGTGAGTGGGCTGACCTCCGTGACCCGCAGCTCGTGAAACTCCAGCTGGCTCATAGCACCCGCCTAGAACGGTTTGAAGTAGTCGAAGGGCTCCCCACAAGACGAGCACACCATCAGCGCCTTGCATGCGGTAGAGCCGAAGCGGGCGACCATCTTGGGGCGGTCTGCCTGACACTGTGGGCACAGCACCTCCGACATGCCGGTCGGCGGGGCGATGCCGAATTCGGCGAGCTTGCGATGGCCTTCGTCACTGATCCAGTCCGTGGTCCAAGACGGATTGTGGGCCACCCTGATCTCGAATGAGCCAACGCCTTCCCGACGCAGCGCATCGGCGATGTCGTCTTCGATCTGCCTCATCGCAGGGCATCCTGAGTAGGTAGGTGTGATGGTCACCACGGCGTGGTCGCCGTCCACGTCGACCGACCGCAGGATCCCGAGGTCTGCGATGGTCAGGACGGGGATCTCGGGATCGACCACGGAAGAGACGACCGAGCGCAGGTCGGTGACCACCGGCATCACCATCTCATCCCCGGATAGGTGCGATCCATCCACTGCATCTCGGCGAGCAGGTGCCCGAGGTGTTCGGTGTGAAAACCATCCCGGCCGCCTGATCTCTGGTAGGGGTCATCGGCAGGCCGCAGGCCGGCCTCTCCGAACACCCCCTCCACCTGCCGGTGCCAGGCATCGGGATAGGGCGCGGACAATTCGGCGGTGTACCGCCACAACGAGTCGACGCCACGCTGGGCCCGGGCGTGCGATTCCTCGGTGCCGTCACCGAGGCGCATCATCCAGCTGCTGGAGAACTCGTAGTGATATGCGGTCTCCTTGCGGGCTCGTGCTGCCACGCCGGCCAACGTCTCGTCGTCAGAATCCATGAGGTCGTCCCAGAGAAGACCCTGATAGACGTCCAAGAAGAACTGGCGGACGATGGTGTGGGCGAAGTCACCGTTGGGCTGCTCGACGAGCAGCAGGTTGAGGAACTCGCGCTCGGTCCGTCTCATGGCGAAATCGTCCTCGGTGCGGCCCTCGCCTTCGACCCGTCCCACATGGGTGTACAGGGCGCGGGCCACTCCGAGATGATCGAGAGCGATGTTGCCCAGGGCGATGTCGATTTCGAGATCGGGCCCGTTGGAGATCCAATACCCGAGCCGTTGCGCCAGGACCATGTTGTCATCGGCATACGAAACTATGGCGCGCAAACGCGGCTCCATCTCGACTGCAGGCATGCCCTGTGGCACCGAGCTGACGATCTGCTCGCTCACATCTGCCCTACCTCGTCGGGAATTTCGTATGTCGTGGCCAGGCGGTACACCTTCTCGTTGGCCTCGACGTACTCGGCCGCAGCCTCCGGTTCGAAGGCGTGGATCTCGCCGCTCGGCACCACCCACACGCTCACCCCTTCACCACGGCGGGTGTAGACGTCGCGGGCGTTCTGCAATGCGGTCCTGGCATCGGGAGCATGCAGACTTCCGATGTGGACGTGGGAGATCCCACGCCGCGCCCGGACGAACACCTCCCACATCGGCCAGCCTTCGGCGGCGCCTTCGATGTGCTCTTCGAGCTCGGCCGTCTCCCCCGGCGCTACCGGGACGTCGTAGGTCATGCCGCCCTCCGGGCTCTCTTGGCGGCGTGGGCGCTCGCGGCCTCGCGAACCCAGGCGCCCTCATCCCATGATCGTTTCTTGTGCTCGATCCGGTCCCGGCTCATCGGTCCGTTGCCTTTGACCACACGCCAGAACTCCTCCCAGTCGATCTCCCCGAAGTCGTAGTGACCCCGCTCCTCGTTCCATTTGAGATCGGGGTCGGGGATGGTGAGGCCGAGGTAGTCGGCCTGGGGAACGGTCATGTCGACGAACTGCTGGCGCAGGTCGTCGTTGGAGACACGCTTGATCTTCCACTCCATGGACTGCTCGGAGTGATCGGAATCCGAATCGTGAGGGCCGAACATCATCAGAGACGGCCACCACCAGCGGTCGAGGGCGTCCTGGGCCATCGCCTTCTGGTCGGGGGTCCCGTTGCACAACCTGATCAAGGCTTCATAACCCTGACGCTGATGGAAGGACTCCTCTTTGCAGATCCGGACCATGGCCCGGGCATACGGCCCGTAGGAGCATCGGGTGAGCATCACCTGGTTGGTGATGGCGGCGCCGTCCACCAGCCAGCCGATCGTCCCCATGTCGGCCCAGGTGAGCGTCGGATAGTTGAAGATCGACGAGTACTTGTGCTTGCCCAAGTGGAGCAGCTCTTGGAGGTCGTCGCGCTTGACCCCGAGGGTCTCGGCCGCGGAGTAGAGGTAGAGACCGTGTCCCGCCTCGTCCTGGACCTTTGCCATGAGGATGGCCTTGCGATGAAGGGTGGGCGCTCTGCTGATCCAGTTTCCTTCGGGTTGCATGCCGATGATCTCAGAGTGGGCGTGCTGGGCGATCTGGCGGATGAGCGTCTTTCGATAGCCGTCCGGCATCCAGTCGCTGGGCTCGATCTTGGATTCGGCGTCGATGAGGGTCTGGAACTTCTCCTCGGGTGCCATGGGCTCATTTTAGACAAACGAACGTTCGTTTGTCTAACCTGGGATTTCGAGAAGCCTTCCCGGGCGAGGACACTGGTGCCATGGCCGAGAGGACATCTATTGGGATCGTCGGCACCGGTTGGGTCGGCTCGAGCGTTGCCATATCGACGCTGCACAACGCCGCCGCCCAGGAGGTGTTGTTGCACGACCGGAATTCCGCCCTGGCCGAGGGTGAGGCCATGGATCTCTCCCACGGCTCGTCGTTCTACGCCAGCGCACGGGTTCGCAGTGTCGCCCTCGACGAGATGCTGGAAACCGATGCAGTTGTCATCGCCGCCGGACGTGGCGGCACTGCCGAAGAGACCCGGCTCGAACTGCTCCGGGATAACGCGAGAGTTCTCGGTGATCTCAGTAGGCACTTCGCTGCCTACCAGGGCACGGTGGTCATCGTCACCAATCCGGTCGACGTCCTGACTTATGTGTTTCAGCGGGAGTCGCAACTCCCTCCGGAGAGGGTGATCGGCACCGGGACCATGCTGGACACCACTCGACTCCGACAGGTCCTGGGTCGTGAGCTCGAAGTGGACCCCAGATCGGTCCATGCCCAGGTCATCGGCGAGCACGGTGACTCAGAGGTCTGTGTCTGGTCGGGTGCAGTGGTCGGGGGAACCCGCATCCGGGACTGGCCGGGATGGACCCGGGGACGAGAGCGGGAAGTCGAGACCGAGGTGCGTGAAGCGGCCTATCGGATCATCGAACGAAAAGGGGCGACGAACCACGCCATCGGCCTGGTCACCGCCAATCTGTTGCGTGGCATGTTGCGCAACGAGCGCAGAGTGCTCACGGTCTCGCGGGTGCAGGAGGGTGTCTTCGACCTCGAGGACGTGGCCCTGTCGCTACCTACGATCGTGGGATCGGATGGGGCGGGCGAGGTGATCGCCCCCGTATTGGATGACACCGAGCGCGCCGCGCTGAGGCATTCTGCGGAGGTTTTGCAGAAAGCGATCGCGTCAGTTGCGCCGGAGCAGTGACATGCCGCATTCGACGCTGGAGCACACCGCCGATACCGGGCTCGAGGCCAGCGCCGACAGCCTGCCTCAGCTGATCGAAGAGTTGGCCCTGGGCATGTTCGAGCTCATGGCTGCGATCGAGACATGTCCCGACGACCAGATCGTTGAGGCCGCCGTCGAAGCCACTTCCAATGAAGATCTCGTCGTCGACACCCTATCCGAGCTGCTCTATCTCTCCGAGACGGAGGGAGTCCATTTCTGTCGTTTCGAGGTTTCGACGGCCGGAGATTTCGCCGTCGAGATCCAGGCAATGGGTGTACCCACCGAAGATGTCGAGTTGGATGGCCCACCGATCAAGGCGGTCACCTACCACCAGTTGCAGGTGTCGGAGACAGACGAGGGCTGGTCGGCCAACGTCTACTTCGACGTTTGATCAGGCCCGGATAGGAGCAATCCAAAGAGATGGAGCCGACCCGAATCTCCGATGCCGTTTGGGAGATCGACCGTGAGGATGACATGCGAGTGCCCGGCCGCATTTACGCCTCGGATGCGATCATGGAAGCTGTTCTTCGGGATCGGTCTGTCGACCAGGTGGCCAATGCCGCCCACCTGCCCGGGATCGTGGAGGCTTCGTTCGCCATGCCCGACATCCATTGGGGATACGGGTTCCCCATCGGAGGGGTGGCCGCCACGGACATCGACGACGGGGGTGTCGTCTCGCCTGGACGTGTTCGCCCGTCGATCTCCGTGCCGTGGGCCAGCCCGTTCTCATCCCCGGGACCATGGGAACCGCGTCGTTCGGTTCGGCGGCGCATGGTGAAGGCCGGGTGATGAGCAGGAAGAAGGCCAAGTCACAACAATCCGGCCGTGATGTGCGACGGTCGCTGGAAAAACGGGGAATCGCCATCCGACCGGGTTCGGTGGGCCTGCTCTCCGAGGAAGCCGACTACGCCTACAAGGACGTAGACGTGGTGGTCGACGTTTGCAGGAGAGCCGGACTTGCTGCGCCGGTGGCCCGGTCACGTCCCCTCGGTGTCGTGAAAGGCTGACCGAGCTCACAGCTCACCTGAGAAGAGGCCTGACGCCCGCGCGATGCTCCCGCCGCCCGGCGTCACACCCATTCGGAGGATCTGGATCAGAGCACTCGGTCGGACAGTGCCTGCATCAAGTCGTCGAACGCCTCCAAAGTGAGCGACTGCGGACCATCGCTCATCGCTGTCTCGGGATCGGGGTGGATCTCCACCATGATGCCGTGTGCCCCGATCGCTGCCCCGGCCAAGGCCAGCGGAGCGACGAGGTCACGGTCTCCGGCGGCGTGGGAGGGATCGACGATCACCGGTAGATGGCTGCGCCGACGCAAGACAGGCACCGCAGTTACATCCAGGGTGTTTCTGGACGAAGTCTCGAAGGTGCGAATGCCGCGCTCGCAGAGGATGACTCTCTGGTTGCCGCCTGCCAGGATGTACTCAGCAGCCTGCAGGAATTCGTCGATCGAAGCGCTCATCCCCCGCTTGAGCAAGACAGGCCGGTTGGCCCGACCCACTTCATTGAGGAGGGCGAAGTTCTGCATGTTGCGGGTTCCGATCTGGAGCACGTCGGCCTTCTCCGCCATCCTCTCCACGTGCTCGGGGGCCGTCACCTCGGTGACGATGGGAAGCCCGTAGACCCGACCAGCCTCGGCGAGCATGTCGAGCCCCTCCCAACCGAGACCCTGGAAGCTGTACGGGGAGGTGCGGGGCTTGAAACAGCCCCCGCGCAAGAGCTTCCCACCGGACTCCTTGACGGCCTTGGCGGTCTTCATCACCTGGTCGATGGACTCCACGGCACAGGGACCGGCGATCATCACCAGCTCTGGGCCGCCGATCACCACACCGTTGACGTCGACCACGGTCTCGGTCTCACCGTCCCGGCGGCCGGCGAGGCGGTAGGGCCCGTCGGCGGTGGTCTTCTCGGCCGGTTGTGGGTTGGGGGTCGACACCTGGAGAATCCGCTCCGGCGTCGGGGAAGGGCGACGATGGGGACGCAGGTCGCGCGAAGGGTACGTGCCCAGCACCCGCAAATACATGGTGTGGCGCCGAACCTCTTCGAGAACCCGCTGCACCCGCTGATCGCCGACGTTGCCTTCGAAGTCCATATAGAACATCTCCTGCCAGGCGTTGTTGATGGTGGGCCTCGACTCGAGCTTGACCAGCGCGATCTCCTCGGCGCGGAAGGCGTTGAGAACTTCCGCCAGTGATCCGGGCTCGTTGCTCACGGACAGCACCAGGGAGGTCTTTGCCGGTACTTGGGGGTCGACCGTGGCAGGCTCGGCCGCGATCGCGACGAAGCGGGTGTAGTTGGTCCTGCGGTTGTTGATCCCCGACTCGAGCACATCGAGCCCGTAGATCCGGGCTGCCTCCTCATTGGCCAGAGCCGCAATGGACGGGTTGCTGATCTCGGAGATGCGACGCGCCGACAGCGCAGTATCCGTGGCGTAGACCACGTCGACGTCGGGCAATCCGGCGAGGAAGTTGGAGCACTGAGCCACGGCTTGGGGATGACCATGGATCGTCTTCAGGTCTGCGATGGATGCGCCGGGGACTCCGACCAGGCAGTGCTTCACATGGATCTTGACCTCCCCCACGATGGACACCTTCTTGTCCAGTAGGAGGTCGTAGACCTCGGCGATCGCCCCGGAAGTGGTGTTCTCGATGGGAAGCACTGCGATGTTCGCCCGACCGTCCTTGACCGTCGTGATGGCGTCTCCGAACCGATTGCAGGGGACGAACTCGCGCTCGTTCATGTTCGGGGTCAGTGCCAGTGCGGCCTGGTGGCTATTCGACCCTTCGACGCCCTGAATGGCGATGATGACCGCGTCCTTGCGGCCGTTGACACTGTTCTGAACGTAGTCGAACTGCACCCGCAGCGAATCGGCCATGATCTGTTCCCAGACCCGGGAGACCAGATCGGCGTCGAGTTCGTACTTGCCGGCAGCGGCCAACCGTTCGATGAGCAGGGCCTCTTCGCGGAGGTCGTCCCGAAAGGGACGCTCGGCGCGGTGCTTCTCGGCGGCGATCCTGCGAGCTACCTGCCGGCGCCGGGCCAGGAGCCCGAGAATGCCGTCGTCGATGCTGTCGACCTCACCGCGGAGGTCGTCGAGTTGGGTGGTTTCGTTGTTTGTTGATTCAGGACTGGCAGCGGAGTCTTGGATGCCGTACATCGGTATCTCCATTCAGGACACGCGTTGAAACGATTTTGGGATCGGGCAGGAAACAGCGGGGGTGAGGTAGTACGGCGCTAGGCGCCGAAATAGCCGCGGAAGAAGAAAGCGCCGAAGGACCGGAAGTCCTGAGTGGCAGCAGTGTCGCGGCTCATCGGGAGGATTGTGCCCGCGAACTCGGTGTTCGTCAAGACCCCCTAACCTCGCCTTCTTCATGACAGCGCGCCGCGCAATCATCCATGGGACCGGACTTCTCGGAGCGTCGGTGGGCCTCGGCCTGCGCTCTCAGGGGTGGGAGGTGTCGGGTTGGGACCCCGATCCGGATGCCCTCACGGAAGCCTCCCGGCGGGGGGCCATCGGCTGGGAGCTGGACGGCCCCGAAACTGACGCCGATCTGGTCGTGCTCGCGGCGCCGCCTGGCGCCATCGCCAGATCATTAGAGAACATGAACACGGACTCATTGGTGACCGACATCGCCGGAGTCAAGATCCCGATGGTGTCGGCGGCATCCCATCTCTCTCATTTCGTCGGTGGCCATCCCATGGCCGGTGGCGAAACCAGCGGGGCATCGCTGGCCACACGCACGATGTTCCACGGCGCCACCTGGGTGTTGACATCGGATGGCGCCGATCCGGCCGACGTGGCCCGTGTGGACGTGATCACCCGATCCCTTGGAGCCAACCCAGTGGTGATGACCGCCCAAGAGCACGACGCCGCCGTAGCCCGGGTCAGCCATCTCCCCCACGTCATCGCCGCCGCCCTGATGCGGCTCGCCGACGCCGACCAGGCGACACTCAGCCTGGCCGGTACTGGCTTTCGGGACCTGACCCGCATCGCCGCGGGAGACAGCACATGGTGGGCCGAGGTCCTCACCGCCAACTACGCGCAGGTCGATGCCTCGATCGAAGAGCTGCAGAAGGCCCTGGATGAATGGCGGCGGATCATCGGAGACAACTCCGCCGGAGAGCTCGATGCCGAGTTGGAATCGGCCCGGGTGGCAAGAGCGGGTCTCGGAGAGCACCACACTCAGGTCCGGGTGGTGCTTCTGGACCGACCCGGTGAGATCGCCCGCGTCGGCCACGCCCTGGAAACCAGCCGGGTCGA
>DASUUC010000097.1:0-10985 GCA_036374335.1 Acidimicrobiia bacterium
CTACGGATCAGAAGGTTGGGGGTTCGAGTCCTCCCGAGCGCGCAAAACGAATCCGTTGTGGCACAACGGATTCGAGGCTTTTGTGGCCGGCGACGTTTTCTGACGATTGGGAGCCATTCCTTCCCTGGGTCGTTCCACGACGGCGATCGATGGGGCCACTGGTGATCTAGGTGGATGCTGGGAGATGAACCTCATCCACCACAAGGAGGTGAACCCCAGCAACCAACCCAGACTCCGCGCCGCCTAACACGGCGGCGGGATCGCTGAGGGCCCACCCCTACTCACATCTCACCGTGGGACACGATCCGAGCGAGTGACAGGCCGAATAGGCTCCTGCCATGCCGACCCATCGTCGCCAACTACACATCGCGAGGCCCGTCGAAGACGTCTTCGCGGCAATCGCCGATGTGACCACATATCCGCAATGGCAAGCAGATACCGTTCGCGCTGAACCCAACGATCCTCTCCCCTTGAAAGTTGGGTCGCGCGTCGACCTCGTGGTGCGCATGTTCGGACGCGAGATGCGACCGCAGACTACGGGTGGCGATGAGCGGTAGGATCGCGCGAACCGGAGAATGACGACTCTTCTGGTGACTGTCGATCAGCAATGACGGTATCCGAGTACTTAGACGGGGCACCAGAGCCACAGAGGAGCACGCTCCTCGCGCTGCGTGCCACACTCAGGGAGATCTTGCCGGAGGCGGAGGAGACAATCTCCTATAAGGTGCCTGCCCTCAAGGTGAATGGCAAGGCTGTAGCCGGGTACGCGTATTTCAAGAACCACTGCAGCTATTTCCCCCACTCGGGGACGGTTCTTCCAGAGCTCGAAGACGACCTGGCCGACTATGAGTGGTCCAAGGGCACCCTGCAGTTCCCCATCGACCAGGTGATACCGAAGTCGTTGGTGCGCCGACTCGTCGAGGTGAGGCTGAGTCAGCTCGGCTTCTGAAATCGGCGGGTGCGCCACCCGTATGAGAAGCCTGATCGTGGCAGACTCGCCCGTAGTGCAGGCGTGCCACACCTGAGCAACTGATGTCGTCGGAGCCGGACCGGACCCTTCCTCCTGTTGAAGTCGATGATCCCGGCGGCACGTGAGATCCTGGTGAATGTGGCCCGGCTCACACGATGCAGTATCGGAAGACCATGGTGTGGCTGGCGTGATGGCGCGGGCGGGATCGGTAAGTCGACGTTCTCTACGCGAGGATCGAGGCAGTTGATGCCGAACCCGTCGAGTCCCTCATACACTCGACACCATGCGTGTTGCCTTTGCGGCAGATGATTCCAACGAGTCCGTCGATGCCGTTCTCCGGGCGTTGCGCAAACGCGCCGAGGTGATCGAGCTCGGCCCGCGGTCCTGGCCCGAGATGTCGGAGGCAGTAGGCCGGGCGGTGGCCAATGGCGAAGTCGACTACGGCGTCCTGATGTGCTGGACGGGCACGGGGACAGCCATCGCCGCCAACAAAGTGCCTGGGGTAAGGGCTGCCCAGGCCGCCGATCCGTGGATTGCCGAGAACGCACGGCGATGGAACGATGCCAACGTTCTCACCATGAGCCTGAAGCGAACTGCCCCCGACGTTGCCGTCGAGTGCGTCAACGCCTTTCTCGACATCGAGGTTCCGGATGCCGACGAGCTTGAGCACATCGCCAAGCTCACCGGCAAGTAGCCAACCGCCATACCGACCGAGCCTCCGGTCGGCCCTTACCCGAACCAGCGGCGCCACCAAGGCTGTCCTCGCTGGGTCCCGCGACGGGATGTCTTCACGTCGATCAGTTGACGCCCCTTCTCTGCTACTGACTCCACTTCCATCGCTCGCGCGGAAATGTCCAGTAGAAGTCGATCGCGCTCGTCGCTTTGATCACGAGAGAGAAATCGGCCGTCGATTCGCCTCATGAGACCTCTGGCCAACTCGAGGTCGAGCCCGTCGAGAGCACGACGTGCCTCGCGGAGCCGCCTCCTATTGATCTCCACTCGTCTTTCCGCCCAGCGCGCGGCTTCCCTCAGATAGAGCTCGGCACGCTTCCGGGAGGTGTCAGGTGCCAGGGCGAGGAGCGGCCCGAGGGTTGGCTGGCGAGCCAACTCGACGACCTCGTCGAGACGACGTGACTCGCCCAGCTCGACGACCAGACTGACGAGATCTCTAGCTCGATGTTCGGCGTCGGCACGTCGCCTGGCGATCTCACTGCGGAGCTCGGGATCGGGATCGTCGCTCTCCTGCTCAACGAGGCTTTCGGCATCGTCGAACCGCAACTCGTCAAGCATCTCCTCGATGACCGAGCGATCCACCATGGACAGCTCAAGGTAACGGAGGATCATTCCTAGTTGCCGTGATCAGACTGGCCTCATCAAACGCGCATCAAGACAGGCCCGAATACTGGTGGTGATGGGATCGATACGTCGAGCGGTGATGGTCGCACTCGTGACGGCTCTGGCCGCGTGCGGGGGGCCAACGGAGAGGTCACGGACACGACTGATCCTCTGTCCGACTTGGGGGAGCAAGTGACGTATCGCTCCGGAGGGAGGGGAGGGGACGACCGAGGACCCGGTCGCGGCAACCCGGTTCGAGGCGATTATGACACGGGACGACGATCCTATGCCGTCCAAGTCATAGGCTGGGTAGCTGCGGTGACCGGTCCGTCGACAGGCGGCATTTCACCGCGGTTCTCGGCGGGGTCGAGTCGGCAGCACTCCCTGTCGCCGATGTCATCGTCGATGGCGGGGGACAACACCCCGACGGCCCGTCTCGTCAGGTGACGGCCTAAGCGGCGGCCAATTCCGCGGAACGCTTCCCCACCCTGGGTTTACCAGAAAAGCGGAGGGCGCATGGACCATCGCGCCGACTTCCGGGAGGCTCAGAGCGGTCTCGAGGGAGTCGGCATGTGAGACGACGAAGGTCCTGGCGCGCCGTCTCGGCGCTCGACGGCAGCTCCGATCATCCCTGACTCGATTGCCAATGCCCCCCGCCCTCATCCGGCGTATGACTTCTCAGCACTTCACGGCCACGGTCGACTTGGCTCTGGAGGACTGGGAGCAGAGAGCCGTCGATTCCAGAGTCCCTCCTCACACCGTCTTCGTCGCCGATCTGGCGGCGGCCGTGTGTCCGGATCTCTACGCTTCCCGGTTCATTCCACAAGGGAGCAGCATGATCCTCGACTTCTTTGGAGAGCTGAACTGGTTGGCGGTGGTGGTCGCCACCATTGCCTGGTTCGCCTTCAGCGCCATCTGGTATTCCATCCCGCCGTTGAGCAAAGCATGGGCGAGGGAGGCCGGCGTCGACACCACAGGTGATGGCCCGCCCCTTGCACTGTTGTTCATCCCAACCCTGATCGGCTATTTCGTGACGACGATCGTCATCGGGCTTCTCGTTGCCGGAGTCGGAGCCGAGACTGTCTCCGACGGCATCGCCCTCGGTGTGGTGCTCGGCATCGGTTTCGGGATGGTCGGCGCCCTGGTCAACCAGGTCTACGAGAGCAAAGGGGGTGCGTACTTCCTCATCAACGGTCTGAACGCCGTGATCGCCTTTGCCATCGTCGGGGTGATCCTCGTCGTTTGGGATTGAGCACGACTGTGGGAACCCGGTCCGTTCGACCGATGCTCCCGTCTGATTGGCCCGAGGTGGCCGGGATCTATCGGGAAGGCATCGATACGGGCGATGCTACGTTCGAAACGTCCGTCCCGGAATGGGAAGCATGGGATTCGGGGCACCTGGCAGAGTGCCGGCTCGTGTGCGAACTCGATGGTCGGGTGGCCGCCTGGACGGCGTTGAGCGCCGTTTCGACAAGGCCCGTCTACCGGGGGGTCGCCGAGCACAGCATCTACGTGAGCGGAGATGCACGCGGCCGGGGTGTGGGATCGGATTTGCTCGAGGCCTTGGTGGAGGCGTCAGAAGAGGCAGGGTTTTGGACCTTGCAGACGGCGATCTTTCCCGACAACGAGGCAAGCATCGCTCTCCACACCAGGTTCGGCTTCCGGGTCGTCGGCAGGCGGGAACGACTCGGGCTACATCACGGTCGATGGAGGGATGTTCTGCTGATGGAGAGACGAAGCGTCAGGGTTGGCTCGTGAGTCGTCCTTCTCCGTTCAGGCGTACGCTCGGAGATCGCTTACGCGCCTACCTTGATGCGATCGTCGATCAGGCCGACCCCCTCGACATCTCTTATCAGCTTGATGAGTTTCTTGCGATCCGACTCGTTGCCGACCGTGCCACTGACCCGCACCAGACCGTTGGTGATGTCGACTTCTATATCGTGTGAGTCGGGCCAGTAGCCAAGGGCTTCGCTCTTCACTTTCTGGAGGAGGGTGTCGTCGTCGAACTTTTCCTCACCGCGGAGAGGTTCAGTGACATCGTGGATGATTCCCTTGGCCACGCCTTTTTGATATTCGGCTTTGGCCTTCACCGCACCGGCGGTATCGCGGGCCCGTGCCGCTGCCTGGTCGGCGAGCCGGGCACGGCGTGAACGACCGCGGTCGGGGTCGAACAGATATGCAATTGCGGCGCCGGCGGCGGCAGCCACGGCCAAGTACAAAACTTGCATCAGTCCCTCCTAAGGCTTGTCATTTTCCCGGGCTGTTTGCTCCGGATCCCCGGAGGTGATGTCGCCGGGACCGGTGACCCGCATCCCCTCGGCGCCGGGACCCGCCGGTGGAGAGGTCGGCTCCACGGAGTCGCTCGACCAGGGTTTGTTGCCCGTGGCCAGCATCACTCCGGCGACGATGGCGAACAGGCCAGCCACAACTAGGAGGATCGACCAGATCTCGGGCATGTGACATCTCCTTGGTATGGACTCTCTGTTACCCCATCGATGACCGGGGCAAACCGCCGGGAGTCCGATGTCAGGCTCTAGGCGATCGACCTGTCGAAGATAGCCAAAACGCGGTCGACCTGAGCTGATGGCACCTCCAAAGCTTCTGATCCCAGGTTGGCACTCATCCTCTCCCGGTCGACTTCGAGTGAGGCCATGCAGGTCGCGATCGCTTCGACCGCTGCTCCTGCGGTCTGAAACGCCAGGGGCAGGGCCAGCCATTCGACATGCCAGCCCCCGATCCCACGATCTAGCTCGTGACCCGAGCCGGATTCCAACATGGCGACGGCGCCCGTGCAGGCCGCCGCAGCAGCCACCGACCGGATCGAATCCAGGGGATTGTGCTTTTCAGGCATGCTCGAGGATCCTCCGGAGCGAACCCTGATCTCGGCGATCCCTGTCGAGGCCAGCAACGCGATGTCGGACCCGATCTTGCCCATGGTGATCGCGGTCCGTTGCAGCGAATGGGCGAGTCTGATGACGCCGGTCCGATTGGCGTGCCATGAGATCTCCGGTTGCGCCAGGTCCAACCTCTGCGCCAGGGAGGACACGATCAATTCCGTCTTGTCGCCGTAGGCGGAGAGGGTCCCTACCGGACCGCCGAGTTGGACCTTCAAATCGGAGCGCTGCTGGCGAAGATCCTCGATGTGTCCCAAGACAGAGTCGAGCCAGGTTGCGGTGCGAAAGCCAAATGTCGTCGGCCGCGCCGCCTGGAGGAAGGTCCTCCCCATGTGGGGCTGATCCCGGTACTCAATCGTGAGCTGACGCAGCCGTCCGGCGAGGGCGGAGAGACGGGGGTCGAGGATCTCCAGGGCCCGGGCGGCCTGGACCATTCGACCGGTGTCGATGGCATCCTGGCTGGTGGCCCCGAAATGAAACCACTTGCGAGCTTCCTCGGTCTCTATCCCTTCGGCTATCGACTCCTCGAGCGCGATGAGCGGAGTGCCGGTCTCCCATGTCGAGGCGAGCACTGCGTCGGGGTCGGCCACGCCCCGGTCGCAGGCGGCGACCACCTGATCGGCTTCGTTGGCCGGTGCAATCCCGGCATCGACCAGGGCCAGCGCGAGAGCGGCCTCGAACCCGAGTATCGCCGTCACCGTGGACTGCGCCGAGAAGACAGCAGTCAACTCCTCGGTGGAGAACCCGGGATCGAGCGAGGGACCTGAGCTCATCCGCTCAGAAGTCGAAGAACACGGTCTCGCCCTCGCCCTGCATCCGGATGTCGAAGCGGTAAACGGGAGGGCTCGATCCTTCCTCGAGCTCCGCGATGAGAGTGTGGCGCCGCTCCTCGGGAACGCTGCGGAGCACCAGATCGTCGGCGTTCGCCTCGGCCTCGTCTGAGAAGTAGATGCGGGTGAAGACGGGGTTGAGCATCCCTCGCCCCTGGACGATCAGGGAGACATGGGGAGCCTGGAAGGCGCCTTCGGGGTCGGGAACCCGACCGGGCTTGAGGGTCTCGAACCGGTAGTGACCGGTCTCGAAGTCGGTGGCGGTTCGACCAAACCCTGTGAAGGAGGGCTGGAGCTCGAGATCTCGTCGGTCGTCGGGATGGTTGTACCGACCCGACGGACTGGCCTGCCAGATCTCGAGAAAAGCATCCTCGATGTGGTTACCGGCCCCGTCGAGCACGGTGCCTTCAATGGCGATGCGGTCGTCACGGGTGGTGAGGATGTTCTGGCCTTCACCAGCGAGCCGCATGCTGAAGTAGGGGCCGACCGTCTGTGAGGGGGTCTCGCCGTGCTTGGTCATTCACCCTCCTCGAACGGTGTCGTCATGTCTCCTCTGAGCACAATGTCCCACCGCCACCCGA
Source organism: Acidimicrobiia bacterium (assembly GCA_036374335.1). GTDB lineage: Bacteria > Actinomycetota > Acidimicrobiia > Spongiisociales > ZC4RG35 > JANQRA01. The sequence goes on from DASUUC010000097.1 coordinate 6,611, forward strand.
GAGCCCAGTTCTCCTCGGTCACGTCGTGGTCGTATTGGGCGATCATTCGATCGCGGGCGTGTTCAGGCACCGAGTTGAAGATCGGGTCGTATGGGAACAGTTGGTCGTCCTCGAAGTACATCTGGGTGACCAGACGGCTTCCCAGTGACGGTCCCAGCAGTGAGAAATGGATGTGAGCGGGACGCCAGGCGTTGGGGTGATTGCCCCATGGATAGGGCCCGGGCTTGATGGTGAGGAAGCGATACTCACCGCCTTCCCCGCTCATGCATTGGCCCACTCCGATGAAGTTGGGATCTAGTGGTGCCGGGAAGGCTGTTTCCCGCCAGTGGACATAGCGGCCGCAGGCGTTGGCCTGCCAGATCTCGATGAGGGCCCCTGGAATCCCGTTGCCGTTCTCGTCTAGGACACGGCCGGTGACGATGATGCGCTCACCGATGGCTGTTCCGCCCTTGCCGGCATTCGTGGTGAGATCGGCGTCTTCTTCCGACACCTCCGTCCACACAGGACCCGGCCCCGTGGTCTCCGTGAGGGTCTGGACGATGGTGAGAAGGTCTTGTTGCGGCCCTCGTAGCACCGTCGACTTGTAGTCGGGATAACTGAAAGGAGGATGGTCCGAATAGGCCTTGGGCCCGTAATGACGGATGATCGGCTCGGTCAATCTGTCTCCTCCTCGTAGATCTGCTTCATCAGCTTGAAGGCACTGTTCGCCGCCGGGACACCGGCGTAGACGGCGACATGCAACAAGGCTTCGACGATCTCGTCACGCGTTGCCCCGGTATTTTTCGCCGCCTGCAAGTGCAACTCCAACTCTTCATGGCTCGCGGCGGCGAGCAACACGATCGTGATCAGGCTACGGTCCCGAGGGACCAGGCCGGGTCGGGCCCAGAGGTCGCCCCAAACGTTGGCGGTGATCCATTCTTGGAAATCCGCGTCGATTTCGGTGGTGTTGGCGACGGCGCGATCGACATGGTCGTCACCAAGGACCTGACGCCGAACAGTCATCCCCACTTCGTGTCTTTCTGAGTGCTCTCTCATAGAGGGAGACCAACGTAGTTCTCCGCCATGCTCTTCTGCGCTGCTTCCGAGGAGAAGAGGTATTCGAGCTCGGTACGCTGGAGGCGGCGATCGAAGTCGTTGCTCATCCCGGGGAACCGGTGCATCGTCGACGTCATCCACCAGGAGAAGCGAACCGCCTTCCATACTCGCGCCAGGGCCCGGTCGGAGTACTCGTCGAGACCCGTCTCGCTGCCGCTGGAGTAATAGGCGGCGAAAGCCTCGGCGAGATAGACGACGTCGGAAATGGCCAGGTTGAGCCCTTTCGCTCCGGTGGGGGGGACGACGTGGGCGACGTCGCCGGAGAGAAAAAGCCGTCCATGACGCAACGGCTCCGAGACCCAGCTACGGAGCGGAGTCACCAACTTCTCGATCGACGACCCGGTGATGAGCCTCGAGGCAACCTCTTTGGGAAGACGCTTCTGCAAGGTCTCCCAGAAGCGGTCGTCGGGCCAGTCGTCGGTTGTGTCTTCGGCCATGCCCTGCACGTAGTAGCGGCTCAGGTTCTCGTTGCGCATCGAGCACAGGGCAAAGCCGTCGGAGTGATTGGCGTAGATCAGCTCGTCGTTCACCGGCGGCGTTGGGGAGAGGAGACCAACCCACACGAAGGGATACAGTCGCTCGAAAGTCTCCTGGTTCGACGCTGGGATGTGATCTCGGGTGGTTCCGTGCACGCCGTCACAACCGGCGATGAAATCGCATCTGAGCTCGTGGTCGACACCGTTGCGCGAGTAGGTGACCATAGGTGCTGCTGTCTCGAAGTCGTGGAGGTCGACGTCCTCGGCTTCGTCGATCAACGCGATGCCCGCTTTGTCGATGGCGTCGTAGAGATCCTTCTGCAGCTCGGTCTGGCCGTAGATGATCACGTGTTTGCCGGTGAGCCGCTTGAAGTCGATGTGGAGCAGCGTGTCGGCGAAGGCGAGATTGACCCCGTCGTGGACGAAACCCTCCCGATCCATGCGGGGTCCGAGCCCTGCTTCTCGCAATATCTCACCACTGCCGTATTCGATGACTCCGGCACGAACCCTGCCCAGCACGTGCTCGCGGGTGCGCAACTCGAGGATGACGCTTTCGACCCCCTCCAGATAGAGCAAGTAGGCGAGCAGCGAACCTGCGGGGCCACCGCCGATGATGGCTACTTTGGTCTTCTCCGGAGGCTCGCTCATCTGTAATCGGTACCTTCGAGGCTATCGAAGCGAATGAAACGCCGAGACTCCCATATGTGGGAGCCACAGCATTAGGAACGCGTTCTTGACAGGTGTATAGCCAGTTCGTACGGTTTTCGCACGCGTGTTCGGTGTCCGAACACGGATGGCTCAAGTTGGAGATCTCGAGTGGCCGAATTCACCTCGCTGCGAGCAGCGATCGAGGACCTGGTTCCCGACGGTTCCGTCGTCGCCATGGAGGGGTTCACCCACCTCATCCCGGTCGCCGCAGGACATGAGGTCATCCGGCAGGGGAAACGGGATCTGACGCTGATCCGAATGACACCGGATGTGATCTACGACCAGATCATCGGGATGGGATGTGCTGTCAAATTGATCTTCTCCTGGGGCGGCAACCCGGGTGTCGGCTCGTTGCACCGGCTGCGTGATGCCGTGGAGAACGGCTATCCGCGACCCCTGATGATCGAGGAGCACACGCATGCCGGGATGGCCACCCGGTATGTCGCCGGCGCTGCGGGCCTGCCCTTCGGGATCCTGGATGGGTATGTCGGCACCGATCTGAGCGACCACACCAACGTGGCCACGATTCGCTCACCTTTCGACGGAGAGGAGGTCACCGCCGTCTCCGCGCTCAACCCCGATGTGGCCGTGATCCACGCGCAACAGGCCGACAGACGAGGCAACGTCGGCTTGTGGGGGATCACCGGAGTGCAGCGCGAGGTTGCGCTCGCCGCGAAGAACGTGGTCGTGACGGTCGAGGAGGTCGTCGAAGAACTCGATCTCCGGGGGCCCAACGGCGCCGTGCTCCCCTCATGGACCATCGACGCCATCGCTGAGGTCCCCCGCGGGTCGCATCCTTCCTATTCCATGGGCTATACCCGGAGGGACAATGCCTTCTATACCAGATGGGACGCCATCTCGCGGAGCCGGGAGATCTTCGCGAAGTGGATCGCTGAATATGTGAGCGGACCCGACGACTTCTCCACGTATCTCGCTGCCCTCGACGACGGAACCCTCACTTCTCTGGTCGACGATGACTGAGAATGGATACACCTCCGACGAGATCATGTCGATCGTCGCCTCTCGCCATCTACGTGACGGTCAGGTCTGTTTTGTCGGCATCGGCCTGCCCAGCGAGGCCGCCAACCTGGCTCGGCTCTCCCACGCCCCGGATGTCGTGCTGATCTACGAGTCAGGGACCATCGGCACTCGACCCGAGATCCTTCCCTTGTCCATCGGTGACGGAGAGCTGGCCGAGCAGGCAGATCTGGTGGTGAGCGTGCCGGAGATCTTCTCGTTCTGGCTCCAGGCGGGCCGGGTCGACGTGGGATTCCTCTCCGCGGCCCAAATCGACCGCTTCGGGAACCTCAACAGCACCGTGATCGGCAGCTACGAGGAGCCCACGGTTCGGCTTCCCGGCGCTGGGGGAGCACCCGAGATCGCATCTTCAGCAGGCGAGGTGATCGTCATGTTGCGTCAATCCGCACGGACCTTCGTCGAGGCTGTCGACTTCATCTCCACAGTGGGCTTCGGGCGCAATGGTGAGGGCCGAGAGCGGCACCGGGGAGCCGGCCCGACTGTGGTCATCACCGATCTCGGTGTCCTCGAGCCAGACCCGCGGACCAACGAGCTTCGGCTCGTCGCGGTCCATCCCGGCATCGATACCGACGACGTGCTCGACCAAACCGGATGGCCGCTCCAAGTCGCCTCCGACCTCGCCACAACGGAGCCGCCGAGTGGCGAGGAGCTGCGAATACTCCGGGAGCTGAAACAGCGGACTGCCATCGCCCACGCCGGGCCCTGAGCATGTCCGTTCCCGCGGAGCGGACCGGCGACTTCATCCAATCGTTGGAACGCGGGCTGGCAGTCATCAACTCGTTCTCCCGGGAGCATCCCAGCCAGACCCTCAGCGAGGTCGCAACTCGCACCGGGCTGACCCGGGCCACCTCCCGTCGTGTCCTGCTGACACTGGTCGAATTGGGATACGTGGCCCAAACCGGGCGCTCGTTCTCTCTCACTCCGAAAGTGCTCGACCTCGGCTACTCGTTCCTCTCGTCGCTGCAGGTCATCGAGGTGGCTCAGCCGTCGATGGAGCGTCTGGTCGACGAGGTTCACGAGTCATCCTCGATGTCGGTCCTGGATGGGTCCGAGATCGT
>DASUUC010000098.1:0-10811 GCA_036374335.1 Acidimicrobiia bacterium
CAGAGGGGAGGAGATCGGGAGTGAACTGGATGCGATGGAACTCGCCATGGATGGAGCGCGCCAGCGACTTGGCCAGTTGGGTCTTACCGACTCCGGGTACGTCTTCGATGAGGACGTGACCTTCGGAAACCATGGCGAGAACGAGAAGTTCCACCACATCTCGCTTCCCCTGTATGACCGTCTCGACATTGGAGACGATGTCATCGAAACGCCTGCCGAACAGTTCGATCATGTCCGATGTTGATTCCGCCAAGCGCACAACCCTCCGTCACTCGGAATACTGAGACTCTAACGATGAACTCAACATGTGGGCAGAGGGAGACAACGCCCCGATTCTGCAGTTGTTTCAGTAGACTTTCTCTCGGCCACACATGACAACGCTGGGAGGCACGAATGGGTTTCGAGCGAGGTGCGATCCTCGCTGTCTTACGCCACCCTGTCCTCGTCGTCGAAGCGGTGAGGACGTGGTTCGCGTTACGCCGCTCGGGAGGTATCGGCGTGGCCGGCCCTTATCTCGCCTGGAGACGCCTGACCGCATACGGTGAACATTTCACCACCTTCGGCGCGCAAGATGTGGTTAACTATCTGACGTGGCGTAGGGAGATGCGCACTATCCGAAAGTGGGAGCGGGGGGCATGACGTCGAGTTTGGCGAGTCGCCTGGGGGACATACCAGGGGTGGCTTCGGTCGTGGTCGACCTGGAAGGATTCGGGCGAGGTATCGACGTCCGGCTCGAGCCGGGGGCGGACGAGGCGGCAGTGATGGAGAAGCTGCGTGCGTTGCTCGCGGCGTACGGGGTCAGACGTGATCGTCAGCCGATGATGAGCGTCGGGCGCTCCAAAGATCCGCTGGCCCACGTCGACGTCGACGTGGCGATAACACCAATCGAAAGCGGGGCCCGCATCGAGGTGGCGACAGCCTCGGTCAAGTCCTTCCGCATCGTCGCCGCGACACCCCTGTCCGTTGCCCAAGGATTGGCCGATGCGTGGTGTCAGGTGATCGGGAAGGTCCCGGTGGAGATCACCACGGTGTCAATCGAGGACAACCAGTTGCTGATCGTGACCGCCTCCGACGGTGCGCACGAGACCCGGGGCGAGGCCGACATCACTCGTGGCTGGATGGAGGCGCTGACCGTTGCCGTGGGGGGTGTCCTCGGCGAGACGGGAAAAGACGGTCTCCGCAGGGCGGCCAGCTGACGACACCCGGCCCGTTGGACCAACCAAAGCGGAGCGAGTATTACGCTTCCCGACGGTAGGTCATTGCAGATGACGCGAGCCCTGGTATTGAACGCAAGCTTTGAGCCGCTTTCGGTGGTCAGCGAACGGCGGGCGGTCGTGCTCGTGCTCAACAACAGGGCCAGCGTGGTGGTCGGCCGAGACGAGATCTGGTCCTCGGAGTCGATATCGGTAGAGCTTCCCTCGGTGGTGCGGCTCAACCGGTATGTGAACGTTCCTTATCGTCGGGTGGTCCCGGTCACCCGTCGGGCGGTGTTTGGCCGCGACGGCCACACCTGTCAGTACTGCGGGGCCCCCGCCGAGTCCCTCGACCATGTCACTCCCCGGTCTCAGGGTGGGGATCACACCTGGGAGAACGTCGTGGCGTGCTGCCGCTCGTGCAATGTCCGCAAAGGCGCCCGCACCCCCGACGAGAGCGGTCTTCGTCTCCGCAGCCAGCCCGGCCCACCGCGACGTTTCGCCTGGATCTACGCCTCCACCGGCTACCAGGTCGACCCCAGCTGGCGCCCCTACCTCCTGGCGGAGTCGGCCTGATCATCGTCGGCCGTCGAACGGGCACTGGAGCGCGCTGAGCGCGCACGACTGCACATTCGATCTGGCGGCTGGATCCCCCACCCCAGGGACAGATCTTCGTCCAGGAGGCACTCCGTCAAAGTCGGCCGTCATCATCCCTGTGGGGCAAAAAGGTTGACAAGTGGGGCGAAGTGGGTCATAGTGGCGACCTGTGACTCCCCAGTGGGAGCACAGCCCCAAGCAAGGGGGGGAAACGGACAGTGAGGAAGAGCGGAAAAGAGCAGAAGTGTTCCTCGGTGAGTACTTCCACAGCCTCGACGGCAAAGGAAGGGTGGTCATGCCCTCCGGTTTTCGCCGTCGTCTCGAAGAGGGTTGTGTCATCACCAAAGGACAGGATGGCCAACTGGTCATCTGGGCCGCCGACGACTTCGAGAAGAAGGCTTCCGAAGTGATCGAGCGTCCCCAGGACAAGTCGGGCCGCCGCTTCTCCCGGACCCTGTTCGCCGCCGCCGACCTCCAGACCCCGGACAAATCCGGGCGGGTCCTGGTCAAACCCGACCTCCGCAACTTCGCCGGGCTCGAACCGGGCAACGAGATCGCGGTCCTTGGCCTGTTCGACCACATCGAGCTGTGGGAGAAGGACCGACACCTCGCCGACCGTGCTTCAAGTGACGAGATGTACCTGGACGAGGAGGGCTAGCGACGAAAGCGAAATGGTCTGGGCTCATTGCGAGCCCTCCGGAACCAATTGGAAGGCCCCTGACTCCGCCCGCCTCTAGTTGGTACCAGCGCCCGGAGGGCTCGCAATGAACCAGGACCGAGGACACGAAAAGGCCGAATACCACCGGCCGGTCCTGGCAGAAGTTGTCGTCGAGTTGTTGGCACCGGTGCTCCCCGGGGTCGTGGTGGATGCCACGTTCGGGGGCGGGGGCCACACGAGACGGTTGCTGGACGAGTTTGGAGAAGCAGTGACAGTCATAGCCATGGATCGCGACCCGGAGGCCCTGGCCAACGCCAGGGGGCTGCGGGCTACGATGATCGAGGCGAATTTCGCCGACATCGGCTCTGCCGTCACCTCGGTCACCTCCGAGCCCATCTCGGGGGTCCTATTCGACTTTGGGGTCTCCTCCCATCAGTTGGACGAACCAGAACGCGGCTTCTCCTACCGCCGCAAAGGCCCGCTCGACATGCGGATGGGGCCGGATGCCGGCTTGTCGGCCGCCGAGATCGTCAACGAATGGCCCGCCGAGGAAATCGCCCGCATTCTTCGTGAATATGGCGAAGAGCCCCTGGCAAGGCGGATCGCCCGGGCCATCGTCGCCGCCCGACCCATCGATTCCACTGCCACGCTGTCCACCGTCATCGCAGACGCGATGCCCGCGGCCCGGCGTCGGGCAGGTCATCCTGCCCGACGCACCTTCCAGGCGATCCGGATCGCGGTCAACGCCGAGCTCGAGGCGGTCGCGACTGGTGTGGCCGAGGCTGTCGATCTCGTCCGCCCCGGGGGGCGGGTAGTCGCCATCTCCTATCACTCCCTCGAAGATCGGATCGTCAAAAAGGAGTTCAACGCCAGGGCACGGGGATGCACTTGCCCCCCTGACCTCCCTGTCTGTGCCTGTGGCAACACGGCCGAGGTCAGGGTGCTCACCCGCAAGCCGATCCGGGCCGGTGCCGAAGAGATCGCGGTCAACAATCGAGCCAGGTCGGCGGTCCTCCGGGCAGTGGAAAAGGTCGCCTCATGACAGTCCAGCCAGCCGGTCGACCAGCCGGAAACGAGAGTCTCCGTGTCGTCAAAGGTAGGAGACTGCGTCGACCTTCCCTCGCCCCGTGGATGATCATGGTGATAATCGCCGTCGTCGCGTTCCTCGGTCTGGGATTCGCCAGGATCAGCCTGGACCGCTCCGCCTTCGAGCTGGCAGAGCTCAACAAGGCGATCGACGAGCAGGCGGCCCTCAACGAGCAGCTGCGCCTCGAGGTCGCCCGCCTGGAGAACCCGGCCCGCATCGCACCTCTGGCCGACGAGATGGGTCTTGTGATCCCCGGTGATACCAACCCCTTGCTGGTGAATCTGGACGTTCCCTCTCCCGTCGTTGCAGAGACGGAGCGTGACGGAGCGAATCAATGAGACCCTGTGGACACGCTGGCTCGGGGTCGATCTGTGGGCTTCCGCCCCTCCGGAGATCCAGCCGGAGAGTCGGTGGCCGTGGCCAGGGCTAAGCCCAAGGTCTCTCACCCTGGTCGGGCCCGCATGGCCCTCATCGGCTTCGTGGTCGTCGCCGCTTGGCTGGGAATGGGGTATCGCCTATTCGAGATTCAGGTCGTGCGTGCCGACGAGTTGGCCAAGGAGGGTCTGAGCCAGCGACTGGTCACCCGGGAGATGGCTCCGCAGCGAGGGAAGATCTACGACCGCAAAGGCAACCTCCTGGCGATGACGGTCGAGTCGCAGAGCATCTTCGCCGTTCCAGATCAGGTCACCGAGCCATTGTGGGTCGCCCAGCAGATAGGCGGGCTGCTCGGCGTCGACCCAGACACTCTCCGCGAGCGTCTCAGCAGTGAGCTCGACTTCGTGTACATCAAACGCCAGGTCGAGGGGGTCCTCGCCGAGGAGGTTCTCGGTCAGGAGATGGCAGGCATCTTCGCCCACCCCGAGCCTTCCCGGGTCTATCCCGCAGGCTCGGTGGCAGCACATGTGACCGGATTCGTCAACATCGACGGGGACGGACAGGAGGGACTGGAACTGGTCTACGACTCGGAGCTGAGGGGTCAGCCCGGTTATGCGGAATATGAACGGGACGTTGCCGGGCGTGTGATCCCTCAGGGTTACACGAACATCGTCCCCGCCATCCCCGGAGTGGACCTCGTGACCACGATCGACCTCCCCCTTCAGTATCAGGCTCAGGAGTCGTGCCTCGACGCCGTCGATCGCACCGGAGCAGAGTCGTGCTGGGCGGTGGTGCTCGCAGTGGAGACGGGGGAGATCCTGGCGATGGTGGGGGCGCCTGTATTCGACCCCGACACCCGCCAAACCCTCGACGAGTCATGTGATGAGGCGGAGGACCCCGACGCGTGCCGGATGTTCACCAATTTCGTGATTCGGGGGATCTACGAGCCCGGGTCTACCCAGAAGATGGTGACCTTCGCCGCAGCGCTCGAAGAGGGCGATGTCAATGTGGGCACCTTGATCCCGGGCGTGGACGACGAGCTCGAGGTCCTGAAGGGCGCCTGCGATTCAGTGGACGACGAGCAATGGGGCTGCTACGAGGATTTCGACGCGCACGAGAAGACCGACATGACCGTCGCCGAGATCTTCACCCGATCCTCGAATGTGGGAACGATAAAGGTGGCCGAGAAGCTGGGACAGCCGAAGCTGATCGAATACATCGAGAAGTTCGGATTCGGAGAACAGACCGGCGTGGACTATACGGTGGAGGCCCCGGGCATCCTTCGCTTCGATGCCGGGTGTCAGACCTGCCTGGCATCCGCCTCGATCGGATACTCGGTTGCGGTCACCCCCCTTCAGATGGCCGCCGCCTATGCGGCGGTCGGCAACGACGGGGTGTGGACCACGCCTCACATCGTGCGTTCCCAGGTCGACGGGCAGGGGGAGACGGAGGTGGCCGGGGTGGAGAAGCGACAGGTGGTCAGCTCGAGCACCTCGCTGTTGATGCGTGAGCTGTTGGCCCGGGTGGTCGAGGAAGGGACCGGTCACAACGGCGCCGTGGAGGGATACCGGGTCGGGGGCAAGACCGGCACCGCGAACAAGCTCAGCGAGGACGGCAAGACGTATACCAACGAGACCCGGGCATCATTCGTTGGGTTGGCTCCAATCAATGACCCCAAGGTCGTGGTTGCCGTTGTCGTGGACGCTCCCGGCCACGAGTATCGAACCGGAGGGTTGTCAGCTGCGCCGGTGTTCAGTGAGATCATGGAGCAGGCTCTCCATCGTCTCGGGGTCAGTCCTGATGGCGAGCAGCGGTAAGACCGTGGCGATGCTGGCGGACCACGTTGGCGGGACCCTCATCGGCCGACCGGACCGAGTTGTACGCGACGTGACCCATGACTCCCGTCAGGCGCGCGCGGGGATGCTCTTCGTGGCGATCAGGGGAGAGCGTGCCGACGGGCATACCTTTCTCCCTTCCGCCATACAGGCCGGGGCGGTTGCAGTGTGCGTCGATCACGAGTCAGACGTCGCCGTGCCCCAGATCGTGGTGGACGACACCAGGGCAGTGCTCGGGGAGCTCGCCGCTGCGGTCCATGATCATCCGTCCGTCGCAGTCGACGTCATCGGGGTCACCGGCACCAACGGCAAGACCACCGTCACTCACTTCGTGGAATCGATTGCGAGGCACGCCGGCAAGGTGACGGGGTTGATCGGGACCATTCACACCCGGTCGGCCGGCTCGACGATCCCGGCAACTCTCACGACACCGGAAGCGTCAGACTTTCAACGTCTCCTCGCCAGGATGAGGGACGAGGGAGTCTCGTTGGTGGCTGCGGAAGTGTCCTCTCATGCCCTGGAATTGGGCCGGGTTCGAGGAACGAGGTTTGCCGTGGCCGCGTTCACCAACCTCTCCCAGGATCACCTGGATTTCCACGGGGACATGGCTTCGTATCTCTCCGCGAAGAAGCGGTTGTTCACCGAGTACGAGTTGGGAACCGCAGTCGTCAACGTCGACGACCCGGCGGGCGCCGAGCTGGCGGCGACGTACGAGGGGGAATTGCTCGAGGTGGGCCGGGGTGGACAGGTCTCCATCCATCACGTCGAGCCACTCGACGCGGGCCACACTCGTCTTCACCTCGAGACCCCTTGGGGGCTCGCCAACGTGTCAGTCCCGGTGGTCGGGCGATTCAATCTCTCCAACCTCGCAGTGGCCGCCGCCTGCTGTGTCGCCGCAGGCATCGAGTTCACGGCCGTCGCCGACGCACTGCCTCACGTTGCTGCGGTGCCCGGCCGGTTCGAAGTGGTGTCCGAAGATGACCCGATCACCGTGGTGGTCGACTACGCGCACACACCTGAGGCGGTGGCCACCGCGGTGGAGACCGGGCGCCAGTTGAGTCGGGGGCGGGTCATCGCCCTCATCGGTGCCGGAGGGGACCGGGACCGGGCGAAGCGTCCGGCCATGGGAGCGGCGATCTCGAGTGCCGACCTCGCCGTGATCACCAGTGACAACCCGCGCAGCGAGGATCCGGACGAGATCGCGAAAGCCGTCCTCTCCGGGATCGACCCACTCTCGGATCACCTCCTCGAGCTCGATCGCCGAAGAGCCATCGACCTCGCCGTTGGGGCCGCCGAGAACGGGGACGTAGTCCTCATCCTGGGCAGAGGTCACGAGCGCGAACAAGATCTCGGCTCGGAGCGGATCCCTTTCGACGACAGAGAGGTCGCCACCGAATCTCTTCACCGCCGTCGAAGGTCCGCGGGAAATGATCACGAATCGGGGAGCATGTCACAGTGATCCCGTTGCTGATTGCCGCTGCGCTCGGCTTGCTCCTGTCGATCTTCGGCACCCCCTATGCAATCGGGCAGCTCCGTCGCCGTCAGATCGGACAGTTCATCCAGGAGGACATCCAGGGCCAACACGCCCACAAGCAGGGAACGCCGACGATGGGCGGCATCGTCTTCGTCGTTGCCGCCGTTGTCGGGTGGTTCCTGGCTCACTTCCAGCTGTGGACTCCGGACACCGGGTTCACCTTCCAGACCCGGGGTTTCGGCTACGGCGGCTGGCTCGCCGTCCTCGCCCTGGTCGGCATGGCGCTGGTCGGTTTTCTCGACGACTGGGTCAAGTACACCCGGAAGCGCAGCCTCGGCCTCTCCAAGGCCGCCAAATTCGGTTCTCAGCTCGCCATCGCCGCGGTATTTGCCTTTGGAGCCACCGAGGCGGGGATCGTCACCCAGATCTCGTTCGTGCAGCCCCTCGGTGAGCGTTTCGACCTCGGGGTGTTCTTCGTGGTGTGGGTCCTCCTCATGCTCACCGGCGCCGCCAATGGGGTGAACCTCTCAGATGGCATGGACGGCCTGGCCGGAGGGGCCTCTGCCCTGGTCATCGGGGCATACACGATCATCGCCTTCTGGCAGTATCGAAATTCGGAGGAATTCAGAGGCGCGGAAGCCATCTACCAGGCTCTTTCTCCGCTCGAGCTGGCCATGATCGCCGCCGCCATGTTCGGTGCCCTCCTCGGGTTCCTCTGGTGGAACGCACCGCCGGCCAAGATCTTCATGGGCGATGTCGGCAGCCAGGGGATCGGTGGCTTGCTCGCGGCTCTTGCCCTGATGACCAACACCCATTTGCTGCTGGCACTGGTGGGAGCGATCTTCGTAGCCGAGACGATGTCGGTGATCGTCCAGGTGGCCAGTTTCAAGCTCACCGGGAGACGGGTGTTGCGAATGTCTCCGCTCCATTTCCATTTCGATCTGGCGGGCTGGCCGGAGACGACCGTCGTTTTCCGGTTCTGGATACTCACCGGCATCGGTGTGGCGCTCGGTCTCGGCCTGTTCTACGCCGACTTCCTGCGAATGGAGGGGCTGGTATGACCCGTGTCCTCGTCCTCGGGGCAGGCGTATCCGGGATGGCCGCGGGGCGTCTCGCCGCGGGCAAGGGCATGACGGTCACCGTCTACGACGAAGCAGTGGCAGACATCGTCTCTGATCTCGACTATGGCAGCGCCTTCGGGGAGTGGGACCCTCTCCTCCTCGAAGGAGTCGATCTCGTGGTTGCGTCGCCGGGGTTTTCCGAACGTTCCCGACCCGTGGTCGATTCCCTGGAGAGGGGCCTACCGGTGTGGAGCGAGGTCGAGTTCGCCTACCGGCACCTGGATGTTCCGGTGGTCGCGGTCACCGGCACCAACGGCAAGACCAGCGTGACCGAGGCCACGGCGGCAATGCTCGATGCTTCGGGGCTGGATGCGCCCGCCACCGGCAACATCGGTGCCCCCGTCTCCGACTTCGCCAACGGCGGCCACGACATGCTCGTGGTCGAAGTGTCCAGCTTTCAGCTCAGATTCACAGAGGAGTTCCACCCGGTGGCAGCTGCCATCACCAATGTCGCAATCGACCACCTCGACTGGCACGGATCGACTCATTCGTATCAGGACGCCAAGGCACGGATCTACGCCAACCAGACCGGCAATGACCTCCTGGTTTACGACATCGACGACGAGGGCGCGGCCAAGCTCGCCGGAGACGCCCCTTCCGAGCTGTTTCCTGTCTCAGGAACCCGGTGCCCAGAAGGTGGAGGCGGTGTCGAAGGAGACACACTGCGGGTGGGAGAGGTGGCCGTCGATGTCTCGGACCTCACGTCCGACGACCCGATCCACCTGGTCAACCTGGCCTGTGCCGCGGCGCTGGCCCTGCGGGTCGGCGCAACCCCCGAAGGGGTGGCCGCCGCAGCCATCACCTACCGTCCCGGGGCCCACCGTCGCACCATCGTTGCTGAATCAGACGGCGTCATCTGGGTCAACGACTCCAAGGCCACCAACCCGCATGCGGCCCTCGCCTCGATTCGTGCTCACGGCCCGGTGATCCTCATCGCCGGCGGCCTTGCCAAGGGCGTCGACCTGACGCCGCTCGCCGATGAAGAAAACGTGCGGATGATGATCGGCATCGGGGAGGCCGGGCCGGGTCTGGTCGCCGCAGCCGGAGAGCGGGGCCGACTGGCCGGGACCCTGGAGATCGCCGTGGAGGTAGCCGGTGCCGCCTCGAGACCCGGCGACACGGTCCTGTTGGCGCCGGGATGCGCCAGCTTCGACCAGTTCGTCTCCTACGGGGCGAGGGGAGATCGGTTCACCGAATTGGTCAAAGACAGATTGGGAGGAGGCGATCGGTGACCGCGAACGTGACATCGCTGGCCAAGGTCAGGGCGGCCGCCCGCGACAAGATCGCCCGGCAGAAGGTGAACGACAGGACGACGACCATCCTCTTGGTGCTGGTTGTCGTCCTGGTTGTGGTGGGTCTGGGCGTGACCATGTCGGCATCCTCGGCCGTCGCCCTCAGTCAGACCGAGGCCCGGGACCAGTGGCATTTCGTGAAGAGACAGCTGGTGGGGGTGGGTCTCGGCACCTTCGCATTGCTGGTCGCGTCGCGGATCCCATATCGCATCTACCGCAAGCTGGCCTTCCCGGCGTTCCTCCTCACCGTCGGCTTGTTGGTGGCAGTGGAGTTCAACGGGATCACCGAGGGCGGGGCGACCCGGTGGCTGAGCATCCCCGGGCTCACCTCGTTCCAGCCATCCGAGCTCGCCAAGGTCGCGGTTGTCTTCGTTCTCTCCTACCTCCTCGAGCGCAAGCACAAGCTATTGACCAGGTTCGCTCACTTCATCGTTCCAGTGGGAGCAACTCTGGGCGTGGTGGGAGCTCTGATAATCCGGCAGCCCGATCTCGGCACTCTCATCGTCATCGGGACGGCGGCCATGGCGGTGATCATCGCCAGCGACACCCCGATGAAGTTCGTCATGGTGCTGGGTCTCCTCGCTTTGCTCGCCACCGTCTACATGGCCTATGCGGCCGAGTACCGAGCCAGCCGCATCGACTCTTTTCTCGACCCGTATCAGGACCCCTCGGGTGATGGCTATCAGGTGATCCAGGGTTACTACGCCCTGGGCAACGGTGGCATCTTCGGGGTGGGATTGGGCGCTTCTCGGGCCCGGTGGTTCTATCTCCCCAACGCCCACACCGACTTCATCTTCGCCATCATCGGCGAGGAGACCGGGCTCATCGGCGGGTTGACGGTCATCGGCTTGTTCATCGTCCTCGCCGTCGCCGGCTGGGTCGTGGCAGCACGGGCGCCTGACAGGTTTGGGAGGATGGTGGCCGCCGGGATCACCGTGTGGCTCTCGTTCCAGGCGCTGGTCAACATTGGGGGAGTCCTCGGCGTCCTGCCCATCACCGGCATCGCCCTGCCCTTCGTCTCCTACGGCTCGACGGCGCTCGCGGTCTCGATGGGAGCGGTCGGGATCCTCGTCAACATCGCACAGAGCGGAGTCGACCCGAAGACATGACGTTCCTCATCGCCGCAGCGGGCACCGGAGGGCACGTATTTCCGGGCCTGTCCGTTGGCGAGGCTCTGGT
>DASUUC010000099.1:0-66333 GCA_036374335.1 Acidimicrobiia bacterium
ACGACGAGCAGACGCTCTCGGTGATCTAGGAAGAGCTTTCCTCGACGGCTGCCAAACACCGATCGTCGGCGGGGAGCGGCCCCATATCAACATTCACGTGGATATGCCGGCACTGCAAGGCCAGAGTGGTGGCATCCACGAGACTGGCGACGGATACGTCTTAGACCCGTTCGCCGTCAGCCAACTCGCCTGCGACGCCACCATCTCCAGGATCGTGTTCGGCCCCGACTCAGAAGTGCTCGATGTCGGTCGCAAGACCCGGGTCATCCCCGCCGGGCTACGCCGCGCCGTCGTGGCCCGGGACCGCCACTGTGTGGCACCGGGATGTGGACGCTCCACCAGATGGTGTGACGTCCACCACATCATCTGGTGGATCGACGGAGGCGAAACCGTCATCGACAATCTCTGCCTCCTCTGCCGCTTCCACCACACCCAGGTCCACCTCGGACAATTACTCCTCGAGAACCTCAACCTGCCCAACCTCGACGAAACAGCACCAACTCGAACTACCCAGGGGTGACGCCGCCCCTAAAACCCGGCCTCCATGAAGTATTCAATCGTCAGCTACCGCAATATCGACCATGTCGAGTAGCGTTCGGCGAGCCTGGAGCGACTTATTGGAGTGAGATGTCCGCTCCAGACCTTTGCAGAGCCTACGAATCCCAGGGTATCGCTCGTGGACCGATACTCGGTCCTGGTAGTAGGTCCACGTCCACCAGTCCCAGAGCCGGGCCCTCGGCGACCCTGGCCCATGTGCTCTTCGGCCTTGTGGCAGAGCGCACACGTTTTTTCATCATTGGACTCACTTGGATGGTGGCGACACCTTGCATCAAGACGATGCCGGGGCGGGAAGCGTAGCCGTGGTCGCGCGTGTGGTAGAGCACTGCGATCCGAGGGTCAGCAGCGATGCGTTCGAGCTTGCGTCCGAACTCGAGCGAAGTTGTGAAGCCGACGGTGCCCTCCATGCGATCACGCAGGCCGATAGATGTAAGTAACGCTGGCGAGACGACCCCACCCTTCGGCGTCGGCATCCCTACCGCCACCGTCAGGTCTCCGCTGAGAATCTCATCGACCTCGTCGGGTCAGATGACGATGTCCTCGCGCTCCTCTACTCCGATCTCGCCGGGCCGTATGGGATTCATGTCGCTCCATTCAACGAGCGGCATGGCAGGGATCGGGTCCCAACCTAGGTTCACGATGAATTGGTCAGTTGGTGACCCATCGCTGGTCTTGACCTCGACCAACGTGCAAGGGGTCTCGGAATCCGAAACCCCTTGCTATAGCAACCCCGGTTTGTTGATTAGCTACAACCCGTCGTGTCTCCACAGGTGAGGCAGACGTAGCAGCTGCCGTTGCGGACGGTCATATGGCCGCAATTGGAGCACGCCGGGGCGTCGCCCATGTTCTCCTTCAAGGAGAGGTCGGAGACAGTGGTCTCGCCACCTGCGACTGCCACTGACGCCTTCTCCCGCTCCGGTGCCCTCACTTCCTCGTCGGGCCCATCGAGGAACTCGACCGCCGACCGAACCGCATCGACATCGGAGTCGGCCACGGCGTCGGACAGGTCCAGTTGGACACCGGCCTCCACGGCCAGACCCTTCGGCGGCTCGGGGAGATCGCGGTCACGGTCGGGCGGCACTTGGGCCAGCTCGTCTCGCTTCAGGTACTCGACACCGAGCGCCCGGAACACGTAATCCACGATGGAGTTGGCCATCTTGATGTTCGGGTGACCCTCGACCATGCCCCGGGGCTCGAAGGTCTGGAACGTGAAGGTGTCCACGAACTCATCCAATGGCACCCCGTACTGGAGGCCCTTGGAGACGGCGATGGCGAAACAGCTCAGGATGCCCTTGAGCGTCGCCCCCTCCTTGGCCAGGTCGATGAAGATCTCGCCGAGGGTCCCGTCCTCGTACTCGCCGGTGCGCAGGTAGACCTTGTGGCCACCGACACGCGCTTCCTGGTTGAACCCGGAGCGACGGGAGGGGAGCAGGAACCTCGGCGGCTTCATGCCCTGGGCATAGGCCTGGGTCGGGGAGATCCCCGCCGGGAGGTTGCCCCAATGGATGGCCTTCTCCGCCTCGACCGCAGCCGTGATCGCCTCGTCTTCGTCCTCGTTGTCCTCGCCTTCATCAGAAGTGGAGTTCAGCGGCTGAGCTGCCTTGGAGCCGTCCCGGTAGAGAGCCATCGCCTTGAGGCCCAGCTTCCACGACAGGTAGTAGGCGTCTTCGATTTCCTCGACGGTCACCTCGTGGGGCATGTTGATCGTCTTCGAGATCGCACCCGAGATGAACGGCTGCGCTGCAGCCATCATCTTGATGTGACCGTTGTGGTGGATGAACCGGGTCCCGTATTTGCCGTTCTTGTTGGCGGTGTCGAACACCGAGAGGTGTTCGCTCTTCATGTGGGGAGCACCCTCGATGGTCTGTCGGCCGCAGATGTGGTCGTTGGCTTCGGTGATCTGTGCTCTGGTGAACCCAAGAGCACGGAGCAGTTCGAAGTCCCAGCTGGTGTACTCGTCCACCGTGAACCCGAGGCGCTGCAGAGTCTCTTCTCCGAACGTGAACACGTTGAAGGCGTGCTTCAGTTCGAACACCGCAGGCAGGGTCGCCTGCAGCTCGAGGATGTCCTCTTCGGAGAACCCCTTCTCCAAAAGGCTCTCGGTGTTGATATGGGGGGCACCGTCGATGGAGCTCGTCCCAACGATGTAGGTGACGATGTCGGAGATCTCCTCCGGGGCATACCCGAGACGGGTCAGCGCCGGGGCTACCGACTGATTGACGATCTTGAAGTAGCCGCCACCGGCCAGCTTCTTGAATTTGACCAGGGCGAAGTCGGGCTCGACACCGGTGGTGTCACAGTCCATCAAGAGCCCGATTGTCCCGGTGGGCGCGAGAACCGTGGCCTGGGCGTTGCGGTAGCCGTGCTTCACCCCGCGTTCCAGGGCGAGGTCCCACGACTCCCGGGCAGCCGCAAGCAGGTCGGCGGGGCACACATCGGCGTTGATTCCCATGACCTCGGTGGAGATGTTGTCGTAGTCGTCGCTGTCGTACGCCGCCACCCGGTGGTTGCGGACCACCCGCAACATGGCCTCCCGGTTCTCGGCGAACTTGGGGAACGGCCCCACCACTCCGGCGATCTCCGCGGAGGTGGCATAGGAGTATCCGGTCAGCACCGAGGTCAGGGCGCCGGCGATGGCACGGCCCTGGTCGGAGTCGTAGGCGATGCCCTGACGCATCAGCAGCGACCCCAGGTTGGCGTAGCCGAGCCCGAGAGTCCGGTAGTCGAACGAGCCCTGGGCGATCTCGGGGGAGGGGAAGTGGGCCATGGCCACCGAGATCTCGAGCACGATCGTCCAGAGGCGGACGGCATGCTGGTAGCCCTCGACGTCGAACGTGCCGGCCTCGTCGTCGTAGAGCTTGACCAGGTTGATCGACGCCAGGTTGCAGGCAGTGTCGTCGAGGAACATGTACTCCGAACAAGGGTTAGATGCGTTGATCCGCCCCCCGGCCGGGCTGGTGTGCCATTCGTTGATGGTGGTGTCGAACTGGAGACCGGGGTCGGCGCAGGCCCATGCGGCCGCGGCGATCCGCTTCCACAGGTCCCGGGCCTTGATCGTCTCGCGCACCGAGCCGTCGGTGCGGTTGATCAGGTGCCAGTCACGGTCCTCCCTCACCGCTTCGATGAAGTCGTAGTTGACCCGGACCGAGTTGTTCGAGTTCTGCCCGGAGACGGTGGCGTAGGCCTCGCCGTTGAAGTCGGCCGGGTAGCCGCCGTGCTGGATGAGCACCTTGGCCTTCTCTTCCTCGGCCTTCTTCCAGTCGACGAATGAATCAATGTCGGGATGGTCGACGTCGAGGATGACCATCTTGGCGGCCCGGCGGGTGGTCCCGCCCGACTTGATCGCGCCGGCGGCGCGGTCACCGATCTTGAGGAAGGACATGACCCCCGACGACTTGCCGCCACCGGAGAGGAGCTCGCCTTCGGCGCGGATGGCGGAGAAGTTGGACCCGGCACCAGAGCCGAACTTGAAGATGCGTGCCTCACGCAGCCAGAGGTCCATGATCCCGCCCGGGTTCACCAGGTCGTCCTTGACACCGTTGATGAAGCAGGCATGCGGGGCGGGGCGGCTGTAGGAATCGGGGGATTCCACCAACTCTCCGCTCTCCTCGTCGACGAACCAGAAGCCTTGTGCCGGGCCTGTGATCCCGTAGGCCCAGTTGAGCCCGGTGTTGAACCACTGCGGGGAGTTGGGCGCCGCGATCTGGGCGGCGAGCATGTACTTGAGCTCCTCTTCGAACGCTTCGGCGTCCTCGGTGGAGGCGAGGTAGCCTCCCTTCTCACCCCAGTGCCGCCAGGTGCCGGCGAGACGGTCGAAGACCTGCTTGGCGGACCGCTCGGAACCGGTGACCGGGTTGCCGTCGCCATCGACGACCGGGTTGCCTTCGTCGTCGACCTGGGGGACGCCGGCCTTACGGAAGTACTTGGAGACCATGATGTCCGAAGCGACCTGGCTCCACTGGGCGGGGATCTCCGCATCGGACATCTCGAAGACGACAGATCCATCGGGATTGGTGATCCTGGAATTCCGACGCGACCACTCGAACTTGTCGTATGGGTCGGTTCCGGCCTCGGTGAAACGGCGGGTGATCCGCAGGCCTTTGCTCATGTACTCCTCCTCGTCGACAAGAGTTCCCGGCATGCCTTCGCTGGCCTATTCGGGAAAGTGTCCATTCTCAACTCCAACCACAAGATGTTGTGGTCTGCGGGGAAGTGGCCACTACATCTTGTATGGACTTCAATACTGTAATTACACCGGTGTCATCCGTCAACCACCAGGTTTCCACCACAAGCCAAAAAAGGCCAGCGGGACATCCTTGAACAGCCAACTGGCAGGGGGAAGTAGAGGACGGGCGTGCATGCAGCCGGGGGGAAGTGCACCGAAAGATAGACGAGGCCCTCGTCGAGGGTCCCCCAGTTTGGGTGAATGGTTTTCGCGACCACACAGGCATGGCAAACTTCACCTGTGACGGATCAGTTCGTCGTCGCCCGCAATCCCGACCCCGATTCCAGCCTTCCGTTCCTGGTGAGTCTGCCCATCGACGGAGGCGTCTTTCTCAAGACCAGGGAATCGTGGCCTCGCGCAAATCGGTCTTACTGCCATCCGCTCGACGACTGGCCCGAGGACGCCGAGATAGTGGAAAGGGTGTCGGTCAGCCTGTGTCGGCGACGAGGGTCCGCAATCGACCTCGTGCTCGATCGTCGCGTGAACTCGAGAAGCCAATTCGTGTTCGCCACCAGCAAGGGCCGGGAGATCATCCTCTGGCAAACTGCCAAGGTGACGCGAAAGGCGCGTCCCGGCGCTCGAGTCCCCAAACGCCGTGCCTCGGGTCTGAAGGATCTGTCCATCACGGTCGACACCCGAGAGCGATATCCATATCGCTTCGCCAATCGCTCCGTCATCACAGAGAGGGGAGCGCTGGCCGTGGGAGACTATGCCGTGAAGTCAGGCGACGTGGTGATTGCATCGGTGGAGCGCAAGACCCTGGAGAATCTGACGGCCGATCTGATCTCCGGAAAGCTCACCTTCACAATGGCGGAGCTGTCCACGCTTCCAGCAGCCGCCATCGTGGTCGAAGATCGCTATACCGCCCTGTTCAAAGTGGAGCGTGTCGAGCCGGGCTGGCTTTCCGAGCTGGTGGCCCGCATGCAGGTCAGATTCCCCAACGTCCCCATCGTCTTTTGCGACAACCGGAAGTTCGCCGAAGAGTGGACTTATCGGTTCCTGGGCGCGGCACTGGCCGAGTTGGGGGACTCCTAGCCGGGCGCTCATTCGTTCTCGTCGACGTCGACGTCGAGAGCGCCGTTCTCCCAACGAACCTCGATTCGTACCTCGACGCTGTCGCTGTCGAACTCGACCCGGACTCGCTCCGGTCCGTCGTCGTCGATCTCGACCGCGAATCCTGGAGCGGGTGTCGCCGCCTGGAGCTCTACCTCGCCTGGTCTGGAGCGGACGACCACAGATCCGCCGACCGAGTTGATGGTTCGCACACTCCACTCGACAGAAGCTGACGTGCTCGACGTGCTCGATGCCGGGTTGGAGGTGGAGGGCGAGGAGCCGGCTGTTGAGGCAGAGCTCGACGTCGTGTCTCCGCTCGGAGTGGTCGTTGTCAGCACCGTCGTCGTGGAAGAGGCGGGCAATGTGGTCGTGGTTGTGTCGACCGAGGATGAGGTGACGAGCGAGGGAGCGACGGCGACCGGTCTCTCGCCGACCTGAGAGTCGGCCAGGCCCACGATCTGCCATGTCAAGACGGTTGTGAGAACGAGGGCGGCTACCCATGCTGCAGCCATCCGCCAGCTGATCATGTCGTAATTGTCTCAGGATCACTCGCAATGCGGGATCAACATTGTCTCAAGGTTGTCTCAAGACAGCTGAATGAGCCTTAACCTCGACCTGTGCCCCGGATCGTTCTCATCGAAGACGATGTCGAGATCAGACGTCTCGCAGCGAACGCCCTGTCCGAGCAAGGACACGATGTCGAAAGCGCCGACCGGGCCCTCGATGGGCTGGAGCTGGCTGTCAAAGGTTCGCCTGATCTGGTCGTCTTGGATCTGGGATTGCCTGACATCGACGGCACCGAACTGCTCCGCATGATCCGGTCGGTCAGCCAGGTCCCGGTGATCGTCATCACCGCCCGGGGAGCGGACGAGACGGTGGTTTCCACACTCGACTCCGGCGCCGACGACTACCTGGTGAAGCCCTTCTCCATGAATCAGTTGGAGGCGCGGGTCCGCGCGGTTCTTCGCCGTCGGCTGGGAACCACCGAAGCCAACCAAATGACGGTCGGTACCCTCGTCGTGGACGTCCCGGCGCGCACGGCCACCCTGGCGGGCGATCCAATCGACCTCAGTCCGAAGGAGTTCGACCTGCTCAAGGTCCTGGTAGAGAGGGTCGGGGAGGTGTTGACCAAACGCGAGTTGTTGGCCGAGGTGTGGCGCGAGCCATACGGAGGATCCGATCACACCATCGACGTCCATCTGTCGTGGCTGCGGAAAAAACTCGGTGAGACGGCGCAGAGCCCCCGTTACATCCAGACAGTTCACGGCGTGGGGGTGAAGCTGGTCGACCCGGACGGATCGTGAGGCGGCGGCTGGTCCTGCTCAGCCTGGCCACGACAGTGCTCGTGGTCGTTGCCTTCGTCTTGCCGTTGGGACTGCTGGTGCGTCGTCAAGCGATCGAGAGCGCCAAGGTGGCTGCCGAGCGTGACGCCCAGTCGGTGGCGGCTCTCGTGGCTCTCGCTCTCGGCACGAACGACGATCCCAATGCAGTGGCATCGACACTGGGCGGATTGCCGGAGGGCATCATTGTGTTCGTGGGCGACACGGTGCTCGGGGAGGAGAAGCCAAATCAAGGCTCGCTTGGTGAGGTAGCCGCCGCGCGCAGAGCGACTCTCGCCGACGACGTACCAGGAGGATGGGAGATAGCCCTGCCGGTTGTCGCCAGCTCCCAGGTTGCGGTGGTCGACTCTTTCGTCACCTCGGCAGAGCTGACCGCGGGTGTGTCGACTGCTTGGCTCCTGCTCGCCTCTCTGGCTCTGGTCCTGATCGCAGTGGCGGTGTGGCTGGCGGACCGGCTGGGGCGGAATCTCACGTCGCCCATGGAAGATCTCGCTCGATCGGCTCATCGTCTTGCCGAAGGTGACCTCGAGACCCGTGTCGAGCCGTCTGATCCGGAAGAGATCAGAGAAACCGGAGAGGCGTTCAACTACCTGGCAGACAGGCTGGACCAGCTACTTGCCGAAGAGCGTGAGAGCGCCGCAGATCTCTCCCACCGACTGCGCACACCGCTGACCTCTCTCCGGCTGCAGGCAGAGGCGCTGGACAACGAGGAAGAGCGGAAGGCGATCGTCGGGCAGGTCGACCGTCTCGAACACTCCATGAACCAGGTCATCGAGCTGGCCCGATCACGTGCCGCCCGAGACCCCGGTCAGAGCCACATCAACCAGGTCGTGGCCGGGCGGACCGCGTTCTGGCAAGTGCTCGCCGACGAGCAAGGGAGGGAGATGACGCTGGAACTTGCTGACTTCGATGGGAGTCTGGGGATTGGTGAGGATGATCTCGGCGTGGTTCTGGACACCCTGGTGGGCAACGTGTTTGCCCACACCCCACCGGGCACCGGCTTCGAGATCCGCACCTACGCGAACAGTAAGGGCATTCCCTGTCTGGAGGTCGCCGATTCTGGCCCGGGCTTTGGAGGGCGGAGTCGTGTCGAGAGGGGGGTCAGTGGCGCCGGCTCGACCGGCCTCGGTCTCGACATCGTCCGTAAGACGGCAAGTGTTGTCGGCGGAACCGTGGAAATGGACGACCGCCCCGGTGGCGGGGCGGTCGTGCGTGTGGTCTTCGGCTGACACTCAGTCGGAGTCGACTTCGATCCGAACCTCGATTCTGCCGTCGTTGATCCTCGCCTCGAACTCGGCCTCGGCATCCAGAGCGTTGGTGAATTCGAGCTCGATGCGGTCCTTCTCGATCTTCTCACGCTCCACGTTCCAGCCCGGTGCCGAGACACCCGTGAGGAAGAGCTCACCGGCGAAGGCCTCGATGGTGACGGTGCCCACACCCGGAATGGTGTGCGTGGTTATGCCGTCGGGGACGACGACCCGATCGTTGTCATCGATGGTCGTCGAGGTGGTCGGCGTGTTGTCATCATCGTCATCGTCATCGTCATCGTCATCGTCGATGCTCGTCGACATGGTCCCTTCGACACTCGTCGAGGTGGTCGAGGCGATGCTGGTCGAGGTGGTCGATGAATCATCGTCCCGATCATCGTCCCGGTCACCACCGTTGTCGTCGACACTGGTCGACGTCGAGCTGTTGACACTCGTCGAGGTCGAGGTGTCGACGGTCGCACCGGTCGACGTCGGTGAGCCGTCGACCGAGTCCGCGGTCGAGTCGTCAACCGTTGCGCTGGTCGAGGACGTGGCTGTAATCGATGTCGATGTGCTGTCGTCCCCGCTGGCCCAGGCGACACCCACCACCGCCAACGCGGCGACGATGGTGGTGAACACTCCGAGCAGTTTCTTGGTCATCAGTTACCTCCTTGG
Organism: Acidimicrobiia bacterium; assembly: GCA_036374335.1. Classification (GTDB taxonomy): domain Bacteria; phylum Actinomycetota; class Acidimicrobiia; order Spongiisociales; family ZC4RG35; genus JANQRA01. The sequence continues at coordinate 9,099 of DASUUC010000099.1, forward strand.
TAAGTCGATGGGGTAACTGTGCGTCCTCGAGAGTCAGGACGTCTTCAGGCACTTCTCAAGGATGTCTCAAGACTTCGACTACAGATCGCGCCGCCTTCGGCGATCGGCTTGCCCGAGTCGCGTTCGGCGACGGCCTGCTTGAAGCCGACCTCCTCGGCCCGTTTCTTGAACCACATTCCTTCGGGGGAGTGGCGGGTGATTCCGTCGAAGAGAGTGGCCATCACCTGGGTCGAGGCCAGGCCCATGTTCTCGTGGGCCTGGTTGACCATCAGCTTTTGCATCATCAATTGGTTTCGAGGCACGCCTTTGATCCGGTCGGCGAGCTCCTGCACTCGCTGATCGAGTTCCTCTTCGGGGACGGCGTCGACGACCAGGCCCATGTCCTTGGCCTCCGACCCCGTGACGAGGTCGCCGGTGAACAGCATGCGCTTGGCCCGTTCGGCGCCCACCCGGTAGACCCACATCGCCGTGGTCGGGCACCCCCAAACACGTGACGGCGGATAGCCGATCTTGGCGTCTTCGGCCATGACGAGCAGATCGCAGCAGAGGGCGATGTCGGAGCCGCCGGCCACGGCGAAGCCGCGGATCTTGGCAATGGTCGGTTTGTGGGACCGCCACAGCGTCATGAAGTCCTGGGTGTTGCCGTACATGAGGTCGAAGTCGACCATCGGATCCCACGGCATCTCCTGGCTGTAAGGGGCCCCTTCGGCTTCGGCGTACTCCTTCAGGTCGTAACCGGCACAGAAGGCACGGCCCGCCCCCGTGACGACGATGACGTGGACGTTATAGTCCCGATTGGCCCGTTCGACGGCCCGCCGGATCTCCCCCGGCATCTCGTCGTTGATGGCGTTCAGCCGATCCGGGCGGTTCAGCGTGATCGTGGCTACCCGGTCAGCGGTCTCGTAAGTGAGGGTGGTGAAGTCCATCCCAGGAGGCTATCTGACGTTCTGTGCGGATCTTTGGGGACGCAGTCCCGATAACCCCGCACAGAACGGTAGGAACTCACCTCGCCGGGTGGTCCCAGGCGTCCTCTGGCCGGCCGGTGTCGATGCTCCAGCGGGGGAGGAAGAACTGGACGATGGGACCGATGAGGAGGGCGAAGGCGATGGTCCCGACTCCGAAGGTCCCGCCGAGGAGGATCCCGGTGATGAGGACGACGACCTCGAGCCCCCACCGGGTTGCCCTTATCGACGGCCCTCGTCTGGCCACCGCTGTCATGAGGCCATCGCGCGGCCCCGGTCCGAGGTTGGCCCCGATATACATCCCTGAAGCGAGGCCGATCAGGAGGATCCCGCCGGCCAGCATCACCACCTCCAGCACGACACTGTCGGGCTCGGGGATGACCAAAGAGGCGAGGTCGATGACGACCCCGATGATGATGGCGTTGAGCAGAGTCCCGATCCCATATCTCTCTCGGAGAGGCAGCCACAAAGTGAGGACGACGAAAGAGACGATGATCGACCAGATCCCGACCGTCAGGCCAAACTCTTCGGTGAGCCCCTGATGGAGGACATCCCACGGGGGAAGGCCGAGCCCGGATTGCAGCATGAGCGCGATTCCCACCCCGAACACGACGAGACCCAGGTTGAGTTGCACGATTCGGCGCCGGAGATTTCTTCCACTGACGGGAATGAACATGGCCGCAAGACGCTAGTAATGGTGACCCACGACAGGAGATCCACCCAATGGCAATCGAATTCACCGTCTCTGACACCGCAGGCAATCCTTGGACGCTATCGGATCATCTCGACTCGGCGGTCGTGCTCACCTTCCAGCGCGGAGACTTCTGAAGCTATTGCCACGGCCAGTTGGCCGTCATGGCAAATCGACACCACGAGTTCCTCGACCGGGGTGGGAGGGTCTTCGCCATCAGCGCCGACACGGTCCCAATGAACGCGGCGGTCGTGGACAAGCTGGCACTTCCCTTCCCGATCCTCTCCGATCCCGACCGGGACCAGGTCATCACCCCTATGGGGTTCGCCGATGAGAAAGACCCTCGCGAGATAGCTCGGCCCGGTGTGGCGATCATCTCCCCCGAAGCCGAGGTGGTCTACAGCTTCGTCGGGCGCGACTATGCCGATCGGCCGTTGGAGGATGTCCTTCTCGAGGAGCTGGGCCAGCTTGGTCTCGAGCCCACCAGCCAGCCGGCTCCCGAGTTGGGGTCGATCGAAGCAGGGGAGAAAGCGATGCCCTATCGAGGACTGTCTCCTTACTTTCGTGGCGCCAAATTCGCCGGGCTCGCCATGCGGAGTCGTCATCGCGATCTCGGTGAAGACTTTTCCGGGGACATGCAGGCATACATCGAGATGATCGACCGCTATCTGGAGGCATTACGCGGAGTGGAGGGCCGTAGGGCGTAACCTCGGCCCGCATGGAGGGCCCCCAGGTCCAGTTGTTCGTCACCTGCCTGGTCGACGCCCTTGCTCCCGAAGTTGGCCGGGCGACACTCGAGGCCCTGGAGAAGGCGGGTTGTGAGGTCGCCTTCCCCGTCGATCAGGGGTGTTGTGGCCAACCCGCGTTCAACGTCGGGCTCGTCGAGGACGCCCGCAAGATGGCCGCTCACACCCTCGACGTCTTGGACGAAACCGAAGGGACGGTGGTCATCCCGTCCGGCTCGTGCACCGTGATGATCGCCCACCATTACCAGGAGTTGTTCGCCGACTCCGACCGGGAACTTCAAACGAAGCGTGTCTCGTCCCGGGTCAGGGAGCTGACCCAGTTTCTGGTCGACGACCTCCAAACCCCGACACGGGCTCGGTGTGACGGCTGCGCGGTCGCCTACCACTACTCCTGTCACGGTCTACGTGAGCTCGGTCTCGACCACCAGGCCGACACCCTCCTGGAGGAAACCGGCCGGGTCCAGTTGGACGGGGACAGGGAGTGCTGCGGGTTCGGCGGGCTGTTCGCCATCGAGATGCCTGCCGTCTCGACGGCGATCATGGATGACAAGCTCGACCGCATCGAGGCCTCCGGCGCCGACACCGTGGTGGGCGGCGACGTGTCCTGTCTGGTTCACATCGCCGGTGGTTTACGGCGAAGAGGCTCCGAGATCGAGGTCAAACACATCGCCGAGCTGATCGGTGATGCCACGTGAGCCAGCCGGTGACGTTTCTGGGACGAGCCGAGGCCTTGATCGGTACTCATGAGGCGGATGCCGTAGACCATGGCGTCCGCAACTTCTTGGAACTGCGGGAGAAGTCGGTCGAGGAACTGCCCGCTCTGGAAGGTCTTCGCGACCGGGCCCGGGCCATCCGGCTTCACGCCCTCAGACACCTCGATCGTCTCCTCGCTCACTTTGCCGACCAATTGCAGGCTGCGGGTGGTCATGTCCACTGGGCGGCCGATGCCGCAGACGCCCGTCAGATCGCTTCCGACATCCTGGACAGGACCGAATCCCGTCGGGTGGTCAAGTCGAAGTCGATGGTTTCCGAAGAGATCGAGCTCAACGCACACCTCGAAGCTCTCGGTCTCGACGTCACCGAAACCGATCTCGGCGAGTTCATCGCACAGCTCGCGGGTGACACCCCCTCGCACATCATCGCACCGGTGCTTCACATGACCCGCGAGGACATCGGCGCGCTATTCGCCGACAAACTGGGAGTCCCCTACACCGACGACCCTTTCCAGCTCAACCGCATTGCCCGGGCCCATCTGCGTGAGGTCTTCCTCCGGGCCGATGCCGGGATCTCCGGGGTCAACATGGCGGTGGCCGAGTCGGGATCGATCGTGCTCGTCACCAACGAGGGAAATGGCAGGCTGATCACCACCGCTCCCCGGGTCCACATCGCTCTCATGGGTATGGAGCGGATCGTATCCCGTTGGGAGGACGCTGCCGTCGTGCTGGAGACGTTGGCGAGGTCGGCCACCGGCCAGCGGCTATCCGTCTACACGAACGTCATCACCGGACCTCGTCGTGAAGACGATCCCGACGGGCCGGAGGAAGTCCACGTCATCATCATCGACAACGGTCGCACCCGGATCCTCGCCGGGGAGACGGCCGAGATCCTCGCCTGTATTCGGTGCGGCGCCTGTCTCAACGCCTGTCCGGTGTTCCGCACAGCCGGCGGACATGCCTATGGCTCCGTTTACTCGGGACCGTTCGGCTCGATCGTGACTCCCGGACTCCACGGCATGGACCCCTGGTGGGACCTCCCCTTTGCGTCGACTCTCTGCGGGGCTTGTGAGGAGGTGTGCCCCGTGCGGATCCAGATACCGAAAATGCTCCTCCAGCTGAGACAGCAGGCCGCCTCCGAGGGTCGACTACCAGGCTGGTTGCAGACGGGCATCGTCAGATACGCCCGAACCACTGTCGACCCTTCCCGCTGGGCCCGGGCCAAGAGATGGGCGTTCCGGCTGACCGGTCTCATCGCGACAGGAGGATGGATCCGAAGAATGCCCGGCCCGGGCCGCGGCTGGACCTCGAGTCGGGATCTGCCCCGTCCGGCCAAGGAGTCTTTCAACGAGTGGTGGAGGACCAACCGTGGATCGTGACTCGTTCCTCACCCGAGTAGGTCGGGCGTCCCTCACCTCACAGCTACCCGATCCGGCCTCGCTATCGGCCGATCTTCCCGAGCTACCCCCTGCAGACCTACTGATCCTGTTCCGGACCCGTTCTCAAACGGTCAACGCTGTCGTGCACGGCCCGGTCACCCGTCATGGCGTGCCCCGTGCCGTCACCGGCATCGCCACCGGTCACGACGCCTCGTCGTTCATGGCCTGGGACGAGCTCCCTGCCCCCGGCGTCCCCTCCGCGCTGCAAGCTGTAGGCATGGAGCGCGTCGACCACCTCGTCCCGTCCGAGCGGAGAGTCGATCACAACCTCGGCTACCGGGATGTCGGTGTCGGGATCACTGGTGCCGAGGCGGCCCTCGCCGAAAGCGGGAGCGTCGTCCTCGTTCACGGTGAGGGCAGGCCACGCATGGCGAGTCTCGCGCCCGACGTGCATATCGCCCTCGTGGAGCTAGACCGTCTCGACCGCACGCTCGCCCATTGGGCGCGGAAAAACCCGACATTGATCACCGAAACGGCGAATCTTGTCGTCGTCACCGGCCCGAGCAGGACGGGTGACATCGAACAACAGCTCAACCTCGGGGTGCACGGGCCGAGACATGTCCACATAGTGATGATCAAATGAGTCTCCAAGCCCCACCGAAGACCGAGAAGCCGAGCCGTGTCCTCGCGCGCTTTGTGACCTTGATCATCATGGCGACCGCTGCTTTTGTGGTCATCTACACCGCGGTGGTCAACCAGCAAGCCGATGTGGCCGAAGACATCCGGTCAGTGAACCTCGAGCTCGAAGACACCACGGTCATCGACGGGTTCCGCACCAACGTTCGTCGGGATCCCGGCGGGCCGACTCCGGTGGTGATCTTGCACGACGTCGATGTCACCGGCGGGTTGATCCTCGACGACCTCTCCCTCGGCCTTGGCGAGAGTTATCACGGGGTCCGAATAGATCTGCCCGGCTTTGGCTACTCGACACGGATGCCCACCGAAGGGCCGCATCACACCGTGGCCCGTCTCGCCGAACGGCTGGCGCCGGTCCTTGAGGAGCGCTTCGACGCACCGGTTCTGGTGATCGGAGCGGGTCTCGGAGGAGAGGTTGGAGCCGAGCTCGCCCTGAGCCATCCTGATATGATCGATGGGCTGGTGATGGTGGATGTCGACTTCTGGTCCGAGCCCCGTTTTCCGGCCAGTCTGGAGAGCTTTCCATGGCTCGGGAAAGCGGCCACCTACACGTGGGAGACAGGAGGGCGTTTCGCACTCGACAACTGGGCTCCTCATTGCGACGAGGGGGGATGGTGCCCGACGCGTGAGGAAGTCTCGATCAGATCTCTGATCATCGAGGTCGAAAACACGACAGACTCTCTGCATGGCTTCCGAAGCACACCGGACGCCGCCCTGGCTCCGTCAAACCTCACCGACATCATGGTGCCGGTGACATATGTGTGGAGCACCGAGGGAGAGGTTCCAGAGGACACCGTCGAGCGGATGCGGCGCGAGCTACCGAGTATCACAGTGACCGAATCCTCCACCTTCCAGGCACATCTCGAAGATCCGCCGACAGTCGCCTCTGCGTTGGCTTCGATCGACCAATAGCGAGGCGGTTCAAGGGTGGAGGAGGACCTTGCCGGTCGTCTGCCGACCCTCGAGGGCCCGGTGGGCATCAGCAGCGAGCTCCAGCGGGTACTCGTGCCCGATCCGGACGTCGAGGCGGCCGGCTGAGATCCATTCGAATAGCTCATTGGCCCGGCCGAGCAGCTCCTCGCGTGTCTGGATGTAGTGGGCCATGGTGGGACGGGTCAGGAAGATCGACCCCTTTTGCGCCAGGATGAGGGGTGAGATCTCCGGCACCGGCCCCGACGCATTCCCGAATGTGACCATCATCCCCCGGGGACGGAGAAGGTCCAGGCCCTTGTCGAATGTCGCTGCCCCCACACCATCGAACACAACATCGAGAGTGTGGGCTCCGAACGATTGCCCGACCGCCTCTTTGAAGTCGACCTCGCGGTAGTTGATCACGTCGTCGGCCCCCGCCGCCCTGCTCAGCTCGGCCTTCTCGCCCGTCCCCACCGTGGTGATGACCGTCGCGCCCTTCATTTTCGCGATCTGAGTAAGGAGAAGGCCGACGCCGCCGGCGGCGGCGTGGATGAGACAGCGGTCTCCTTCCTGCAACGGAAACGTATCGTTTGCCAGGTAGTGGGCGGTGATTCCTTGGAGAAGGACAGCGGCAGCCACGTCGGTCTCCAGTTCCTCGGGTATGGGGATGGCCTGCTCGGCGGGCACGATGTGTTTTTCGGCATAGGTCCCGAGGGTGCCCACCCAACCGACACGGTCCCCGACGGAGAAGCCCGTGACATTGTCGCCCACCGCGGCCACAGTGCCGGCGCCCTCGAGGCCTGGAGTGAACGGGAAGTCGAGGGGGTAGAGGCCACTGCGTTGGTAGGTGTCGATGAAGTTGAGACCCGCCGACTTCACCTCGACCAACAGGTCTCCCGCTCCGGGCGATGGCTCGGCAACCTGTTCCAAAGCGAGCATCTCCGGGCCTCCGGCTTCGTGTACGACAATCGCTTTCATGGTTCCTCGACTTTCCATCCTCTAGCCGCCAACTCGTCGGCGAGCACTGTGTCCGATAGATGCGAGAGATCTAGCGGATCGCGCTCGGACCCCAACAGCCGTTCGATTTGGTCGCGGACCGTTCTCGCCCAGGCCTGGCCCTTGGCTTCGGCCTCCAGGGTGAGCGTGGCATCGGCGTTGACGGTATACACACGGGCCAGGATCTGCGGTTTCGTCCGCGAGCCACGTTCCCCGTACACCAGCAAGACCGAACCGGCAGGGACGTCTTGGATACCTCCTGCAGCCACGAATGCACCGTCGAAAGCCCAGCCAGACGACTTTGAGGTATCAACATTGTCGACGACTTTCGCCCAGTTCTTGTGCCTCTCGTCACCCACCAAGGGAATGTCAACGGCGACAAACACCTGATCTTCCATGGCTCAGAGCCTAAGGCCCGAATCTGTAGTTGAGAGCCATGACACCGCGTCGCGGTAAACGAACCATTTACCCTGATCCCATGGCCAAGCTCCGATTGTTCGCAAGTCTCCGCGAGATTGCCGGGACCTCGCGGCTCGACATTCCTGCTGGGACGGTCGGAGAGGTCATCGAGACCGCCAACGCGAAGTTCGGCGACGACTTCGCGCGAGGGATGGAAACGGCGCGCGTGTGGTTGAACGGTGAAGAGGCCGCCCTATCCGACCCGGTGAGCGACGACGACGAAGTCGTCATCCTTCCCCCGGTCTCCGGAGGCAGTCAACCTACGGCCGTTGCCGCCGCAGATCTCGCCGCCTTCCTCCCTCTCGGTGTTGCCGTGGTTGCCGTGCTGGCCAACTTTCAGGACCAGCCAATCTGGGCAGCTGCTCTAGTCGCCGTCGTGGCCGTTTGGGCTCTCGACTTGAATGGGGCATTCGCCGCCAGGGGTCGGCCCTTCGCCCCGCTTGCCGTGATCACCGCATCGACCGCGTCCGTCCTCGGAGCTCACATCCTCGGCGGCACGGGCTACGGGCTATCCATGGCACTAGCGGTTGCTGTCGTGTTGGGTTGGGCCGTGGCATTTCCTCGATACCGACAAGTGGAGGTCTTCGCTCCGACGCTTCTCGTCGGGCTCCTCTCCGCCCTCGGCTCCGCCTCCCTGATCCTGACCAGGTCGGAGTTCACCCCCGATCCCGAGGCAATCGATGTGTTCTTGGTGGCGACCGTCGCCGGTGTCGTGTTGGGTTCACTAGTGGGCCGGATGCCGTCCTTGCCCTTCCTCGATCCATTTTCCACCACGGCGATTGCCGCGGTTCTCGCCTCGGTCGCCGCGGCGTCGCTTTGGGATCTCGATGTCGTTGGCTACTTGCTCGCCGGTCTCGGCATCGCGGTCGCCCTCGTAGCCGGGCAGGGTTTGTCTTCGATGCTCCGCACCGGTGCGGTCATGCTCACCGAGCGAGCACCTGGGTATCTGCCGTCGGTGGACGGGGTCGTCCTGGCAGCCGCCATCTACTTCCCGCTGATCCGCCTCGTTCTATAGGGGCGCAGATGAACTTGCGCCGGGATGGGTTACTCTGACCTCAGTGGCGATGGGGCTCGCCGGAACCGCCGAGAGGCTGATGGCTCCTAGCATGTTCGATCAGCCATGCTCCGATCACATCTCTTCAATGCTGTGACGCCCTCCGGCGCTCGATCAATGCTGGCGGTCGCCATGGGCGGGTTGGTGGGATCGGCGGGGAGGAGTCGGTATCGGAAGGATGGTTCCCGAAACAGAAGGTGGATTCCCCACAGGCGTTGTCATCGTCAACATCCTCTGGTCGTTCCTCCTTCGCCTGTATCTCGCGCGCCGAGAGCGAGCGGTCAGTGGACCAGGATCTGGCGGGAGCCACCGTCCTACGGGGGGATCGAGGGTTTCGGCGAGTCGAGCACCCTTCACGCCGCCCACATCCTGCGTTTATCCGAAGACCTGCCGATCGTGATCGAGTGCGTCGATACCAGTGACAATATCGAGGACGTCCTCCCGACACCGGACGAGATGATCGGGGATGGTCTGGTCACCATTGAACGCGTCGATGTCCGGGTCTACCGGGCGGACCGGGAGTGAGACCAAGGGCGAAGGATCGCCGACCATCCAGAGAATGAACTCGTTGGGAGAGGAACTACAACAAGAGACCTCGCCTGGTTAGCATTCCGTGCTCATGTCTGCACCGAAGACGCCGGCACGCGCTCTTCTCGTCACAACACTGGTCGCTCTCGTTGGATCCCTGTTTCCGATGGTGTCCGGTGCGGTGACCGAATCCCAGGTCGATGAGGCCTGCGAAGACTCCACAGAACAGCTCGCCGTCTACCGGGCCGCACGCCAGGACTTCGAGGACGCCGCCCTCGAGTACGAGGCTGCCCTCAACGAGGTGGAGCGGCTGGAGGTCAAACAAGGCCGAATCCAGACTTCGGTCGACTCTCACACAGAGACCCTCGGACTCGTCCAGACCCAACTCGAAGAGCAGGCCGTGCAGATGTACATGATGGGCGGCATGAACAACCCCGGAATCATCTTCTCCGCCTCCTCGGTCGACGAGGTGATGACGACATCCGAGTTCCTCAACTCGGCGACGGTTGGTGGCCAGCAGTCGATCAACGATCTGATCGCAGCCAAGGGAGAGCTGACCCGCTACCAGGAAGAGCTGGCAATCACCCACGAGGAGTTGAAGGAGGCCGAAGCGATCGCCCACGACATCCTCAACCGGCAAGAGGCCGCCATGAACGCAGAGCAAGAGGCGTACTCGCAGTTGAGTGATCGCTGTAAGGAGCTCACCGCCCAATACGAACGGGAACAAGAAGAGGCCAGGGCGCGGGCGAGACAGCGGGCCGCCGGCTCGGTCCAGGTGGGCAGCTTCATCTGCCCATTCACACCGGGACGGACCTCATTCATCGATTCGTGGGGTTTTCCCCGCTCCGGGGGCCGCACTCACAAAGGGACCGATATGTTCGCTGCTCGCGGTGAGCCCATGTATGCCGTCCAGGCGGGAACGGCGAGGGCATCGAGCAACGGCCTGGGCGGTCTCACCGTCCACCTCCGCGCCGACTCGGGCTTCTCCTACTACTACGCCCACCTCGACAGCCACGCCTTCTCCGGGTCGAAACGAGTCGCTCAAGGAGAGGTGATCGGAACCAACGGCAACACGGGAAACGCCAGAGGAACCGGCCCGCATCTCCACTTCGAAATCCGACCGAGCGGAAGTGGCCCCGTCAACCCTTATCCCACGGTCCGCGCAGCCTGTTATTAGGCTGCATCACGTGGAAGACAAGCGGCGGCGCATCGATGTGGTCCTGGAACCTCAGTTTCTGGAAGGTCTCGGCGACCTCGAGTTGAACGAGGTACGTCGTCGGCGCAACACGGCCGAGGACGTCGAGTCCCAGATCTCGTACTACCGCCGTCTCCTCCACGGGCGCATGGATCTCCTCGATTTCGAGCAACGTCGTCGCCGAGGTGAAGAGCAGCGGTCGATCCTCGAGGCCCTGCCCGAGATCCTCGCCAAAGGGATGATCCTCGGGTCGGAGCCCACTCTGCGCCATATCGAGACCATGCCCCCGCTTCCGTCGGTGACGGGTCGGCGGCTGATCGACAAGATCATGGACGATGGGATCCTCGCCAATCTCCCCGAGCTCACTGATGACGAGATCATCGAGGCCATCGATCGTCTGCGCGAGGTGGAGACCGAGCTGTCGGTGCAGCGTCGTCAGCTCCACCAGGTCATCGATACCCTCCAAGACGAGATCGTCTCCCGCTATCGGAGCCAGCAGGACGAGGCGCCAGTTACTAGCTGAACAGGTTCGATCCGGGGTGGTAGAGACCTCCCACCAAGGAGCCGTTGCCGTCGTAGGGGTCGACGGATCGTTGCAGGCTGCTTTCGGGGATATCGACAGACCCTTTTTCATCCGCTCCTCTGCGAAACCGTTTCAGGCGACCGTCTCGCAGGAGGCGGGGGCGGATCTGAGCCCTCTGGAGCTCGCCATCGCCTGCGCCTCACATCGAGGGTTTCCCGCACATGTGGCGTTGGTGTCGTCGGTGCTGACAGGGGCGGGCCTCGACGAGTCGGCCCTGCTCTGCCCGTTCGATTGGCCACTGGCACCCGAGGCACAGCGCATCGTCGTCCGTGCCGGTACAAGGGAGCCCAAGCGGATCTGGCACAACTGCTCGGGCAAACATGCCGGGTTTCTGAGGGCCTGTGTCGCACAAGGCTGGCCCATCGAGACCTATCTGGCTCCAGACCACCCATTGCAGCAACGTGTAATCGCGTTTGTCAGCGAAGTTGGGGAGTACGACGTGCAACCCGTCGGTGTCGACGGCTGCGGAGCACCGGTGCTCAGGACGACCGTGAAGGCCATGGCCCTGATGTTCTCCCGTCTCGCTGCTGAGAGCCGGCTGGCCGGTGCGTTTGAATCGATGCATCGCTATCCGTCTCTGGTCGGCGCCAACGGCGCCGGAGACACCGAGATCGCGATCGCCATCCACGCGGCGGCGAAGGGCGGGGCCGCAGGATGTGTGGGTGTGGCGGTTGATGGACGCTTCGGGATCGCTGTCAAGAGCTGGGACGGGCTCGGTTCGGTGGCCAACATCGCGGCCGTGTCCGCTCTTGGCCAAATCGGAGTGCTCACTCCGACTGCGGCAGCTGCACTCGACCCGATCGTGAGGCCACCCGTATTGGGCGGAGAGGAGCGGGTCGGCAGTTTCGAGTCGCGTCTGCGTTTGGAGGCACGATGAGAGAGGTGCTGGAGGATCGGATCCGGCTCTGGCTCGAGGACGAGGAGGGCTCGGTCGAGTACGCCGAGGAAGTCGAGGGTCGATGGGCGGTGCGGATGCGTCAGCAGACGCGGGACGCGACGACGGTCTGGTTCGACGTCGGTGAGCGCAGCCTCATATTCGAGGCCTATGTCCTGCCCGCGCCGCCGGCCAGCGCCGAGGTGCACTGTCAGGCACTGATGCGGAACTCGCGCGCCTGGCGTTGCTTCTTCGCCCTCGATCCCGAGAACGCCATCGTGCTCAGAGGACGGCTTGCCGCCGATCTGGTCACCGTCGAAGAGCTCGACCGGGTGCTGGGTGAGATCTACGAGACCATCGAGCTGGCCTTTCGGCCGATGGTCCGCGCCGGCTTCCCGAGTCGCGAAAAATCGGGTTAGAAACTTGTGAACACGCCCATGTGGACAAAGGCTGTGGAAAACCCCGATTCCTGTTGGTAACCGACCCATGAGGACGATTTATCGATATTTGGTGTTCATTGGTGGTCACGACGTCCCGCGACAGGGTCGTTGAATTCGGCTCGACACCTGCGTACATTCGGCCCCAAGGCAACGCCCCAGAGGCAAGCCGGAGAAGCGTCCGTTCGGGGAAGTGCGGAGGAAGCTCCGGAAGGTCACTGGGGCGCTGCTTTATGGCCAGCCGACTTCGATCGGGTGCCTCCGATCGTCACCAGTCATAAGGCTCGGGGTGATCCCCGGTAACGCGACAGATCAGATCGCGAGGAGAGTCTCGTCCGAAGTCGGTCGCGATCAATCATGGCACATCCACCAGAGGCGGGTGGCGGTGTAGCACGACTCGCCGGGGGTCACCGGTTTGTCCGGTCCCACGATAAGGGTCGTGGTAGTGGTCGGGGGAATGGTCGTGGTCGTGGTGGTGGGCTCGGGAGCCGGGCCCTCCGTGGTGGTTGGGGACTTCGCGGTTGTGGTCTCGGTGGTCTCAGAGGGCGCAGTCGTCGATGTGGTGGTCGTGGTCTCGCTGCTGGACCCACCCTTTTTCATGAATACCACGGTGACGTAGAGGACTCCGCTGTCTGATGTTCCGGTACCGATACCCACGTAGTTGTAGTCGCCGAGGATGTTCGCTTTGTGACCCGGGGAGTCGAGGAATGCTTGATGGAGGCTGGAGACACTACCGCCCCGGCCTACGTTCTCGCCCAGCTTCTCCCATCCGCTGCCGGCGGCCGACTGCAGCTCACCGCTCGAGGAGTGATAGATCTCGTCGGCGGCGATCATGTCTCCAGTGTGTTTGCGGGCGTGTGATTGCAGCCCGCTGTCCATTTTGAGGGAACCAAGCCCCGATGAGCTTCGGGTCGAGTTGATCGCCGAGAGGAAGGCCTGCTCTGACCCGGAGTCCGCTCCGGCAGACGCGCTGAGGCCAAGGATGGCGAGTGCCATCACCAGAACCGAGGCCAGCCATCTGCTTGTTCCCAGCATGGATGCAGATATCGACCACTGAGCGTGATTCCTTGAGTGGCGGGCTTTCGGCTCTCGCCGAGCTCGTATCGAGTAGAGAGACACTCCCTACCGTGAGCGCAGCGAGCTATATCCCGAACATCAACTCGCGTAGGTTGATCGCAGAGCTCTCGTAGGTCTCGGGGTCGATGCGGATCGAACCGAGACGGAGCCCGGTCATCCCCTCTCCGACGTTGGTCATAACCCGCAGCGTGTCGTCTTCGACTTGGAGGATCCCGAGCCCAAGGCAACCCCCGGTCGAGTCCTGAACCCCGACGAGCACCCCGTCGAGCCGCCCCAGATTAAGGCCGACTGGGAGCGTGGGAGCGAAAACCGTGGGACGAACCTTCCAACGTTCGAGTGGCGGTTGCAGGGCCTTGGCGAACGCCTGGGCTCGCATCTTGGCCCGATCGTCGGGTCCGAGGGGAGTGAGCCCGGGGTCTGTCGGTGCAGTGACCACCTCCAGATCGAGGAAGCGGCGCAGCATGCCCACCACTGGCTCCATCTCCTCGCCCCTCTGCAGGGCGATCACCAGGTCGGGCCGGCACAACTCGGTCTTGTGGTACTTGAGGGTCTCCCCGGAGACACCGGCGGCAACAGCTGTGGTATCCACCACGATGACGTCGCCGAGGTCGCGGGCACGATGCACCATGACCGCGGTGGCCACCACCTGTTGAAGCACCAAGCGGGACGAGGTGATCGCCCCGACGAAGTGCAATGCGTCGGGTTTGTGGAGCGACTCGAGATCGGCCTCACTCTCGAAGACTCTCAGCCCGACGCACGCCGGCGGGCCAACGGTCGAGATCCCGATGTCGGCGTCGACGAGAACCGGCCGGTGCCCCTCAGCCAGGGCGTAGCGGACGGCGTCGATCGCCACCGTGGTCTTGCCGGTGTCGAGCCCGCCGATGAGCATGGTGACTCCGGGCGATGCGGCCCGCCGGGCCAGGGCCTCGTGTTGTGGGTCGGCCATACGCGCAATATAGGTTCTCCTCCCGGTTTCGGCCTTGCCCTGGGTGGCCGGTAGTTTCGGGAGTCAGATGTCAAAGCCCATCAGCTTCCTGTCTGACTTCGGCCATGACGATGAGTTCGTCGGAGTCGTGCATGGGGTTCTCGCCAAACTCGCCCCGAACTCGCGGGTGATCCACATCGGCCACCGATTTCCTAGAGGCAACATCAAGGCAGCCGCTCTGGCCCTGACTCGGGCAATCCAATATCTCCCGGAAGGGGTGTGTCTCGCGGTGGTCGACCCCGGAGTGGGAACCTCCCGTAAGGCCCTCGCCGCCGAAACGTCATGGGGAACTTTCATCGGCCCGGACAATGGTCTCCTCTCCCCGGCGGTGGCCATGGTGGGAGGTGCGACCAAGATCGTTTCCATCGAGAACCCCGAGGCCATGATCCCGTCACCCGGGCAGACGTTCCAGGGTCGGGACGTCTTTGCCCCCGCCGCGGCGTTGCTCGCCTCCGGGGAGGCCGCCATCGACGAGTTGGGACCACCGATCCCCGGCGAGGAGATCGTCCCGCTGCTGCTACCCCTCGCTGAGACAACGGGCTCGATGATCTCAGGTGAGGCCTGGTGGGTGGACACCTTCGGCAATGTCCAGACCAACATCGGCCCAGAAGACGTCGCCGGGCTCGGGATCAGCCCGGGCGACACCGTCACCGTGAAAGTGGGGTCGACTCTGCACTCGGTGCCCTGGGTCACTTCCTACGGGGATGTGGCCGAAGGCGAGGCATTGATCCACGTCGACTCGGTGGGCTTGCTCGCCATGGCCGTCCGTGGCGGTCGTGCCGACGAGGAGTTGAATGTGGCGGAGGGGGTCGCGGTCAGCCTGGCGGCGAAAAGATCAGCCACAGTTGAATGACCCCCGCAATGGCAATGATCGCAAGGAGGACGACGATGGCAATCGCGGTGGCAGGTCGCACCCCCGGATCGTATGCCGCGCAGGACGCATTTCCCCATTCTGTGAACGCGGCGCGGGAAATATTCTCGCCTCTGGTTGACAGAACGGTGGGGGAAAGCTCCCGGACGCAAATGTCGGGGCCCCCGAATGGTGGCGGAGGCCCCGACTACATGAAGGAGGGTTCTCCACCGTGGGGCGGGCTGGGAGGCTATCCGTTCACACCTTGGGAACGTGCCCTAGGTGTGAGGGGAGGAACCACTCCTTCCTGCATGCAACGCGCTTATCGGCCACGGAGAGTGGTTTCTTGAGACATTTATCTGTGAAATTTCTGACCCGCCAAGGATGTCAACTCTGCGACGAGGCGAGACCGATCCTGGAGAAGGTGGCCAAGAGCATGAACGTCGGCATCCACGAAGTCGATATCGACAGTGATGACGAGCTGACCAGGCTCTATGGGCTGCGGGTGCCGGTGATCCTCGGTGCCCACGATCGGGTGTTGGCCGAAGGTGTCATCGACGATCGCAAGCTGCTCAAAGACGCCCTGCAGAAAGAGGTCGACCTCTAGCGGGATGCCTCCGGGGGAACCGTGGTGTCGCTGGGCAGTGTCGTCTCGGTCGGCGCCTCACCTTCTTCACCGTCGGCGGGTGCCTCGCCGCCCTCACCCTCGGCCTCGACCAGGCCACAATCGACCAGTGTCTCGTCGGGGTTGGCGCCGCCAAAACGAACCCGCTCGAACGCAGCAACCGATCGGAGCTGTTCGTCGGTCAAGGAAGCATGAGCCGGCATCCCGCCTCCTATCGTCTTGTTGGTGTCGCCATAGGTCCCCCCGAACTGAGATCGCCATCCTTCCGAGCCGAGCGTCACCCAGGTGAAGTGGTCCTCACAGGAACCAAACGTGGTCAGCACTCCGGTCAGGGGCGGGAAATTGCCGGAACCCTGGCCGCTGGCCCCGTGACAGCCGGCGCAGCTGGCGGCTGGGGTCACGTTGCCCGCATAGAGGTCGCCGCCAAGTGCGATGAAGTCGGTGCCACCGCCACCAGCGCCGCCTCCGGTGAATTCTGAACCGTCACAGTTCACGATCTCCCCGGAGATGACGTCGACAGTCAACTCCGTGGCCTCTCCACACTCCCCCGTGGCCGATCCAACGAGAGCGAACAGAGCGAAAAGAGGAGCCATGAGCATCAACGCCGTCAGCCAGCGGGGGATGACGAAGTTGGTGCGCTCTTTGATACCGGCAGTGGGCACGGTGACCACCTCGGGGAGATGCGCCGCCTCGGCCGCGGTGACCTCCGCAGGGACCGGGGCGCGACTCGGGGCGGCAGCAGGCGCCACCGGGGCTTCGGCAGCGACCGGCTCCGGGGTTTCGATCACCGGTGTGGGTGGTGCAGCAGGTTCGGGCTCTTCGGCAGCCTCAGGCTGCTCGGCGGCCTCTTCGGTTGATGGGGCCTCGGGCTCGCCAGCAGGAGCCGCGGCGACTCCCTCGCCACCTGCCCACGCCGCCAGGATGTCGTCGACGCTGGTACCGCTCTCCGCGGCCCGCGCCTCCGCAGAGCGCTGGACCAGAGCTTCGGGAAGACCCAATGCGGCTGCGGCATCACTGAGACTCATGACCCGTCCCCATCGGTTGTCGACTCCGAAAGATAGGCCACGAGGGCACTCATGTCGTCGGCGTCGAGGTTGTGAGCGGGATGATCGCCGAGACCGTTGATCATCGCTTCCAACTGGGCCCCCGCCATCCTCGCTCCCACCTGGGCGAGGTCGGGTCCGAAGCGGCGGGTTCCCAGGACCTGGTTGGTGTCGTTGAGAGTGACCGGCCCCAGTCCCACGTCGGCCACCACCGGTCTCACCATCTGCGTGTGACAGGACGCACAGCCCGCCTCCGCATAGACATCACGGCCCTGGAGGGCAGCCTCGGAGAAGTCGATATGAGAGCTGCGAGCACCAGGGAGGTCGGTGGGCATCGACGGCCCCACCAGACCCACCATGACCACGATGAGGAAGAGCCCGAACACGCCGGCGAGAACCGCCATCGGGTTGTCCCGGGTCCCCACCAGAACCGGCGGCTTGTACGGTCCGGAGGGCGCTGGAGTGGGGGCTTCGGCCGGCTTGGCTGGTTCTTCTATCACGACTTCGCGGGCAGCCGGCTCTTCGTCGGCAGGTGCCGCCTCCTCGGCAGGCTCTTCGGCAGGGGGTGCCTCCTCCGGGGGTGCTGGTTCTGGTGCTGCGCTCACGGGAGCGGCTTCGCCACCTGCCCATTGGGCCAGGATGTCATCGGTACTGGCCCCGGTTTCGGCGGCTCGGGCTTCGGCCGAGCGTCGCACCAGGGCTTCGGGTAGCCCCAGCGCGGCCGCGGCAGCGGAGAGCTGATCACTCACCGGGGGACTCCTTGCTGACCAGGACTTCTTGAGGCATGGATCTGCCGCGCGCCACTGTGCCGAAGATGATCGTTGCGTAGCCACCCAGTCCGGCGAAGAGGACGATGGCGAATAGAAGGGCCACGAAGATCAGCGTGTCGTAGGTGGTCCCGAGGCCCGCAGCCCAACCATCACCTGCGTCGACATAGGCAGCGCTGTTGGAGCCGGCGACCCACGAGTAACCGGCGAGGATCCCGGCCGCTCCCATCGAGATGAGGAGACCGACTGATCCTCCGACGGTGAGCCGCTGGAAGCGGCGGGCCTTGTGCGTGGTCTCCAACTCCCGACCCACCATCCTCGGCAATCCCCCGAAGGTGGCACTGGAGACGAGAAGGGTGCCCACTCCGGCGAGAGACACGTACTCGACTGCCTCCCAAAACGGCGTGAGTGACGCCACCGAGCCCACCGAGCGGAACCCGGCGAGGGCGGCTACCACGGCCACACCGACGGTCAGGTAGAGGCCGAGGACCCCGGAGAGGACGGCCGGCTTCTCCCCGAGCCCGGCCCACGACCCCTCGAGTGTCAACGAGATGTTGGCTGCGTTGGCCAGAGCGCCGATCGGCCAGGCGAGCCCGAGTGCTGCGGCAACACCTGCCACCCAGCCGGGGCCGGGACCGAACAGAAGTTGAGCCGCCCCCCACCAGGCTGCGGCGAAACCGAGCGACCAGAACCCAACCAGGGCGAGTTGACGACTGGCCAGGGGCACATCGCGCTCTTTGACCGTCGTGTAGTAGACGAGGCCGGAGCCCACCGTCACCAGGAACATTGTCACGAAACCCGCCGAGAAGAAGGTCTCGGCGAACCCCACCGTGACCGCGGATGCGCCCGGCAGGTGGGTGACCAAATAGGCGACATACAGGAAGGGCAGCCACACCACTCCGCCGAGGACGAACCAAAGGGTCACGAAGCTCCTCTCCTCCGTGCGCCCGCGGATGGTTTGGATCGTCACCAATGCAGGGGCGAAGAGCACTGCGGCCATTGGGACATCGAGCCACCAGGGCAAGCCCAAAGGCTGCCCGCCATCGCCAAACCCGAGGAATATCGCGAGGAGACCGAGAGCAGTCAAACCAGACATGCCGAGCAGACCGAGAGCACCGAGGCGTGCCCCGGCGAGTCGCGTCCCTGTGAGCCGCGGAAGGACGTAGTAGATGCCGCCGACGAGGGAGATGACGGCGAACCCGATCATCAGCGTCAGATTGGCCGCAGGTTCTACCCGGCCATAGGAGATCGGGAAGAGGTATCCAAACCGGAGCGAAACCAGGGAGAGCAACTGGAGCCCACCGCCAATGACCACGAAGACCGCCCCGACCAGGAAGTGGGTGACAGCGAGGCGGTCCTCCACGGATCCACCGCCGAGCAGAGTTCGAATGTCTGCAGTTTGGGTGTCAGCCAACCGAGTTCCTCGTACGAGATGAGACGGCGGGAGCTTAACTCGCCCGCTGACGATTCCAGATTGCGGGTGGGAGAAACGCCAGGAGCCGAGCTCCTTGGTTGTTGAATCGCCGCGGTGCCCTGGTGGGCCGAGGGCGTCGCTACCCTTTTGAGTGTGTCCGTGTGATGACCACTGGGTTCTCAGAGCAACCCTCACCTGTGGTACAAACGGACCGACAAACGCACTTTCCGCGTCTGGGACTACAGAACAAGATGTATCGCCTTGGAGAACTAAGCGACGCTCGCCGCAGAACCATCGGCGGGAGCTTGCTGATCCTCGGTCTTCTCGGTCTCGTACTGGGCGTGGTCTGGATTCATTGGTCGTCGTTTCCCCAGACCGAGCTCGTCGACGGAGTCGAGACCCCGGTCGTGCTGGACACACTCAACTGGTTCCCACGGGGGACCATCTGGAAGGGCATCGGATATCTCATTGTGCTGGGCGCCACCACGATGGGCCTCGTCGGAGCCACGCTGCTCTGGGTGCTCAACCAGAAAATGACCTGGGCTCGGGCGACTGTCGCCGCGCTCATCGCCTGGCTGACCCTCGTGTTCTTCTTCGGGATGGTGCCCTCGGAGTGGCTCAATTACGCACAGACCGACCTCGACTGGTCCTCGCAAAGGGTGGCGTTGGCCATTCCACCGTTCCTGGTTCTCGGCAACACGGTCGAGATCAGCTGGGCGGTCGTCAAGGATTCGATCTCGATGGGATATCACATCGTGATGCTCGTCGTCGCCGCCGTGCTCGCCCTTCAGATTCAGAAGATCAAAGAGGGTCGGCCTGCCAGCGCCGCTCCCGTCGAGAAGACGTCGCCTTATGGGCGTCCCCTGGTGAAAGGTCGCTGATGCCTAAAGGAGTCATCGACGAGACCCCACCGATCAGGGATGACTATCAGCTCGCCGTGGTCGAAGGGGACTACTTCACAGACAAACTGCGCCCCAAGCAGTTTCTCCATATCGACCAGTCCGAGTGCATCCTCTGTGAAGGATGCGTCGACATCTGCCCGTGGAAGTGCATCCACTACCTCTCCCTCGATGCCATATCCGAAGCGGTCAATGTCGATCATCCCGCCGAGGACACCCAGAACATGGGGTTCTTCGTCGTCGATGAGGACGAGTGCACCAGATGTGCGCTGTGCATAGACCGCTGCCCGACCAACGTCATCACGCTGGGCAAGTTCGAAGGATCCCTCGCCGAGCAGGCCGCCGAGCTAGGGCTCGACGACCGGCCCTGGGACTTCGACACCGGACAGCGGGATTTCAAGAACGGTTACTCGTATGGAATGCGCTGGTAGGGAGGCGTAAATGGCCAACGGAAACGGAAGAGTCGGGGTCAGGGACCGGATC
This sequence comes from Acidimicrobiia bacterium, assembly GCA_036374335.1. Taxonomy (GTDB): domain Bacteria; phylum Actinomycetota; class Acidimicrobiia; order Spongiisociales; family ZC4RG35; genus JANQRA01. The sequence goes on from DASUUC010000099.1 coordinate 29,467, forward strand.
AAGGAGGGTGTCGACAAGCTGTGGAACTCACAGGTCGCCGAGTCGATCATGCGTCCCGGCTCGCCGTTCAAGCAGGGTTACTCCGACAGCCCGAGGAACCGCTCGTATGTCGTGATGAACAACGTGCTCTATCACCTCCACCCGGTGAAGGTGAAGCGTCACGGAGTGAAACTCTCCTACACCCTTTGCCTCGGGGGTTTGAGCTTCTTCCTCTTCATCCTGCTGACCATCACCGGCATCTTCTTGATGTTCTATTACACGCCTACAGCCGAACTGGCCTACTCGGACATCGAGGCCCTCTCCACAGACGTGGCATTTGGATCTCTGGTGAGGAACATGCATCGATGGGGCGCCCACCTCATGGTCCTCTCGGTGTTCCTCCACATGAGCCGGGTCTTCTATCACGGTGCGTACAAACCGCCGCGTGAGTTCAACTGGGTGGTCGGCGTCATCCTCCTGCTCCTCACGCTTCTTCTCTCCTTCTCCGGCTACCTGCTTCCTTGGGACCAACTGGCGCTTTGGGCCGTCACCGTCGGCACCAACATGGCTGGTTTCGTGCCCGTGGTGGGCGATCAGGTGAAGTTCGCCCTGCTCGCCGGGGTCGAGGTGAGTGCGGCGACACTGCTCCGGTTCTACGTGTTACACGTGCTCGCCTTCCCATTCATCATCGTGTTGTTCATGGCTGTCCATTTCTGGCGGGTCCGCAAAGACGGCGGAATCTCCGGACCCCTGTAAGGAGCTTCGAGTGGTTGAGATACCAGAGAGCCTGCTGAGAAGATCGGCAGAAGCCAAGGCGAAAGCCCTGGGCGTGCCGGTCGAGCAGGTGCTCGCCGAGATGAAGGGTGAGGGGCCACCGGTGAAGGTTCCCGAGCCTGAGCCTGAGCCGGCCGCTCCCGAGACCGACGAGGTCGCCCTCGACGAGGACGCTCCGAAGCCGGTCGACGAGGTTCCCTCCGAAGAGGACGCCGAGGCGGAAACTCCCGAGGTCGAATCCGACATGGATCAGGACGTCGCTCCTGAAGAGCCAAAAGAAGCCGAGCCGGGGCCCGAGGAGTCGCCGGCCGCAATGGTCGCCGAGGCCGGAGCAGTCGCCGTCGCCGAAGTCGAGACCGAAGAAGCCGAAGATGCGGAGGAAGCCGCCGAGGAAGAGCCCGATGAGATACCGGTCGTCGACGTCGAAGATCTGGAGGGGCCGTCTACGGACGGGACGGGAAATGGCAAGGTGGCGGCTGTGGTCAGCCCCCGCCCTTCGGTGCCACCGGCAGGTCTGCCCGAAGGCGTGCGCACCCAGCGGCTGCTCACAGTGGTCAAGGCAAGAGCGATTCAGAACGTCCGGGCCGAGCCCACCGACAAGGTCAATACCTGGCCACACCTGATGCTCATGGAGTTCGGGGCCCTTCTCGCCATCACCGGTCTCCTGGTGATCATGTCCGTGGTCATCCACTCCCCGCTATTGGAGCCGGCCAACTTCAACGCCACCCCCAACCCGTCGAAGGCGCCCTGGTATTTCCTGGGTCTCCAGGAGCTGCTCAGCTACTTCGACCCTCAGATCGCGGGGGTGACGGTCCCCACGATCGTGGGACTGATCGGGTTCATGATCGTGCCGTATGTCGACAAGAACCCGTCGACCCGACCCACCGACCGCAAGTTCGCCATCATGCTCTACTCGATCTTCCTGGCCGGCTCGGCGACGCTGACCATCATCGGCGTTCTCTTTCGAGGTCAGGGGTTCAACTTCGCCTATCCGTGGGAGGACGGGGTCTTCTTCGACGACTTGAGAGACTGGGTGCATTTCGAATGACTTTCGCCAACTGGATCCTGGTCGTCGTTGCCGTCTTCGCCATCCTCGGTGCCATAGGGGCATTCACCATTGCCTTCCGTCGCACCCGGGCGGAGCGACCCGACCCCACTGCAGGTGTGTCCGCCGAGACGCGGCGTGCCGACCGGTCGATGCTCGGTGTCCGCGTTGCGCCCATCGAGATTCGCGAGGAAGAGCCGGCAGAAGAGGTCGTCGAGGTCGAGGAGCCGCCCGCGCCCGAAGAGCCGGAGCCGGTTCCCACCGGAGCCGGGGTCGAGGTGGTCGAAACTCAACGGGTGGTCGAAGTCACCCCCGAGGAGTCGGGCGTGAGCCGACGCCAGTTCTTCAACCGGGCCATCACCGCCACCTTCGGCTCTTTCCTCGCCTTGCAGGGGGTCTACTACCTCGCCTTTTTCTGGCCCAAGCTGACCGGTGGATTCGGCTCCGATGTCGACGCCGGGTCGGTCGAGGGGATCACGGCCCAGACCGTCAATCCCGACGGCTCGATTGCTCCGGTGTTCGTGCCCGAGGCACGCGCCTACGTGGTGCCTGCCCCAAACAACCTCTCGGATCAATACCAGGGCAAGAATGTAGAAGCCGCGGGGCTGATGGCCCTCTTCCAGCGTTGTGTCCACCTCGGATGCCGTGTCCCCTGGTGCGCCACCTCCATCGGGTTCGAATGCCCCTGCCATGGGTCGAAGTACAACTCGGTTGGCGAGTACTTCGCCGGTCCGGCACCGAGAAACTTGGACCGCTTCGTGGTCGAGGTGAGAGACGGTGATCGGTTCATCATCCGCACCGGGACCATCATCGAGACTCCCCGAGCGCCGCGGCAAAGCGTCCCCTACCCGCAGGGGCCGAGCTGTATCGGCGCTGTAGGCGGGGGCGGAGAGGCCTAGCCGTGGTCGATCACTCGTGACCGCAGACGTCGTCACTGTTCTCGCCGTCGTCGCCGGGATCATCTGGCTCGGGCTGATGCTGGTGTCGGCGCTGCGCAACCGGGGCGGGGCCGAGGAGATCGCCCCCAATCTCAAGCCGGGCATCGACGACCAGCAGCTGGAGACCAGACGTCTCGAGGGGGGCCAGAAGGCCGCCATCGCCTTCTCCGCATTCTTGGCCATCTCGTTGCCTCTCTACTTCCTGGGTGAGAACAGCCGTCAGGAGGGTTTCGTGGAGGAATTCTCCGACGCCTCGGTGGGACGCGGCGAGCGCATCGTCACCGACTTCGCCTGCTTCAGCTGCCATGGGCCCCTCGGGTCCGGTGGATCGGCACCTTTCGTCGAGCCACGCTCCGGGGTCTCGGTCACGTGGGCCGCGCCATCACTCGATGACGTCTTCTATCGGTACGACCGCGACGAGATCAACTTCTGGGTCACCTACGGACGGGGGAACACTCCGATGCCGGCATGGGGTCTCGACGGTGGTGGCCCGATGAACGAGCAACAGGTGGCCGACGTCGTCAATTACCTGGAGACGATACAGATCGGACAGCAGCAAGTGGTCGATGAGACCGTTGGCATCGTCAACGAGCAGATGGAGCGTCTCGCCAACGCCGAGGCCACCGTGAGTCAAGCCGTGACTGAACAGAACCAGGTGGCCCATGAGATCGACCAGGCTCCTCAGGACGTCGAAGTCATCGGCCCCCTGGCCGATCGCGCGGTGGAGATCCTCGACAACGCCGGACAGGGGCTCGACACCGACGACGACGGTCTCACAGATGCCGCGGAGACGGAGCTATCCGCCATCTCCACCGACGCCGTGGCCCATTTCAGGGTCATCGAGCCAGTTCAGCTCGATCCGGAGACACCGGATGCCGAACTGGTCGAGGAAGGGCTGGCGGCGATGTCGGCTGCTGTCGATCGCGATCCGATCCTGGAGTCGTTCCTCAATCGAATCGAAGCCACCCTCGACGCCGACGAGATCAGCGACGAGTCGCCGGACACCGACGGAGACGGTATCTCCGACGCCGGCGAAGGCGCGATCTCTGGCATCTTCAGCGACGCCAGCGGGGCGACGGTTCCCGACGAGCTCAGCGTGATCGACCTGGATCCGACCAGCCCTCAATCCGTGTCCGGCGAGCCCGATGTCGGAACCGCCTCCGGCATGGTGGGCGGTCTGGAGACCGTTGCTATCAACCTACGGGTGACCGTGGAGAACAGTGACCGAATCCGACCTCAGCAGGAGGCTGGTCTCGAGTTCCTGCGCCAGGCGCAGCAGGACGAGGACTGGGCTGTGGACTTCGCCGGCGTGGCTGAGGCCATGAATGGAACCGAAGAGGAAGCTCAGCGCGCCATTGCCTTGTTCAATGGTTTTTGCGCCCGATGCCATACGGCGAGCTTCAGCGCCGGTGTCCCATTCACCCAGGAGATCGGCTCCGGCGGATTTGGGCCCGCGCTGTGGGATGGGCGGCCTTTGGTCCAGTTCGGCGAGGCGCCGCCGGAGGGATCCGAGGAGACCGATCTCCTCGTCGACTTCATCGTCAACGGCTCCGAGGCACAAGCTCCCTATGGTCTCAACGGCTTCGGCTCAGGGCGCATGCCTGCATTCGGCGCCATTCTCGATCAAGGTGATATCGAGCTTCTGGCCCGGTTCTTGCGGGGTGGCAATCTCAACGGAATGGCGGAAGGAGAGGAGGAGTAGATGTTCTTTCGCGAGCTTTTCCGATCGCTTCTCTCGGCGAATCTCTTCGTAACCGGGATCATCCTCACCGCGGCTGCAGTGCTGTTGTTCTACGGGGCGATCTACCTGTTCAACAACACCAACCTGGGAAGACGTCTCGGCTTTCTGGTAACCGGTGCCGCGGTGTTCGGATGGCTGACCATCACATCGATGCTGTTCGTCATCTACGCCCCGCGCGGACCCAAGCCGGACAACATCGAAGGCCTCAACGCGTTCGAGATCAGGGTGATCCCGATCACCTATCTCATGGTCTCCCTGATCCTGTTCCTCGTCTTCCTGGTAGCCCTCCACCAATACGAGGAGACCAAGGAGGCGGGGGGTTGAGTAACGCGTTCCTAATGCTGTGGCTCCCATATCCGGGAGTTACAGCGTTTGAAAGGGCTCATCCGTAATAGGACAGGATCTGTAGCTCGGTTGACAGGTCGACCTGGCGGACGGGGATCTCTTCGGGGACGACCACCCGCACCGGGGCGAAGTTGAGGATCGAGGAGACCCCGGCCGAGACCAGCTGGTTGGCCACCTTCTGCGCCGAGCTGGCCGGGACGGCCAATATCGCCATGTCGAACAGACCCTGGCGACAGTCGTCCTCGATTCGGGTGGCATCGCTGACTTCCACCTCACCCACTTGCCCGCCTATCCGGTTGGGATCGATGTCGTAGACGGCGACCACGTCGAAGCCGCGGTGGCTGAGACCGCTGTACCGTGCGAGTGCCGTCCCCAGGTTCCCGGCACCCACGATGGCGACCTGACGGCGTCCGGAGATGCCGAGTTCCTTCTTGATCCGGGAGCGCAGATCGGAGACCGAGTACCCGACGCCTCTGGTACCCTGGAATCCCAGGTCGGAGAGGTCGCGTCGCACGTTGGCAGGGTTGACACCGGCGGCGTCGGCCAGCTCGACCGAGCTGACGGTGGCCTGGGATTCTCTGATGTCGTCGAGCAGCCGCAGGTACCTCGGAAGACGGGAGACCGTGGCGCGTGAGAGCCCGCTCATGGTCGAAGGACGATACAGCCGCGTTTGTTGGTTCCCCATTCCGACTGGCTCGTCACACCCTTTACGATCTGGTCGACATGACCTCACCCAAAGTCCTCGTCATCGGAGGCGGCCCTGCTGGATCGGCTGCGGCGTACTGGATGGCGAGAGACGGGCTCGACGTGACTCTCGTCGAGAAGAAGGAGTATCCCCGCGACAAGACGTGCGGAGATGGGCTGACCCCGCGGGCCATCCTCCAACTCCAGGACATGGGTTTCGACTTCGACGTCCCCGAGTTCCATCGGATCACGGGTCTCCGCTCGTACGCCGGCCACGATCTGATGATCGAGATGCCCTGGCCCGATCACAGCCGCTTCCCCAACTGGGGCGGTGTGATCAGACGACGAGACCTCGATCACCAGGTGGCGCGTCTTGCCAAGAAGGAAGGGGTTCGAATCAGGGAGAAGACCAATGCCACCCCTGTGATCGAGGACGGACGCCTCACTGCTGTTGCATTGGCTAATGGCGATGACTCTGAGACTGCCGAACCGGACGTGACGATCATCGCCGACGGTTCGATGAACCGGTTCGGCCGTGAGTTGGGGACCAGCCGCCGCCGCGACTACCCACTGGGGATGGCGGCCCGTGGCTACTACTCGTCACCTCGATCCGAGGACCGGTTCCTGGAGAGCCAGCTCGACCTGCGTGACTCTTCCGGTGTCACCATGCCGGGCTACGGCTGGGTCTTCCCACTCGGTGATGGCACGGTCAACGTCGGGGTTGGTCTCCTGTCGACTTTCAGGAAGTGGAAAGAAGTCAACACCACCAACATGATGAACGATTACGTCGCCGCCGCACCCGAGTACTGGGGTCTCGGTGAGGAGTCGAAGCTGAGCAAGCCCATGGGTGGGAAATTGACGATGTCTTACTCCAAGAGCCCTCTGGTGGGTCACAACTGGCTGACCATCGGTGACGCCGCCGGGGCGATCAACCCCTGGAACGGAGAGGGGATCTCCTACGCCTACGAGACCGGGCGGATAGCCGCCGGCTACGTGGCGGAGTCGCTGGGCAATGCAGACCTCGGTCTGCTGCGACGATATCCCCAGCGGCTCGAAGACGAGTACGGGCTCTATTACAAGATGGCCCGCATTTTCGTCAAACTCATCGGCTATCCGTCGGTGATGCGGACACTGGCGCACACGGGACTTCGCAATCGCTCGCTCATGGAGTGGACCCTCAAGGTCATGGCCAACCTGCTCGACGAGGAGGACAAGCACATGGGGGAGCGCACCTATGACGCTTTGGCCGCAATCGTGAGGACCCTTCCCACGAAGTAGCCGGCCTACGATCTGAGGATGGGAGGCCCTGGCTTGATTGCATTCGACGTCAACGAGACCCTGCTCAGTCTCGATCCGATCCGGGCAAACTTCGAAAGGCTGTTTGGTGCAGACCCACCGATCGGCGAGTGGTTCGCTCGACTCCTCCATGGCTCATTGATCGCCAACACTCTCGATGAGTTTCGTCCATTCGGCGACATCGGCGCCGAGTCGCTGATCAACCTCGCCGCCCGGCGAGGTCTCCTGCTTCGTGCCGAGGACGCGGTGGAGGCGCTGGCGCCGATGGCGGAGCTGCCGCCACATCCCGATGTTCAGGAGGGAATCGGCCGGCTGGCCAAAGCCGGGTTCGAGATGATCGCCCTGACCAACGGCAGCACCAAGGTGGCCAACTCTCAGATTCGGAGCGCCGGGCTGGATGATGCACTGCAACGGGTGATCTCGGTCGACGAGATCGGCAGGTTCAAGCCCGACCCTGCTCCGTACAGGCACGCGGCGGCGGTCATGGGGGTCGACATTGGGGAGATGGTGTTGGTTGCAGCCCACGACTGGGACTGTGCCGGTGCGATGGCCGCCGGATCCCAGGCGGTCTTCGTCAAGCGGCCCGACGCCATCTGGGGCCTACCCACCCCACCGCCCGACAAGCAGGTCCCCGACCTCATCCGCCTCGCCGAGGCCCTCGGCGCTTAACGCTTCCTAATGCTGTGGCTCCCATATATGGGAGCCACAACGTCTCAATCGACCAAGGAACCGAGGGCCTCGAGCGTCCGGTCCACTTCGTCGGGGGTGTTGTAGTGACAGAAGCCGATGCGGACGAGGCCGCCTACGTCGAGAACGCCGAGGCGCTCCATGACGTTCACCGCGTAGTAGTGGCCGGCCCAGACGTAGATACCCCGGGCGGCCATCTGCGCCGCCACTTCCTCGGCGGGCACGCCATCGACCGCGACGGCAAAGGTCGCCACCCGTTTCTCGCTCATCTCCGGAGGCCCGTACAACCTGACCTGTTCCATGCCGGCGATGCCATCGATGAATCTCTTACCCAGCGAGCTCTCGTGTCGACCGACTGCCTCGAACGCCGAGACCAGCCCGGCGCGGCCCTCCCCCTCGCCAAGCGCCGTGAGGTATTCCACGGCGGCGGTCACACCCGCCAATGACTCAAAGCTCTGTGTGCCCGTCTCCCATTTTCCCGGCGGATCGGACGGCGCCGGCCGCACCTTGTAGGCGTTGAGGCTGCGGAGGTGCTCGCTCTTCCCAAAGAGGACACCAACGTGAGGCCCGAAGAACTTGTAGGCAGAGGCGACCAGGAAATCGCAGTCGAGGGCCGCCACGTCGATGAGTCGGTGCGGGCCGGCATGGACTGCGTCGACATAGACCAAAGCCCCGACCCGGTGGGCAGCGCTCACCACCGCAGCGACGTCCACGACCGTCCCCAGTGCGTTGGAAGCAAGACAGACCGCCACCAACCTGGTGGACTCGTCGATGAGGCCGATGACCGCAGCTGGATCCAGCTCGCCTGAGGACGGGTCGAACTCGGCCACCCGCACGTAAACCCCGGAGTCGTCGGCTGCCATGTCCCAAGGAGTGAAGTTGGCGTCGTGATCGAGGCTGGTGAGGACGATCGAGTCGCCCGATTCCCAGGTTCGGGCGATGGCGCGGCTCATGGCGAATGTCAGACTGGTCATGTTCTGACCGAATACGACTTCCTCGGGCCCGGAGTCGTAGAACCGGGACATCGCAGCCCTCGCCTCGTCGGTGATCCGCGCCGCATCCTCCGATGAGCCGAACCCTCCGCCCAGATTGCTGACGCCATCGCCCAGTGCGTCGGCCATGGCCTCGATGACAGTTCGCGGAACCTGAGTGCCTCCGGGCCCGTCCAGATAGGCGACGGGGCGATCGTTCTCTGTGCGGGAGAGGGCCGGGAAGCGCTCCCGGATCGTCGTCACGTCATAGCTCGGAGTCATGACATCACACTACGACCGGGATTACGTGGATAAGGCTCACGCCCCCTATTCTCAGGATTCGTGACGTTGGCCGACTATCTACCGATACTCGTGATGTTCCTGCTGGCCGCCGGGTTCGTCGCCGTCTCCCTCCTGGCGTCCCGGATGGTCTCGCCCAATCGGCCGACTCCCGAGAAGCTGGAGCCATATGAATGCGGGATCATCCCCGAGGTCGAGCCTTCTCAGCGCTTCCCGGTGAAGTTCTATCTGGTGGCCATGCTCTTCGTGGTGTTCGACGTCGAAATCATCTTCTTGTTCGCCTGGGCGTCGATCTGGGACTCCCTGGGCTGGTACGGAGTCGCCGCCGTCCTGATCTTCAGCTTCTTCGTCGTCGAGACCCTCCTTTACGTTTGGAAGCGCGGAGCACTCGACTGGAATGTCCATCGTCGAGCCCGATACCTGCCCGAAGAGATCAAAGAGGCGGCGTAGCCGTGGCGACCACCGCTCCCGGGAATCTCCTGATGACCACCGTGGAGCGAGCGGCCAACTGGGCGCGCACCCGTTCGATGTTCCCGGCCACGTTCGGTCTCGCCTGTTGCGCAATCGAGATGATGGCTACCGGAGCAGCCCACTACGACCTCGCCCGCTTCGGAATGGAGGTCTTCCGCGCCTCGCCCCGCCAGGCCGACCTGATGATCGTCGCCGGTCGGGTGAGTCAGAAGATGGCACCGGTACTGCGTCAGGTCTACGACCAGATGCCCGACCCAAAGTGGGTCATCTCCATGGGTGCCTGCGCCAGCACGGGCGGAATGTTCAACAACTACGCCCTGGTCCAGGGTGTGGACCAGGTGGTCCCGGTCGACATCTACGTGCCCGGTTGCCCCCCTGGACCACAGAGTCTCATGCACGGGATCCTCACCCTGCACGACAAGATCATGGCCGGGGAGATCAGAGTATGAGCCCGGTACTCGAACAGCTCGCCGAATCGTTCGAATCGGTGATCTGGGAGGACTCCCAAGGCCAGGATGTGGCTCGCGTCCCCCGGGACGATTGGGAAGCGTTCGCCCGGGCCGCGAAGGGGGCCGGTTTCGAGGTCTGCGTGGACGTGACTGCCGTCGACTGGATGAGGCAGCGTCCGGAGCGATTCGAGGTGGTTGCCTGTCTGCTGTCGATGGCTCACAAGGTCCGTCTGCGCATGATCACCACGGTCGGCCGCGAGGAGCCATCAGTCGCATCACTGACCCCGATATGGCCCGGAGCCGGTTACGCCGAGCGTGAGGTCTGGGACATGTTCGGCATCCGGTTCGAGGGCCATCCCGATCTCACCCGAATCCTGATGCCCGACGACTGGGAAGGTCATCCCCTCCGCAAGGACTTCGGCGTGGGCTCGGTCCCGGTCCAGTTCAAAGCATCCCATCGGGTGAATTGAGATGGTCGACGAGAAGACACGAGAGACGCTCGACATCTGGGTGGCGGGGACCGAGGAGCCGCAGTTTCAGCCCACTGACGAAGGCACCCAGGAGTTTGGGCTCGACGAGACCGAGGCCCGTCTGGACGATCAATTCGGGCGGGTGGTTTCCGACGACTACGTCTTCGATGACGAGGTGTCCGACGACGAGCGCATGATCGTCAACATGGGGCCCCAGCACCCGTCCACCCACGGCGTTCTCCGGCTTTTGCTCGAACTTGAGGGAGAGGTCATCCGGCGCACCAAGCCAATCATCGGATACCTCCACACCGGGATGGAGAAGACCGCCGAGCAGCTCACATTCTCTCAGGGGCCGACCAACGTCACCCGGATGGACTATCTCGCGCCGCTACATGGTGAGCTTGCTTTTTCGCTCGCGGTCGAGCGGCTTCTCGATATCGAGGTTCCACCCCGTGCCCAGGCCATTCGTGTCCTCATGACCGAGCTCAACCGGATCGCATCGCACCTTGTTGCTCTCGCCACCAACGGCATGGACATCGGCGCGCTCTCGATGATGATCTACGGGTTCCGGGAGCGGGAGTCGATTCTCGCCTTCTTCGAGAAGACGACGGGTCTGCGGATGAATCACAACTACATCCGTCCCGGCGGGGTTGCCGCCGACCTGCCGCCGGGTTGGAAAGACGACGTTGCGGCCATCCTCGAGGACATGCCACAGCGTCTGGTGCAGTACGACGACCTGTTGAAGGACAATCCGATTTGGGTAGCCCGGACCGAGGGGGTCGGAGTCATCTCCGCCGAGGAGGCGATCGCGTACTCGATCACCGGTCCGGCGTTGCGGGCCACGGGAGTCGACTGGGACCTGCGCAGGGCGTTCCCCTATTCGGGCATCGAGCAGTATGAGTTCGACGTGGTTGTGGGAGAAAACGGCGACGTCTACGACCGTTACCGGGTGCGCGTGGACGAGATCACCGAGTCTCTCAAAATCGTCGAGCAGGTCATGGACGCCATGCCCAAAGGTGACTATCGGATCGGCGACGCCAAAATCACTCCGCCGCCCCGGGCCCGCATCGACGAGTCGATGGAAGCGCTGATCCATCACTTCAAGTTGTTCACCGAGGGGTTCAAGGTCCCGGAAGGGGAGACCTACGTGGCGGTCGAGTCACCACGAGGTGAACTGGGCTGTTATCTCGCCTCGGATGGTCAGGCCCGGCCTTACCGGATGCACACCCGGGCGCCATCGTTCTACAACCTCCAGGCTCTGCCCATCGCAATGGCGGACAGCCTGGTGGCCGACACCATCGCCACCATCGCCTCGATGGATCCCGTCATGGGAGACGTCGACCGGTAAATCATGGTCCCGGGTCGCCACCGGGCGTCGCAGTGCATCCCGTGTTGCCACAAAGACGCGGTGCTCGGGAGCAGGGGCACTCATGCTTGGGAGCATTCCGTATCCCTGAGCGACACGCGGTGCTCGCGAGTACGTTCCGGACTTTGTTCCCGGTTTCACTAGCTAGGGGCAAACTCCCTAATCTCCGGCCCCGATGAGTCACTGGTCGGAGGCCACCCAAGAGCGCGCCCGCCAGATCATCTCCAGGTACCCGGAGAAGCGGTCTGCGGTCATGCCCCTCCTATACCTGGCGATGGCCGAAGAGGGCCATCTCAGCGACGAAGGGATGGAGGAGGTCGCCGAATGGTGTGGCATCACACCGGCTCAGGTCCTCTCGGTGGCCAGCTTCTACACGATGTACAAGCGGGAGAAGACCGGCAAGTACCTCATCTCCTGCTGCACGTCCATCTCGTGCATGCTGCTCGGCGGTGACGACGTGCTCCACTCCGTGGAGGACGAATCGGGTGTCCCCCACGGTGAAACCGATGCGGATGGTCTGATCTCAGTCGAGCACGTCGAGTGCATCGGGGCCTGTGGCGGGGCACCGGCCGTGCAGGTCAATTACGAACTGATCGAAGGGGTCACCCCGGAAAAGGGACGGGAGCTGGTGAGATGGCTCGAAAAGGCCCGCCCCGAAGTAGTGAACACGGACGAGATGCAACAGCTGTTCGGGGAGAGGCGGAGCTTCGACTGGGCCATTGCAGAACACGACGGTGCCATCGGCCCCTATCCAGCTTTCCAGCCTCTGGGCACGGTGGGTGACGAGGGCGGCTCATGACCACGCCTCTCTTGGTCACCAAGAGAATGACCGAGTACCCGACCGACTCGCACACAATCGACCGATATGAGGCGACCGGCGGCTACGCAGAGGCCCGGAGATCCTTCTCGCTCACGAGGGACGAGATCGTCGAAGAGGTGAAGGCATCGGGGCTGCTGGGACGTGGCGGGGCCGCGTTCTCCGCCGGCCTCAAGTGGAGCTTCCTCGCTCCGGCGCGGCCGTCGTACCTGGTGATCAATGCCGACGAGTCGGAACCGGGTACGTTCAAAGACCGTCAGCTTCTCGAGCGCGACCCGCACCAGATGCTGGAAGGGCTGATCATCACCGCAGTAGCCAACGAGGTTCATCACGCCTTCATCTACGTGCGGGGGGAGTACGCGAAACCGGCCCGTCGCGTGCAGCAAGCGGTCGAGGAGGCCTATGCCAAGGGCTATCTCGGCCAGGGCATCTTCGATTCGGAGTACGACCTGGAGGTGATTGTCCATCTCGGTGGCGGGGCCTACATCTGCGGGGAAGAGACCGCCCTCATCAACTCACTGGAGGGACTGCGCGGCGAGCCCCGGCTCAAACCGCCGTATTTTCCGGCGGCGAAGGGTCTCTACATGATGCCGACCATCGTCAACAACGTGGAGACGGTGTCGAACCTGTCCCACATCCTCTCCATGGGGGCGGACGGCTACACCGGTCTCACCGACAGCACCGACACCGGCACGTTCATGATGTCGCTGTCCGGGCATGTCAACAAGCCCGGCAACTACGAACTACCCCATGGGATCACCTGGCGTGACCTGATCTACGACATTGGCGGAGGAATCCGCGATGGCAAGGAATTGAAGACGTGGATCCCGGGAGGCGCCTCGGCGCCTTGGTTCATCCCCGAGGAGCACATCGACCTCGAGATCACCAAGGATGCAACCGCGAGCGCCGGATCCATGCTCGGGTCGGGTGCGGTGATCGTCATGGACGAAGACACCTGCATGGTCCGGGCCGCGGAGCGAATCGTGCGCTTCTTCTCTCACGAATCGTGCGGCCAGTGCACGCCTTGCCGGGAGGGCACCACCTGGATGGAGATGATTCTCCGTCGGATCGAGAACGGCGAGGGAAGGGCAGTCGATCTCGACCTCCTCGTCGATGTGTCCGACGGCATCAGCATCGACCTCGCCTGGCCACCGAAGATGACGACGATCTGCCCGCTGGGCCCGTCGGCGGTGTCGCCGATCATCGCCTTGCGTGACTACTTCCGGGACGAGGTGCAAGAACATGTCATGCGCGGCGGCTGCTGGTTCCCCGGAGCTGTCAAACCCGGGGAGGCGGGCCGCCCCATGGCGAGTGTTTCAGGTGAATCCCAAGCCGGCATTCCTGAAGGGGATCGCATCGAGGGTTCACCATGACGTCTTCTGACAACATCAATCTCGTCCTGATAACGATCAATGGGGTCGAGCACCAGGTGCCCGAGGGTGAGCTGCTGATCAAAGCCGCTCAGGACAATGGCACCTACATCCCGCGGTTCTGCTGGCACCCGCGGATGAACCCGGTGGGCATGTGCCGAATGTGTCTGGTCGAGATCGAGACTCCGCGCGGTCCGATGATGATCACCGCATGCACCAACACGGTCAACGACGGGATGACGGTCGACACCGAGAACCCCGCGGTGAAGAAGGCCCAGGAGGCCATCCTGGAGTTCCTCCTGGCCAACCATCCGCTCGACTGCCCGGTGTGTGACAAGGGTGGGGAGTGCCCACTCCAGGACCAGGCGATGGCCTATGGGCCCGGTGAGAGTCGTTTCGTCGAGATCAAACGCACCTTCGAGAAACCGATCCCGATCTCAGATCTCGTCCTCCTCGACCGGGAGCGATGTGTCCTCTGTGCCCGGTGCACCCGTTTCTCCGACGAGATCTCCGGAGACCCGCTCATCGAGTTCAAAGAGCGTGGGAACAAGACCGAGATCAACACGTTCCCCGATCTTCCCTTCTCCTCCTATTTCTCGGGGAACACGGTCCAGATCTGCCCGGTGGGCGCCCTGACCGCGAAGCCGTACCGGTTTCGGGCCCGCCCGTGGGACCTGCGAAAGATCGAGAGCTCGTCGATGTTCGACACCGCTCACCCCCGTATCGAGATCCACGCCAGCCAGAACGAGATCCTGCGCTACACCGGAGTCGATATCGACGCCATCAATCACGGGTGGCTTTCCGACAAAGACCGGTTTGGCTTTGAGTACCTCCGCTCCGAGCAACGGATCTCCCAGCCATTGATGCGTCTTAATGGTGAGTTGACCGAGGTCAGCTGGGCTGAGGCTCTCGACGTGGTTGCCACCCGTCTGCAATTGATCAAAGACGAGGATGGTGGTGAGGCTCTGGCCGTCGTTGGTGGCGCCAACGGCACCAACGAGGACGCCTACGCCCTGTCTCGGCTCGCCCGGGAAGTCCTGGAGACGCCCCATGTCGACGCGCGGATGGATGACGCGCTGTCCTCGCATTTCCTGGCCGCCACGGTCGATCGCGCGCTGATCTCCGATCTCGACGAGGCGGACACGATCCTGGTCTGGGGCCCCGACCTCAAAGAGGAGCACCCCACTCTCTACCTCCGGGTCCGGCGAGCTGCCCAAGAGCTGGGCAAGACACTCGTCGTGATCCACCCTCGAGCCACCGGTTTGGATGATCGCGCCACGCACAAGCTCACCTACCGTCCCGGAGGAGGCTTCGCCCTCGCCGCCGAGATCGCCAATGGAGACCACACCGATGTCGTCGGGGCGCTTTCGCTGGACAGAGTCGTCGCCCTCGTGGGGATTGCCAGCTATGGCGACGGGCCGAGACTGGCCGAGTCGGTGGCGGCGATGACACGCGATCTCGCCGGCAGCGTCAAGATTCTGCCGCTCAACTCACGCTCCAACACTTTTGGCGCTCTGGACATGGGCCTGGCCCCTGATCTGCATCCGGGACGACTGGCGGTTGAGAAGCCGGGCAGGGACACCGCCGAGATCATGCAGGGTCTGGGATCCGGAGAGATCAGAGGTCTCGTCATCGCGGGAGCCGACCCATTGCGCGACATGCCCGATCCTCGCAAGGCGGTTGAAGGTCTCGAGACCGCGGAGTACGTCGTGGCCGTTGATCTCTTCCACAATGATTCCAACGCCCACGCCGATGTCATCCTCCCCGCTGCCGGGTTCGCCGAGAAGGAGGGGACGATCACCAACGTCGAGGGAAGGGTGCAAAAAGTGAACCAGATACGTCCCGCTCCGGGGTCCGCTCGTCCCGATTGGTCCATCCTCGACGACCTTGCCGCCCACATGGATCTGCCCCTCGGTCTGGCCTCCGCGGAGACCATCGCCAAGGAGATCGCAGAATCGGTGCCCCTCTATGGCGGTGTGACTCATGATCACCTGGAATGGGAGGCCCGTGACGGCGTGGTGGTTCCCATGGAGGGGTCACAGCCCTTTGACTACGTACCTGTTGTCCTCGACGGACCGCAGGCACCAGGAGCCCAGCTGACGCTGCATCGCGCCCGGACCATGTACGACGATGGGGTGCGACTCAGGCATTGCCATCATCTCCATCGTCTCGGTCCCGGGCCAATGGCCCACATCAACCCATCAGACGCCCCTGGTCTGGGAGTGAAAGCCGGAGCCAGGGTGAGGGTCACCACCAGCCAGGGTGAGGGTGAGTTCGTCGCGGTGCTGGACGAAGGGACGCCTCCCGGGGTGGTCTACGTCCCGGTCAATCAGATCGACGGGTCGACTCTCGGCACAGACCCCGTGGTGCGGGTGAGAACGGTGGACCCAGGAGGGGAGCCATGACGTGGGCCGAAGCCGGCATCGTCTTGCTACGAGTGGTCCTCGTCTTCGCGCTTCTCCTCGGAGCCACCATCATCAACGTGTGGGCCGAGCGCAAGGTGGTAGCCGACATGCAGAGCCGAATCGGTCCGAGCCGCGCCGGACCGTGGGGCATCCTGCAGACGGTCGCCGATGGCCTCAAGCTCTTCTTCAAAGAGTCTGTCACCCCCCGGAAGGCGGAACTGGGCACATTCCTCCTCGCCCCATTCCTGGCGGTCCTGCCCGCATTCCTCATCTTCATGATGGTGCCATTCGGAGCGCCGTTCACCATCGGCGACGAAGAGGTGATCGTCCAGGGGGCCGATCTCAACATCGGGCTCCTCTTCATCCTCGCCATGTCATCCATGGCGGTCTACGCCGTCGTCCTCGCGGGGTGGTCCTCGGGGTCGAAGTACCCTCTCATCGGAGGGGTCAGAGCCACTGCACAGGCGATCTCCTATGAAGCCGCCATGGGTCTGGCCATGGTCGCCGTTGTCATGTTCACTGCCACACAGGGCGACGGGGGCACGCTGAGTCTTGCCGAGATCGTTGCCCGTCAGGATGGCACCTGGGCCGGATTCATCCCCCGTTGGAATCTCTTTCCCCAGATCGTCGCCTTCGTCATCTTCATGGTCGCAATCGTCGCCGAGACCAACCGCGCTCCATTCGATCTGGTCGAGGCAGAACAGGAGATCGTCGGCGGCTACCACACCGAGTACTCGGGGATGCGGTTCGCCATGTTCTTTCTCGCCGAGTATGTGAACATCTTCTCGATGTCGGCCATTGCAGCCACTCTGTTCCTCGGCGGCTGGAACGGTCCGACGTGGGAGGGGACGCTCCCGGCGTTCGTCTCGGCGATTCTGCCCACGATCTGGTTCCTGGTGAAGACCTATCTCATAGTCTTCATCTTCTTCTGGTTGCGGGCCACGCTTCCCCGACTTCGATACGACCAACTCATGTCGCTGGGGTGGAAACGGCTGATCCCTGCTGCCCTCACCTGGATCGTCGTCTCCAGCCTGGCCATGGGTGTCCGCCAGTTCGGTCTGCCATGGAGTTGACGTCATGGGCGTGATCAGCGAGTTCCTGAAAGGCCTCAGGGTCACCGGTGGCACCATGCTGCGCACCATCACCGGACGGGAGATGGTCACCACCCAGTATCCGAAGGAGAAGCGGCACAAGCCGCAGCGGTTCCACGGGCGCCATGTTCTCAACCGCTACCCGGATGGCATGGAGAAGTGCATTGGATGCGAGCTCTGCGCCGGGGCATGCCCTGCGGACTGCATCTACGTGAGGGGCATGGACAACGACCCCGACGACCCGATCTCGCCCGGAGAGCGTTACGGCTACGTCTACGAGATCAACATGCTGCGCTGCATCTTCTGCGGTTTGTGCGTCGAGGCATGTCCCACCGAGGCGATCACGATGACGCATCTCTTCGAGTTTTCGACGACCAATCGCCAGGACGCCATCTACACCAGGAAAGAACTCCTCATGGACACCGAGGGGCAGGTCCCACACATGTTCCCCGACGACCCTCTCATCGACAAGGACGAGCTCCTCACCGCCGATGGGTGGGTGCGCGCTACTGCTCCCGCGGGGAGCGCCTCCTATGAAGGTGTCCAGATGTGGCAGCCCACACCGGGGCCGGCATCCTGGGATCCCGAACCCTCACAGCACGAGATCGACCGCCCGGAGCCCAGCGATGGTTGAGGCGCTTCTCTTCGCGGTGGTGGGGCTGGCCGCGCTGGTTGGTGCGGTGACGGTGGTGGTGGCCCGCAATCCAGTCCACTCTGCTCTGGGGCTCTTGGCGACTCTGCTCGGGGTCGCAGTGCTGTATGTGGTTCAGCTCGCCCATCTCGTCGCCGCCGTCCAGGTCATCGTGTATGCCGGGGCCGTGCTCACGCTCTTTCTCTTCGTGATCATGCTCATCGGGGTGGACGAGGACGAGAGCCGCGACGACGCCCTGCCCTATCAACGCTGGATCGTGGGTGGCTTGTCGGTGGTGATCATCCTCTTCGCCGGTGGACTTGCGCTCTTCGGCAACTTCGAGTGGGTCCCGGCGGCAACTTCGACCGTCCCCTCGGCCACCAACGGGACCGTCGAGGCCGTGGCCGGGCCGCTGTTCACCGATTGGGTCCTGGCTTTCGAGGCGACCGCCTTGCTTCTGACCATCGCCGCCGCCGGAGCCATCGCTCTCGCCCACTACCGGCGGAGGGAGGCCTGATGGTCGACGTCGCCTGGTACATGTCCCTCGCCGGCGCCCTATTCTTCATCGGCGCCGTCGGGCTGTTGTTGCGTCGCAACGCCCTGGTGATGTTCATGTGCATCGAGCTGATGCTCAATGCGGTCAACCTGACGTTGATCTCGGCAGGTCGCGCCCTCAATGACCTCAATGGACAGGTCGCCGTCTTCTTCATCCTTGTGGTCGCCGCCGCCGAAGTCGTCGTCGGCCTCGCCATCATCGTGGCCATCTTCCGCGTCCGCTCCAGCGCCTCCGTCGACGAGCTCTCGGAGCTACGAGGATGACCGCATCACCGTTCCTAATGCTGTGCCTCCCACATATGGGAGTTACAGCGTCTGAAAACGGACTCAGCCGTGGTTGATCTCCTCTGGTTGATCATCGCATTGCCACTCGCCGGTGCAGTCTTCCTCCAGTTCTTCGGCCGCTACGCGAAGGAACCGCTCTCCGGATGGCTGGCCAGTGCCGCAATCGGTGGGTCTTTCATGGTGGCGATCGCCGCCGCCATCCCGTTCGTCCAGGTGGGCTCCCACGCCGAGACCCTTCTCCTATGGGAGTGGATGCCCGCCATCGGAGCCAGCTTCGAGATCCTTTGGGACCCGCTCTCGGCGTTGATGACGCTCATCGTCACCGGTGTCGGCGCCCTCATTCACATCTTTGCCATCGGGTACATGCATGGCGACGAGCGGTTCCACCGCTTCTTCACCTATCTGAACCTGTTCGCCGCCTCGATGCTGACCCTGGTGCTGGCGAACAACTACGCCATGCTCTTCCTCGGCTGGGAGCTGGTCGGTCTCTGCTCCTATCTGCTCATCGGGTTCTGGTACAGCCGGGCGGCTCCCCCACCGGCCGCCAAGAAGGCCTTCGTGGTCAACCGTATCGGCGACTTCGGGTTCATGGTCGGCTTGATGATCGTGTTCACCGCCTTCGGCACTCTTTCCTACACCGGCATCTTCGAGAGGGCGGGCGACGTCCTCACCACGGGACTGGCAACAGCCATCGGCCTTCTCTTCCTCGTCGGTGCCGCGGGCAAATCGGCTCAGATACCCCTGTATGTGTGGCTGCCCGACGCCATGGAAGGCCCCACCCCGGTCTCCGCCCTGATCCACGCCGCCACCATGGTGACCGCGGGCGTTTACCTGATAGCCCGCTCGGCGGCGATATACGAGCTTTCAGCAGCCGCTCAGGTCACAGTGGCCACGATCGGTGCCCTCACCGCCATATGGGCCGCTTCCATCGCTTTGGCGCAGCGTGACATCAAGAAGGTGCTCGCCTATTCGACCATCTCCCAACTCGGCTACATGTTCATCGCCGTCGGAGCCACCGCCTATGTGGCGGGGATCTTCCATCTGATGACCCACGCCTTCTTCAAGGCCCTGCTTTTCCTCGGGGCCGGGTCCGTCATCCACGCCATGAACGACGAGCAGGACATGCACAAGATGGGTGGCCTCTTCAAGAGGATGCCCATCACTGCCTGGACCATGGGCATCGCCACACTTGCCATCGCCGGAATACCCCCGCTGGCCGGGTTCTGGTCTAAGGATGAGATTCTCGGCTCGGCATTCGCCCGTGGAGGCTGGTTCTCAGTGCTCTGGGTCGTCGGGCTCCTCACGGCGCTGCTCACGGCTTTCTATATGACTCGGCAATGGGTGATGGTCTTTCTTGGCTCGCCACGGTGGGACGAAAGCGTCGAGCCCCATGAATCGCCGCGGGTGATGACCCTGCCACTGATCATTCTCGCCGCGCTGTCGCTGGTGGGCGGGTTGATCAACACCCCGGCTCGTCTCACCCTCGAGCATTTCCTGGAACCTGCGTTTGAGCTCGTCACCCTGCAGCACCCACCGGAGGGGGTTGGGATGTTCGTGCTGTTGGCCGGTCTCTCCCTGTTCGCCGGGCTCGCCGGAGCCGCCGCTGCCTTTCTCACCTATCGCCAGCCACAGACGACCTGGCTCGACTTCGAGCACGGATTCGACCCGCTCTGGGGAGCCTGGGAAGAGGCCTATCACGTGGATGACATCTACGGAAGGGTCATAGTGGCCCCGGGGAGGAAGGCTGCCGAGGCCGCAGCCTTCAGCATCGATCTTCCCGTCATCGACGGTGCGGTCAACGGGGTGGGCCGCTTGGTCCGGAGCGTCGGGGATTGGGCGCGCCCACTGCAGACCGGTTTCGTACGCAACTACGGAGCTCTCCTCCTGGCGGGGACGGTGACCGTGGTGATCTGGCTGGTGGCAGGGTCATGAAAGCTCGCTTCGCTCGCAGTAGAGAGTGCAGTAGAGAGTACGGAGTAGAGAATATCGAGTACGCGCTGACTCTCTTCTCAATACTCTCTACTGTCTACCGGCAACCGAAGGTGGCCAGGTGCTGACGTGGCTCATACTGCTGCCGGTGGTGGGGACGGCTGTCATCGCGCTCATCCCGAGACGGCGTACCGAACTGCACCTTCCCCTCGGCACCGCCCTCTCCATATTGCCCCTGGCTCTCGCCATCTATGTCTTCTACGTGTTCAAACCGGTGCCCGGGTACCAGTTCACCGAATTCCAACCCTGGTACGAGCCGTGGAGCATCGCCTGGAATCTGGGCATCGACGGGATCTCGATGCCCATGGTGCTCCTCACCACCATCCTGGTTCCGATCGCCTTGGGCGCCTCAACCCGGATCACGGACCGCACCAAGGAGTTCGTCCTCTACACCCTGCTTCTCGAGGCGGGGATGATCGGTGTGTTCCTCTCCCTCGATCTCTTCCTCTTTTTCGTGTTCTTCGAGGCGATCCTCATCCCGATGTACTTCATCATCGGGATCTGGGGCAGCGAGCGCCGGGTCTATGCGGCGATGAAGTTCTTCATCTACACCGCATTCGGCTCGGCGCTGATGCTTGCCGGGATCATCGCCCTGGCCATCACCCACAGCCAACAATTCGGGACCACCTCATTCGCACTGTTTGATCTGATGAATCTCGAACTCGGCCTAGGTGCGGAGCGCTGGCTGTTCGCCGCCTTCGCGCTCGCGTTCGCCATCAAGGTCCCTCTGTTCCCGCTGCATACGTGGCTGCCTGACGCACACACCGAGGCACCTACTGCCGGTTCGGTGCTGCTGGCCGGAGTCCTTCTGAAGTTGGGGACCTACGGTCTCCTCCGCTTCAACCTGTCTCTCTTCCCCGAGGCATCCGTCGACGCGATCTGGATCATGGGCATTCTGGCTGTGGTCGGGATCGTCTATGGGGCGGCAGTCGCCATCGTGCAGCCCGATCTGAAGAAGCTGGTGGCCTACTCGTCGGTGAGCCATCTCGGCTTCATCGTCCTGGGAACCTTCGCCCTGACCTCGGGTGGTCTGCAGGGTGCGGTCATTCAGAACGTGAACCATGGGCTCACCACGGGGGCGCTCTTCCTCCTCGTCGGGATGATCTACGACCGGCGCCACACCAAGCAGATCGCTGAGTTCGGCGGTTTGCAAAAGGTCATGCCGATCTATGCCGGGTTCTTCCTCTTCATGATCTTTGCCTCCATCGGGCTGCCCGGACTGAACGGGTTCGTGGGAGAGTTCCTCGTGCTCGTCGGCAGCTATACGACCTTGCCCGTGCTGGCGATCGTTGCCGCGTCAGGCGTCATCCTCGCCGCCATCTATCTACTTTGGGCATACGAGAGGGTGTTCACCGGCATACCCGACAAGGATGAGAACAAGGTCCTCTCCGATCTGTCTGTACGCGAAGTCTCCCTGCTGGCGCCTCTGGCGACACTGGTCCTGTTGCTCGGTCTCTACCCGAACATCCTGCTGGACAAGATCGCTCCGTCAACCGAGGCGGTTCTGGACCACATCGAGGCCTCGACCGACTACGTGGTGCCCGAGCCGGGACGCCTCGGCGATGTTCTCGTGGCGAAGCCTCTCATGGCGGAGGGCGACTGATAGTGGCCACACCGGAGATCTCCTGGATCGCGATTCTCCCCGAGCTCGTGCTGGCCCTCGGCGCCGCCGGTGTCCTGCTGGTCGAGGTGCAATGGAAACCGAAAGCAACTGTCCTGGGGGGGATAGCCGGAGTGGCTCTTGTCCTGGCCGCGGCCTTCTCGATTGCTCAATGGGTTCAGGCCGGGGACGCCGTGGAAGTCGGCACCCCCGGCAACCTCGTTGTCTTCTCCGGTCTCGTGGTCATGGATGGGCTGGCGGTATTTGGGCGGTTTGGCCTGCTCGCCGTGACCGGGTTCGGGCTTCTCGCCGGATGGCGTTATATCGAAGGGCTGGGACGGCGTGGCGCCGAGACCATCGCCCTCGTCCTCCTCGCCACAGCCGGTTTCTCGATCATGGTTGCGGCCAACAACCTGGTGATGATGTTCCTCGGTTTGGAGGTGGGCTCGATTGCCCTCTACGTGCTCGCCGGGATGTCCAGGGAGCGAGCGCGCTCCGACGAGGCGGCGATCAAGTACTTCCTCCTCGGCTCCTTCGCATCGGCGCTGTTCATCTATGGCGTGGCCTTGCTCTACGCCGGGACCGGCGAGTTCGAGATCCTGGGGATGCGTCGTTTCCTGTCCCAGTTCGTGGTCTTCTCTCCGGCGGTGATCTTGATCGGACTGGGGATGGTGATCGTCGGGTTGGGATTCAAGGTCTCGGCGGCCCCTTTCCACTCGTGGGCCCCGGACGTCTACCAGGGTGCACCGGCCGGTTTGGTGGGTTACATGGCGGCAATGGCCAAGATCGCCGGTTTCGTGGCCATCGCCAGAATCCTGCTGACCGGTCTCAGCTCCCTCGACGCCAATTGGTTGCCGATCGTTGCCGGTATCGCCGTTCTCTCCATGACGGCGGGATCGGTCCTCGCCCTGGTCCAGGAAGATGTCAGACGCATGCTCGCCTACTCCGGCGTCGCCCATGCCGGGTTCATCATGACCGGGGTCGTCGGAGGCTCCACCGAAGGCGTCCTCTTCTATCTGGTCGTCTATGCCCTGCAGCTCGTCGGCTCTTTCGCCGTCGTCGCCGTAGTGAGCGGCGCGGCCAACTCCGAGTCCGATCTCGGCGCCTATCGCGGTCTCGGCCGCCGCAGCCCGCGCCTCGCCGGCTCGTTCACGGTTCTGTTGCTGGGAATGGCTGGTCTCCCGGTCACGTCGGGGTTCATCGCCAAGTTCGGAGTCTTCGCCCAGGCGTGGAGCAGTGGATTCGAGTGGCTGGTCGTGGTCGCAGTTGTCGCCTCGGTGAT
Organism: Acidimicrobiia bacterium; assembly: GCA_036374335.1. Taxonomy (GTDB): domain Bacteria; phylum Actinomycetota; class Acidimicrobiia; order Spongiisociales; family ZC4RG35; genus JANQRA01. The sequence continues at coordinate 53,008 of DASUUC010000099.1, forward strand.
TGCTTTCGCCTTCTACTTGCGAATAATCGTCGCGATGTACATGGACGAGGGTGATGCAGAAGGGGTCGAGGTCCCCGGCACTATCGGATGGGTCCTCGCCGCTGCAGTCGGCACGACGATCCTCTGGGGGATTCTGCCGGGGTCGCTGCTCCGCCTCGCCGCCAATGCTCTACCGCTATAGGGGGCTGGTAGCGCTCCTGATCGGAGGAGGTTTTCTCCTCGCGCTGGCCGCACCCGCCCTGGCAGCAGAGACCTCCAACTCCGAGTTCGTCATCATCAGAGAAGACGATGTGTTCCCGGACGACCTCTATGCGGGAGCAATCCGGGTTGTGGTGGAAGGCACTCTCGAAGGCGATCTGGTGGCGTTCGCCGCCGAGGAGATCGTAATCAGCGGGACGGTCACCGGGTCGGTCTTCGCTGTCACGCCCCAGGTCACTCTCAACGGAGAGATCGGCGGGTCGCTACGGGTGACCGGCAACCGGCTCGACATCGCCGGAAGGGTCGATGGCGACGTGGTGGGCGCCGTCGTCAACGCGCGGTTGGCACCGGAATCGGAGGTCACAGGCGAGGTCTTGCTGTGGGCGTGGAACGCCGACGTCCTGGGCACGATCGGCGTGGATCTGACGGGGACTCAGAGGAACCTCGACCTGGCCGGCGACGTCGGCGGGGACGTCGAAGTCTCCGTCTCCCGGCTCGAGATCGTCGACGCCCTGACCGTCGGCGGTGATCTCGGCTACCGGTCGGAATCCGGCGCCGTGGGACTCCAGCGGGCAGCCGTCGCCGGAGCGTTGGTTCCTGAGAGCCCTTTGCCACCCAATCTGAGAGTGCGGGCTCTCGGCCTGTTAGGCCGGTTCCTGGTCGTCATCTTCCTGTCGATCGCGGCGCTGAGCGTGGCGTACCTCTGGCCCCGGCGCACGAGCCGCGCCATCGCCGGGGCCGGCCGGTCTCCGGTCCGGAAATGGCTCAGAGGCTCATCGATCCTCTTCTCACCGATCATCGGCATGGCATTGACCGGGGTGATACTGCAGCTGGCACCCGCTGCGGCGGCTCTTCCGCTGCTGGCCGTGCTCGTGCCTGTGATCCTCGCCCTCGTCGGGTTGGCCTTCGCTCTGTCTCTGGTCGCGGGCGCGCCCATCGCCGGATGGTTGGGCGGGGTCCTGTTCAAGCGTCTCGACCTCTACGGGGCGATTCTCACCGGGTCGCTGCTCATAGGTGTCGTTTGGTACGTCCCCATCCTGGGATGGGTGGCACCTCTCATCGTTTTGCCCTGGGGTTTGGGATCGTGGATGACGGCGTGGGGTCAGTCCGCAGAGGCTGAAGTGCCGTCCACGTCGGAAGAGACGTCCGCCCCGGCTTGACCAGGGCAGTCCCGTGGTGGACTTCGATGTAGCCAAGGCTGACACGTCCACACTCCTCACACACCTCACGGCTCATACCCGCGACTTCGATCCTCACCAGGGATTTGTGTGCGCAGTTCGATGTCATCCGACGCTTGGTCAAGAAATTGAGTGCCATAGGTGAGAGGTCGGCTCGGGCGACTTGAACCTTGGGTGCCATTCTCACCCGACACCAGATGACTAGTGCTCCGAAACCCGACGATCGCGATCAGCCGGCGTCGACAGCTTTCTGTAGTTGACCCACCAGCTGATCCTTCTTGATCAGCCCGGAATGACGGAAACGCTGGTGCAGCCCACCCTCTTTCGGCGTCACCAGGACGAAGGTGGGGGTGGATCGAATCTTGAACTTGGCGAACAGCTCTGGGACGAAGGCCAGATTGGCTTTGAGCACAACCGCCTCATGCTTGAACTCGTCGGCCAGTTCGTTGACGATGCCGTCCATCGTCCGGCAGGGCTGGCAGTCCGGCTTCCAAAAGTCGACGAAGACCGGCTTTCCCGAGGCCAAGGCCGCCTCGAAGTCCCCCGTGGACTTGATCTGTTGTGCCTTGACCCTCTTGTTGAACAAAGCCATTTCCCAGACATTGTCGGCCGTCTTGGCCCGAAACCACAATCAGTTTGCCGTGGGCACGACTTAGTCTTCGCGATTCATGACTGTGGCCACAGATCTCTTCGATCGACAGTTGCGTGACCTCCGGGTGTCCGTGACCGACCGCTGCAACTTCCGGTGCACCTATTGCATGCCCAAAGAGGTTTTCGGTCCGGGTTATGAGTTCCTACCCAGAGACCAGTTGCTCACCTTCGAGGAGATCACCTCAGTAGTAGGTCATTTCGTGGCACGGGGCGTCAAGAAGGTGAGGATCACCGGCGGCGAGCCATTGCTTCGCAAGGGAATAGAAGACCTGGTCGGTCTCATCGCGGGTGTCGACGGTGTCGAAGACCTCACTCTCACCACCAACGCGTCGTTGCTGGCGAGAAAGTCCAACGCCCTCGCCGATGCCGGGCTCGACCGGGTCACGGTGAGTCTCGATGCCATGGACGATGAGACGTTCCAGAAGATGAACGACGTCGGGTTCCCGGTGGCAACGGTCCTCGAGGCGATCGACGTTGCCGCTGAAGCCGGTCTCGGACCGATCAAGGTCAATGCCGTGATCAAGAGGGGAGTCAACGAGCACGCCGTCGTCGACATGGCACGGCACTTCCGGGGCACCGGGCACATCGTCCGGTTCATCGAGTACATGGACGTCGGCAACAGCAATGGGTGGAGGCTCGACGACGTCGTATCCGCCGACCAGATTCTCGAGTCGATCGACGCCGAGTTCCCTCTGGAGGCGATCCCGCCCAACTATCCCGGAGAGGTGGCCAATCGATTTCGATATCTCGACGGAGCAGGCGAAGTCGGGGTCATCGCCTCGGTGACCAAGCCGTTCTGCGGATCGTGCACCCGAGCGAGGATCTCGGCCGAAGGCACCCTGTACACCTGCCTGTTCGCCTCCTCAGGTACCAGCCTGCGCGAGGTCATCAGGTCGGGAGGCGATCTCGGAGCCACCGTCGATGAGGTCTGGGGCAAGCGTGATGATCGCTATTCGGAGATCAGATCCTCCAACACTGCACGTCTCTCCGTCCCCGTCGAGATGTCTTACATCGGCGGATGAGAGTCGCTCTCGCTATCGGAATCACAGTGTGGACGCTGGCCGCGTGGGGAGGACGGATCGGTCTGCTCACCAGCGGGGAAGGGATCGGGGCGTGGATGCGGATCGGCGGATCTCTGCTCATCGGTTTGTTTGCTGCAGCGACTTTGGCGTTGCCGCAGTTGGAGTCGGCCCGCAAGCCCGCCCTCCTCGTGTTCTCGGTGTTCACCGTCTTGCTCTGGGTCCGAAGTCTGATCGTCAATTGGGTCGGGGATGGGTCTCTGCCCTTCAAACTGGTCCATACAGTCCTCGCCCTCGGGTTCTTCGCTCTGGCTTGGTGGGCGTACAGCTATACGGCATCACCCCCCGAAACGGCCCCGGAGCCGGAAGCAGTCGCAAGCGGTCCGGAAGGGCACCCTTGACCCGTCCGGTAACGGTCCAGTTCTTCAAGAATCCAGACATAATCCACTGGGGATTCGAAGCCCAATGGCTCGGGGAGGACGACTGGGGTGACTGGATGGCAGTCCCGGAGGGCTCGAGGCGATGGAAAGGCGAACAAGACGTTGGTCCATCCACTGGTGATGCGGTGTTCTGTGCCCCCCGTGGCGGCTGGTGGCATCTCCACTACAACGGCACCACCCACCCCACATACTCGCTTTTCGTCGACATCGTCACTCCACCGGTTTGGGTGTCCGATGGCCGCTACGAGATGATCGACCTCGATCTGGACGTCGCGGTCTATCGCGACGGGACGGTGGAGGTCCAGGATGAAGACGAGTTCGAGATCCATCAACAGCAGTACGGGTACTCGGCGGAGATGATCCGTCGCGCGAGCGAGGAGACCCGGCGGATCGTGGCCGCCCTGAAACAGCGCCAGGAGCCGTTCTTCGACGTGGCCGCGGCCTGGCTGTCACGGGTTCCCGGTTGACGATCCCCGGCTGTCGGTGGTTAGCCTCGTGTCCGTCTGGATATTGAGAGACGCGTGACCTCCGACCAAGCCAAAACCCTCCTCAACGACGACGACCTCTACCTGTGGAATGAAGGATCCCATTTCCGGCTATACGAGAAGCTGGGAGCTCACCCCGTCGAAGGGGGCACCTATTTCGCTGTCTGGGCCCCCAGTGCTGACCGCGTTTCGGTGGTGGGCGACTGGAACGGGTGGGACCCGGACTCCGAGCCGTTGGCGCCCCGTGGGGTGTCCGGCATCTGGGAAGGTGTGATCGGAGGCGCTCATCACGCCGCCGCCTACAAATACCACATCGTCAATGGCGACTATCAGGTCGACAAGGCTGATCCGTTCGGATTTCACCATGAGACACCCCCGAAGACGGCATCGAAGGTATGGGACCTGGACTATGTGTGGGATGACGACACCTGGATGGCCGGCCGTGGCGACCGCAATTCCCTGGAAGCGCCGATAAGCGTCTACGAAGTTCATCTCGGCTCATGGAGACGAGGCGAGGAGAGCCGGCCGCTCACATACGTCGAGATCGCGGAGCAGCTCCCTGAGTACGTGAAGGGTCTCGGTTTCACCCACGTCGAGTTCCTCCCGGTGAGCGAGCATCCCTTCTACGGATCCTGGGGCTATCAGACGACCGGCTACTTCGCACCTACGTCCCGTTACGGGACACCCCAGGATTTCATGGCCCTGGTCGACGCATTCCATCAGGCCGGACTGGGAGTGATCCTCGATTGGGTCCCTTCCCATTTTCCCAACGACGAGCACGGTCTCGGGTACTTCGACGGGACACATCTCTTCGAGCACGCTGATCCCAAACAGGGCTATCACCCCGACTGGGGAACTCTGGTCTACAACTACGGCCGAAGCGAGATCCCGGCCTTTCTCATCAGCAACGCCCTCTTCTGGCTGGACAAGTACCACATCGACGGGCTTCGGGTGGACGCCGTGGCTTCGATGCTCTACCTGGACTATTCCCGGTCGGAAGGGGAATGGACTCCAAATGTGCACGGCGGACGGGAGAACCTCGAGGCCATAGCCTTTCTGCAACGGTTCAACGAGGCGGTGTATCTCAACTATCCGGACACCCAAACCATCGCCGAGGAATCCACCGCCTGGCCAATGGTCTCCCGCCCCACTTTCGTCGGGGGTCTCGGCTTCGGGATGAAATGGGACATGGGCTGGATGCATGACACCCTCGAGTACATGTCACAAGACCCCATACACCGCAGCTACCACCATCACGAGCTGACCTTTCGCGCGGTGTACGCGTTCACCGAGAACTTCATGCTGCCGCTCTCTCACGACGAAGTGGTCCACGGGAAGGGGTCTCTCCTCGCCAAGATGCCGGGCGACGAATGGCAGAAATTCGCCAACCTCCGCCTTCTCCTGACACAGATGTGGACCCAGCCGGGCAAGAAGTTGCTGTTCATGGGTGGGGAAGTAGGTCAGGGTGGCGAGTGGGCCCATGAGGGGCAGGTCGACTGGAGTGTCGGCGATCGGGAAGCCAACGGGGGCATCTCCCGTCTCGTTGGGGACCTCAACCGCGTCTACCGCGACTATCCGGCTCTTCACGAGACCGACTGCAAACCCGAAGGGTTCGAATGGGCCGTCGTCAATGATTCGGCCAACAGCATCCTGGCCTACTTCCGTCGTGGGAGCGACGGAGAGACTCTGCTCGTGGTCCACAACATGACCCCCGTGCCCAGAAGCCACTACCGGATCGGTGTTCCCCGGCCGGGCAGATGGGCGGAGATCCTCAACAGTGACTCCGACGTCTATGGCGGCTCCGGGCAGGGAAACCTTGGGGGTGTGGACACCGGGCCACTGTCCGTGCCCCATCAGGGTCGTCCCGAGTCCATCGACCTGACCCTTCCGCCTCTAGCCACGGTGATCCTGAAGCAATTCCCCCGGGACACGGTCGAAGAGGAGTAAGCCGCAATGGCAGTTTCAGACTATCGACAAGCCCTGGATAAGCGACGCCGACCGCCTAAATTCTATGTTTGCATTGAGCCATAGCAGCTACGTCTGTATCCATGGCCATTGGTATCAGCCGCCGCGGGAGAACCCTTTTACTGGGGAGGTGGGAGTCCAGCCTTCCGCGGCGCCGTTTGCCAATTGGAACGAGCGGATCACCGCTGAGTGCTACGCGCCCAACACCAGGGCGGAGATCCTCGGTGATGACGGTGCTGTCCGTTCCCGCATCAACAATTACGAGTGGGTCAGCTCCGACTGGGGGCCGACGCTTCTCGACTGGCTGGAAGAGCACGAGCCCGAGACCTACGGGCAGATCATCGCGGCGGACTCGGCCTCGATCGAACATTTCGACGGTCATGGCACGGCCGTGGCTCACACCTTCAACCACACCATCCTTCCTCTCTCCAATCGGCGTGACAAACGCACCCAGATCGTCTGGGGAATCGCCGACTTCCGTCACCGGTTCGGACGGGACCCCGAGGGAATGTGGCTACCGGAAACGGCCGTCGACTTGGAGAGTCTCGAGCTCATGGCCGAGGCCGGCATCAAGTACACCATCCTTTCGCCGTATCAGGCAGCGGCGACGCTCGACGAGGGCGAGTGGACCGATGTCATCGGGGGAGGCGTCGACACCCGCGTCCCATATACGGTGCAGCTCTTCGGTGGCAGAACCATCAGCGTCTTCTTCTACAACGGACCCCTTTCCCAGGAGATCGCTTTCAACGGGATCCTCGAAGACGGCTCGATTCTGGCGAAACGTCTCGTCCAGGCGTTGGGAGAGCCTGGGAGTGAAGCGCACCTGTCTCACGTTGCGACTGATGGCGAGACCTACGGGCACCACCACCGACATGGGGAGATGGCTCTCGCCAAGGCAATCCAGGACCTGAAGGGCGATCCCGACGTCGAGCTCATCAACTACTCGGCCTTCCTCGCCAAACACCCGCCCACCCGGATCGCGCGGATCATCGAGGGCACCTCGTGGAGTTGTGCCCACGGGGTGGACCGATGGCGCGGAGACTGTGGGTGCCATACCGGCCAGCATCCCGATTGGACTCAGGAGTGGCGCGCTCCTCTGCGCGAGTCACTCGACTATCTCAGAGACGATCTGATCGAGGTCTTCGAGTCTCGAGGAGCAACCGTCTTGCAGGATCCGTGGGTCGCCCGTGACGAGTACATCGAGGTGATCCTCGGTGAGCCCACCGACGAGTTCCTCGATCGGCACTGCCGTCCCAATCTGAGCGATGAACAGAGAAAGCTCGCCATCGACCTGCTCGAGATCCAGCACCGTGCCATGTTGATGTACACCTCATGCGGTTGGTTCTTCGACGACATCTCCGGTCTCGAGACAGTCTTCGTCCTTCGTCAGGCGGGTCGGGTCATCGACCTGGCCAGACGCGCCGTTGAGAGGGATCTGAAGCCCGGCTTCGTCGCGATCCTGGACAAAGCCCGCTCCAACCTCGACGGCAAGACAGGGCGGGACGTATTCGAAGAGTCCGTCGTGCCGTTCATGCGCACTTCCTCCGATCATCCTGTGAATCGATCTTGATGGCTAGGTCCCCGGCCACCGAGAGAAGAGTCGTCATCGAAGGAGTCTCCCCCGAAGTCGAAGGGGGGAAGTTCCCCGCCAAGTCGATCTTCGCCGATCCGATTGAAGTGCAGGCAGATGTCTTCGCCGACGGCCACGACGCGGTGCGTTGCGTGCTGCGTTATCGGTTCGCGTCGGCTCGCACCTGGACCGAGACGCCCATGGAGTTTCTCGGTAACGACCGCTGGCGGGCCAGCTTCACACCCGATCGGCTAGGTCTCTGGCAGTTCGAGATCGCCGGCTGGGTGGATCACTTCGAGACGTGGCTCTCCGGGATAGAGAAGAAGGCCGAGGCGGGAGTGGACATCGCGGTTGAACTGGAGATCGGAGCCTCACTACTGGCATCGGCGGCTGACCGCGCCAAAGGCGGCGACGCTCGGGCCTTGTGGTCGATGGCGGAAACCCTCGCCGATGCCTCCCTCAGTCCAGAACAACGGCTGGCCAAGGGTACCGGCGCCGACACCGTCGGGTTGGCCCGAGCTCATCCGGATCGTTCCCGGGAGACGAGGTCGTCGACGCGTTGGCCGGTCGTAGCCGACCGGGAGAAGGCGGTGTACTCGACCTGGTACGAGCTGTTTCCTCGCTCCTGGTCCAAAAAGGCCGGCGAGCACGGCACCTTCACCGACGTCGAATCCAGGCTGGATTACGTGGCCGACATGGGGTTCGACGTTCTCTACCTGCCGCCGATCCACCCCATCGGCACCACCTACCGGAAGGGCGCCAACAACACGCTCGCGTCCGGGGAGGACGATCCTGGTGTTCCGTGGGCCATCGGGGCTGAGGACGGCGGACACACCGACATCAATCCAGACCTGGGCACGATCGACGACTTCCGATCTCTCCGGGACGCCGCCGAAGCCCGCGACATCGAACTGGCCCTCGACATAGCCTTCCAATGCTCACCCGACCATCCCTGGGTGAGGACCCACCCCGAATGGTTCCGCCACCGCCCGGATGGGAGTATCCAGTACGCGGAGAATCCGCCCAAGAAGTACCAGGACATCTACCCTCTGGATTTCGAGACCGAAGATCTCGAAGGCTTGTGGGCCGCCCTCAAGGGAGTGTTCGACCATTGGATCGACGAGGGCATCCGAATCTTCCGCGTCGACAACCCCCACACCAAGTCGTTCCCGTTCTGGGATTGGGTGATCCCTGAAATTCGCGAAGACCACCCTGACGTCATCTTCCTGGCAGAGGCCTTTACCCGCCCTGCGGTGATGCACCGATTGGCCAAGTCCGGCTTCAACCAGTCGTATACCTATTTCGCTTGGCGCAGCACCAAATGGGAGTTGACCCAATACATGTCGGACCTGGCGGCCGTAGCCGACTATTTCCGACCGACGTTCTGGCCGAACACGCCGGACATTCTCACCGAGGAGCTACAGACCGGGGGACGTGCCGCCTTCATCAGCCGGTACGTCCTGGCGGCGACCTTGAGCCCGGCCTGCGGCATCTACGGACCGGCCTACGAACTGATGGAGAATCGACCGCTTCGCGAGGGCTCCGAGGAGTACCTCTACTCGGAGAAGTACCAGATCCGACACTGGGATCTCGACCGCGACGACTCGCTGGCTCCGGTGATCACCCGGGTGAACAGGGCCCGCCGCGCCCATCGCGCACTACAGCGCCAAGAAGGACTGACGTTTCACTCCACCGACAACGAGATGATTATCTGTTACTCGAAGCGGGCAGACGACGATGCCGTGCTGGTCGTCGTCAACCTCGACCACCATCACACCCAGTCCGGTTGGGTGGATCTCGACGTGTCGGCCCTTGGCGTCGATGCCGAAGAGCGGTACTCGGTGCACGATCTGCTGACCGATCGTCGCTATCAATGGGACGGGCAGCACAACTTCGTCCAACTGGACCACGAAGGGATCCCCGCTCATGTCTTCAGCATTCGGGGCAAGGCCCGAACCGAGGAGGGCTTCGACTATTTCATCTGATCAGGCCCCCTGGTACCGCGATGCCATCATCTACGAATCCCACGTCCGTGCCTTTCGTGATGACAGCGGAGACGGGATCGGGGACTTCAAGGGTCTGACCTCCAAGCTCGACTACCTGCGCGACCTCGGGGTCACCGCCCTCTGGCTGCTCCCGTTCTACCCCTCACCGTTGCGTGACGACGGATACGACATCGCCGACTACAAGTCGATCAATCCCGCGTATGGGACGATGCGAGACTTCAAGAGACTGCTGCGTGAGGCCCACTCCCGGGAGATCAGGGTGATCACCGAGCTGGTCATCAACCACACCTCCGACCAGCACCCATGGTTCCAGAAGGCACGGAATGCCAAACCGGGCTCCCCGGAACGGGATTTCTATGTGTGGTCCGACACCACGGATCTCTATTCAGAAGCCCGGGTCATCTTCCAGGACACCGAGGCCACGAATTGGTCGTGGGACCCGATTGCCGGCGCCTACTACTGGCATCGTTTCTTCTCGCATCAGCCTGACCTCAACTTCGAGAATCCCGCCGTCCACGAGGCGGTGTTCGACGTGCTCGACTTCTGGCTGGACATGGGAGTCGACGGGCTCCGGCTCGATGCCGTCCCCTACCTGTTCGAGGAAGACGGAACCATGTGTGAGAATTTGCCCCGGACCCACGACTTCCTGAAGAAGTTGCGGGCGCGCATGGACGCCAAGTACGAAGACCGGCTGTTCATCGCCGAGGCAAATCAATGGCCTGAAGACGCCGTGGCTTACTTCGGCGACGGTGACGAATGCCACATGTCGTTCCATTTCCCCCTCATGCCCCGGCTCTTCATGGCGGTGCGCATGGAGAACCGGTTCCCGGTACTGGACATCCTCGAGCAGACCCCTGAAATCCCGAAGAACGCGGCCTGGGCCATCTTTCTCCGCAATCACGACGAGCTGACTCTCGAGATGGTCACCGACGAGGAGCGGGACTACATGTACCGGGTGTACGCCCATGATCCGAGAATGCGGATCAACGTCGGGATCAGGCGGCGGCTAGCACCTCTGTTGGGCAACAACCGCAGAGAGATCGAGCTGCTCAACGGTCTCCTGCTCTCATTGCCCGGCACGCCGGTGATCTACTACGGCGATGAGATCGGCATGGGGGACAACATCTATCTGGGTGACCGCAATAGTGTTCGCACACCCATGCAATGGTCCGGTGACCGCAATGCCGGGTTCTCGGAGGCGAATCCGCAAAGCCTGTACCTGCCCGTGATCACCGACCCCCAGTACCACTACGAGTCGATCAACGTCGACGTGCAGAGGGAGAATCCCAACTCGTTGTGGTGGTGGATGAAACGCTCTCTGGCGTTGCGCAAGAGCCTCCCCGAATTGTCCCAGGGCACCTTCGAGGTGGTGCCCAGCGACAACCCAAAGGTGCTCTCCTTTCTCCGCCGTCTCGACGACCGCGCGGTGTTGGTGGTTGCCAACCTCTCCCGCCACGTCCAGCCGGTGACCCTGGAGCTCGATGGTTTTTCCGGGATCCACCCGGTTGAGGTCTTGGGGAGGGCGACTTTCCCTCAAGTGGGCCACGGTCCGTATGTGCTCACGGTGGGGGCCCACGACATCTACTGGTACTCGCTGCGGCCCGAAGTCGAGGAAGTCCCGGACGGGCGACCCACGATCAGCGTCCGTGGCGGAGATCTACAGGCTGTGTGGAGGGCTCGTGGGCAGCTGCAGGGCGCTCTCGTGACGGACATCAGGAGGAGGAGATGGTTTCGCAGCAAGGCGCACACCATCCGGGACAGCGATTTGATCGACCTGATCGAGATGCCCTCCTCAAAAGCGAGGATGGCGTTCATCAGACTCCATTACTTGGACGCCGATGCCGAGATCTATCTCATGCCGCTGGCCCTGGCCGCGGGACCCGAAGCGGAGGGTCTGCTCAGCGAGCGGCCGGACGCCATCATCGCTGAAGTGACCGGTGTCGAGGAACCGGCAGTCATCTACGACGCTATGCAACGGCCGGCGCTACCCCTGGAACTGCTCGGGCTCGCCGCGCGCCGGCGCAAGATCAGGGGACGACATGTGAGCCTCGTCTCCCAGAGCCTGAAAGGGTCGCGCGATCTGCGTGCCTTGGGCGAGGACATCAACATCCGAAATACCGATGCCGAGCAGACCAACACCTCTGTCTTCTTCGGTGACGAGCTGATCATGAAGCTGTTCCGCAAGATAGAGCCGGGGGCGAATCCTGAAGTCGAGGTGAGCCGCTTTCTCACCGAGCGACAAGAATTCGCCAACACGCCCATGGCTGCCGGTTTGATAACCGGAGAGGTTGATGGCGAGGAGGCGGCCATCGCCTTTTTCCAGGATCTGGTGCCCAGTCAACGGAACTTCTTCGATCACACCTTTGACGGTGCCGTGTTGACTCTCGAGACGATCCTGGCGTCCGGAGAAGTGGTGCCTGCCCCGCCGCCCCGTGTGCGCCATCCGCTGGAAGTGAGCAGCGACGATCTGGAAGCTGCAGGCGAGCTCATGGGCGCCTACCTCGCCGAAGCCGAGCTTCTGGGGAAGCGCACGGCCGAGATGCACCTCGCTCTTGCCTCGGAACCGGCCGACCCCGTCTTTGCTCCGCAGCCGCTGTCGACACTCCAACAACGCTCCACGTACCAATCGATCCGCTCCACGGTCCGCACGAGTCTTTCGATCCTGCGTCGTCGCAAGTCTCAACTCCGGCCCGAGGACGCCGAGCTCATCGATCGCGCAGTGGGGGCGGAGAAAGAGATACTCGATCGTCTCCAGGCGATCACCGCGGAGAAGATCAGATGTGATCGCATCCGTATCCACGGCGACTATCACCTCGGTCAGGTGCTATTCACCGGAAATGACTTCTACATCATCGATTTCGAAGGGGAGCCGCAGCGTCCCTTGTCACAACGCCGACTCAAGCGTCTATCCCTCCGTGATGTCGCCGGGATGGTGCGGTCCTACCACTACGCCATCGTGATGGCCCTCCATCAGGTGGCTGAAGCGGGTATCGACGAGGAGACCCATGCCATCCTGGACCAGTGGGCAAATGCCATCCACAGCTGGCTGGCTGCATCGTTGCTCACTGGCTACCTGGAGACGGTCGACGGGTCCCGGATCATCCCCACCGAGCCAGGGCATGTTCGACTGCTGCTCGACGCTCTCGTCGTGGAGAAAGCCGCCTATGAGCTCGAATACGAGGTGAACAACCGTCCGTCGTGGGTGGCGATCCCCCTGCACGGGATCCTCAACACCCTCTCCTGATCAGCAGACCCGATAGATTCGATCTTGGTAGTCCCGCAGCATTCGCGCCGAGGTGACCTTCGGTCCGAGGGTGGACCAGGCGTGTCTGATCCGACCGAGGAACAAAGAGCGGGAGCCGTGATACTCGGTGGCGATCGCGGAGATGGTCTCCAACATCCTGGTCGCTTCTTCGTGATCTCTGGCTCCGGGATCATCTGACGGGCTCGGCGTGATCTCCCAGCCGTTGCGCCCGTCATACATCTCGGCCCACCATCCGTCGAGAATCGAGCAGTTGAGCGCTCCGTTCAAGGCCGCTTTCTCCCCGCTGGTACCGGAGGCCTCACGGGGGCGGATCGGGTTGTTCAGCCAGATATCCGAACCTTGGACGAGACCTGCGGCGATGTCCATCTCGTAGTCGGGGACAAAAGTGATGCGTCCATTGGCCCTCGCCGTCGATGTGGCCTCGATCAGCTCCGCCACGAGTTGCTTGCCGGTCTCGTCCGAAGGATGGGCCTTGCCCGCGAACACGAAATGAACCGGTTGGTTGTCATCGGCGAGGAGGTCTTCGAGCAGGTCCTGGCGCTCGAGGAA